>JAGXFR010000049.1 GCA_024637155.1 Burkholderiaceae bacterium | reverse complement strand
TGCGACGAACGGTCGTTGTCGTGGGATCGATGGACCCCGGGAGGGGACATGAGTCGCGGGGCTGCGACACAGGGCGCGCAGGCTCTATACTCGCGGCGTGAAAAAGATCTCCGAACTGCGCAAGGACTACGACCGGGCGGAACTCGACGAGCGCCGGGCCGCGAACGAGCCCCTCGCGCAGTTTCGAAAGTGGTTCCAGGAAGCGATCGATAGCGGGATTCCCGAACCGAGCGCGATGACCGTGGCGACCGTTGACGCGGATGGACGCCCGTCGACGCGCATCGTGCTGGCCAAGGAGGTCGACGAAAGCGGGATCGTCTTCTACACGAACTACGAGAGCCGCAAGGCGCACGATCTGGCGGTGGCGCCCCGCGCGGCGCTCCAGTTCCACTGGGTCGAGAACGAGCGGGTGGTGCGCATCGAGGGAACAGTGACGAAGACCAGCGCCGCGGAGTCCGACGCGTATTTCGCCGACCGACCGCTCGCGTCGCGTATCGGGGCCTGGGCCTCCGAGCAGAGCCGGCCGATCGCGTCGCGGGCCGTGCTGGTCGCGCGTGCGGCCGAGTTCGGATTGCGTTTCGGTCTGCACCCGCCGCGCCCGCCGCACTGGGGGGGCTATCGGGTCGCGCCCGAGCGCTGGGAATTCTGGCAGGGGCGCAAGTCCCGACTGCACGACCGACTTGTCTATCGCAGGCAGGAGGACGGCGGCTGGCTTCGCGAGCGCCTTGCTCCCTAGGAGAGGTGATGGTCGATGATGTGACGGACTTCAATCCGGCGCTGCCTTTCGCGTCGGGACGCAGCCCGGTGCTTTCCCGCAACGCGGTCGCGGCGTCGCAGCCGCTTGCCGCGCAGGCGGGGCTCCAGGCGCTCGCGGCCGGCGGCAACGCCATCGACGCCGCGCTCGCGACAGCGATCACGCTCACCGTGGTCGAGCCAACAATGAACGGCATCGGGGGTGACGCGTTCGCGCTGGTGTGGGACGGTGAGCGGCTGCACGGAATCAACGCCTCGGGCCGCGCCCCGCGGGGCTGGAGTCCGCAGCGCTTTGTGGGCCGCGAGGCGATGGCGGCGTTGGGCTGGGACAGCGTGACGACGCCAGGCGCCGTGTCCGGCTGGGTGGCGCTTTCGGAGCGTTTCGGGGCGCTCCCGTTCGAGCGCCTGTTCGACGCGGCCATCCGCTACGCGCGCGCGGGCTTTGCCGTGTCCCCGGTGGTGGCCCGCCAGTGGCAGGCGGCCGAATCGCTCCTGCGCGCGGAGCCCGGCTTCGCGCAGGCGTTCCTGCCCGCGGGCAGCGCGCCGCGCGCCGGAGAGCGGTGGCAGTTCGCGGAGCAGGCCGACACGCTGGAAGAGATCGCCGCCACCCGGGGTGCGTCGTTCTACACGGGTCGGCTCGCCGGCCGGATCGCGGATTTCGCGCGTGCGACGGGCGGCGCGCTCGACGAGGAGGATCTGGGCGAACACCGCGCCGAGTGGGTCGAACCGCTCGTGCACGCGTATCGGGGTTACGCGGTCCACGAAATCCCTCCCAACGGCGCCGGCATCACCGCGCTCATCGCGCTCGGCATCCTCGCGCACCTGCCGGTGCGGGACACGAAGCCCGATTCGGCGGCGCGGCTGCACCTGCAGATCGAGGCCATGCGGCTCGCGTTCGCCGACGCGGCCGCGCAGGTTGCCGACGAGCAGCACATGCGCGTGACGCCGGCGGCGCTGCTCGACGACGACTATCTCGCCGGGCGGGCGCGGCTGATCGATCCGCGCCGGGCCGGTCGCTACGCGCCCGGGGCGCCGGGCAGCGGTGGCACCGTCTACCTCTGCGCTGCGGATGCGCAGGGGCGCATGGTCTCGATGATCCAGTCCAACTACAAGGGCTTCGGATCGGGCGTCGTGGTGCCGGGCACGGGGATCGCCCTGCACAATCGTGGCTCCGGCTTCACGCTGGCGCCCGGGCATCCGAATGAGGTGGGCTCGCGCAAGCGCCCCTTCCACACGATCATCCCGGCCTTCCTCAGCCGCGACGGCGCGCCGGTGATGGCCTTTGGCGTGATGGGCGCGAACATGCAGCCGCAGGGGCACGTCCAGATGGCCATGCGTTTCATCGACGACGGATGCAACCCGCAGGCGTGCTCGGACGGGCCGCGCTGGCGAATCAACGATTCCGGCGCGCTCACTCTCGAGGCGGCGCTGCCCGCGGAGACGGTGCGCGGGCTCGAGGCGCTCGGGCACGAGGTCACGGTGATGCCGGCGGACAGCATCGATTTCGGCAGCGCGCAGGCGATCGCGCGGATTTCAAGCGCGCTCGAGGATGGTTACGCGGCCGGTTCGGACCACCGGCGCGACGGGCAGGCGGTCGGCTTCTAGCCGCGTCGGCGCGGGTCCTGGGTGCGGGGGGAGGGGCGCTGCAGCAGCAGTGAACTCAACGCCCAGCTGATCGCGCTGTAGACCAGCGCCGCGACGATCGACCAGCCGAGGCTGCTCACCGTGAAGCCGTCGAGGAATCGCGCGGCGAGCCAGAAGATCAGCCCGTTGATCACGAAGATGAAGATCCCCAGCGTGAGCACGCTGATCGGCAGCGTGAGCAGAATCAACACGGGCCGCAGCACGGCGTTGAGCAGACCCAGCACGAGGGCCACCACCAGTGCCGTAGCAAAACCCGAGACGTGCACCGCCGGCAGCACGTAAGGCAGCGCCAGCAGGCTCGCGGCGTTGATCGCCCAGACCAGCAGAATCTGGATCATGCTTTCCTCCTTTGGCGGGCGCTCATTTCACCAACACCACCGGAACCTTGCACAGGCTCGCGACGCGTTGAGCGACCGAACCCATCAGCAGGTCCCGGATGCTCGAGCGGCCCTTGGAGCCGAGCACCAGCAGGTCGAAGCGGCCCTTTTCCGCGGCTTTGGTGATCGTCGCGGGGATCGGTCCTTCGCGGCCTACGGCGGCGAATTTCAGCCCCGATTTCTCGGCGAGCGCGACGGCGGGTGCGAGGTCGGTTCGCGACATCTCGGCAAGATAGTCGTCGACCGCTTTCTGGCCCACGAAGTGGCTGGCCGAGCGCAGGGCGGTGTCATCGTGGACGCTGATCAGCGTGAGCGAGCCTTTGCCGCCGTCGACCCGACGCAGCAGCCGGATCGCGAAGCGCAGCGCGCGCAACGCGTTCCTGGATCCGTCGATCGCGACCATGATCTTCATTGCGTTTCTCCTTCCCCCGACGGATCGCCTGCACTCCGTTCGTGCTGCAGACCGCGCCAGCGCGGCGCATCCGGCGTCTCGATGCCCAAGAGGGCGAGTGTACGGCAGCAGCTGTGATCGACGATTTCGGCGATCGTCTGCGGTCGGTGATAGAACGCCGGCACCGGCGGGAAGACGACGGCGCCCATCTCGGTGGCCGCGGTCATGTTGCGCAGATGCGCGAGATTCAGCGGCGTCTCGCGCACCATCAGCACCAGGCGCCGTCGCTCCTTGAGCACGACGTCGGCGGCGCGGGAGATCAGGTTGTCCGCGAAACCATGCGCGATCGCCGCGAGCGTCTTCATCGAGCACGGTGCGACGATCATGCCGGCGCAGGCGAACGAACCCGAGGCGATGGTCGCTCCGATCTCACGCGGACCGTGCACCACGTGCGCGAGCGCCTCGACCGTCGCGCGGCCGAGTCCGGTTTCCAGATCGACGTTCATCCAGCCGGCCGGCGATACCACCAGGTGCGTCTCGACCCCGGGCTGCGCGCGCAGCAACTCGAGCAGCCGCACGCCGTAGGCTGCCCCGGAGGCTCCCGTGATCGCCAGGATGACTCTGCGTGCTTCCATGGAAACGATTGTACCGGCGCTGCGGCGAAGCCTTTCATATACTTCGGGGTGTGGAGATTCCGAACAATCCGTACCCAGCGAGCCGCGGCCGCCTTCCCGCGTGGGTGACCGGCTACCGGCGCGACTGGTTCGCGCAGGATGCACTCGCGGGGCTGGTGGTCGCCTTCATGCTGGTGCCGCAGTGTCTCGCATATGCCGTGCTGGCCGGGCTGCCGGCGCAGGTCGGACTCTACGCGAGCATTCTGCCGCTGATCGCGTACGCGGTGTTCGGTTCGAGCATGACGATGGCGGTCGGGCCACACGCGATCATCGCGCTGATGACGGCGGCGGCCATCGGTCCGCTGGCCGCCCCGGGAAGCACTGAGTACACGACGCTCGCGGTCACGCTGGCCCTGCTTACGGGAGCCGCGCTGATGGTGTTCGGGGTGCTTCGGCTCGGGTTTTTGTCGCAGTTGCTCAGTCAGCCTGTGATCAGCGGCTTCGTCTCGGGATCAGCGGCGCTGATTGCGGTGGGGCAGGTCGGCCCCCTGCTGGGTATCGTTCCAAGCGGGCATACGGCGATCGCGGTCGCGTCGTCGATCGTCGCGCAGATTGGATCGTTCAATCCGGCAACGCTCGCGCTCGGCGCGATTGCATTGCCGCTTTTCTGGAGTGCGCGTGGAGCGCTGGAGCGTTGGCTCGCGCGTGCCGGAGTGCCCGCGCAGGCAGCGAAAATCTTTGCGCGCGCCGTTCCATTGCTGGCGCTGGTGCTCGCAACCGCCGTCGTCGCCGGACTCGATCTCGACGTCGTCGAGCAGGTGGCCGTGGTGGGCAGTGTTCCCGGGGGATTGCCGGTGCTTCGACTCGAGTTGCCCGCGGCAGGACGCGTCGCGCAGCTGCTGATTCCGGCGCTCGCGATCGGGCTCATCGGTTTCGTCGGGAACGTGTCGATCGGGCAATCTCTCGCGCGGCGCAGGATGGAGCGCATCGACGCAAATGCCGAGCTGCGCGCGCTGGGCGCTGTGAACCTGGCGAGTGCGATTTCGGGCGGATTCCCGGTCGCAGGCAGCCTGTCGCGCTCGGCACTGAATTTCGCCGCCGGGGCACGCACACCTCTCGCCGGCGTTGTCTGTGCGGTCCTGATGACGCTCGTTCTGGTGAGTTCCACCGGAACTTTGGAGCGCGTGCCCCGGACGGTGCTCGCCGCAACGATCATTGTCGCGGTCATCGGACTGATCGATTTCGCGACGCTGCGGCGCAGCTGGAATTACGATCGTGCCGACGCACTGGCATGGTTGGGAACGGCGATCGGAGTGCTTGGAATGGGAGTCGAGGCGGGCATCTCGATCGGGATCGGTCTCTCGTTGACCGCGCTGCTTTGGCGCAGCAGCCGACCGCACATCGCGGTGATCGGTCGCGTTCCCGGCACCGAGCACTTCCGCAATGTGTCGCGGCATGCCGTTGAAGTGGACCCCGCGATCCTCGCGCTGCGTCTCGACGAGAATCTGCACTTCGGCAACGTGCTGCCGGTGGACGAGCAGTTGCGTGCCGAGATGGCGCGACACCCGATGGCGCACCACCTGCTGCTCGAGCTATCCTCGGTCAACCACATCGATGTGACCGCCCTCGACATGCTCGAGGGGCTGAACCGGTACGCGCTGGCTCAGGGCTGGCAGATGCACCTCTCCGAGGTGCGGGGTCCGGTGCTCGACAAGCTGCGCGGCACGGCGCTGCTCGCCGAGGTGACGCACGCCTCGGGGGGCACGCCCTTTCTCTCGACGTACCACGCGTTCGTGCAGCTCGGGTCGCGCGACGCCGACGCGCCGGCCCCGACCCCGGATTAGCCCGGGACCTGCGGCAGCAGCTTCTGCAGCTCTCCGTTCTGATACATCTCGTAGACGATGTCCGAGCCGCCGACGAACTCGCCGTTGACGTAGAGCTGGGGAATCGTCGGCCAGTTGGAGATCTCCTTGACCCCCTGGCGCACCTCGTCGTCCTCGAGAACGTTGACGGTGACCAGATTCTTGACTCCGCACGCATCGAGGATCTGCACCGCCCGCGCGGAAAATCCGCACTGCGGGAATTGCGCCGACCCTTTCATGAAGAGGACCACCGGGTTGTCGGTGATCGTCTTCTGGATGAATTCCTTGACTTCCATGGCTGCTTCCCCCCTGCTGATCGTTGATTCTAGGAATGCGAGGTAGGGGCAGTCAAACGCGTGCCCCCGCTGGCGGTGGCGGCAACTGCCTCGGCAGAGGCGGCGGGGTCGGGAGAGATCGCACGTTCCCGGCCACCGGAGCCGACATTGCGGTACGCGCCCCCTCGCCAGCATCCCCCGCTCACCCTTTCGTGTCCCGCCGCGTCGCGCCGGGTGAGCACCGCCGCGAATCCCGCCTCCTCGAGCCGGGCCCGCACCGCCGCGCCCTGCTCGAGCCCGTGCTCGAGCAGCAGCCAGGCTCCCTCGGCAAGGTAGCCGGGGGCGCCCGCCACCAGTTCGGCGATCGCGGCCATGCCGTCGGGTCCGGGTGTGAGCGCCTCGCGCGGCTCAAAGCGCAGGTCGCCCTGCGCGAGGTGCGGGTCGTCGCCATCGATGTAGGGCGGATTGGCGACGACGACATCGAAACGCTCGTCCTCGGCGATCGCCTTCCACCACGCGCCCAGGCGCCAGCAGATCGCGTCGCTCCCGCCGCGCTCGGTGCCCAAGAGCCGCGCTGCGTTGTCGCGGGCACGCTCCAGGGCAGCTGCGGAGCGGTCCGTCGCCCAGACGACAAGATCGGTTCGCGCGAGGGCGAGGGACACTGCGATGGCGCCGCTGCCGGTGCCCAGGTCCAGCACCCGTGCCCCCGGTGCGGCGAGCTCGATGGCCCAGTCCACCAGCGTCTCGGTGTCGGGGCGCGGGATCAGCACGCTCGGGTCCACGCGGAAGCGGTGCCCATGGAACTCGCGCTCGCCCACCAGATAGGCCACGGGCTCGCCGTCGCGCCGGCGTCGCGCCAGCGTCGCAAACGCCGCGGCGATCGCCTCCGGAACCGGGTCTTCGCCGTGCGCGATCAGCCACTCGCGCCGCCGCTCGCTTGCGCGTTCCATCAGGGCGCGGGCCTCGAGCCGCGGCAGGCCGCAATCGCGGATCAGCCGGTCGTAGCTGGCGGGCGGCGCAGCCCGCAGCTCAGGCGCCGAGGTCATCGAGTTCGGCGAGCAACTCCGCCTGGTGGGCGTTCGTCAGGCCGTCGATGATCTCGTCGAGATCCCCGCCGACGATCCGGTCGATCTTGTAGAGCGTCAGATTGATGCGGTGGTCGGTCACGCGTCCTTGCGGAAAGTTGTAGGTGCGGATGCGCTCCGAGCGATCGCCTGATCCCACCAGCGATTTGCGATGCGCCGCCTCCTTCGCCTGGGCTTCACGGGTGCGCTGATCCAGCAGCCGCGCTGCCAGCACCTTCATCGCCTTGTCGCGATTTCGGTGCTGCGATCGATCGTCCTGGCACTCGACGACGATTCCGCTGGGCAGGTGGGTGATGCGCACCGCCGACTCGGTCTTGTTGACGTGCTGTCCGCCGGCGCCCGAGGCGCGGAAGACGTCGATGCGCAGTTCCTCCGGGTCGATGTCGATTTCACCGACCTCGTCGGCCTCGGGGAGCACCGCCACCGTGCAGGCCGAGGTGTGGATGCGCCCCTGTGCTTCGGTTTCGGGAACGCGCTGCACACGGTGCACCCCGGACTCGAACTTGAGCTTCTCGTAGACCGCGTTGCCGGCGACGCGCACGATCACTTCGCGGTATCCGCCCAGGTCGGACGGGCTTTCGGATATCAGCTCCACCTGCCAGCGCTGCAGTTCCGCGTAACGGGTGTACATGCGCAGCAGGTCGCCGGCGAAGAGCGCCGACTCGTCGCCGCCGGTGCCGGCCCGGATCTCGAGGAAGACGTTCCGCGCGTCGTTCGGGTCCTTGGGCAGCATGAGCCTTTCGAGCGTGACCACCTCGCTGTCCATGCGCGCGACAGCGCGCGCGCACTCGTCGCGGGCAAAGTCCGCGAGTTCCGGATCGTTGAGCATCTGCTCGGCAGCCAGGCGGTCGCTGTCTGCGCGCCGGAAGTTCTCGAGGTGATCGATCAGCTGCGTGAGCTCGGCGTGTTCACGGTGCAGCCGACGGAACTCCGCGGCGTCGCGCGCGGCGTCCTGGCTCGCAAGCAGGCCGTTCAGGTCGGAGAGCCGGTGCTCGAGCTGTTCGAGCCGAGCCAGCAGCGAGGGCTTCATCCGCGCGGTTTCGCGGACTCGGGGTCTTGCGCGGCGTCGCCCGGGCGATGCTCCGCAGGCAGATCCGGAAGGATTTGATCGAAGAGCTTGAGGAACGCGTCGCGCGACTCCACCGGGCCGTGTAGCAGGGTGGTGGGTCCGTGCAGGAACTTCGCCGCGACGGCGCGTGCGAGTCCTTCGAGCACCGCGCCCGGATCTTCGCCGCGCGCGAGCGCCTTGCGCGCCCGCTCGACTTCGATGGTGCGGATCGCTTCGCCGCGCGCGTGCAAGGCGCGAATCGCGGGAACCGTGCGACGGGCCTCGAGCCACTGCATGAACGCGTCGACGCGCGTCTCGATGATGGCCTCGGCCTGCGCCACCGCCGCGCGGCGATTCTCGAGACCCGACTGCACGACCCGCCCGAGGTCGTCGACGGTATAGAGAAACACGTCGTCCAGGCGGGCGACTTCCGGCTCGATGTCGCGCGGGACGGCCAGATCGACCATGAAGATCGGCCGGCGCCGGCGCGCGCGCGTGGCACGCTCGACCATGCCGAGCCCGATGATCGGGAGTGAACTCGCCGTGCACGACACGACCACATCGAACTGCTCGAGCGTATCGGGCAGTTCACCCAGACGCATGGTCTCGGCGTTGAAGCGCTGGGCGAGTCGCTGTGCCCGCTCAACCGTGCGATTGGCCACGACGATGCGCCGCGGGTGCTGCGCCGCGAAGTGCGTGGCCGCGAGTTCGATCATCTCGCCGGCACCCACGAAGAGCACCGAGCACTCGCGCAGGTCCTCGAAGATTCGCCGGGAGAGGCGCACCGCCGCGGCCGCGAGCGACACGGAGTGCGCGCCCACCTCGGTGCTGGTGCGCACTTCCTTGGCCACCGCGAAACTGCGCTGGAACAACTGATGCAGGTGCGTGCCCAGCGCGCCGGCTTCCTGCGCCGCGCGCACCGCTTCCTTCATCTGCCCGAGAATCTGGGGCTCGCCGATCACCATCGAATCCAGGCCCGAGGCGACGCGGAAGGCGTGCCGGACGGCCTGATTGTCGGGAAATGCGTAGAGATACTCGTCCAGCTGCCCGGCGGCGAAGCCGCGGCGCTCGGAGAGCCATTCGGTTACCGCGGGCCGGACGCGCTCCGGTATCGGGGAGGCGCAGTAGATCTCCGTGCGGTTGCAGGTCGACAGGATCGCGGTCTCGGACGAGAGCGGGCGCAGCCGTGCACCCAGGTCCGCGAGGGCGGCGCCCAGCGTGTCGCCCGGGAACGCCATCTGCTCACGCAGCTCGAGCGGCGCCGTCGTGTGGTTGAGTCCGAGGGTGAGCAGGTTCATAAACATTTGAATTTGCTCGAATTATATCGCCCGCGCTTAAGCCCGCGGCGCGCGCGTACCCGCTTCAGTCAAGGCTCAGGAAAGGAAGAGCCGGTATGCAGGGTGCTGGGTCTCGTCGCGGTGACGGTAGTCCAGCGAGTTGAGCACGGCGGCAAACTCGGCGCGCTCCGCGCGCGGTACCTGCAGCCCGACGAGGATGCGGCCGTAGTCGGCGCCGTGGTTGCGATAGTGAAACAGGGTGATGTTCCAGTTCGGGTGCATGCTCGAGAGGAACTTCATCAGCGCCCCCGGGCGCTCGGGGAACTCGAAGCGGTAGAGGAGTTCCCCCTTCGCGAGCGGGGAGCGACCGCCGACCAGGTGGCGCAGATGCACCTTGGCGAGCTCGTCGTCGGTGAGGTCGATCGCGGTGAACCCGGCAGCTGCGAGATCCGCGGCAATGACGTGCGCTGCCTCCCGATTCGGAATCTGCATGCCGACGAACAGGTGGGCCTCGCGCGCGCCGGCGATCCGGTAGTTGAATTCGGTGACGTTGCGCGGTCCGATCGCCTCGCAAAAGCGCCGGAAGCTGCCGCGCTCCTCGGGGATGGTCACGGCGAAGACCGCCTCGCGCTGTTCGCCGATCTCCGCCCGCTCGGAAACGAAGCGCAGCCGGTCGAAGTTCATGTTCGCGCCGCACGCCACGGCGATCAGCGTCGCACCGTGGATTCCCTCGCGTGCGACCCAGGCCTTCGCCCCGGCAATCGCCAGGGCGCCGGCCGGCTCGAGAATCGCCCGGGTCTCTTCGAACACGTCCTTGATCGCCGCGCAGGTGGCGTCGGTGTCGACCAGGATCACGTCGTCGACGAAGGCGCGCGCGAGCCGGAAGGTTTCGGCGCCGACCTTCTTCACCGCCGTGCCGTCGGAAAACAGGCCCACCTCGCGCAGCTCGATGCGCCGCCCGGCCTTGAGCGAGCGGGCCATCGCGTCCGAGTCGGTGGTCTGCACGCCGATGATGCGCACTTCCGGGCGCAGTTGCTTGACGTAGGCGCCGATCCCGGCGATCAGGCCGCCGCCGCCGATCGCCACGAAGATCGCGTCGATCGGCCCCTGGTGCTGGCGCAGAATCTCCATGCCGATCGTGCCCTGTCCGGCAATCACGTCGGGATCGTCGAAGGGGTGCACGAAGGTGAGGCCGTGCTGCTCCTGGAGTTCCAGCGCGTAGGTGTGCGCTTCGCTGTAGGAGTCCCCGCTGATCACCACTTCGGCGCCGCGGGCGCGCACCGCATCGATCTTCACCGCCGGGGTGGTCACGGGCATCACGATCACGGCCCGGCAGCCGAGCCGCTGCGCGGCGAGCGCCACCCCCTGCGCGTGATTCCCGGCCGAGGCCGCGATCACGCCGCGCGCCAGTTCGGCTGCCGAGAGGTGCGCCATCTTGTTGTAGGCGCCGCGCAGCTTGAACGAGAACACCGACTGCAGGTCCTCGCGCTTGAGCAGCAGGTGATTGTCGAGCCGCGCCGAGAGAATCGGCGCCGGCTCGAGCGGAGTCTCCTGCGCGACGTCGTAGACCTTCGCGTTGAGAATTCGTTTCAGGTAATCGGTGTGCATGGCAGCGGCTATTCTAGCGGTCGCCCCGCCCGGCCGGGCGCCTCGCGGGTTACACTGCGCGCCGATGGAATCCATCGTCTACGCGAGCCTGGCCTGGTTCGCGATTCCCCGCCACGGTCTCTCGTCCGTGTTCGTGATCGCCTTCATTTCGGCGACGCTGCTGCCGCTGGGCTCCGAGCCCGCGGTCTTCGGGTACGTCAAGCTCAATCCCGACCAGTTCTGGATCACCGTCGCGGTGGCCACGCTGGGCAATACGCTGGGCGGCATCGTTGACTACTGGATGGGCGTCGGCGCCGAGCGGGTGGTCGCGCCGACACACGAAGCCCGTTCGCTGCGCTGGTTTAAGCGGCTCGGACCGAAAGCGCTGTTCTTTGCCTGGCTGCCCGCCGTCGGCGATCCGCTCTGCGCGGTGGCGGGCTGGCTGCGGCTGCCCTTCTGGCCATCGGTGTTCTGGATGGCGGTTGGCAAATTCACGCGCTACATGGTGATGACCGCGCTGCTGCTGTGGATTCCCAACGCGTGGTGGGTCAGGCTTCTGCGCCCGATTGCCGGCCAATAGGCGCCGGACGGTAAGATAATCTCTTTTGCCTCAGGGCCAGGCGTGCCCGAAGCGCGGTTGCCCCCATGAACTATCCCAGTCCGCCGCCGGTCGTCGTTGCAGAAGGCGCGCCACGGCTGCGCGAGATCCCGTACAACTACACCTCGTTCTCCGACCGGGAGATCGTGATTCGGTTGCTGGGCGAGGACGCGTGGGCGATCCTCGAGGAATTGCGCGCCGAGCGACGCACCGGGCGCTCGGCGAGGATGCTCTACGAAGTCCTCGGCGACATCTGGGCGGTGCGGCGCAATCCGTATCTGCAGGACGACCTGCTGGCGAACCCGAAGCGCAGCAAGCTGCTCGTCGACGCGCTGCACCACCGCGTCGCCGAAATCGAGAAGCGGCGGGAACTCGACCTGCGTGATTCAGGCGATGACGGGGCGGGGGCGCGCAGCGCGAAGGTGGCGACACTTCTCGAGAGCACCCGGGAAGCCGCCGAACGCTTCGAGCGCGACTTCGCGCGGGTCGGCGCGTTGCGCGCCAAGATCCAGCGCCGGCTGTCGCGCCACTGCGCGCGCGACAACATCCGCTTCGACGCGATGTCGCGCGTCTCTCACGTGACTGACGCGACCGACTGGCGCGTCGAGTATCCGTTCGTCGTGCTTGCCCCGGACAGCGAGCGCGAGGTCGCGCACATGGTGGCCGACTGCATCGAACTCGGGCTGACGATCATCCCGCGCGGGGGCGGCACCGGTTACACGGGCGGAGCGATCCCGCTGAGCCCGCGCTCGGCGGTGATCAACCTCGAGAAGCTCGAAAGGCTCGACCCGATCGAGTTGAGCAACCTGCCGGGCGTCACCGGGCCCGTGCCGACGATCTTCAGCGAGGCGGGCGTGGTGACGCGCCGGGTGACCGAGGCGGCAGACGCAGCCGGGCTCGTCTTCGCGGTCGATCCGACGTCGATGGACGCGTGCACGATCGGCGGCAATGTCGCGATGAACGCGGGTGGCAAGAAGGCCGTGCTCTGGGGCACCGCGCTCGACAACCTCGCGTGGTGGCGGATGGTCGATCCGCAGGGCAACTGGCTCGAGGTGACGCGGCTCGAGCACAATCGGGGCAAGATCCACGACGTCGCCGCGGTGCGCTTCGAATTGAAGTGGTTCAAGCCGGGGCAACTCCAGTCCGACGGGACGATGCGCGGCAACCCGCAGCGCAGCGAGCGACTGGAAATCGAGGGACGACGCTTCCGCAAGGCGGGATTGGGCAAGGACGTCACCGACAAGTTCCTCGCCGGGCTGCCGGGCGTGCAGAAGGAGGGCTGCGACGGGCTGATCACCTCGGCACGCTGGGTGCTGCACCGGATGCCGCCGCACATCCGAACCGTGTGTCTGGAGTTCTTCGGGCAGCCCAAGGACGCGGTGCCTTCGATCGTCGAGATCAAGAACCATCTCGACGATCCGCAAGTCGCCGCGACGCTGGCCGGGCTCGAGCATCTCGATGAACGCTACCTGCGCGCGGTCGGCTACACGACCAAGTCGCGCCGCGGCGGGCTGCCCAAGATGGTGCTGATCGGCGATATCGTCGGTGACGACGACAATGAGGTCGCCCGAGCCACGGCACAGGTCATCCGGATCGCCAACGGGCACGTCGGCGAGGGGTTTGTCGCCATCTCGCCCGAGGCGCGCAAGGCCTTCTGGCTCGACCGGGCGCGCACCGCCGCGATCTCGCGCCACACCAACGCGTTCAAGATCAACGAAGACGTGGTGATCCCGCTGCCGCGCATGGGCGAATACACCGACGGGATCGAGCGACTGAACATCGAGTATTCGATCGGCAACAAACTCGCGATGCTCACGGCGCTCGAGGAACTGCTCGCGGGCCCGCTGGTGCTCGGCCGCGCGCCGGGCGCCGAGCGCGCGCGTGTCGACACCGATGCGGAACTGCTCTCCGAGCGACTGGGTGCGGCGCACGAAATCGTCGCCGCGACGCGCGCGCGGTGGCGCTTCCTGCTCGATTGCATCGACGAGCCGCTCGCGCAACTGCGCGAGGAGTTCGGGCGCGTCGGTCTTGAATCCCACCTCGCCGAGCTCGACGCCCGCAGCGCGGCGGGGACCCATCAGACGCTTTTCCACATGCTCCAGGACCGCACGATCCGGGTGTCGTGGAAGGCGGAGTTGCGCGCGCCGCTGGCGCAGATCTTCACCGGGCACACCTTCGCCCCGGTGCTCGAGGCCATCCACGCGACGCACCAGCGGGTGCTGCGCAGCCGGATCTTCATCGCGCTGCACATGCATGCCGGAGACGGCAACGTGCACACGAACATCCCGGTGAACTCCGACGACTACGCGATGCTCCAGCTGGCGCAGTCGGCAGTCGTGCGGATCATGGCGCTGGCGCGCGCGCTCGATGGGGTGATCTCCGGCGAGCACGGCATCGGGATCACCAAGCTCGAGTTTCTCACCGAGGAGGAGATCGAGGGCTTTCGCGGCTACAAGCAGCGCGTCGACCCGCAGGGTCGCTTCAATCGCGGGAAATTGCTGCCCGGCGGCGACCTGCGCAACGCCTACACCCCGTCGTTCGGGTTGATGGGTGCCGAATCGCTGATCCTCAAGCAATCCGACATCGGCCTGATCGCAGACTCGGTATCGGACTGCCTGCGCTGCGGCAAGTGCAAGCCGGTGTGCGCAACGCATGTGCCGCGAGCGAACCTGCTCTATTCGCCGCGCGACAAGATTCTCGCCACCTCGCTGCTGATCGAGGCTTTCCTCTACGAGGAGCAGACGCGGCGCGGGGTCTCGATTCGTCACTGGGAGGAATTCTCGGACGTGGCCGACCATTGCACGATCTGCCACAAGTGCCTCAACCCGTGCCCGGTCGACATCGACTTCGGCGACGTTTCGATGAACATGCGCGCGCTGCTGCGCAAGATGGGCAAGAAGAAGTTCAACCCGGGCAATGCGGCCGCGATGTTCATGTTGAACGCCACCGACCCGCAGACCATCAAGTCGGTGCGCGCGCTGATGGTCGGCGTGGGCTTTCGCGTGCAGCGCTTCGCGAGCGCGCTCTTCGCGCGGCTCGGGCGCGCACAGACCCGCAACCCGCCGGCCAGCGTGGGGCACGTGCCGATGCGTGAGCAGATCGTGCACTTCATCAACAAGAAGATGCCCTCGAAGCTCCCGAGCAAGACCGCACGCGCGCTGCTCGACGTCGAGGACAACCGCTACGTGCCGATCATCCGCGATCCGCAGGGGACGACCGTCGACTCGGAGGCGGTGTTCTACTTCCCCGGCTGCGGCTCCGAGCGGCTCTTCTCGCAGGTGGGACTGGCCACGCAGGCGATGCTCTGGCGCAGCGGCGTGCAGACGGTGCTGCCGCCCGGCTACCTGTGCTGCGGATACCCGCAACGCGGCTCGGGCCAGTACGACAAGGCCGAGAAGATCATCACCGACAACCGGGTGCTGTTTCATCGGGTCGCCAACACGCTGAACTACCTGGACATCAAGACCGTCGTGGTCTCGTGCGGCACCTGCCAGGATCAGCTCGCCGGCTACGAGTTCGACAAGATCTTTCCGGGCAGCCGGATCGTCGACATCCACGAATTCCTGATGGAGCGCGGTGTGCGCCTCGACGGGGTCACCGGGACCCGCTACGTCTACCACGACCCCTGTCACAGCCCGATGAAGCACTACGCCCCGCTCAAGGTCGTCAACGAGCTGATCAACAATGAGGTGAACGGTCGCGTGGAACTCAGCGATCGCTGTTGCGGTGAATCCGGTACGCTGGGCGTGGCGCGGCCCGATATTTCCACGCAGGTGCGCTTTCGCAAGGAAGAGGAACTGCGTCGCGACGCTGCGGCGCTGCGGGAACGCCCCGGTGCCGATGGGGAAGTCTTTGCGGGTCCGGTCAAGGTGCTCACCTCGTGTCCGTCGTGCCTCCAGGGGCTGTCGCGATTCAACGAGGACATCGAAGCCGAAGCCGACTACATCGTCGTCGAACTGGCGCGGCACTTGCTCGGAGCGGACTGGCTGAGCGACTACGTGCGCCGCGCCAACGAGGGCGGGATCGAGCGCGTGTTGCTCTAGTATTCTGTGGAGTGCTCGATGATCAGGGGACGCAGCCGATGACGACGCAACTGGCGGCGGTGCCGCGGATCAGCTTGCGCGGCGGCGCGCGCGAGCGCGGGCGGCGCTACGGTGAGGCCGCGGTGGATCGCATCGCGATCTCGCTGGCGTGCTACGGGGAGATGTTCGCGGTTTGCGGACTCGGCTGGCAGCAGGCCGAGGCGCGGGCGGCGCCGTTCGAGACCGTGATCGAGCGCGCGTTTCCCGAAGCGCTCGAGGAGATCCACGGAATCGCCGAAGGCGCAGGCGTGTCCTTCGGCGCACTCCTCGCACTGAACGTGCGCACCGAATTGCTGCCGCCCAACTACCTCGCGCTGGTCGCGGCGATGGCGGGAGGCGAGAAAACGGGTGAACGCCACGCCAACGAGTGCACGTCCTTCGCGATCAGCCGATCGGGGCCTGCGCAGGCTTCCGCCGGTGCGCCAGGAGCCGCAGCGGGCGCGCCCGAGCCCGTCTGGCTCGCGCAAAACTGGGACTGGCTGGGCGTCCAGCGCGACGCGCTGGTGCTGCTCGAGGTCGAGCCGCAGGCGGGGCCGCGCTACCTGACGCTTACCGAGGCGGGGATGCTCGCCAAGATCGGCCTCAATGAGCAGGGGTTGGGCGTGACGCTCAACATCCTGCGTTCCGTCGATGACGGAGAGCATCTCGGGATGCCGGTGCACATCCTGTTGCGCGCGCTGCTGTCGTGCGCATCGGTCGAGGAGGCGCTGACATTCGCGCGCGCGCAACCGCACTACACCGCATCGAGCAACGTGATGATGGCCGACGCCCAGGGAGCGATCGCGAGCATCGAGCATTCGCCGCGCGGCGTGCGGGTGCTGCGCCCCGAGGCCGGGCGACTTTGGCACACCAATCATTTTCTCGACGCCGAGCAGTCGCCGTTCGACGCGAACCTCGCGGGCAACCTCTCGACCCGCGAACGCCTTGCCGCGGCGCGTGATCTGCTCGGTGCTGACGCGGATCCGATGTCGTTCGCAGACGTGGTGGGGGTGCTCAGCAATCGTCGCGACGGCTTCGATTCGATCTGTCGCTTCCCGGACCCCAGCGCCCCTGCTGCGGCGCGCATCGAAACGGTTGCGAGCGTAATCATGAATCTGGCGACGCGCGAGATCTGGGTTGCCCCCGCGCAGCCCTCGGTGAGCGAATACGCGCGTCACTGCTTCGCGAAGCCGGTGACGGCTGGCGCTGCGGCGAGCGTGGCCGTGCCGGCCACGTGACGGAAATGCAGGCCGACTGCCCGCTGTGCACGGCCGCTGGCGGCGAGGTGCTCTGGCGCGACGCGAGCGAGCGCGTGGTGCTCGCCGATGAACCGGGCTTTCCCGGCTTCACGCGGGTGATCCGGCAGGCGCACGTGACGGAAATGAGCGACCTGTCGGGGGCGGAACGAGCCCGCCTGATGGCGCTGGTGCTGTGCGTCGAGGAGGTTCAGCGCGAGATGCTCCGGCCGCACAAGGTGAACCTCGCGAGCCTGGGCAACGTGGTTGCGCACCTGCACTGGCACGTGATCCCGCGCTGGCGCGACGACAGCCACTTCCCCGCGCCCGTCTGGGCGGCGGCGGCGCGCGACGGATCCGCGCGCACCGCGCGGGTCATCGATCTGTTGCCCGCGTACCGCGCGAGGCTGGCGTCGCGGCTGGCCGCACTGAGCGACGCGTAAGCCGGAGGGGCCGTCTCCCGCGGTCCGGCGCGTTTCACCCGCTGCCCGTCGCCGGATCCGCACCGTCCGTCGCCTGCCCCCCTGCCGGAGTCCACGATCCCGCCCAAAGCGAAGGACACTTGCGGCATCTGGAGCAGGAAGCGGGAAACGCGGGACATGGCATCAGAAGGGGCAAGACCGGCGAACCGGGTTCGTGACGCCGAAACGTGCCGTGCGTGGCTCGACACGCTGGCATCGGCTCCGCGCGAGCGCATCGCGGCGATCATGGTGCTGCTCGAGCGCTTGCGGCGCGAGGACATCGCCCCCGACCCGTGCTTCGAGTGCCTCGAACTGGTCCGCGTCGACCTGCTCGGAGCGATCGACGACGCGGCGCGTCCGCTGCATGTCGCCTCGATCCCGTTCGCGATCGAGCAGCGCGTGTTGCTCGAGCAACTCCACGCCGCGCTGCGTGGGCTGCGGGACGGCTACAAGCGTGCCTACGCGCGCATGGCCGATGCCGCCAGTCTCGACACGCGATCCGTGATTCCGGGCGCGACCAATGCGCTGCGGGTAGCGCTTCCGCTCGCCCGCGCGCTCGACGCGCAGGCGCGCGGGATCGCGCTGCTGCTGCGCTGTCGCACGCTGGTTGCAGAGCCGGAGTGGGACGAACTGTGCCTGGTCGCGCAGCACATGCGTCGCACCACCTTTCTCGATGAAACGCTGCACGACAATGCTGCGCTGTCGCGGCCGAACACGGCACGCGCCGCGTTCATCTATCCGTTGCTGCTGCTGCTCGCGGGGTGCGAATCCTTCGCGGATGCCGAGCGTACCCTCGTGGACAAACTGGCGCGCCGTTGGGCGCCCCGCGTTGGATTCACCTTCGAATTGCGCGACGCGCGCGCCTCTGCGCAGGATGGACCGGTACTGGCGCCGGGCACCGGTCCGCGGTTGCGACTCGACACCGGGAAGGTGCTGAAGTCCCTCGCCGGTCGGCGTGACGAGTGGCTCTCGGGCGAGCGCAGCGCAGGACGTGCCGCGCTTGGGCTGGGTGCCGCGGGGCTGACGGCGCTTCTCGACCATCTGGCCAAGGTCTGGGGGCAGGGCGGCCGGATCGATCCCGGGGTCGCGGCGCCGGGTGCGCTCGTGAGGGTTCGATTCGGGCTCCCCGGGTTCTGGATGGCCGCAGCCGAGGCCAACCGCGACGAACCGCTGCGCTGGCTCGGCGAAGAGAGCCCCGCCTACCGCAGCAACAGCCGGGAATCGGAATCGGTTCTGCGCATGGCGCTGGGAACGGTGGCCGCCGCGCGCAACGGGGTGGCGGCGCTGATGGCCGAGGCGCAAACGGAGCATCTGTACCGCGCTGCCCAGAGGGAAATCGTCTTCGACCGCCAGAGCGCGACCCCGACCGTGACGCTGGGCGATCTGGTGGCCTTGCTCCATTTCGAGCGGGATGCGGCGGCCGGTGGCGACGCACGGCCGGCAGAAACTGCGCGCCTGATGCTCGGCCGGGTTGCCTGGGTGCAGCAGTTTTCCGGCGTTGTCCCCCCTGGCATGCCGACGCATCGGGTCGGGGTGCGGCTGCTGGCGGGTACTCCGGTCCCGGTCGGCGTGCGCACCGCCGACGAGCAGAGCTTCTCGGACGCTTTCCTGCTGCGTGCCGCCGGCGAGCAGGGCACGAGCCTGCTGGTGATGCTCCCGGGCGTGGTGCCGTCCGGGACGCGCATCACCGTGCGAGAGGGAACGGTCGATGCGAGAGTGCGCGCGGACGCACGCCTCGGAGCCGGTCCCGGCTACCAGATGCTCGCGGTCTCGGGCGAGACCTGAAGCGCGCGCCACCGCTCTTGCCCACGCCAGCCGGTGGGGAAGGAGTTTTCGGCTACCATTTCAGATCACCCGCAACGGATGGATGATGGATGGCCGGACTGGAAAAAGGCGCGCCTCTGCCGACGAACATCGTGGTTCACGCCGTGACGCGTGCGCTCGAGGTCGCATTCGACGACGGCAAGACCTTCCGGTTCCCCTTTGAGTTCCTGCGCGTGCACTCGCCGTCGGCGGAAGTGCGCGGCCACGGACCCGGGCAGGAGGTGCTGCAGGTCGGCAAGCGCGAAGTCGTGATCGAGGCCGTAGAGCCCGTCGGACACTACGCGATCCAGCCCCGTTTCTCCGACGGTCACGACAGCGGCATCTACTCCTGGGACTATCTGTACTGGCTCGGCTCCAAGCAATCCGAGCTGTGGCTGGAGTACCTGGAACGGCTGAAGGCAGCTGGCGAGAGCCGTGGCGGCGCGGAGCCGGCGGCGCCTGGCGCGCTCACGGCCACCGAGGTGCGGCGGCCGAAGTCCTGACCGACGCTTCGGGCGGCCGCAGAGGGCGCCCCCACGAAATGGGACGAACCGATGACTGAGCGAAAGACCACCGACTTCGGCTACCGCAGCGTCGCCGAGTCCGAGAAGGCGCGCCACGTCGCCGAGGTGTTCCACTCCGTGGCGCAGCGCTATGACCTGATGAACGACCTGATGTCCGCGGGGGTTCACCGCGCCTGGAAGGCGTTCGCGGTCCGCCAGACCGGCGTGCGACCGGGCATGCGGGTGCTCGACGTGGCCGGCGGCACCGCCGACCTGGCGCGGGTCTTCGCACGGCGCGCGGGACCCACCGGAGAAGTGTGGCTCACCGACATCAATGGGTCGATGCTCACCGTGGGTCGCGACCGGATGATCGACGAGGGTCTGCTGGGTTCGACCGCGCAGTGCGACGCCGAGCATCTGCCCTTTCCCGACGGTTACTTCGACCGCGTGATGGTGGCGTTCGGCCTGCGCAACATGACGCACAAGGACGCGGCGCTCGCCGAAATGACGCGGGTGCTCAAGACCGGCGGAAAGTTGCTGGTGCTCGAGTTCTCCAAGGTCTGGAAACCGCTCGAGCGAGCGTACGACGTCTACTCCTTCAGCGTGCTGCCGTGGCTGGGTCAGCGCGTCGCCGGTGATGCGGACAGCTACCGTTACCTCGCCGAGTCGATCCGGATGCACCCGGACCAGGAGACCCTCAAGACGATGATGGAGGATGCCGGACTCGTACGCGCGCGCTACTTCAACCTCACCGCAGGCGTCGTGGCGCTGCACGAGGGCTGGAAGGCCTGATTCTGCGCAGGTTTTTCTTCCCGGGTGCTTCCGGGAATCCGTATGATGTGCGCGTCCTTCCCCTTGGAGCAGTTGATGAAAATCGTGTCGCGGGTTCTCACCCTTGCGTTAGCCGCCGCTTCGGCGCTGGCCGTCCTGGTGCCGACCGATGCCGAGGCGCGACGCCTGGGTGGCGGCGCGTCGTTCGGAAGGCAGTCTTCGAACGTCACGCAACGCTCGGTTGCGCCCACACCGGCGCAGCAGCCGGGTACCGCGAACGCCGCCTCGGCGACCCCGCCCAAGCCGGCCGGCAGTCGCTGGATGGCGCCGCTTGCCGGCCTCGCCGCAGGGCTCGGGTTGGCCGCGCTGTTCAGCCACCTGGGGCTGAGTGAGGAATTCGGCAGCTTCCTGATGCTGGCGCTCTTCGCGATGGCCGCGATTTTCGTCATCCGGATGTTTCTTGCCCGACGCACGGAGCCGTCACCGGCCTATGCAGGTAGCGGGTACTCGCGCTCCGCGCTCGGCGGCGAAGCAGCCGTTCCCCGCTACGAGGGCGTGGCGGGCGACGCCCGGACGGGCTTCCCGGCAGCGGCTGGCGCGGCGGCCGCCGTGGCGCCGACAACCTGGCACATCCCGGACGACTTCGACGTCGCAGGTTTCGTTCGCAATGCCAAGGTGCAGTTCGTTCGGCTGCAGGCCGCATTCGATGCGGCGGATCTCGCGGACCTGCGCGAGTTCACCACGCCCGAGATGTTCGCCGAGCTCAGCGTGCAGGTCTCCGACAGGAAGGGCGCGGCCAACCGGACGGACGTGGTGACGCTCGAGGGCGAATTGCTCGGCATCGAGACCACGGCAACCGAGTACATCGCGAGCATTCGCTTCCACGGATTGATTCGCGAGGACGACGCAAGCAGCGCGCAGGACTTCGACGAAGTCTGGAATCTCACCAAGCCGCTCGCCGGTGAGGGTGGCTGGGTGCTCGCGGGGCTGCAGCAACTGAGCTGATCCCGCGCCAGCGGAGTGTGTCGCGCATGCCGCGTGGCGCGCCCCGCGGCGCGCAAGCCCTCAGGGACCGGGTTCTCCGCCTTCCAGCGCGCTGATCCGCCGTTCAAGCTCGGCGAGGCCGCCGGCCAGTGTGGCGAGTTCGTCGCGGCCGACCACCGGCGCGTCGCCTTGCTGCCGCAAGGAGCCGAACTGCTCGCCGACGCGTTGCGCCAGATCGTGCACCTGCGCGCGGCCCTGTTCCACCGCGGCTCCCAATCGACGTGCCGCCGCGTCGCCCACCGCCTCGCTGAGGTCCTCCTCGACATCCCAGCGCAGGGTCGCGACGAGCGCGCGCAACGTGGCGACGAGGGCCGGTTCTCCTTCGATGCGCAGGTGGCGCAGCACGCCCGCACGGCCTTCCCGGAGCGCGTCGAAGCCGGCGTCGACCGAGGGCTGCAGCACGATTCTCGCGCTCGGTTCCGCGTCCACTGCGGGGTTCATCTGCCCGTCGTCGCCGATCTGCCAGCTCAGCAGGGCACGCGGTGCGACGCCCTCCGGGGCATCGAGGCTGACGTGCACGCCTGCCCCCGCATGAGCGCGCAGGCGCTCGCGCTGCGCCGGATCCTGCGCGAGCAGGTGGTTCAGGGCGGCGGCGAAAGCCTGCGCGGCGCCCCGCGCAAGCGCCTCGGCGCCACCGCCGAGCCAGGCGGCCACATCAAAAGGGGGGAGTCGTTCCATCACGCCACGATAGCCGAAACGCTCGGCGCGACGCAACCGTCCGGGAATGCGCGCGAGCGCGCCGTGCTGCGCAGGTGTGGCAGTGCGCGGGCGCTTCAGTCGGATTCGCGCCGCTGCGCGGTCGCGTTTGGCGCAGCTGAGGCGAGTGGGTCCCGTCGTGCACGCGCCCGACAGGGCGGGGCGCGCCGCGCTGTTCGACCGGCGCGTGAGAAAGCCGCGCGCATCAGCACATCGTCGCCGCTGAAGCACACGTTGTAACCGAAGAACCCGTTCGTCGGGGTCCGGGTGTCGGATCGCGAGCCGTGCGCGTGGGCGATCTCCAGCAGTTCGAGGAAGACCTCGACGGGAAAGCCCTGGCGCCCCGGTCGATCGCAGTGCAGCAGCGCGTCGACGGCCCGGACGATCTCTCCCGGTTCATTGCACCGCCGGGCGATCGCGTTGAGGGTGTGCGGGTAGCGGCGCAGCGTCCAGTAGGGATAGGCGTCGATCGGCAACCGCGCCAACATTTCCGCCGTCTCGGGCGGCACTTTCTGCACGCCCGCGGCACGGCGTCGCGTGTCGTCGCCGCCACTCCGTCTCTGGTCGGCGTCTAGGTTTTCCGGCCAGAACTGTGTCGTCTTGAACATGGCGATCCGCTCGTAAATCCGCGATGTGGAAATGGGTATCGATGATCGCCGATCTCCCCCGAATTGGCTAGAGCTTTTCGTGGAATTCATCACACCGCCGGGAGGCGACTCATCCCACAATGGGTCGGTGTTGCCGCCGAGACAAATCGCGGATTCCGCCGGTCGCATGAAAACCACCGGTTGTCCGGGAATCCAGGGAGGCAGTCTTCCCTAGGTTGGGGAGATGACCCAGAATCGCCGGGAATCGAAGAGTTTGTGCAGCAGGAGGTGGCCCATGAAGATCATGAATCCGTTGCATACCGCAGCTCCCACGTTCGACGCGGAGCACCCGGAACCGGTGTATCCGGCGCGCGAAGCGCTCAACGAGATCGGGCAGGCGCTGCTGGAAGATCCGCGGGTGCGGGCGATCCTCGACACGCTGGTGCGCGACTTCCCGCACATCGTCAACCGCCTCTCGACGGTGTGGAGCGAACCGACGGAGTGCAACCGGCTGTTCGACGATCTGCTGCTCGACGATCGGATCAAGCGCCAGGGATTTCCGCTGGCTGCCATCTTGGAGATCTCCGATCTGCGCAGCTATTACGAGGAAAAGGTGGCTGTACGCCTGAACGCAGAATACGGTACCGTGCGCAGGCCCAAGGCCGCCGCCACCGCGCCCGGGCTGCCGTCCGTTGGACTCGTCGAACGCATCGGTTCGAAATTCCGGCGCGGCTAGAGCTAGCCGCGCACGCGGGCGCGCCGCCGCCCTGACCCGTTCATCTCCGACGCCTGCCGCCTCCGACGCGCCCCTGCGCCTGACTCGTTGCCATTGCGTGACGCGCGCGCGACAATGCACGCGGCGTGGCGCCGTCTGGCGCATCCTGCGCGGCGGCACACCGGAGATCCCGAAATGGCGGAAGTCAGCGGTGGGGAAGTCCTGGCCCGGATCCTGCAGCACGAAGGCGTCGAGAAGGTCTTCGGCATCATCGACGGCACTTACTTCGGTTTCTACGTCGCGCTGCACCGGCTGGGAATCGAGATCGTCACGCCCCGACACGAAACCTCGGCCGCGCACATGGCGGGCGCCTACGCGCGCCTGACGGGGAAGCTCGGCGTGTGCATGGCGAGCAACGGTCCGGGCGTGGCCAATCTGCTACCGGGGCTCGTGGTCGAGCAGGCCGAGGGCAACCGCGTGCTGGCGATCACCAGCGCGCGGCGACCCGGAATCATGTATCCGGACCGCGGTGGCGCCTACCAGTGCTTCGACCAGAGCGGCGTGATCGGCAAGATCGCGAAGTGGAGCGCCGCGGTCTCGTCGTTCGAGCGGATGCCGGAACTGGCCCGCAAGGCCCTGCGCCAGAGCTTCGAGGGGCGACCGGGGGTGGTGCATCTGGACGTGCCCGAGAACATCATGAACCAGCGCGTCAAGGCGAACGTGGCGTACTGGGAGCCGCACCAGTACCGCAACACCACCGCGCTTTCGCCTCGTGCCGAACAGGTCGTCGATGCCGCACGGCTGCTGGTGGCTGCGGAGGCACCGATGATTCACGCGGGCAGCGGCGTCATCCATGCCCGGGCCTACGACGCACTGCGCCGCGTCGCCGAACTGCTGCACGCGCCGGTGACGACGAGCTGGGCGGCGCGCGGCGTGCTGCCCGAGAGTTCGCCCCTGGCGATCCCAATGCCCCACGTCAAGCTCAACCACAAGGTGCGCAATGACGCCGACGTGGCGCTGATCGTCGGGTCGCGTCTCGGAGAGACCGACTGGTGGGGGAAGGCGCCCTACTGGCGTCTCCCGGCAGAACAGAAGACCATCCAGGTGGACGTCGACGGCACGATGATCGGGGTCAACCGGCCGGTGGATCTCGCGATCGTCGCCGACGCCGGGCGCTTCCTGACCCTGCTGGCGGAGGAAATCGAGCGCACGCAGGGAACCGGGGATCAGGCGAGCGGTTTCGAGGCGCGCCGCAAGCGCGTCGCGGGGTACGGGCGCGCCTTGCAGAAGGATCGGGCCGGCTGGGACAAGGCGCTCGCCGACATGGCCGTGCCGGCGCACCCCGCGCATGTCGCCGCGGCGTGCCGCGCGGTCTTCCCCGAGGACACGATCCTGGTGGCCGATGGCGGCAACGCAACGATCTGGGCGATGTTCTACCACCACGTCACGGTGCCCAACACCGTGATTTCGACCTTCAAGTTCGGGATGCTCGGCGCGGGTATGGCGCAGGCCATCGCGGCGGCGATCGCGCGACCGGGAAAGCCGGTGTGCTGCATCACCGGTGACGGCGCGATGGGCTTTCATCCGCAGGAGGTCGAGACGGCGGTGCGCAACAACGCGCAGGTCGTCTACATCGTGCTCTGCGATCGGCAGTGGGGCATGGTGAAGATGAACCAGCAGTTCATGCTGCGCCCCTTCAAGACCATGCTCTTCAAGCATCTCGATGCTCACGAAACAATCAAGGCGGATCTGGGCGAAATCGCCTTCGACGATCTCGGGCGCAGCATGGGCGCGCACGGGGAGCGGGTCGCCGACCCGCGCGAACTGCGTCCCGCTCTGGAGCGTGCGCTCGCCAGCGGCCGGTGCGCCGTGATCCACGTCGACGTCGACCCGGTCAAGCACATGTGGGCGCCGGGGTTGATCCACTTCAAGAAGATGCACGAGGAACCCGGGGGCGGGTGAACGTTGTCGCGCCCATGGTCTCGCCTGGCGGGGCGGCGTGCGGCACGACCGGCTCTCGAGACGAACGGCCTTGAAGGGGGCGACCCATGAGCGAAATCGACCTGGTCCGACTGAACTTCAATCCGCAGTCGCTGATTGCGCTCAACGTCATCCTCGGCCTGGTGATGTTCGGTGTTGCACTCGACCTGCGCATCGCCGACTTTCGCACGGTGCTCACCGCCGGTCGCCCCGTGCTGTTCGGTCTCGTCGGGCAATTTCTGCTGCTCCCGGCCCTCACCTTCCTGCTGGTGCTGGCGATTCGGCCGGCGCCCAGCATCGCGCTGGGAATGATGCTCGTCGCCGCCTGCCCCGGGGGCAACATCTCGAACTTCCTGACGCACTATGCGCGCGGCAACGCGGCGCTCTCGATCTCGATGACGGCGGTCTCCACGCTGGCGGCGATCGTGATGACGCCGCTGAACCTTTCCTTCTGGGGAAGCCTGTACGCTCCGACGAGTGCGATTCTCCGGGCCGTTGCGCTGGACCCGCTGGACATGCTGCTGGCGGTGCTCATGCTGCTGGGGGTGCCCATGGTCGTCGGCATGGTCACTGCACATCGGTTCCCGCGTTTCGCTGCGCGCGTGCGCCGGCCGATCCGGATCTTCTCGCTGGCGGTCTTCGGGCTTTTCGTGTTCGGCGCGCTGGGCGCGAACTGGCGCTATTTCATCGACTACGTGGGATTCGTCGTGTTCGCGGTGTTTCTGCACAACGCCCTGGCGCTCGCCACCGGATACTTCGTGGCGCGCGCCGCCGGACTCGCTGAGCGGGACCGTCGGGCCGTTTCGATCGAAGTGGGCATTCAGAACTCGGCGCTCGGGCTGATCCTGATCTTCAACTTCTTCGACGGGCTGGGCGGGATGGCGATCGTCACCGCGTGGTGGGGCATCTGGCACCTGATTTCCGGCCTCTCCATCGCGACCTGGTGGTCGCGACGCGATCCGCTGCGGGTGCGGGCATGACGGACGCGGCGGACCAGGCCGCGGCGCACGGCTCGCGCGGGCCGAACGCGGCCGCCGCCCGCAAGCCAGCTCTCGTGCTGGTCACCGGTGCAGGCGGCTATCTGGGCGGGCAGCTGATCGCCGCGCTGGCAGCCGCGCCGCACGTCTGCCGGGGCCTGATCGCGCTCGACATTCGCGAGCTGCCGGGGCACATGCGCCACGCCGGCGTTCGCTACGAGGTAGCGGATATCTGCAGTGATCGCACCGCGCAACAAATTCGCGAGGCTGCGCCGCAGGTCGTCGTGCACCTTGCCGCGATCGTCTCTCCGGACGCCGGAACGACCCGGGAACGGCAGTACGAGGTCGACGTGAAGGGCACGCGCCGCGTGCTCGACGCCTGCATCGCTGCGGGCGTGCGCCGGATCGTGGTGAGCTCGAGCGGCGCCGCCTATGGATACCATGCGGACAACCCCGAGCGCCTCGACGAGGAACAGCCCCTGCGCGGCAATCCGGAATTCGCCTACTCGGACCACAAGCGGCAGGTGGAGGAAATGCTCGCGCACGAGCGTGCCGAACACCCGGCCCTGGAGCAGGTGGTGCTGCGCCTGTGCACTGTGCTCGGTCGCACCACGCGCAACCAGATCACCGACCTGTTCGACCGGCGGGTTCTGATTGCGGTGCGCGGCGCGGCCAGTCCGTTCAGCTTCATCTGGGACGGGGACGTCGTGGCCTGCCTGTTGCGCGCGATCGGTGCCGGTCCGCCGGGCGTCTACAACCTGGCTGGCGACGGCAGCGTCACGATGCAGGAGATCGCCATGCTGCTCGACAAGCGCTGCCTCGAATTGCCGGCATGGCTGCTCGCGGGCGCACTCGCGGCATTGCACCCGTTGCGCCTGTCGCAATACGGACCCGAGCAGGTGAACTTCCTGCGCTATCGGCCGGTGCTCGACAACGCGAAGCTCAAGCAGGTTTTCGGTTTCGTTCCCGGCTTCGGTTCACGGGCCGCGTTCGAGCGCTTCCTGGCGTTGCGCGCCGGGCGCGTCGGCGGTGGAACCGGCGGCGCGGAACCGGATGCCCGACGCGGCGCGGGCCAGAGCACACAGGTGGGCGATGATCGCACGTGAACTCGCCGGGCGCGTGGTGGCGATAACGGGTGCGGCAGGCGGGCTGGGCCGCGAACTCTGCGTGGCATTCGCCGCGCGCGGCGCGCGGATCGCCGCGCTGGACCTCAACGACCTTGGACTCGAGCGCCTGCGCCGCGAGCTCGCGCTGCCCGAATTCCTCGCGGTGCATTGCGACCTCGCGGACCCGCAGCGGTGTGCGGCCGCGTTCGAAGTCGTGGCCGAGCGCTGGGGCGGGGTCGACATCCTCGTCAACAATGCGGGGATCAGCCACCGCAGCCTGTTCGCCGATACCGACCCTGCGGTGATCCGGCGCGTGATGGAGGTGAATTTCTTCAGCGCACTCCACGCGACACATGCCGCCCTCCCGGCATTGCTCGATCGCCAGGGCGCGGTTGTCGCGATCTCCAGCGTGGCCGGGTTCGCGCCGCTCGCCGCCCGCGCCGGCTATGCGGCGAGCAAGCACGCGCTCCACGGGATGTTCGACACCTTGCGCGCCGAACTCGGCCCGCACGGGGTCGATGTGCTGATCGTCTGCCCGACGTTCATCGCGACCGGTATCGCGGCGGCGCACCTCGGTGGCGACGGTGAGGCGGCATCGGGACCGCGCACCGTGGTGGGGGAGGCACTCGATCCTGCGGAGGTGGCCCGCGCGATCGTGCGCGCCCTCGAGCGGCGCCGGCGCCTGCTCCTCGTGGGCCGTGTCGCATGGTTCGCGTGGGTCGTGTCGCGGATCGCGCCGGGGTTGTATGCGCGCATCATGGCGCGCCGCATGCGCGAAGAACTGACTCCGAAGCGCTAGGGTGGCCGATTTTCGCGTGGCGCGCCGGGATTCTCGCGTGGCGCGCTGGGGCCTTCGCGTGGCGCGCCGCGGTCAGGCGCCCGCAGTCGCGGCCCGATATCCGCTTGATGCGGACGCCTGACCACACGGCGCTGGGTGGCGTTTCGGCTCGCCCAGTGATCGCTGCGATGCTGCGACACGGCTCGCGTTCCATGCGTGCGGCAACGACGGCGAAGCGTCTCGCGGCGGGCGCCCGGCACGTGACCCGGGCGCCACGCGCCGCGAGGCCGCCCGCCGGCGAATGCGTGGGTGTTCATACAAGGCGCATGAGGCGCCGGCGCAGTGATCACGGACGAACCGCTCACGCAACCATGCATGCCGCCGCAGTGCCCAGCGCGCCGCTGGCGGACGCGTGCCCGATCGGATAACGGGCCGATCGGGCGCGCGGGAGCGCGGTGCGCCGCGCCACTGCTCGGGCGAGACCTATGCGCGCCATTCGCGTGGCACGCGCGGCGACTGCTGGCACGAGGGCTGTGCTTGCCGACTTGCTGAACCGTGTGCAGACACGCCTCAAAGCGTGATGTGGTCAGGCGTCCTGACCAAGCCGGTCACGTGCGGCGACTCAGGACGCCTGACGACAGCACGCCAAGACGAACGGTCGCGCACAAGCCTGACGACAGCACGCCACGACGAAAACCCGCGAACGCGCCGTCCGCATCTTGGCGTACTCTTGCGGGTTGATGAACCCCGACGCCCACGAACTCTGGCGCGCCCCCCGCTGGGCGCTCGCGCTGTTGCTGGCGATGCTCGGGATGTTGGGCCCGTTCGCGATCGATACGTACCTGCCCGCATTCGCGGGGATCGGCGAAGCGATCGGCGCCTCCCCCGTCCAGATGCAGCAGACGCTCTCGGCCTACCTGTTCGGCTTCGCGCTGATGAACCTGTTTCACGGCGCGCTGTCCGACAGTTTCGGGCGCCGTCCGGTGGTACTGGTCGGCGTCGCCGTGTTCACGCTGGCCTCGGTCGGCTGCGCGCTCTCACAGACGATCGGGCAGCTGGTGCTGTTTCGGGCATTGCAGGGCCTGTCGACGGGCGCGGGCATGGTCGTTTCGCGGGCGATCATCCGCGACATGTTTCCGCCCGAGGATGCGCAGCGCGTCATGTCGCAGGTGACGATCTACTTCGGCGTTGCGCCCGCGGTCGCGCCGATGATCGGCGGCTGGCTGTTCGTCCACCTGGACTGGCAGAGCATCTTCTGGTTCCTGGCAGCACTCGGCGTCGCGTTGTGGATCGCGAACTACCGCCTGCTGCCCGAAACGCTTCACCGGGACCATGTGCAGCCTTTCGATACGCGCCATCTGGCGCGCGGCTACTGGGAGCTCGCGACCAATCCGCGCTTCGGCCTGCTCTCGCTCGCGAGCGGCCTGCCGTTCAACGGCGTGTTTCTCTACGTTCTTTCCGCGCCCGTCTTTCTCGGGCGGCACCTCGCGCTTGCGCCCACCGAATTCTGGATGTTCTTCGTGACGACGATCGCCGGAATCATGCTGGGCGCCTGGGTGAGCGGACGGCTCGCGGGGCGGCTCGCGCCGCGCTTCCAGGTTCGTGCGGGGTTCGCGCTGATGCTGCTCGCCGCTGTCGTGAATCTGATCGCCAACCTGTCCTTCACCGCCCACGTTTCGTGGGCCATCCTGCCGGTGGCGCTGTTCGCGTTCGGCTGGGCGCTGGTTGTCCCCGTCGTCACGCTGATGGTTCTGGAACTGAACCCCCTGCGCCGCGGGATGGCTTCTTCGCTGCAGGCGTTCATCGGGAGCGCGGCCAACGGGATCGTCGCCGGGGTGATCGCGCCCCTCGTGATGGACTCCACGGTGGGCCTTGCCGCGGCTGCGCTGGCGATGCTGATGATCGGTCTGGTGGCATGGGTCGTTGTGCGGCGACGCTGGCCGGAAGCAACCGGAGAAGCCCTGCGCGCCGATGCAGATCGCCTCGGCGCCGGGCCCGATCTGCTACCGTGACGCGTCCGGGTGGCACGCACAGGCCAGCCCCCCATAGCGCAAACGGAAGGGAACCACGATGCCGCGTCTCATGACAATGCCGCTGCGAGCTCTCGGCGCAGTCCTGATCTTGCTGATGCTCTCGGGTTTCGGCCCGGCAAGCGTCACCAACATCGGCAACGAGGAAGTGAAAACGCTGAGTGCCAGCGGCGTCGCCATCTACGACGTGCGCCGCCCGGACGAATGGCAGCAAACGGGGGTGATCAAGGGGAGCCAGCGCCTGACTTTCGTCGACTCGTCGGGCGCGCTCCTGCCGGACTTCCTGCCGCGGTTCACCGGAGCCATTCGCAAGGATCAGCCCGTGATCCTGGTCTGCCGTACGGGGAACCGCTCCGCCGTGCTCGCGAAACACCTCACCGAAAATCTCGGTTACACGCGGGTCTACAACGTGCGCAACGGAATCGTCGGCTGGCTCTCCGAGGGGCGCCCGGTCGTTCGCGAGTGAGTCCTGCGGCTCAGCGCCGCGAGAACAGCGAACCGAAAATCATGCCGAAGATGCCGGCGATGAAGCCGGCGAACTGCGGCGGCAGGGCGCCTTCGGGGGCGAAGAACTCCATCCCGAGCCAGAAGCCGAAACCGAGAACGATCGACAGCCCGGCGCCGGTGTTGTTCGCACGTTTCCAGAACAACCCGGCGACGAGGGGCACGAAAGCGGTCGCCAGCGTGATCTTGTAGGCGTTCTCGACCATCTGGTGGATCGTCGTTTCGGAGTCCAGCGAAACGAGTGAGTAGATGACCACCAGTACGGTGAACGCCACGACGACCCCGCGGGTGATCCACAGGAAGTGCTGGTCTTCGAGGTTCTTCTTGGACAGGAAGCCGCGCAGGATGTTCTCGGAGATCGTCACCGAGGGCGCGAGCAGCGTGCCCGACGCGGTGCTCATGATCACCGAGAGCAGGGCCCCGAAGAACACCACCTGCGCGAGCAGCGGGAGGTGCGTCCCCACGAAGGTCGGCAGGAGACGCTGCGGATCCTTGGCGACGATCTCGGCTGCCATTGCCGGATCGACCAGCGTGGCGGCGTAGGTCAGGTAGATCGGGACGGCGGCGAACAGGAAGTAGGCGACCCCACCGATCACCGTGCCCCAAACCGCCACGCGTTCGCTGTTGGACGAATTGGCGCGCTGAAAGACGTCCTGCTGCGGGATCGAGCCGAAGCCCATCGTCAGCAGGCCGCCGACGAAGGTCAGAATTGCGACCCATTCCAGTTCCGGCCAGAACTCGAACTTGCCCGCCGCGCGGGCGTGCTCGATCACCGGTGCAACGCCGTTGACCGCGGGCATCGCGCCCACGAGCACCGAGATCCAGAGCAGCCCGATCACGATGACCGTCATCTGGAAGAAGGTCGTCAGCGCGACCGACCACATGCCGCCGTAGAGCGTGTAGAGAAGCACGACCGCCGCGCCGATCAGGATCCCCTGCTGTGTCGAAATCGCGTCGGCCGAGAGCACGTTGAAGACCAGTCCCAGCGCCGTGACCTGGGCCGCCACCCAGCCCAGATACGAGATCGCGATGGCGAGCGACATCACAATCTCGACCGGCCGGTTGAAACGCTTGCGGTAGAAGTCGCCCAGGGTAAGCAGCTTCATCCGGTAGAGGGGCCGGGCGAAGATCAAACCGAAGAGAATGAGCGCCAGCGACGCGCCAAAGGGGTCGGAAATCGTTCCGGCGAGGTGCTCCGTCATGAAGGTGCCGGGAATCCCGAGGACCGTCTCCGCGCCGAACCAGGTGGCGAACACCATGGCGATCACAATCGGCATGCCGAGGCTGCGGCCGGCGACGTAGTAGTCGTCGACGTTGCGCACCCGGGTCGCGGCGTAGACGCCGATTCCAATCGAAACGACCAGGTACAGGATGACGAAGCCAAGCAGTGTCGGGTTCATTGCGGAGTTCTCCCTGACATCCGGTGGTGGTCCCGGCCGCGCATTGCGCGGCGCTGGTTCTGCCCCCGCGGGCGTGGCGCTGTGCACCCGCCCGGGCGCGGCGCGATGGTAACCCAATTTCGCGCGCGGGGATCATTCGCAGGGCGCAGGTTTGGGTTATCCTTGCATCATCTATAGGATTGGCTAGTGCGAATTGTCCTTCGCACCGCGCCGGACGTGCCGCCTCCGCAGCCCGGAGCCGAGGCGCCGAAAGAAAGGAACGCCGCAATGAAACGAAACCTCTCTGCACTGCTGGTCGCGCTCGCGCTCGCGACCGGTTCCTCCGCCGCGCTGGCGCAAGCCAAGGCCACTGCGGGGATTGTCTGGTTGAGCCCGACCTGCCCGTGCTGCAAGGAATGGCTCCCGCACATGGCGAAGAACGGGTTCAAGCTCGACGTGCGCCATACCGACGACCTCTCGTCCGTGCGCAAGCGCCTGGGCGTCCCGCCCAATGCGGCCTCGTGCCACACGGCGGAGATCGACGGTTACGCGATCGAGGGCCATGTCCCGGCGAGCGACGTGCATCGCCTGCTGGCCGAAAAGCCCAAGGCTCGCGGCCTCGCGGTTCCCGGGATGAAACTCGGCAGCCCGGGCATGGACGGACCGCAGTACAACGGCGTCAAGCAGGCCTATGACGTCGTGCTGATCGGCGCGGACGGGTCGCAGTCGGTCTTCAAGTCGTATCGCTGAACCGGTTCGCGCGCCGCGCCGCAATGCGCCGCGCGCTCCCGTGCTGCCGCGCTCAGGGGCTGAGCTTGACCGCGAAGCCCCGTTGCACGCCGGGTCGCGCCATCATCGCCTCATACCAGCGTGCCACGTTCGGGAAGTTGGCCAGGTCGACGCGGTGGCGTTCGTGGCGCCACACCCAGCCGAGAATCGCGAAGTCGGCGACCGAGAGGTCGTCGGCAAAATGCTCGTGCGCGGAGAGTCGACGATCCATCACGGTGTAGAGCCGGTTCGTTTCCTGCGAAAAGCGCGCCAGCCCGTAGCGCTTGTCGGCTTCGTCCTCGAGACCGAGGAAGTGGTGCACCTGTCCCGGAGCGGGGCCGAATCCACCCATCTGGAACATCAGCCACTCGAGCACCGGGACCCGCTCGCACAGATCGCTCGGCAGGAACTTGCCGGTCTTCTCTCCGAGGTAGAGCAGGATCGCTCCCGACTCGAATACGCTCAGCGGCGCGCCGCCCGGCCCCTCCGGGTCGATGATGGCCGGTATTTTGTTGTTCGGGCTGATCCGCAGGAACGCCTCGTCGAATTGATCGCCCTTGCGGATGTCGACGAACTTCACCGTGTAGGCAAGGCCCATCTCCTCGAGTGCGACGCTGATCTTGCGCCCGTTGGGGGTGTCGAATGCGTACAGTTCGATGGCCATGTTCGGCTCCTTGGGAAGCGGCTCGGTTCGAACCATTCTAGCCGCGCCGGACGCGGCGCGCCCCGAGGGACTCAGCGCCCGCCCAGCAGCACGATGCTTCCCTCGATGCGCACCTGCACATCCGTCTCGCCTCCCTCGGTCGGAATCCCGAGCGCCGACTCGGAGGCGGCGTCCATGCGCATCACGACCGGGCCGGGGCGCGGCGACGAGGTGCCGAGCGAGACTTCCTGCAGTCGGTAGCCGGAGAAGCCGAGTGCGCGGGCCGCGGCGCGCGACTTGTCCTGGAAAGCGGCAGCGGCCTCACCGAGCAGTTCCTCCTCGACTGCGCGTCGCCGTTCGCCCGAAAGGCCGAAACGCACCGAGACGATCTGGAGGCGTTGCGCGAGGCGGCCGGCAAGTTCGCCCAGCACCTGGAAATCGCGGGATTCGAGCACGATCTCGCCGCGCACCTGCCAGGGACCCGGGCGCCCACGCGGCGCCGGCTGAGTATGCAGGCCGCCCAGGCGTGCCGTGACCCCGGGCGCGCGACGGCTCTGCGCGAGCGCCGTGTCGAGTTCCGCGAGCACCTGCGCGTTGAGCGTGCCCGGCGCATCGCCCGCCCGCTCGCTGGCCACGACCACGGTCATCTCGTCGACACCCACCCGACGCACCACCTCGGCGCCGAGCCGCAGCACCGAGGGGGCCGACTCGATCGCAGCGGCATCGCCGGCGGCGGATGCGTGCGGTGTTCCCGTCGCCAGCAGCGTCAGGGCAAGAAGCGGAATCCAGGCTTTCATCATGTGTGCCTCGCAAGTGGAAGATTGGGCCGAGCGGCCTGACCAAGTGTAATCTCGCAGGTGCAGCCGATGCGCAATGGGACCGCAGGGGAATCGCAGGTGAGCCAGGAACCGAAGCACGACGGGAAGGTCGCAGACCCGGACCCGCAGGAAACCAACGAGTGGCGCGAAGCCTTCGCAACGCTGGTGGACGTTCACGGCGCGCAGCGCGCCGGCCGGATTCTGGATGAACTCGTGCGCATCGCGCGCGAGCGCCGCGTCGACTGGCGTCCCGAGCTTGCCACCCCCTACGTCAACACCATCGATGTCGCAGACCAGCCGGTGTTCCCGGGCGACCTGGCGATCGAGGAGCGCCTGGCCTCGCTGATGCGCTGGAATGCGCTGGCGATGGTGGCGCGGGCCAACCAGACCTACGGCGATCTGGGCGGGCACATCGCCAGCTACGCGAGCGCGGCGGATCTGTTCGAGACCGGGTTCAACCACTTCTTCCGGGGAGACGGCGGGAATCGGAACGGGGATCTCGTCTTCCTTCAGCCGCACAGCGCGCCGGGCGTGTACGCTCGCGCATACCTCGAGGGACGCCTTGCGGAAGCGGACCTGGGTTTCTACCGCCAGGAACTCAGCGCGCCGCAACACGGTGCCCGCGGGCTGACCAGCTATCCGCATCCGTACCTGATGCCGGACTTCTGGCAGTTTCCCACCGGTTCGATGGGCATCGGCCCGATCAGTTCCATCTTCCACGCCCGCTTCATGCGCTATCTGACGCACCGCAAGCTGCTCGACTGCGCGGGGCGCAAGGTCTGGGGGCTGTTCGGCGACGGCGAAATGGACGAGCCCGAATCGATGAGCGCGCTGACGCTCGCCGCGCGCGAGGGGCTCGACAACCTCGTGTGGGTCATCAACTGCAACCTGCAGCGCCTCGACGGCCCGGTGCGCGGCAACGGCCGGATCATCGACGAGCTCGAGAAACTCTTCGCTGGCGCCGGCTGGAACGTGATCAAGCTCGTCTGGGGCAGCGACTGGGACGGGCTCTTCGCGCGCGATCGAGGTGGCGCGCTGGTGCGCGCCTTCGCCGGAACGGTCGACGGTCAGATGCAGACCTTCGCGGCGCGCGACGGGCGCTACAACCGCGAGAACTTCTTCGGGCAGGATCCGGAGCTCGCGAAGCTCGCGCAGGGGATGACCGACGAGCAGATCGATCGGCTCAAGCGCGGCGGTCACGACATCGTCAAGATCCACGCCGCCTATGCGGCGGCGGCGAATCACGCCGGGCAGCCGAGCGTCGTGCTGGCGCACACGAAGAAGGGCTACGGGATGGGTCCGGCTGCGCAGGGCCGCATGACCACGCACTCGCAGAAGACGCTCGAGGACACCGACCTGATCGGCTTTCGCAATCGTTTCCATCTGCCGCTCACCGACGAAGAGGTGCGATCGCTGTGCTTCTGCCGGCCCGCCGAGGACGCCGCGGAAATGCGCTACCTCCACGAGTGCCGGCAGCGCCTGGGCGGTTACCTGCCGGCGCGCCGCATCGACTGCGCGCCGGTGCCGGTGCCGGCGATGCCCGACTACGCGCAGTTCGCGCTGGCGCCGGGCGGCCGTGAGATGAGCACGACGATGGCCTTCGTGCGCATGCTCTCCGCGCTGCTCAAGGATTCCGCGCTCGGACCGCGCATCGTCCCGATCGTCGCCGACGAGGCGCGCACCTTCGGGATGGCGAACCTGTTCAAACAGGTCGGGATCTACTCGAGCGTCGGCCAGCGCTACGCTCCCGAGGACATCGGCTCGGTGCTCAGCTATCGCGAGGCGCGCGATGGGCAGATCCTCGAGGAGGGGATCAGCGAGGCGAGCGCGATCGCCAGCTGGACCGCCGCGGCAACGAGCTACAGCGTGCACGGTCTGGCGATGCTGCCCTTCTACATCTACTACTCGATGTTCGGCTTCCAGCGGGTGGGAGATCAGATCTGGGCGGCCGCCGACCAGCGCCCGCGCGGCTTCCTGCTGGGCGCCACCTCGGGGCGCACCACGCTGGGCGGCGAAGGCCTGCAGCACCAGGACGGCAGCAGCCACCTGTTGGCAGCGACGATCCCGAACTGCCGCTCGTGGGACCCGGCCTTCGCGGGCGAACTGGCGGTGATCCTCGACCATGGGATGCGCGAGATGCTCGTCGAGCAGCGCGACGTCTTCTACTACGTGACGCTGATGAACGAGAACTACGCGCAGCCCGACCTGAGCGCCGAGCGCGCCGGCGAGGTGATTCGCGGCGCATACTGTCTGATGACGCCGGAAGGCGTCGCGCGCGGCGCGCGCCGGGTGACGCTGCTGGGTTCGGGCGCGATCCTGCCCGAGGCGCTGGCGGCGGCGCGCGAACTCTGCGCAGAAGGCATCGCGGTCGATGTGCTGAGCGTCACGAGCTGGAGCGAACTGGCGCGCGACGGGATGCGCTGCGCGCCCGATGCACGGGCGGCGTCGGCGGGCGCCGGGGACGCCGGGTCGTTGCCGCGCGAGCCGTGGATCAGTGAGCTGCTGCGCGCCACCGGCGGTCCGATCGTCGCGGCGAGCGACTACGTGCGCGCGGTCCCCGAAAGCATCCGTGCCTTCGTCCCGCCGCGACGCGCCTACGTGACGCTGGGCACCGACGGCTTTGGGCGCAGCGACACGCGTGCGGCGCTGCGCGCTTTCTTCGGCGTGGACGCAGCGAGCATCGCGGCGGCGGCCCGCGCCGCGCTGGCGCGCGCGGGCGGCAAACGCCGCGCTAAAGGCTGAGCCGCCGGTACGGGCGGCAGCGCGCGTCAGCGCAGTGCGTCGGCGATGATCGCGAGCGCTTCGTCGACCTGCGCGCGGCTCACATCCAGGTGTGCGACCGCCCGCAGCCGCCCACCGATGGCGCTCATGCGCAGGCCGCGTTCGCCGCAGCGGCGTGCCAACTCGGCGGCGCTGAGGCCCGAGCGATCGGGTTCGAAGAAGACGATGTTGGTCTGCGGCATCCCGTAGACCAGCCGCACCCCAGAGAGCGCAGCAATTCCGGTGGCCAGCCGGCTTGCGTTGGCGTGATCCTCGGCGAGGCGCTCGACGTGGTGGTCGAGCGCATACAGACACCCCGCCGCCGCGATGCCCGCCTGGCGCATCGCGCCGCCGAACGCGAACTTGTAGCGCAACGCCTGCGCGATGAAAGCGCGTGAGCCGGCAAGCACCGCGCCCAGCGGCGCGCCGAGCCCCTTGGTGAAATCGATCCACGCCGAGTCGACGTGGCTGCACCATTGCGCCGCCGGCACCCCGGAGGCGACCACCGCGTTGAGCAGCCGCGCCCCGTCCATATGCACGCGCAGGCCGCGGGTGCGTGCGAGATCGCTGACCGCGGCGAGCCGCTCCAGCGGCCAGATCGAGCCGCCACCGAAATTGTGCGTCTGCTCGACGCACAGCAGCGACGCCGGTGGCGCGTAGGGAGCGGGCATCATCGTGAGTCGGTCGAGCGCGGCGCGCAGGTCCTCGGCGGTGAAGGTGCCGGGGATTCGGGCGGAGGCGGGTCCGGCGTCGACGTCGGCGAACGCGCTGGCATGGTCCGACGCGACCAGCGCTTCGGTGATCACACCGGAGACGAGCCCGGCGCCACCCGACTCGGCGCGCAGCACGTGCGCGTCGCGTTCGGCGACGATCACGTCGCCCGCCTGCGTGTGCACCTTGACCGAGATCAGGTTGCACATGGTTCCCGTCGGCAGAAAGAGCGCGGCTTCCATGCCCAGCAACTCTGCGACGCGTTCGAGCAGCAAGTTGACGCTCGGGTCCTCGCCGCGCTGCTCGTCGCCGACCGGCGCTGCAGCAATCGCCGCGCGCATGGCCGCGCTGGGGCGGGTTTCGGTGTCGCTGCTCAGTGCAATCATGGTCGGCATCATCCTGGATGGGCGCCGAAGAAGGGATCGGTCGCGCGGTAGTGAATCCGGCACTCGGTCTCGCGGCCGCGCACCACGCGCCGCGCGAGCAGCGGTCCGTGATTCTCGGTCACGACCGTGCACTGGCGTTCAAGGTGCTGGTGGTCGTAGAAGTAGATCACCACCCAGTCGCTGGTGCGCCCGAGCTGGTGCGCCTGGGTGGTGTTCGAGTACAGCGCGGTGAAGTGCCAGGCGCCGCGGCTCGTCTGCATCAACGGCAGCCAGGCTTCCCCGGTGGGGTTGTTTCGGTGCGGCGCGATCGTCTTGAGGCGGCCCAGCCGGGCCAGCCCCCGGTATTCCCGGTCCACGTCGAGAATGAGCGCGACGTCGGGCAGGTCTTCGGCCTCGCTGCGCGGGCTCGGACGGCTGACCCGGCGCCGGTCGAGCAGCGGGCCGAGTCCCGAGCGGATCGTCTGCTCGCGCGCCGGTCCGATGCCCTGCACCGAGCGCAATTCGCCGCTTTGCAGGACGTCCTCGAGGGATTCGAGGGTGTCGATGTGCAGGGTGTCGTGGATGCGCTCGGCCAGTTCCTCGCCGATGCCGGGCACGGCCTGGAACACCGCCACCGGGTCGAGCTGCCCGCGCAGGCGCTCGAGTTGCGCCCAGCGGCCCGTGAGCAGCATCTCGGCGATCGCGCTGGAGATGCCCTCGCCGATCCCGGGGAGTTCCGTGAGCGCCTTCGGCCCGTGCAGCGCGAACAGGGTCGCGATGTTGCGCGGCAGATGCTCGACCGTGTCGGCGGCGTGCCGGTACGCCGCGACGCGAAACGGGTTCGCGCCCTGGGACTCGAGGATGGCCGCCGCCTCGGCGAGCGCCGTCGCGACCCGCGCATTGGGCCCGAGCACCTTCGTGCCGCTGTGTTCCAACTCGCTGACCATCTCCGCGTCCCGGATGCCGGTCTGTGCAAGCTTACATCACAGCGCCGATCTGCCAGGGCACGAATTCCTCGTCGCCGATCCCCAGGGCTTCGCTGCGACTCTTCTCGCCCGAGGCAACCCGCAGCCACAGATCGAAGATTTCCTGGCCCTTTTGCGCGACGGTGGCGCTCCCGTCGAGGATGCCGCCGCTGTCGACGTCCATGTCCTCGCGCATGCGCTCGAAGAGCGCGGTGTGGGTCGCGATCTTGATGCTCGGCGCGGGTTTGCATCCGTACACCGAACCCCGCCCCGTGGTGAAGGAAACGAGGTTGGCGCCGCCGGCGATCTCGCCGGTGATCGACACCGGGTCATAGCCAGGCGAGTCCATGAACACGAATCCCTTGGCGGTGATTGGCTCGGCGTACTCGTAGACGTCGACGAGGTTGGTCGTGCCCCCCTTGGCGACGGCGCCGAGCGACTTCTCGAGGATCGTCGTCAGGCCGCCCGCCTTGTTGCCGGGACTCGGGTTGTTGTCCATGCTGCCGTGGTTGCGCGCGGTGTAGTCCTCCCACCACTTGATGCGGCGGATCAGTTTCTCGGCGACTTCGGGGCGCACCGCGCGGCGCGTCAGCAGATGCTCGGCACCGTAGACCTCGGGCGTCTCGGCCAGCACCACGGTGCCGCCCTGTGCGACCAGCAGGTCGCAGGCGGCGCCCAGCGCCGGGTTGGCCGTGATGCCCGAATAGCCGTCCGAGCCGCCGCACTGCAGGGCGACGGTCAGGTGGCTGGCCGGCACCGGCACCCGCGTGACCGCGTTGGCGTGCGGCAGCATCGCCTCGACCGCGGCGATGCCGGCTTCGACCGTCTGGCGCGTTCCTCCCGAGGCCTGGATCACCAGCGTGCGCAGCAGGTCGGACTCCTCCAGACGCTGGTTCGAGAACAGGTCGGCGACCTGGTTGACTTCGCAGCCCAGCCCGATCACCACCATGCCGGCGAAGTTCGGGTGGCGCGCCCAGCCGGCCATCGTCCGTCGCATCAGCCGCAGGCCTTCTCCGGCCCCGTCCATTCCGCAGCCGCTGCCGTGGGTGACGGCGAGTACGCCGTCGACGTTCGGCCAGGCGGCGAGCACGTCCGGGGTGAAGTGGCGGGCCACGAAGCGGGCCACCGATGCGGAGCAGTTCACCGTGGCGAGCACACCGATGAAGTTGCGGGTGGCGACCCTTCCGTCGGCGCGCTTCAGTCCCAGGAAGCTGGCTGTCGATTCAGCTGTCGGCAGGGAGCGCACATCGGCCCCGATCGCGTAGTCGCGCTCGAAGTTCTCGAAGGCCAGGTTGTGCGAGTGCACGTGCTGCCCGGGATCGATGTCGTCGGTCGCGAATCCGATGATCTGGTTGTAGCGCCGCACCGGCTGACCCTTGGCGACGGCACGGGTGGCCACCTTGTGGCCGGCCGGAATCGGATCGACGCACGAGAGATCCTCATTCGCGATGCGCGTTCCCACGGGCAACGGGCGCACCGCGATGACGACGTCGTCCGCAGCGTGCAGGCGCAGGGCGTGGGTGCGGATCAGGGGGACGGTTTGGGTCTTCATGGGAGTTTCCGATTGAGTTCGTGAGGCACCCGGGGCGGTGCGAACGCTCGGCCCCGGGACTTCGACGTCTGCGCCCTCAGGGATAAAGAACCCGCGGCAGCCACATGACGAGGTCGGGTACATAGGTGATCAGGGCCAGTGTGGCCAACAGCGGGATCCACCATGGCGCCACGGCGCGCACCGTCTCCTCGAAGGAGATGCGCGAGACCTTCGCCAGGATGTACAGCACCATGCCCACCGGCGGGGTGATCAGTCCGATCATCAGGTTCAGCACCATCACCAAACCGAAGTGCACCGGGTCGATGCCCAGCTTGGCGATGATCGGCATGAAGACGGGCACCAGGATCGTGATCGCCGCGATCGTCTCCATGAACATGCCCACGAACAGCAGGAAGCCGTTGGCGAGCAGCAGGAAGACGAGCGGGTTCGAACTGATCGACAGCACCCAGACGCCGATCGCCTCGGTGACCTGCGTGGTCGTCAGCACCCACGCGAAGATCGAAGCCGAGGCGACGATGAAGAGCACGGTTGCCGTGGTTTCGATCGTCTCCATCGAAACCTTGATCAGCATTCGCCAATTGAGCGTCCGGTACCAGATGATCCCGAGGAAGAGCGCCCACGCCACTGCCGCGACCGCCGCCTCGGTGGGCGTGAACAGGCCCGAGGCCATCCCGCCGATCAGGATCACCGGGGTGAGCAGCGCCATGAAGGCCTCGAAGCGAAACAGCCGGTCGGCGATCAGCACCACCGCGAGCGGGTAGCCGAACTTCATCATGCCGCTCATGCTCTCGTCCTGCCAGAGCCGGAAAAGCACCACCGCGACCACCGCCACGGCAAACAGTTCGATGAAGGCGCGGCCCATCCGGCCCCAGTGGAACGCGACGTCGCGGCCGTAGTTGCGACGGTGCGCGTAGAAGCTGACCATCGCCATCATCAGCAGCGCCATCAGCGCACCGGGGATGAAGCCGCCGGCGAAGAGCTTGCCGATCGAGGCGTTGGCCTGCACGCCGTAGATCACCAGCGGCAACGAAGGGGGGATGATCGGGCCGAGCGTCGACGAGGCGGCCGTGACGCCGACCGCGAAATCCACCGGGTAGCCGTGGTCGCGCATCGCCTTGATCTCGATGGTGCCCAGCCCGCCGGCGTCGGCGACCGCGGTGCCCGACATCCCCGAGAAGACAACGGAACCGACCACGTTCACGTGACCCAGCCCACCCTTCAACCAGCCCACCAGCGCGAGCGCGAAATTGTAGATGCGGTTGGTGATGCCGGCCGAGTTCATCAGGTTGCCGGCCAAGATGAAGAAAGGCACGGCCAGCAGCGGGAAGCTGTCGATGCCCCCGACCATCCGGTGCACCAGCGCGAAGGGCGGGATGGTTCCGCTCACCAGAATGTAGGCGAGCGAGGCGAGGCACATCGCCAGCGCGATCGGAATCCCCGTCGACATCGCGGCGAGGAAGGTGCCGAAAAGCAGTCCGTTCATCGGGTTCCCGCCGGGAGGGCCGTGGCGGATCGGCACGCCGCCGGGTGCGAAGCGCCGCGTACTGCCACCATCAGAAATCCTCCGCGGGCCGTTCGAGCAGGCTCCAGCCCTGGCGCCAGTGCCGGATCGCGACCTGCACGGAGCGCATCGCCATCAGCGCGATTCCGGCGGCGACAAAGCCGTACACATAGCTCATCGGGAAATCGATCACCGTCATCTGCTGGTTGTGCATCTTCGGCACCAGTTCGATGGCGAGCCAGGTCAGGTAGAACAGGAAGGTGACGCGCACCACGTCCACGAAGGTCGCGGCCCAGCGGCCCGCGCGCGCCGGAATGAAACGGTAGAGGAATTCGACGTGGATGTGCGTGTTCTTGCGCACCGCCATCGAGGCCCCCAGAAAGGTCACGACGACGAGCAGATAGCGCGCGATCTCCTCGGTCCACGAGGCCGAATCGGAGAGGACGTAGCGCGTGAAGAACTGGTAAAAGACGACGAAGATGAGCACCCAGAACACCACCAGCGTGAACCAGTCCTCAAAGCGGTAGGAATGCAGTTCGATCGGGGCGTCGGTGGCGTGAAAGTGACCTTCGGCGTCCAGGATGGGCCCGGAATCGTCTTCGTCGATCGTCTTCATGCCACCGATCCCCTCGTGCAAAGCTTACTTGATCGCCTGGATCCGGTCCCAGTCGGACTTCGTGTAGCCCATCGACTCGAGGCTCACGGTCTTCATGACCGCATCCTGGAAGCTCTTGCGCTCGACCGCATGCACGACGAGTCCCTTCTTGCGGAACTCATCGACCAGTTCGCCTTCGCGCTTCTTGATTTCCGCGGTTGCTTGGGCGGCGGCCTGCTGCATCACCTCGGTAAACAGCTTCTTCTCCGCGTCGGAGAGCTTGGCCCAGACGTGCCCGCCGATCTGCGTCGAGAGGGCGTCGAGGATGTGGCCGGTGAGGATGATGTACTTCTGCACTTCGTAGAACTTCTTGGCCTCGATCGTCGTGAGCGGGTTCTCCTGCGCGTCGACCGTGCCGTTTTGCAGCGCGAGGTAGACCTCGGCGAACGCGATCGGCGTCACGTTGGCGCCGCACGACCTGGGCAGCGCGGTGTAGGCCGGCGCATCGGGAACGCGCATCTTCAGGTTCTTCATCCCGGCGCAGTCATTGAAGTCCTTGTTCGACGTCGAGTGGCGCGCGCCGTAGTACGTGACGGCCGTGATCTGCGCACCGGACTTCTGGCGGTAGCCCTCGGTGAGTTCGCGGAAGACGTCGCTCTTGGCGTAGTTCAGAACATGGTCCGCGTCGCGGAAGATGAACGGGTAATAGCTGACCCCGATGCGCGGGAAGCTGCGCGCTGCGAAGGAAAGACCCGAGATGATGATGTCGATGGTGCCCAGCTGCAGGCCCTGGTTGATGTCGGTCTCCTTCCCGAGCGACGACGCCGGGAAGACCTGAATGTCGTACTTGCCATTGGTGCGCTTGCGGATTTCCTCGGCGGCCCACACCGAGGAGGTGTGGAACGGCTCGGAGGTCTCGTAGACGTGGGCCCACTTGAGCTTGGTCTGCGCGGCGGCGGGCGCGGCGGCGCCGACCGCGACGAGCGCCGCGGTGAGCACGCTCGTGGTGCGAATCAGGGTAATGGCTTTCATTGGTGTTCCTCCATGCGGTTGAACGGTCCGGGCAAGTCAGGGAGCGGGACCAGCAGATGCCGATTCGATCGCCGGCCTTGTATACTAGTATGGATGAATACCGCAGTGCGACGCAATCCGATCCGGCGGGGCCGTCTGGTGGCGCCCCAGATCTACGACGACCTGCGTGAGCGGATTGTATCGGTCGCACTCGTTCCCGGTGAACTGCTCTCGGAGGTGCGCGTCGCGCAGGATTACGGCGTGAGCCGCACGCCCGTGCGCGAGGCGTTCAAGCGCCTCGAGGAGGAGCAACTGGTCGAAGTGGTGCCCAAGGTCGGCACCTACGTCGCCCGCATCGACCTGGGCGCCGTGCGCGACAGCCAGTTCATCCGCCAGACGCTCGAATGCCGGATCGTCGAGCTGGCCGCCGAGCGGATTCGCCCGGCGGAGCGCAGTCGGCTCATCGCGACGCTCACCCGGCAGCAGGAGGCGATCGATGCCGAGGATTCGTCCGGATTCTTCCGGGCAGACGAGCAGATGCACGAGTTGCTCGCCGCAATCTCGGGGCACAGCAGCGCGTGGGGGGTGATCCACGAGGTGAAGGCGCAGCTCGACCGGCTGCGCCGGATCGCGCTGGCCGATCCGCGACGCCAGCGCCAGCGCCTGATCGAGCACCGCGCCATCGTCGAGCGCGTTTGTGCGGGGGACGGCGCCGGGGCATCGGCCGCGATGCGCAAGCACCTCGCCTCGATCTTTGACGCGATCGGCAATATCGCCGTCGAGCACGAGCACTACTTCGACGGACTGCAATCGGCCCCATGAGCGAAACTCCGGTGCCTGCCGGGCAGCGCAGTGCGCTGCGTGTCCTGCGCGGACTCGTGCCCTTTCTCGCGCGCTATCGGATGCGCCTGTTTTTCGCGGCGCTGGCGCTGCTGGTGGCCGCCGCCGCCGCGCTCGCGGTGCCGGCCGCCTTTCGCCACCTGATCGATCTGGGCTTCGCGGGACCCGAGGCCGGACGCAGCCCGCAGCAGGTCGATCGCGTATTCCTGACCCTCTTCGCCGTTTCGGTGGTGCTGGCGATCGGCACCGCGGTGCGTTTCTACCTCGTCTCGTGGCTGGGCGAGCGCGTCACCACCGACCTGCGCGACGCCGTCTATCGCAAGGTCCTGCTCCAGGACCCGGGGTTCTTCGAGACGCTGCGCACCGGCGAGGTGCTCTCGCGGCTGAGCACCGACACGACGTTGATCCAGACGCTCATCGGCAGCAGCATCTCGCTGGGTCTGCGCAACGCGCTGCTCCTGGTGGGCAGCGTGACGATGATGATGGTGACCACGCCGCAGCTCGCCTCGGTCATCGTCGGGCTGCTCGCGCTCGTGGTGCTGCCGATCCTCATGGTGGGGCGCAGGGTGCGGCGGCTGTCGCGCACAAGCCAGGACCGGCTCGCGGACACCGGCGCACTCGCCGGCGAGACGCTCAACGCGATCCAGGTCGTGCAGGCCTACGTGCGCGAGTCCCTGGAGACGGCGCGCTACGCCGCGGCAACTGATGCCGCGTTCGCCGCGGCGGTGCGGCGCACCCGCGCCCGGGCGCTGCTCTCGGCGCTGGTGATCGTGCTCGTGTTCGGCGCCATCGTCTTCGTGCTCTGGCTGGGCGCCAACATGGTGCTCGAGGGGCGGATGACGCCCGGCCTGCTCACGCAGTTCATCCTCTACGCCGCACTGGTGGCCGGCTCGACCGGTGCCATCGCCGAGGTGCTCGGTGACGTCCAGCGCGCGGCCGGTGCGACCGAGCGGCTGCTGGAACTGCTCGAAGCCGAGCCGAGCATCGTTTCGGGCGCGCGCGTGCAGCCGGTCGCGCCTTCGCCGGGCGGCGCCGCGCTGCGCCTCGAATCGGTGGTCTTCCACTACCCGTCGCGGCCCCAGGAGCGCGCGCTCGACGGCGTCGACCTGGCGGTGCGCCCGGGCGAGACGGTGGCGCTGGTCGGTCCCTCCGGAGCCGGCAAGTCCACCTTGTTCCAGCTGCTGCTGCGCTTTCGCGACCCGGACGCCGGGGCGATCCGGCTCGATGGGGTCGACCTGCGCGAGATGGATCTCGCGGCGCTGCGCGGCGCGATCGCGGTGGTGTCGCAGGACAGCGTGGTCTTTTCCGCGAATGCGATGGAGAATATCCGCTACGGGCGGCTCGATGCTTCCGACGAGGAGGTGATCGCTGCGGCGAATGCGGCGCGCGCCCACGAGTTCATCGAGCGCCTGCCGCAGGGCTACCAGAGCTTCCTCGGCGAGCGCGGCGTGCGGCTCTCCGGCGGACAGCGCCAGCGCATCGCGATCGCCCGGGCGCTGCTGAAGAACGCGCCGCTGCTGCTGCTCGACGAAGCGACCAGCGCACTCGACGCCGAGAGCGAGCGCGCCGTGCAGCAGGCGCTGGCCAGCGCGATGCGCGATCGCACGACGATCGTGATCGCCCACCGGCTGGCCACGGTGATCGGCGCCGACCGGATCGTGGTGCTCGACCGGGGACGCGTCGTCGATGTCGGCAGCCACGCCGAGCTGCTCGAACGCGGCGGCCTCTACGCGCGCCTCGCGGCGCTGCAATTCGACCAGCGCCGAGGCGTCGACGGGGAAAGGACGGAATCGGCACGCAGTGATGAACCACTTCTTGCGGGAGCGAAATGATGGGTGACAGGGTGCAGGGCAAGCGGGTGCTCGTGACGGCGGCGGCACAGGGAATGGGACGCGCGGCGGCGCTGGCGCTCGCACGCGATGGCGCGCAGGTGCTCGCCACCGACATTCGCGAGGATCTGCTCGCCACGCTCGCCGACGAGGCCCGCGCAGCGGGCACGCCGCTCGAGACGGCACCCCTCGACGTCACGGACCCGGCGGCGGTGGTGCGGCTGATCGGTGCGCAGAAGCGGCTCGACGTGCTCTTCAACTGTGCCGGCTACGTGCACCAGGGCACGATCCTCGAGACCGATGAGGCCGAGTGGGAGCGCAGCTTCGCGATCAACGTGCGCTCGATGTACACGACCATTCGCGCTGCGCTGCCCGGGATGCTCTCGGCCGGCACCGGTTCGATCATCAACATGGCGTCCGTGTGCTCGTCGATCAAGGGACTGCCCAATCGCTTCGCCTATGGCACGACGAAGGCGGCGGTGATCGGCCTCACCAAGTCGGTCGCGGCCGATTACGTCGCCCAGGGCATCCGCTGCAACGCAATCTGCCCCGGAACGGTGGACAGCCCGAGCCTGCACGAGCGCATGCGCCAGCTCGGCGACATCAAGGAGGCGCGCCGGATGTTCACGGCGCGCCAGCCGATGGGACGCATCGCGAGCCCCGAGGAGATCGTCCCGATCGTCGTCTACCTGGCGAGCGAGGAGAGCTCGTTCGCCACGGGGCAGTTGTTCACGATCGACGGGGGCCTGACGATCTGACCACCGTTTGCGACGGCGCGGCGCCACAATCCTTTCCGCGCCAATCGAATCCGAATCCATCCAACCCACCAAGGAGACGTTGATGAAACTCGTTCGCTACGGAAAGCCCGGCAAGGAGAAGCCCGGCCTGATCGACGCAGAAGGGAAACTGCGCGACCTCTCGAAAGTCGTTCCCGACATCGGTCCCGCCCAGCTCGCGCCGGCGGTGATGGCGCGGCTCGCCAAACTCAAGGCCGAGCGCCTGCCGCTGGTGCGCGGGAAGCCGCGCCTGGGCGTGCCGGTCACCGGCGCGACCAAGTTCGTCGCCATCGGACTCAATTACTCCGACCATGCCGCCGAGGTCGGCGCCGCGGTTCCGAAGGAGCCGGTGGTGTTCATGAAGACGCTCAGCTCGATGCAGGGCCCCAACGACGATGTGATGCTGCCCAAGGGCTCGACGAAAACCGACTACGAGGTGGAACTCGGCATCGTGATCGGCACGCGCGCGCGTTACGTGAGCCGCAAGGACGCGCTGTCCCATGTGGCCGGCTATGTGCTGGTGAACGACGTGTCCGAACGCGAATACCAGCTCGAGCGCGGCGGCACCTGGGACAAGGGCAAGGGCTGCGACACTTTCGGTCCGATCGGTCCCTGGCTGCTGAGCGCCGACCAGGTGAAGAATCCCCAGAAGCTCGACCTGTGGCTCGACGTGAACGGCGAGAAACGCCAGCGCGGCAACACCAGGACGATGGTGTTCGACTGCGCGGCGCTGGTTTCCTACGTCAGCCACTTCATGACGCTGAATCCCGGCGACGTGATCACCACCGGCACGCCTCCGGGCGTCGCGGCGGGGATGAAGCCGCCGCGCTTTCTCAAACCAGGCGACGTGATGACCCTGGGCATCGAGGGCCTGGGCGAGCAGTGCGCGAAGGTGGTGCGTTTTGCCAAGTGAGGAGGGGACCGCAATGAAACCGGACGTCCTGCTGATTGGGCCGTTTTTCGAGCCGAAGCAGCGCGAACTCGAGAATCTCTACACCTGCCATCGCTACTGGCAGGCACCCGACAAGCCGGCGATGCTGGCCTCGCTCGTAGATCGCTGTGAGGTGATCGTCACCAGCGGCGGCCGCGGGGTCGAGGTGGAGATCATGCAGGTGCTGCCGCGGCTCAAGCTGGTGGCCTGTTTCGCGGTCGGGGTCGACGCGGTCGACGTGGAATGGTGTCGCGCGCACGGCGTGGCCGTCAGCAACACGCCCGAGGTGCTTACCGAGGACGTCGCCGACATGGCGCTCGCGCTGCTGCTCGCCACCGTGCGCCGCATCCCCTTCGGGGACCGGTTCGTGCGCGACGGGCGCTGGTTGCAGGGCGCCATGCCGCTCACCTCGAGCCTGCAGGGAAAGCGCATTGGCATCCTGGGGCTCGGGCGCATCGGAGGAGCGATCGCGCGGCGCTGCGTCGGCTTCAACACCGAGATCGGGTATCACGATCCGCGGCGCAACGACGGCGTCGACTACGCCTTCTTCGATGATCCGGTGCGACTGGCGACGTGGGCCGACGTGCTGATCGCGGCGTGTCCGGGTGGCTCGGCGACGCAGGGCGTCGTGTCGCGTGAGGTGCTCACGGCGCTCGGGTCACAGGGCGTGTTCGTCAACATCGCGCGCGGCTCGGTGGTCGATCAGGAAGCGCTCGTCGAACTGCTTTCGTCGGGCGCGCTGGGGCGCGCCGGGCTGGACGTGTTCAATGACGAACCGCGCGTGCCTGCTGCGCTGATCGCGCTCGAGAACGTCGTGCTGCAGCCCCATCAGGCGAGTGCCACGGTGCCGACCCGCACCGCGATGGGACAGATCGTGCTCGACAACGTCGCCGCGTACTTTGCGGGGAAACCGCTGGTGACACCCGTCTAGCCGGGGCACCCGCCGGCGGCGGGTGCCCCGGCGCGCCTGCCTGCGCGCGCCTCAGCGCAGGAAGCGCTCGTCGGTCGGGGCGGTGAGTCGCCGCACGATGCGTTTCGTGTCGCCGGCAATCTTGCCGCCCTCGCAGGCGGCGTTGAACACGACCAGATGCTGGCGCAGGATGCGATCGCTGTTGCGCACCGTGAGCCATTGCGCGTCCGGCACGGGTCGCCAGCTGCCATCGGCGTGGCCGATTGCGAGCAGCCGGTGCGTCCAGCGCTCGCAGTCGAAGGCCTCGTAGGAAATATTGGATGCGCCGCCGGAACTGGTCACCACCATGGTCAGCCGCACGAAACGGGTGCCCTCGGGGCGCACGCTGGCCGGATCGATGGCGAAGCGGTTTTGCGACGCCGCGCTCATGTCGAAGGCAACGAGATCGGCCGTTTGCGGTGTTGCGGGCATGGGTACCGGCAGCCCGACGCCGGGCACGAGCGTTTCCTGCGTCCACTGTGCCCGCGCCGGCAGCACCGCAAGCGCGAGGGTCGCGACAGTGACCAGAGCCCTGCCCATGCGTCGCGCGGCCGCCATTCGCCTCATGGCTGCTCCGGTCGGCAAGGGCTGTCCTGTCCGTCGAGATTCACGGCAGGGTCTGCGCCGGCGCGCTGGCGCCGGGCTGCAGCGATGCGGGTACGCCGTGTGCCGGGACCGCGTGCCGGGGGAAACGAACCGGCGTGCGGTTCCATCTTCAGGAAGCGCGACAACTCGTGGAGCACGTTGCGATAGACCTCGCGCTTGAACTCGATCACCACGTCGAGCGGCACCCAGTATTCGTTCCAGCGCCAGGCATCGAACTCGGGACGCCCCGACGCGCGCAGGTCGACCTCGCTGTCGCGGCAGGTCAGCTGCAGCAGAAACCAGATTTGCTTTTGACCCCGGTAGTGGCCGCGCCATTCGCGCCGTACCCAATGTTCGGGAACGTCGTAACGCAGCCAGTCACGGGTTCGCCCCAAGATGCGCACCTGATCGCGGGTCAGCCCGACCTCCTCGTGCAATTCGCGGTACATCGCCTGTTCGGGCGATTCTCCGCGGTCGATGCCGCCTTGAGGAAACTGCCAGGAATGCTCCCGTACCCGCTTGCCCCAGAAAACCTCGTTCCTTGCGTTGACCAGGATGATGCCCACGTTGGGTCGGTAGCCGTCACGATCCAGCATGGCCGAACCCCTCGATACTTTAGAATTCGTTCGATTATACGATCCCCCCGAGGCACATCAGCCCCATGAAAGCATCCCGGTTCCATATCTCGACCCTCAAGGAAGCTCCCGGCGACGCCGAAATCGTCAGCCATCGGCTGATGACGCGTGCCGGAATGATCAAGCGCATCGCCGGAGGGGTCTACAACTACCTGCCGATGGGGCTGCGGGTGATCCGCAAGATCGAGGGCATCATCCGTGAAGAGATGAACCGCGCCGGCGCGATCGAACTGCTGATGCCGGTGGTGCAGCCGGCCGAACTGTGGATGGAGTCGGGGCGCTGGGAGCAGTACGGGCCGGAACTGCTGCGGCTCAAGGACCGTCACGGCCGCGACTTCATCATCCAGCCGACCTCCGAGGAGGTGATCACCGACATCGCGCGCCAGGAAATTCGCAGCTACCGACAGATGCCCAAGAATTTCTACCACATTCAAACCAAGTTCCGCGACGAGCGTCGGCCGCGCTTCGGGGTGATGCGCGGGCGCGAGTTCACGATGAAGGATGCCTACTCGTTCGATCGGGACCACGAGCGCGCGCTGGTCAGCTATCAGGCGATGTATGACGCCTACACCCGCACCTTCACGCGCATGGGCCTGGAATTCCGCACGGTCGCGGCCGACACCGGGGCGATCGGGGGCTCGGCGAGCCACGAGTTCCAGGTGATCGCCGATACCGGGGAAGATGCGATCGCCTGGTGTCCGGAGTCGGACTTCGCGGCCAACGTGGAACTGGCCGAGGCCCTGCCGCTCGTCGCCGCACGCCCGCCGGCCGGCGAGGCGATGGTCAAGACGCCCACTCCCGGGCGCGCAAAGTGCGAAGATGTCGCCGAACTGCTCGGCCTGCCGCTCGCGCGCACCGTCAAGTCGCTGGTGCTCGCGGTCGATCGCCGGAACGGGCAGGGTGCGGTCACGGGTGCTGCAATCTGGCTGCTGCTGGTGCGCGGAGACCATGACCTGAACGAGGTCAAGGCCGGCAAGGTGCCCGGCCTCGCGGGGTTCCGGTTTGCGAGTGAAACGGAGATCATCGACACATTCGGGTGCGCGCCCGGTTATCTCGGGCCGATCGGCACGCGCCGGCCGGTCACGGTGGTGGCCGATCGCACCGTGGCGAACATGAGCGATTTCGTCTGCGGCGCGAACGAGAACGACTTCCACTACACGGGAGTCAATTGGGGACGCGACCTCGCCGAGCCGCTCGTCGCCGACATCCGCAACGTGGTGGCCGGAGATCCGTCCCCCGACGGCAAGGGCGCGCTCGCGATCCAGCGGGGCATCGAGGTGGGCCATGTGTTCTATCTGGGCACCAAGTACTCCGAGGCGATGGGCGCCACCTTCGTCGACGACGACGGCAAGAGTAAGGTGATCGAGATGGGCTGCTACGGCATCGGCGTCACGCGCCTGCTGGGCGCGGCCATCGAGCAGAACCACGATGAACGCGGCATCATCTGGCCGGTGCCGATCGCGCCCTTCGAGGTGGTGATCGTGCCGCTGGGCTATCGCAAGTCGGACGCCGTGCGCGAAGCCGCCGATCGCATCTACGCGGATCTGGTGGCAGCCGGCGCGGACGTGCTGCTCGACGATCGGGACGAGCGCCCGGGCGTGATGTTCGCCGAGTGGGAGTTGATCGGCGTGCCGCTGCGCGTGACCGTGGGCGAGCGCAGCCTGAAGGAAGGGCAGCTCGAACTGCTCGAGCGCCGCGGAATGGTCAACACGACGGCGCCGCTCGACGAGGCCGCCGCCCGGGTGCTGGCGCGCCTGCGCGAGCTCACCCCCGCGAACTGAGTGCCTGTGATCATGCCGATCGTCCCCCGTTTCTTCCTCGCCGCCGCGCTCACCGTTTGCGCCGGGCTGGGCAGTTCCGCGGCCTGGGGCGGCGCGCAGAACTACGAACCGATGGCGGCCTCGGTGCGCACGGCGCTCGCTGCGGCCGTGGCCGAGCGCAGCGATCCGGAGCCGCAGTTCCGCTCCGTCGCGGAGAAGATCGACTGGCTCGACCAGATGTCCGCCCGGCTGCCGCGACGCTGGAAGCCCGACTACCGGCAGCGCATCGAGTTCCTCAAGGCCGTGCGCTACGAGGCCCAGCGCGCCGGGCTGGAGCCCGAACTGGTGCTCGGCCTGATCGAGGTCGAGAGCAATTTCCGCAAGTACGCGGTCTCGAGTGCCGGTGCGCGCGGCTACATGCAGGTGATGCCCTTCTGGACCGATGTGATCGGCGACCGGAGTCGCCCGGCGCTCTTCGACATGCGCGCCAACCTGCGCTACGGTTCCGTGATCCTGCGCCACTACCTCGACATCGAGAACGGCGACCTGTTCCGCGCGCTCGGGCGCTACAACGGCAGCCTCGGTCGCGCCGAGTATCCCCAGCTGGTGCAGCGCGCGTGGGATCGCTGGAAGTATCGGCCTGCGGGCACCTTCGGCGGCGTCACGAACGTCGCGCACACCCCCGGGCGGCCGCCTGCGGCGCCCCCCGCGCTTGCCGGGCAACGCCGACCCGGTGGTTGAGCCGGCGCGGCACGAGGCGCCGGCGCGCGCCGTCCCGAAATTGCTCGAGGTGCGCAACCTGCGCGCCGGTCACGGCCGCACGCCGCTCATCACCGATGTGTCGCTGGAACTCGGCGCCGGCGAGACGCTCGCACTGCTCGGCGAGGAGGGCGTCGGCAAGACGCTGCTGATGAGCACGATCGCGGGGCTGATGCGCGTTTCCGGGGGAACCATCCACTTGGACGGCGTGGCGATCACCGGGCTTGACTCGGCGCGGGTGTGCAACCTGGGCGTCGCGATGGTGCCGGCGGGCAGGCAGGTCTTCCCGGCGCTCAGCGTCGCCGACAACCTGAAGGCCGGCGCGACGATTGCGCGCGCGCGTGCCCGCGCGCCAGAGCTCTTCGAGCGCGTCTACGCGCTCTTCCCGAAGCTGGCCGCGCGGCGCGGCCAGATCGCCGGAACGCTCTCCGGCGGAGAGCAGCAACTGCTCGCGATCGGACGCTGCCTGATGAGCGCGCCGCGCCTGGTGATGCTCGACGAACCCACCCAGGGGCTCGCCGAGCCGACCCGCGACGAGGTCTACGCGGTGCTCGCCGCGCTGCGCGCCGACGGTCTGGCCATCCTCCTGACCGAGTCGGATGAAGCGCTCGCGCTGGCCTTCGCCGATCGTGCCTGCGTGCTGGCCGATGGCCGCGTGCGCGCCGTCGCGTAGCGAAAAAACACTGGCACAGACCGGGGATTCCCGGTTATGGTTGGGCCCGGAGCCGAACGAGCGGGTGGAAATCCGCAAGAGCGGGGGCAACCCGCGGCGGCCAGACTGGGGGAGACATGAATCTCGCGCAATACCTGGTGGCGCAGGCCAAGTCTGCGCCCGAGCGACCTGCGATCCGTTTCGAGGGCACGACGCTCACGTACGCGGAGCTGGCACGACGCGCCCGGCGCTTCGGCGCGGCGCTCGCTGCAGCCGGCATCGGCAAGGGCGACCGGGTCGCGATCTATCTCCCGAACATCCCCGAATTCCCCGTTGCCTATTTCGGAATCCAGGCGATCGGCGCGATCTCGGTTTCGATCAACTCGGTATTCAAGACCGAGGAAGTGCGCTTTCTGCTCGACGACTCCGGCGCGCGCGTGGTGGTGACCACCGCCGAACTGATCGGTTTCGTCCCCGCCGATTGCGCCGCGCTCGAGCACCGCGTCATCGCCGGGCCGGGGGAGCGCCCGGCGGGAAGCGTCGGCTTTGACGAATGGATCGATGCCGCGCCCGGCGCAGCGGAACTCGTCGATTGCGCGCCGGATGATCCGGCGGCGCTCCTCTACTCGTCGGGCACCACCGGCTTTCCAAAGGGGGTCGCGCTGACGCAGGCGAACCTGCACTCGAACATCGCGAGCGCGGCGAAGTATTCGGGCTATCGCGCCGAGGACCGGTTGGCGGGCTTCCTGCCGCTCTTTCACGTCTACGGCCAGAACTACATCATGAATGCCTGCGTGCTCGCGGGCGCGACGCTGGTGCTGTTCCGGCGCTTCGTCCCCGACGCCGTGCTCAAGGCCGTCGCCGAAGAGAAGATCACCCTGTTCTTCGGGGTGCCGACGATCTTCATCGGCCTGCTCTCGCTGGATCTCTCCGGCTACGACCTCGCGAGCCTGCGCTACGAGATGTCGGCCGCCGCGACGATGCCCGAGGAGATCTCGCGGCGCTGGCACGAGCGCTTCGGGCGGCGCATCTTCGAGGGGTACGGGCTCACCGAGTGCTCGCCATTTGCCTGCTACAACGACCTGCACGAACACCGCTTCGGCTCGGTCGGTCGCGCGATCGATGGCTTCGAACTGGCGATCTTCGACGAGGACGACCGGGTGGCGCCGCACGGCACCTGGGGCGAGATCGTGATCCGCGGCCCCGGCGTGATGAAGGAATACTGGGGGCGACCCGAGGACACCGCGCGCGCGCTGCGCACCGGTTGGCTGCACTCGGGCGACATCGGCAGGATGGACGACGAAGGCTACGTCTACATCGTCGACCGGGTGAAGGACATGATCAACGTGTCCGGCTTCAAGGTCTGGCCGGCCGAAGTCGAGCAGTACCTCTATCGGATTCCCGAGGTGCAGGAAGTGGCCGTCTACGGCGTGCCGCATCCGGTGAAGGGCGAGCAGGTGGCGGTCGCGGTGGTGGTCAAGCCCGGCCAGACGCTGGCGCCCGAGCAGGTGGTGGAGTTCTGCACGCGTAGTATTGCCAGTTACAAGGTGCCGGCGCAGGTCGACATCGTCACGGAACTGCCCAAGAGCGCCACGGGCAAGATCCTCAAGCGGGTGTTGCGGGCGCAGGGAATCTGATCAAAATCAAAACGGAGGAGGGAGACAATCATGGACAACTTCACTCGTCGGGATTTCAACAAGCTGGCCGCCGGATCGGTGGCGGTGGGCGCCACCACGGCGCTGGCGCCGTCGATCGTGCGTGCGCAGGGCAAGAAACTCAAGGTGGGCGTGCTGCTGCCCAAGTCCGGACCGCAGGCGCAGATCGGGCAGTCGTGCCAGCGTGGCGCCGACATCGCGCCCGAGATCCTCAAGGAGATGTACGGCGTCGAAATCGAGCTGATGAACGTCGACTTCGAGACCAAGGTCGAGGTGGCGCGTGCGTACGCCGAGAAGCTCATCAACGAAGGCGCGAACGTGCTCGTCGGCCCCTTTGACAGCGGCGCGGCCGCGGCCATCGCTCAGGTGGCCGAACAGCGCAAGATCCCCTTCGTGATCAACATCGCGGCGGCCCCGCAGATCACCGAGCAGGGCTACAAGTACACCTTCCGCAATTTCCCGACTGCGGGCGACCTGATCCGCAACGGCCTGGCGCTGTTCCGCGACCTGTTCCAGGAGACCCAGACCGCGCCGCGCACCGCCGTGTTCATGCACGTCAACGATACCTTCGGGCAGTCGATGGCGGGCGGCATCAAGGCAATCCTGCCCCGGCTCGACTTCCTGCCCTTCAAGGTGGTCGAAACGATCTCCTACGATCCGGCGGCGCGCGACCTGTCGGTCGAAGTGGCCAAGGCCAAGGCCACGGGCGCGGAGATCGTGATGCTGGTGAGTCGCCTCAACGACGGGATCCTGCTGGTGCGCGAGATGGTCAAGCAGCGCTATTCGCCCATGGGCATCATCAGCCCGGGTTCGCCGGGAATGTACGAAGACCAGTTCTATAAGGCGCTGGGCAAGTACTCCGAGTACTGCATCGCCAACGTCCCCTGGTACAACCCCAAGTCGAAGCTCACCCAGACCGTGCAGCGCGTGTTCGAGAAGCGACACACCGACACCAAGCTGCTCTTCCACGCGTTGAACGCCGGCTTCACCTTCGAGGCGCTGATGATCTGCGCGGACGCGTTCAAGCGCGCCGGCAGTGCGGACAGCGAGCCGCTCACCGCCGCGATCCGCACGACCAACATCGCCGAGCGGGTGATGCTGGGCGGTCCGATCCGCTTCAACGAGAAGGGGCAGAACACCGAAATCGCCTCGGCGTGCATCCAGAACCGCAACCTGCGCCCGACCGTGGTGCTGCCCGCGGCCAACGCCGAGATGAAGCCGGTATTTCCGATGCCCGCCTGGGACAAGCGAACCTGATCCGGCGACCCACCTGAACGAGACGGCCGGGGGCAACCCCGGCCGTTGTCTGCGGCAGCGGGGAACGCGGCGGGCCCGAGCAACAGCGAGACCAGAATCTTGTCCTTCGAAGCCGTTCTCAACATCATCCTCAGTGGCTTTCTGACCGGCCTCGTCTATGGGCTGATGGCGCTCGGGCTCTCGGTGATCTTCGGCGTGGTGCGCATCGTGAACTTCGCCCACGGCGAACTGATGGTGCTCGCGATGTACCTCACCATCGTCACCTTCGTGGCGACGGGCATCGACCCGTTGTGGATGATCGTCCCGGTGGCCTTCGTCTTCTTCGGGCTCGGCTATGTGCTGCAGCGCGGGCTGATCAACCCGTTCATCAACCGTCCCGAGCACTCGCAGTTTATGCTGCTGCTCGCCGTGGCGCTGGTGCTGGTGAACGGGCTGCTCGTCGCCTTCGGCCCGGACGCGCGCAATGTCCAGGTCGACTACTCGCTCGAGTCCTACGAGGTGGGGGCGATGCTGATCGACAAGGTACGCGTCATCTGCGCCGTGGTGGCGCTCGCCGCCTGCGCGGTGCTCTTCGCGATCTTTCGCTTCACCGGTTTCGGCAAGGCGATCCGCGCCTGCGCCGACAACCTCCACGGGGCGCGGGTCGTCGGGCTCAACGTGCCGCACCTCTACGGCCTGACCTTCGGGCTGGGCACGGCGTGCGTCGGCGTGGCCGGCGTGCTGCTGACGCTGCTGGTGGACGTCACGCCCGCCTCGGGGCCGGCCTACACACTGCTCGCCTTCGTCATCGTGATCATCGGCGGACTGGGCTCGATGGTCGGGGCGCTCGCCGGCGGGGTGCTGATCGGGGTTTCGGAGTCGGTGGCCGGACTGCTGATCACCCCCTCGGCCAAGAGCATGCTGTCCTTCGCGTTGCTCATCCTGGTGCTCGCGGTTCGGCCCCAGGGCCTGTTCGGACGACGGGGCTAAGCGCGCATGGCGATCGGATCCCCGCTGCGCGCCGCCTGGACCGACGCGCCGGCGCGTTCGCGCCTTGCGCTCCTTGGCCTGTTCGCCGTGCTCGCGGTGGTGCCCACCGTGGCCGACCGCTACGTGCTCTCGGTGATGATCCTCATCCTGTTCCTCGCCTTTGTCGGACTGGCGTGGAACATCATGATGGGTTTCTGCGGCCAGCTTTCGCTCGGGCACGCACTCTATGTCGGGCTGGGCGCCTACACTGCCGCGGCGCTATACCAGCACTTCGGCATCGTGCCGTGGATCGGGATGCTCGTGGCCGTGGCGGTCTGCGTGCTCGCCGCATCGTTCATCGGCTGGCTCGCGTTTCGCTTCGGGATCGGCGGCACCTACTTCGCGCTGCTGACCATTGCGTTTGCCGAGTTCACGCGGATCGGTTTCGATCATTTCAACTGGGTCGGCGGTTCGGGGGGCTTTTTCCTGCGGGTCGCGGAGGGGGGCACGCGCGACTGGCTCAACCTGCGCGGCGGGCCGTGGATGTTCTACTACCTTGCGCTTGGGCTCACGGTGTTCGCGTTCCTGCTCTCCGCATGGCTGCTGCGCAGCCGGGCCGGCTTCTACTTTCGAGCCATCCGCGACAACGAGGAGGCCGCGCGCGCGGCAGGCGTGCCGACCTTTCGCTACAAGATGTTCGCGGTGCAGATCTCCGGCGGGCTGACGGCCCTGGCGGGAGTCTTCTACGCCTTCTATTACAACAACCTGTTTCCCGAGCAGATCTTCGCGATGAGCCGCTCGATCGAGATCATTCTCGCGCCGATCATCGGGGGCATCGGGACACTCTTCGGGCCGGTGCTAGGCGCTGTGATCCTGACGCTGCTCTCCGAGGGCATCACGCACGGGCTCGACGCGTTCGAGATCGACGTGCCCGGCGTCAAGCAGATCCTCTACGGCGTTGCGCTCGGCCTGTCGATCATGTTCATGCCGCACGGGGTGTGGCCCGGGATCGCGCGGCGGCTGGGCTTCGTGCGCAGCCGCGCCGAGCTGGAAGCGAAGGGGGGGCGCGATGATGAGTGAACGCGGGCGTCCGCCTCCGAGCGCGAGCGGCGCCGAGCCCCAGTTGCGCGTTGCCGCGGTGTCGAAGAGCTTTCGCGGACTGATGGCCGTTGCCGAGGCCTCGCTCGAGGTCGCGCAGGGCGAGATCGTCGCGCTGATCGGCCCCAACGGGGCCGGCAAGACGACGCTCTTCAACCTGATGGCCGGAACGCTGGCGCCCGATACCGGCAGCATCCGGTTCAACGGCTGCGAACTCGCCGGGCTGCGTCCCGACCAGGTGTGCGCGCTCGGGATCGGGCGCACCTTCCAGATCGTCAAGCCCTTCGCCGACATGTCGGTGCTCGAGAATGCGATGGTCGGAGGCTTTCGGGGCACGCCCGACGCCGACCTCGCCCAGGTGCGCGCGCAGCGCGCGCTGCAGGCGCTCGGCATGTGGGGGCTGCGGCACTGGCCGGCGGCGAGCCTGACGCTGCCCGATCGAAAGCGCCTCGAGGTGGCGCGCGCGCTGGCCACCGAGCCGCAATTGCTGTTGCTCGATGAGGTGATGGCCGGGCTGCGCCCGACCGAGACCGACGTGATGGTGCGCGCCTTTCGCAAGTTGAACGCCGAGCAGGGGGTCACCATCCTGCTGATCGAACACGTGATGCGCGCGGTGATGGCGCTCGCCGGGCGCGTCTACGTGCTGCACCACGGCGAGATCATCGCCGCGGGCACGCCCGACGAGGTGACGCGCGACCCGAAGGTGCTCGAGAGCTATCTGGGGAGCGAGGCGGTGGCCTGATGAATTCCGACACTTCCCTGGCAGCGACGCGCGCGCCCGACGGGTCGTACCGCCGGCTGCTCGTCGTGCGCGACCTGTGCGTCTGCTACGGGGATGCGCAGGCGCTCGAGAGCGTGTCGCTCGAGGTGGGCGAGGGCGAGATCGTCGCGATCATCGGGGCCAACGGTGCCGGGAAGACCTCGCTGATCAGCGCGATCGCCGGGATCGTGCCCGCGCGCAGCGGCTCGGTCGCCTTCGACGGCACCGAGATCGCCGGCTTTGAGAGCCATCGCACCTGCAACCTGGGCATCGGCCAGGTGGCCGAGGGCCGGCAGATCTTCCCCACGCTCACCGTGCACGAGAATCTCGAAATGGGCGCGATGCTCCCGCGTGCGCGCGCCGGCGCCGCCCGGACGATGGCCAAGGTGCTCGCGATGTTCCCCCGGCTTGGCGAGCGCAGCAACCAGCTCGCCGGCACCCTCTCGGGCGGCGAGCAGCAGATGCTCGCCATCGGCCGCTGCCTGATGGGCGCGCCGCGCCTGATCATGTTCGACGAGCCCTCGCTCGGGCTCGCCCCCGCAGTCGTCGCCGACGTGCTGCGCACCATCCGCACCCTGCACGACGAGGGGATGACCATCCTGCTCGTCGAGCAGAACGTCGCCGCCTCGCTCAAGCTCGCCAACCGGGCCTATGTGCTGGAGAACGGGCGCGTGGCGTTGGAAGGCAGCGGGCAGGAACTGCTCGCGGATCCGCGGGTGCGGGAGGCTTATTTGGGGTTGTAGGGGGGTGCGGCGTCACCCCATTGGGTGTGTCGCCGTTTCTTACACCCTCGGCTGACTGGGCGCTTAGGACCAGGAGCGTCCATCGGCCAGTCTGCGCTCAACGGTCGGGTGCCTGTCCGTCGCAGGGCGAGTCATTCGTCCCCGCACTGGCTAAAGGCTCTGACGATCCCGGGCACGCGTACGCGCCGCGACGCCCGTCGAAATTCTTGACAGTATTCGTCAAGCGATAACCGGGGCAGTAGCACAAGTCCTTTTCGGAAAAGGAATCTTCTTTTCTGGCACGCGTCTTGCTAAATCACTGGCGTCTGGCCGATAGCCAGCCAACGTTTGTGAATGTAAGGAGTCAAGAATCATGAAGGCAAAATTCTCAGCAGTGCTGGTCGGCTTGGCAGGTCTTGCGTTCGGTGGCTCCGCTGCTGCCAACGTGCTCATTTTGGACCCGGCGCCCAATCTCTACCAGCAGACAGCCCAGAGCCCGTGCATCTTCAGCAACCCACCTTGCGCCAGCGGTACCGCACAAAACGGGTTCTTTCTTTCAACGAACTTGGATACCGGCGGGAACGTGAGTGGCTACGATGCTTTGTCGCCTGTATATAGTGGCGCGACGCTGCTGGGCATCGCCGGCACCCCGATGCTGCTCGGTATCGATATCAATCAGGGGGGGAGTGCCCAAACGCTGACAACGTTCGAAATGCTGGTGAACGGGTTCGTCGTCGACACGTATACGGGTTCTGCGGGCAACGTGCCAGACACCGCCAACGGGACTGGTTGGTCAGACTACACGCTGAGAAACTTTTCTTCGTTTCTCTCGACCGATACGGTCCAATTCCACTTTGTCTTCAACAATGCAAATGATGGTACCGAGAACGTCTTCTTGATCGGTGCCAATGTTCCCCCCTGCACCGTGAATTGTGGTCCGATCCCGGAACCGATGTCGCTTGCACTCTTCGGTATCGGAGCCCTCGGCTTCGCGCTCGCCCGCCGGCGCAAACAACAATCCTGACCACGCCGTCGATTGCACGAACGCCCCGCGATGCGGGGCGTTTTTCATTGTGCGCCCGGCACGGGCGCACTCTTGTGGGTGCAAGTCCCACCGTAAGTTGATCACAGCGAGCGAAGCGAAGCGCAACTGCATGAGGGCGACCGAGTGTGGGGAGGAAGCGTGGAGCGAAACTGCGAGCCGATGGACAAGAACCGGATAGAAGGCGTTGCCGAGCAGGGCGAGCGGGCATGATTCCGCGAAGCTCTCGTGATCAAGGCGAAGCGGCGTAAATCCGGCGGTTGTGCAGGGAAGGAGTGCGTTCTTACCCAGGGAGATCTCGCCTGATGGCTGAAAGGCTGACGTGGAGACACGGAGCGAGAAGTCAGCAGAGGTCGTAGTAGCTGCCGGTAAGGGGTGAAGGGCCGAACGAGGAGAAGTGTTCAAGGCCATGTCGATGCAGCAAGCAAGGCGTCAGAAGTCCGCGACAGCGGAGCGGGCGGGCGTAGCGCACGGTGAAGCCGGGCGTGATCCGGTCAGCGACGAAGCGAGCCGCCCGCGACATGACACCGAGAGCACAGGGTCAGGACTGCCCGAGACACTGGTGGGGGCAGCACTGACGAGAGAGAACCTGCGGCAAGCGTGGAAACGTGTCAAGGCCAACAAAGGCGCGGGCGGCGTGGATGGTCTGGACATTGAGCAGACCGCCCGTCATCTGGTGACGGCGTGGCCGCAGATACGTGACCAACTACTGCGGGGGACGTACCGGCCCAGTCCGGGACGACGGGTCACGATCCCGAAACCGGATGGGGGCGAGCGCGAGCTTGGCATCCCGACGGTCACGGATCGGCTGATCCAGCAAGCGCTGCTGCAAGTGCTGCAACCGCTACTTGACCCCACCTTCAGCGAACACAGCTACGGCTTCCGGCCGGGCAGACGTGCGCACGACGCGGTCTTGGCCGCGCACGGCTACGTGCAGTCCGGACGGCGGATTGTGGTCGATGTTGATCTGGAGAAATTCTTTGATCGCGTCCATCACGACATCCTCATCGATCGTCTACGGAAACGCATTGACGACGCCGGGATCCTTCGGCTGATACGAGCGTACCTGAACAGCGGCATCATGAGCGATGGTGTGGTGCTGGAACGGTATCAGGGCACGCCGCAAGGCGGGCCACTGTCACCGCTGCTGGCGAACGTTATGCTGGACGAAGTGGATAAGGTACTGGAGCAGCATGGCCACTGCTTCGCACGCTATGCCGACGACTGCAACGTCTATGTATACAGTCGGAAGGCAGGCGAGCGGGTGATGGCGCTCTTGCGGCGGTGTTACGCCAAGCTACAGCTCAAGGTCAATGAGACCAAGAGCGCGGTGGCCGATGTGACGGGGAGGAAGTTCTTGGGCTACAGTTTCTGGAGCTACGGGGGGACGGTCAAGCGGGGTGTGGCGGTGAAGCCGATGGCGACGTTCAAGCAACGGGTGAGACAACTGACCCGACGCTTGGGCGGACGCAGCATGGCGGAAGTCATCGAGCGGCTGAAACCTTACCTGCGGGGATGGAAGGCCTACTATGGGCTGGCGCAAACACCGAAAGTCTGGCTGTCGCTGGACGAATGGTTGCGGCACCGGCTTCGGGCAATCCATCTCAAGCACTGGAAGCGAGGTCGCACGATCTACCGGGAACTGATCAACCTGGGCGCAGCCGAGCATGTGGCGAAGCGTGTGGCGGGTAATTCCCGCTGCTGGTGGCGACACAGCCATGGCGACATCCAACGGGTGCTGACCATCGCCTACTTCGACCAACTCGGTGTGCCTCGACTCTCATGACCTCAACTTCTCGAACCGCCCGGTGCGGACCCGCATGCCGTGTGGTGTGGGAGGGGCGCGGTCAGGTAGACTGATCGCCCCTATCCCGATTCCGCGGGGTAGTCGAGTTGGCGATCCCTTCGCGTCCGACGACAGGGTCCACGGATTGCTGCGGTGCAGCGCATGAATCAAGGTTCCGTTCGACTCGGCCGGCGCATGGCCAGATAGTGCCGGTGGCCAAGGTTGGGACGATTCCCTCAAAATGGGGTGTCGGGAAAATTGACGTTTTCGCCTCGCCATCTCGAACAGGGAAGAAAAATTCCCCCTAGTGGCGCCTTGGGGCATTGATAAGTAAGAGAAAAGTATTCTCTGGCGCGAATTTTGCTTGTATCTCCCGGGACGCCGGATTTTCTGGCGAGAGAACGAAGGAAAACAAAGAATGAAACTGTTGACGATGCTTCAGACGATGGCTGTGTCGGCCGCCCTGCTGAGTGCGCAAGCGCAGGCTGCTATCGTTACGATCACGCCCGCTACCACGCCGCAATGGACGAGCTCCAGCACTGCAAATCTCGACGCCGCCGCCGTCTCACTCATCGTGGGCCGAACGGTAAGCGAACTCTACAAGATGAACGTCGGCGACCCGACGGACTCAGGTTCGGCTGCAGGTTGGTACTCGACGACTTTTGCCAACACGGCCTCTGATCCCCAGGAAGCGACGATCACCTGGGGCGGCGGCAGCTACATCGTTTGTCCGTATTGCTTCCTGTTGGTGAAGGATGGGAACAATCAACCCGCCCAGTACATCTTCGATATCGGATCGTGGGACGGAAAGGACACGCTGCAACTGAATGGTTTCTGGACGGGGAATGGCGCGATCTCGCACGTCGCGATTCTTGGGGATCCGCAGCGAACAGTCCCCGCCCCCGCCACCCTCGCTCTTCTCGGACTCGGAGTCCTCGGCCTCGGCCTCGCCCGCCGGCGCAGCAAGAAATAATCAAAACCAGACTTCCGACCGACCCAACGCCCCGCTCTGCGGGGCGTTTTTTTCGCCCGGGTTTCGACTACGCCAGCACCTTCCCGGGATTCATGATCCCCAGCGGGTCGAGCGCCTGCTTCACGGATCGCATCAGCGCCATCTCCACCGGCGACTTGTAGCGCGCGGCCTCGTCGCGGCGCAGTTGTTCAATTGAGCCCCACTGCCTCGTTGCCACATGCCTTGGCCGCGAGAATTACGCTGCATTGGCGATCAAGACCGGCGTGCCGCAGGGAAGATCCGCCAGAATGTGGGCGTACGCGCGATCGCCGTTGTCGGTTGGCGAGAAGGGTCGGCCGCAAACTCTCCCGTCGGATCGAACAGAACAAGGTGCTTCGCGCGCCAAGCACGCCAATCCCGAAGGGCGCCCCGCAGAGTTATACTAGACAGAATGCAAAACTAGTATAACTGGCTCATTTGTCGAAGACCCCACAACGGCATCGCACCAGCAGACATGGCCGCTCTTTTCACCGAACTGAAGCTGTCCGCCCAGACCGCCTACGCGCAGCTTCTCGATGCGGCGCTCGGCGCGGCGCACCTCAGGTCGGTGGCTGACCTTAGCGGTTCGTTCAACGCGAAGATCGTGAAGGGCAGGAAGTACTGGTACTTCCAGTACACCGAACCATCCGGAATTCTGCGCCAGGTGTACGTGGGGCCCGACAACGAGGCGGTGCAGCGGCTGATGACGCGCAAGTCCGAACCGGGCGCTGGCGCATCGCTCGGGCCGCTCGCGCGTTCCGCGCTGGCGCTCGGTTGCGAAGGGGTGCTGCCGCGCCACTACCGTGTGCTGCGTCGCCTGGCGGATTACGGTTTCTTCCAGGCCGGTGGCGTGCTCGTGGGAACCCATGCCTTTCTCGCCTGCGGAAACATGCTGGGTGCGCGCTGGGGCAGCCAGGACCGTACGCAGGACATCGACTTTGCCCACGCGGGGAAGGCGCTTGCCCTGCTCTTGCCAGGCAATCTGGAGGTTCGGACCGACGACGCGATTTCTTCGCTCAACATGGGATTTCTGCCCATCTCGGGCCTGGGCGGGAAGGCCGGTGGCAGTTACCTGATTCCCCACGAGCCGGAGTTTCGGCTCGACTTTCTGACGCCCCTGCATCGCGGCCGGGGGCCGTTCGTGCATCCGAAACTGCACATCACGCTCCAGCCACTGGCGTTCATGGATTTCTCGTTGGAGGCCGTGGAACAGGCGGTGATCTTCTGTGCCGAGGGGGCGTTGGTCGTCAATGTCCCGGATCCTGCGCACTTTGCGCTGCACAAGCTCCTGGTGCATAGCCAACGCACCGGGACGTTTCGCAGCAAGTCTGCCAAAGACCTGGCGCAGGCCGCTGCGCTACTCGCATTCCTGTGGAAATACCGTCGCGATTCCGTCGAAGAAGCAGCGCGCGATCTGCGGTCTCGCGGCCAGCGCTGGCTGTCCCGCTTTCGTCAGGGGGCCGACGCGCTGCGCAAGGCCCATCCCGATCTGGAGGTCCACCCGTTCCTGGCAAAGCTTGTTTCCAGGAAATCGGATTCAGCGCGACCTCTGCGGCAACGTGCGGGCCCTTCGGTCTGAAATAGAACTGTTCAAGCTTTGCGCTGAGGGCAGTGAAGTCGTGACAATTTTTCACGGGTTGAGGTTCGAGGCCGCTGACGGCAAACACCGAGTTACTAACCGCGCGAATATCGAGAGTATCCAGGCCCGAGTGACACAACCTGGTTGATTCCTACCCCAGCACCTTCCCCGGATTCATGATCCCCAGCTGCGGCCGGACTGGCACCGACATCGCTAATTCGGGCATCCCGGTCAAGGTCGGCATGGTGCTGACCGCGCACAAGACGGTGGTGGCGGGAACGGTTGCCACACCCGTTTCTGCGTCTGTTTCTGCGTCTTGACGACTATTCGTTTATAGACGAAAATGACGACATACGAGATTGAGCACTACCTGAGTCCCGGTGAGCACAGGGACTTGTACATCGACTGGCTGGGGCGGCTACGCGACAGGCAAGCCAAGGTTGCAGTTGTTCGACGCGTGACCCGCATCGAACAAGGCAACTTCGGCGATCACAAGTTCTGTCGCGAGGGCGTGTGGGAACTGCGCATCGATGCGGGGCCGGGCTACCGGGTGTACTACGCCTTGTCGGGCCGGCGTGTGGTGTTGTTGCTGTGCGGCGGCGACAACGCACGCAGGACGCGGACATCGCTCGGGCGGTGGATTACTGGCAGGACTGGCAACGGAGAACAGATGATGAGAAGTAGACCCCATGACGATGCGATGGCCGAGTTGTACCGCAACGATCCCGCGTTCGCGCTGGAAGTAGTTAACGGTATTCTGGAAGACGGCGACCAAGCCGAACTGCTGATTGTGCTGCGCCAGATGGCCCAAGCCTTCGGCGGCGTACAGGCGGTGGCCGAGCAGGCACACCTGAACCCGACGCAGCTTTATCGCACGCTCTCGCCGAAGGGCAATCCGGCGCTCAGCAGCTTGTTGGCAATCCTCAAGGCGATGGGACTGCGGCTGGCGGTCCAACCGCTACCCGCGTCCGCGGTTCCGACCGCGTAAAAAAGTTTAACGAGTGAAATCCATCGCAGGATCAAAGCTTCACAATTGCCCGCAGGGAACGCTACCCCAGCACCTTCCCGGGATTCATGATCCCCAGCGGGTCGAGCGCCTGCTTCACGGATCGCATCAGCGCCATCTCCACCGGCGACTTGTAGCGCGCGGCCTCGTCGCGGCGCAGCTGGCCGAGCCCGTGCTCGGCGGAGATCGAGCCGTTGAATTCGATCACGGCATCGTGGACGACCCGGTTGATGTCGGGCTGCAGGGCCTGCAGGTCGGTCGGCGGGTGCCCCGCCGTGCCCCAGTCGGGCGGCGAGACGTTGTAGTGCAGGTTGCCGTCGCCGAGGTGGCCGAAGTTGACGACCCGCACCCCGGGGAAGCGCCGCTCGAGCTCGGCGTCGACCTGCTCGAGGAAGGCGGGGATCGACGAGATGGGCACGGAGATGTCGTGCTTGATGTTCTTGCCTTCGGCCATCTGCGCCATTGTGATGTGTTCGCGGATCGCCCACAGCGAGCGGGCCTGCGCGAGCGACGAGGCGAGCACGGCGTCGGTGATGCAGGGCGCGGCGGTCGGACGACCCGGGGCGTCCTCTCCCGCCAGCGCCTCCCCCAGCAGCCCCTCGAAGCGCTCGGTCGCCTGCGCCTCCCCGTCCGAGTCGGAGGATTCGAGCAGCACGTAATAGGGGCTGTGTCCGGCCAGCGGGCGGCGCAGTTCGGGGAAGTGCCGCTCGACGAGTTCGATGCAGAAGTCGCTGATCAGTTCGAAGGCGGTGAGCGCGGCGCCGAGCTGCTGCTGCGCGAGCGCGAGCAGGCGCAGCGCATCGTCGGGCGAGGACACCGCGGCGAACGCGGTCATCTGCGCGGCGGGCAGCGGAAAGAGCTTGAGCGTGGCGGCGGTGATCACGCCGAGAGTCCCTTCGGAGCCGATGTACAGGTCACGCAGGTCGTAGCCGGTGTTGTCCTTGCGCAGCGCGCGCAGCCCGTTCCAGATTTCGCCGCTGGCGGTGACCACTTCCAGCCCGAGGCACAGTTCGCGGCTGTTGCCGTAGCGCAGCACCTGGGTGCCGCCGGCGTTGGTGGCGAGGTTGCCGCCGATGGTGCACGAGCCCTGCGCTCCGAGGCTGAGCGGAAACAGCCGCCCGGCATCGCGTGCCGCCTGCTGCACATTGGCGAGCACGCAGCCGGCCTCGACGGTCAGCGAGTTGTTGACGGGGTCCACGGCGCGCACCCGGTTGAGCCGCGCGAGAGAGAGGAGCAGCGCGGTCCCCGACGCGTCGGGCGTTCCGCCGCCGCTCAGCCCCGTGTTGCCGCCTTGCGGCACGATCGGCACGCGCTGCGCGGCGCACCAGCGCACCACGGCGGCGACGTCCTCGGTGGTGTCGGGCTGCGCGACGGCCAGCGCCAGACCGCTGTAGCGGCCGCGCCAGTCGACCAGAAAGGGTGCGGTATCGGCGGCGTCGGTGAGCAGCCGGCCCTGAAAGGATGCCGCGAGTTCGGTGAGGTCCGGCGCGCCCATGGCACCCCCTACCAGGTGCGCACGCGCCCGGTGTCGATATGGATGAAGTCGGAAGCCACGTAGCGCCCGACGCCGCCCGCGCGCAGTTCGAGCGCCACGCGGTGCAGGTCGGCCAGCGGACGCCCGGGCACGCGGATGTCGATGGCGCGGCCCTCGAGATGGAGGCTGTGCCGTGCCACCCCGCCGCTGGCGGCAGCGAGCCGGGAGTTGGTTTCGGGCGAGCGGTAGCCGGAGATCACGTGGAAGGGCTGTGCGGCGCCGAGCGTGGTGCCGATCCGGTGCAGTTGCTCGAGCAATTCCGGATCGATCGCTTTCACCGTGTCGTTGCGATGGTCGCGCAGCACCTGTGCGATCGCGGCGAGCGCGTCGGGCACGTAGCCGTTCGCGTCGCGGTAGACGACGTCGATCCGCTCGGCGGTGTGCGTGTTGTAGAAGGCCAGCCGCGCCGGACCTTGCATGCGGGCCGCCAGCGCCGGGCGAGCGACGACCGGGCCGAGCAGCGTGATCGCCGCGGCCAGGCCCCGGCGCAACAGCACGCGGCGCGGCGGACGGCCGGTGGCCTGACTCTGTGCGGCGCGAACGGCGCCGCTTCCTTCGTTGCGCCAGTGAGCGCTCACGGATTGCTTCCTCTGGTTACATCGCGCGCGATGCCGTCGCGCGCGCGGATCGCGGCGGCCAGTTTGCCCGGATCGATTCGCTCGGTCAAACCGCGTTCGGCGATCGCCGCGGCGAGCGCCGCGCTCGGATCCCCGGTGCGCGAGTAGATATCGGAGTGCACCTCCACGAACACGCGCCCGTCCGGGCCCGTGGCAAGCAACGCGGGGAAATAGACGATCTCCCCGGGCGTGCCGACGGTGATCCGCTCGAAAAGCTGCGCGACGTCGTCCGGGTGCAGCCGGATGCAGCCGTGCGAACGGAATCCGAAGATGCTCGAGGGCGCGATCGTCCCGTGGATCCCGATCGCGGGCATGGACAGGCCGATCCAGTGGCGCCCGAGCGGGTTTTCCGGGCCCGGGGGGACTTCGGTCAATACGGGCTTGCCCTCGCGGCGCATCTCTTCCTGGATCGACCTGGGTACGTACCAGGTCTTGTCCTTCTGGAGATTGACCACCGTGAAGGGGCCCAGCGGCGTGCGCCAGTTGGGACGTCCCAGCCCCACGGGGTAGGCGGCCACCAGCGACCCCTGGGCAAAGTGAAACAGCATGCGTTGCGGCACGTTCAGCACGATGCCGTCATCGATCGCCGGTGGCACGATGTGACGGTTCTCGACCATCACCAGCTGGCCGGGGCGCAACTGGTCGGGGCGCGCGATGCCGTTGTCTTCCACGAGCAGGGACCAGGCCACTCCGTAGCGCGCGCCGATCCGTCCGAGGTGCTCGCCGGGCTGCACGACATGCGCGAAGCGTCCGCCGACCACGGCGCTGCCGAAGGCCGCGGAGTCCGGCGGCGCCGCGGACGCAGTGCCAAGGCACAGCGCGCTAGCGAGCGCGCACGCGAAAAGCCGGGTCACCGCATCCCCGGCAGCATGCCCTTCATGCCGCGCATCATCTTGGCCATGCCGCCCTTTTGCATTTTCTTCATCATTCCCTGCATCTGCTCGAACTGCTTGAGCAGCCGGTTCACCTCCTGAACCTGCACCCCGGCGCCGGACGCGATCCGGCGCTTGCGCGTCGCCTTGATGATCTCGGGCCGGCTGCGTTCGCCAGGCGTCATCGAGTGGATGATTCCCACCATCCGGGCGGTCTGCTTCTCGGCCATGCCCAGATCGGCGCCGGCGGCCGCCTGCTGCAGCTGCGAGGGGAGCTTGTCGAGCATCCCGGAGAGCCCGCCCATCTTCTTCATTTGCCCGAGCTGCCCGGCGAAATCGTTCAGGTCGAAGCGGTTGCCGGACTTGAGCTTGTCGGCCAGATCCTTCGCGGCCTTCTGGTCGATGTGCTTGTGGGCGTCCTCGACCAGCGAAACGATGTCCCCCATCCCCAGGATGCGGCTCGCCAGGCGCTCGGGATGGAAGGGCTCGATCCCGTCGATCTTCTCGCCGATACCGGCGAACTTGATCGGCGCGCCGGTGACCGCCTTCACCGAGAGCGCCGCGCCGCCGCGCGCGTCGCCGTCGAGCTTGGTGAGCACGATGCCGGTGATCGGCAGCGCTTCCTTGAAAGCGCGCGCGGTGTTGACCGCGTCCTGGCCCTGCATCGCGTCGACGACGAAGAGCGTCTCGATCGGGCGCAGCTGCGCGTGCAGGGCCCGGATCTCGGCCATCATCGCCTCGTCGATCGCCAGCCGGCCGGCGGTGTCGACGATGAGCACGTCATGGAAGTGCGTGCGCGCCCACTGGAGCGCCGCGGCGGCGATGTCAGCCGGCTTCTGGCCGGGATCCGACGCGAAGAAATCGGCACCCGCCTGTTGCGTCACCGTGCGCAGCTGCTCGATGGCCGCGGGACGATAGACGTCGCACGAGACGGTCAGCACTTTCTTGCGCCGGTTCTCGCGCAGCCACTTGGCCAGCTTGGCGACCGTGGTGGTCTTGCCCGCGCCCTGCAGGCCAGCCATCAGGATCACCGCCGGCGGCTGGGTCGCGAAGCTCAGCTCGGCGTTCGCCCCGCCCATCAGCTCGGTGAGTTCGCGGTGGAACACGCCCACCAGCGCCTGCCCCGGCGACAGGCTCTGGAGAACCTCCTGGCCCAGCGCCTTGTCCTTGACCCGTGCGATGAAGTCGCGCACCACCGGCAGCGCGACGTCGGCCTCGAGCAGCGCGATGCGAATCTCGCGCAGCATCTCGGCGGTGTTCGCCTCGGTCAGGCGGGCCTCGCCGCGCATCGTCTTGACGACGCGGGAGAGGCGTTGGGAGAGGTTTTCGAGCATGGTCGTGTATTACACTTGTCAGGTGCGCATTCTACCGGTTCTGACGCTCGCCCTCCCTGCTGCCTGCTACGTGTTCTCGTGGCTCGGCGACCGGCGCTCGCTCGCCGAGCATCGGCGCATCGTCGGCGCGGTGGGTCTGCAGGACGACGGCACCCGGCTGGCCGCGGCGTCGCTGCCCGCGCTGCTGCTTTTCGTGGGCCTGCTACTCCACGCCGTCTCGCTCTATTTCGTGATGCTCGACGGATCGGAATTCCGCTTCGGTTTCGCGCAGGCGCTCTCGGCAACGCTGCTCGTGGGCGTGGCCGTGCTCTGGATCGAGGGGCGCCGCGTGCGGGTGGCCGCCCTGCGCGCGCTGATCCTGCCGATCGCCGCGCTCGCGGTGCTCCTGCCGCTGTTCTTTCCCGGGTCCGTGCTGGCCGAGACCCGGATGCGGCCGATGTTCGTGATGCACCTGCTGGTCGGAACACTCGCCTACGGGGTGCTCCTGCTTGCCGCGCTGCACGCCGGGTTGATGACGGCGGCCGAGCGCGCACTGCATGGGGGCCCCGGCGCGCAGCGTTCGATCTTCGCGCGCCTGATTGACGAGCTGCCGCCGCTGCTGGTGCTCGAGCGCATGCTCTTCACGCTGATCCGGCTCGGATTCCTGCTGCTGACGCTGACCGCGATCACCGGGATTTTCTTCACCGAGGAGATCTTCGGGCGGCCGCTGCGTTTCGATCACAAGACCGTCTTCACCCTGATCGCGTGGGCGGTCTTCGGCGTGCTGCTGCTTGGACGATGGTTGCGCGGCTGGCGCGGCCGCGGCGCGCTGCGCGCCACGATGGCCGGCTACGGCGTGCTGCTGCTCGCCTACATCGGCACCCGTTTCGTGCTTGAAGTGATTCTCGGACGGGTCTGATGGGCAAGATTCTGTTCTGGGCGGCCGTGTTCGCGGTCCTCTATCTCGCGTTCAAGGTGGTGAGCGGGTCGCGACGCCGCGACGACCGGATGGAGGGCGGACCCGACGGCAAGGGGGAGCCGATGGTGCAGTGCGCGCATTGCGGAGTTCATCTGCCCGTATCCGACGCGCTGACGGTTGGCGAGCGCGCCTACTGCAGCAGCGCGCACCGCGACGCCGACGCATGAGCGCGCCGGCGCGAGCCGGGGCGGCGCCGGACGCCGTCTGGATTCCGGGGCCGGACCCCGTCGATCTGGCCGCCGAACTGCGCGCCGGCCCGGTTCCCGAATCGTTCTGGCGCGCGCTTCGGTGGTTCTCCGGCGGCAGGATCGCGGTCGCTGTCATGCTGGCGGCACTGGCCTACGTGTCCCGCACGACGCCGGTCTTCTCGTTCGACGACCTTTCGCTCTTCGGTCCGCTCGCATTCGGCTACCTCGTGCTCGCCGTGATGCTCTTCGCGCTGACCCGCACCCTGCGACCGCTCTTCTACACGCAGCTCGTCACACAGGTGGTCCTGGATCTTGCGGTGTTCATCGCCCTGATCTGGGCCGCTGGCGGGGTGCGCAGCGGGCTGGGCGTGCTGATGGTCGCGACGGTCGCCAGCGCTGCGACGGTTTCACCGCCGCGCCTGGCCGCGGCCTTCGCTGCCGCCGCGACGCTCCTGCTGCTCGGCGAGACCGCGCTGCGCATACAGGATGATGCCGGTTTCGACCCGGCTGCGCTGGCGAACGCCGCGCTGCTCGGCACGGTCTGTTTCCTGACGGGAATCGCGGTGAGCTGGCTGGCCGCGCGGCTGCACATGCAGGAAGAACTGGCGCGTCGCCGTGGCGAGGAACTGCGCAGCCAGCTCGCGGTGACGCATCAGGTGATGGCCGAACTCGACCGCGGCGTCGTCGTGATCGGTGCGGACGGTGAAGTGCGCGCGATCAACCGCGCCGCGCAGACCATGCTCGGCGTCGACCCTGCGGCGTGGTGGGCCGGGCGCCCGCTGCGTTTCGAGCACATTGCGAGCGGAGCGTGGCAGGGCCTCGCCGAGGCGTTCCGGCAGGCACGCGCGGGTCGGGGCGTGAACGCGGTCAGCGAATTCGCCGTCGTGGCCGACGCGGCGGGGACCGCGCCCGGGACGCACCGCATCGGGCTGCGCCTGCTCGGGGAGGGCGACGCAACGCAGGGCGACACGGTGCTGCTGCTCGAGGACCTGCGTGTCGTCGAAGAGCGCGCGCAGCAGTTGAAACTCGCGTCAATGGGGCGGCTTTCCGCGTCGATCGCGCACGAAATCCGCAATCCGCTCGGCGCGATTCGCCACGCCAACGGACTGCTCGGCGAGAGCCTTGGCCTGGCCGCCCATAAACGGCTCGTGCGCATCGTCGAAGACAACACGCTGCGGATCAACCGCATCATCGAGGACGTGTTGTCGATCTCGCGGCGCGACCGCGCCATGGAGGAGCCGATCGAGATGCTCGACTTCCTCCGGCGCGTCCTCGCCGAATACGCCTCGGAAACCGAATCGATCGCAGACCGGGTCGTGGTGTCGGTGACCTCGCGACAGCCGCTCCTTTTCGACGAGAACCATCTTCGCCAGGTGCTGGCCAACCTGCTGGGCAACGCGCTGCGCTACGCCTCGAAGGAGCGCGCCGCGATCGTGATCGAGTGGCGCGAAGGCAGCGCAGGCGAGCCCGAACTGCGCTTTTGCGACGACGGGCCGGGGATCAGCGAAGCGGCGCTTGCGCACGTTTTCGAGCCCTTCTTCACGACCGAGTCGCGGGGCACGGGCCTGGGCCTGTATCTGGCGCGCGAGTTGTGCCGGGCCAACCATGCGACCATTCGCTACGAGCCCGTGGGGCGGGAATCCCGGTATCGTGGGGTCTTCGTGGTGACACGGCCGCAACACGGCAACGGACAGGAAGCTTCGGGATGACACAGGTGAGTGAGTACGGCGACGGATTGGTGATGCACGGCGGCAGGAACCCGCGCGTTCTGGTCGTGGACGACGAAGCCGACCTGCGCGAACTGCTCGATCTGACGATCGCGGGAATGGGACTCGATGTGGACTGCGCCGCCGACCTCGCGCAGGCGCACGAACTGCTCGCCGCGCACAGCTATGCGCTATGCCTGACCGACATGCGACTTCCCGACGGCGACGGCCTGGAACTCGTCGATCGGATCTCGCGCGAACATCCGGCCACGCCGGTGGCGGTGATCACCGCCTATGGCAGTGCCGAGAACGCGGTGGCAGCCCTCAAGGCCGGTGCCTTCGACTATCTGGGCAAGCCCGTGGCGCTGGAAGCGTTGCGCAGCCTGGTGCGCGCGGCCATTCAGTTGCCCGGCACGGGACTCGGCGCAGACGCAACTTCCGATGGACCTGCGGACATCACCGCGCGCCTGCTCGGGAACTCGGACAAGACGCTCGAGGTGCGCAGCCAGATCGTGCGGCTTGCGCGCAGCATGGCGCCGGTGGCGATCATCGGCGAGTCGGGCTCCGGCAAGGAACTCGCGGCGCGTCTGATCCACGAAGCCGGGCCGCGGGCACGCCAGCCCTTCGTCGCGGTCAATTGCGGCGCGATACCCGAGACGCTGATGGAGGCCGAGTTCTTCGGCCACAAGAAGGGAGCGTTCACCGGTGCCGACCGGGATCGCGACGGTTTTTTCCAGGCCGCCAACGGCGGGACGATGCTGCTCGATGAGGTCGCCGATCTGCCGCTGGCGATGCAGGTGAAGCTGTTGCGGGCGATCCAGGAGAAGCGCGTGCGCAAGGTCGGCGCGACGATCGAGGAGCCGATCGACGTGCGCATTCTCAGCGCCACGCACCAGGACCTCGCGCAGTGCGTCGCGGCCGGCCGGTTCCGCCAGGATCTCTACTATCGACTCAACGTGATCGAACTCGCGCTGCCGTCGTTGCGCGAGCGGCCGGAGGATATCCCGTTGCTCGCCGAGGCGATCCTCGAGAAGATCGTGCAGCGCGCGGGAGTCGCGCGGGCGCCGACACTATCGAGTGTGACCCTGCGCTACCTGGCGAGCTACAACTTCCCCGGGAACGTTCGTGAGCTCGAGAACATCCTCGAGCGCTCGCTCGCCTTCTCCGACGGAATTACCGTCAACGTCGAGGATCTCGGTCTGCGTCCGAGCGTCTCGGACGACACGGCGAGTGAACGCGCGGAGGAGTCGGCGCGCGGCGCCGTGGCCGCAGCGGCATCGGGCGGACGAAGCACGCGCGCGCCTGCGAAGCTCAGCGCCGATGGAATTCCGGAGTCGCTCCCGGACTACCTCGACCAGGTCGAGCGCCACGCGATCGAGCGCGCGCTCGAGAGAACACGCTTCAATCGCACGGCTGCGGCCCGGCTGCTGGGGATCAGTTTTCGCGCGCTGCGCCACCGGATGCAGCGGCTCGGACTCAACTGAGCCGCGCGATGTCCAAGGGTTCCGACGCGGTGCCCGCAACGATACCGGGACGCACCGCCGCCGTCCGGCAGAGCCGCTTCGACGAAGACGGCTGGCTGCGCGGCGCCCGGCGTGTCGCGTCACCCAACTGCGATGCACGGCCGGGCGGCACCGCGATCGAGCTGGTCGTGATCCACCACATCAGCCTGCCGCCCGGTCGCTTCAGCGGCACCGCCATCGTCGATTTGTTCTGCAATCGTCTCGACGCGCACGCCCACCCGTCGTTTCGCGACGTCGCGACGCTGCACGTCTCGGCGCACTTCCTGATCCGGCGCCGCGGCGAACTGCTGCAGTTCGTCGGGTGCGACGCGCGTGCGTGGCACGCGGGTGTGTCGTGGTTTCTCGATCGCGTGCGGTGCAACGATTTCTCCATCGGCATCGAGCTCGAGGGGGACGAGCAGCACCGCTTCACCGAGCCACAGTACCGCCGGCTGGCGCGCCTGATCGGCTCACTGCGCGAACGTTATCCGCTGCGCTACGTGGCTGGGCACTCCGACATCGCACCCGATCGAAAACGCGATCCCGGTCCGCATTTCGACTGGCGACGTTTTCTCGCAAGCGCGCAACTTGCGGGAATCGTCAGAAAGAAAAACGCGGGCGCACGAGCGTGAAGCGAAGCGCGCGCATTTGCTGTCGCGCGCGTTGAAAAAAACTGCAGCGATGACGCATTTTTGTCACGAAGACCATTGCATTGCGCAACAGTCGATCGTATGATCGCGCTTGTGTAAAACAGCGGAATCTCGATTCGGTACAAGCATTTAAAGCGAAGTATTGAAGCGAGTCGTGAGATGGAGTGCTGGAACCGTCGAACGTACATCAACAGGCCCCGGGGGTTGCGATCCATCCTCCCACTTCTGCGCCTCTCGCCCCTGCCTCCGCAAGATCGGAGGCCGTGCCCCCATCGGGCCATCGCCCCTCCGACTTCCCGTTTCGAACAGCTGCACGCCAGGCCAAGAAGCCTGGCGTTTTTTCAGCCCCCTATTCATTAGCGCAATGAACACCCCCGCCGACCAGGCGGTTGTTGCGCCGATGAATGGCCCGTGCAACGCGAGTCTTCACAGACTAACCGGACGGGTCTTTCGAGTCTCAATCATCAACTGAGGAGATCGTTCCATGGCTACCGTGAAAAAACCTGCTGTGAAGAAGGCTGCGGCGAAAAAACCTGCGGCGAAAAAACCTGCGGCGAAGAAGCCGGCAGTGAAGAAGGCTGCGGCGAAGAAGCCGGCAGTGAAGAAGGCCGCGGCGAAGAAGCCGGCAGTGAAGAAGGCTGCGGCGAAGAAGCCGGCGGTGAAGAAGGCTGCGGCGAAGAAGCCGGCGGTGAAAAAAGCCGCGGCGAAAAAGCCGGCAGCGAAAAAGGCCGTAGCGAAGAAGCCGGCAGCCAAGAAGCCGGCAGCCAAGAAGCCGGCAGCCAAGAAGGCCGCAGCCAAGAAGCCGGCGGTGAAGAAAGCTGCAGCGAAACCGGCAGCGAAACCGGCAGCGAAAAAGCCGGCGGTGAAGAAGCCGGCGGTGCCCAAAACGCCTCCGGTTCCGGTGATTGCGCCGTCAGCGGCACCGCAGGCAGCCTGGCCCTTTCCGACGGGTCCCAAACCCTGATGTGGCCCCCGGGCGGGGCCGTACCCCGCCCGCCCGGCAGTGCTGCCCAATCCCGGTGCCGTCTGAGGCGGCCCGGGCTTTTTTCGTGCGAGAATCGTTCGGCACGCTGTCCGGCGACAGCCCGTGCCTCGTGCGCACAAACGAATCATTTCCTGGTTCTGCCCGGCCCACGCCGCAGACGGTCACGCGATGCTGCAAAGTCTCTGGTTTCTTGTTGAAACGCTGGCGAGCCTGCTTGCCGCCGCCTGCCTGTTGCGCGGGTACATGAACTGGCTCAGGCTGGGCGTGCGCAACCCGATCGGGCAGTTCCTGATCGCCGCCACCGACTGGCTCGTTCGGCCGATGCGCCGGATGTTGCCGCGACCGCGGCGTTTCGACTGGGGCAGCGTGCTCGCCGGTGTGTTGATTGCGCTGGTGCTCTCCGTGTTCTACGTGCTCGCGTTCGGCGCAGGGCGCATCCCCTCGTTGGGGGTCGTGATCCTGCTTACCGCCCTCTGGCTCGTCAAGTGGTCGCTGTACCTGGTGATGGGGCTGGTGCTGCTCGGCGCGATCCTCTCGTGGGTCAATCCCTACGCACCCATTCGGCCGACGATCGATACGCTGACCGGGCCGTTGCTCGATCCGGTGCGTCGGGTCGTGCCCCTGCTCGGCGGCGTGGATCTCTCCCCGCTGGTGGTGCTCATCGCCGCGCAGGTGCTGCTCTCGGCGTTGCACGCGGCGCTGCCGGCGCTGCTCTCGCTCGGCGCCTGAGGGCGAATCGGACGACTACCAGGGTGCCGGCCCGTAGGCCTGCGCGAAGCGCTGCGCCACCGTGTCGCGATCGACCACGTGGTTTTGCGCGCCCTGGCTTTCGATCTTGACGGCGCCGAGCACGCTGCCCAACTGGGCGCAGCGCAGCCAGTCCCACCCTCGCGCCATTCCGAAGAGCAGTCCGCCGCGGTAGGCATCCCCGCATCCGGTCGGATCGACCGGGTCGGTCACCCTGGCCGGTGGGATCACGATGCGTTCCTGGCCCTGGAAGAGAAGCGATCCCTCGCCGCCCCGGGTGACGATCAGCGCGCCGACGCGCTCGCTGATCGCGCGCTCGTCCCAGCCCGTGCGCTGGCACATCAACTGACACTCGTAGTCGTTCAGCGTCACCGCCGTCGCGCTCTCGATGAGGGTGCGCAACTCCGCGCCGTCGAACATCGGCAGTCCCTGGCCCGGGTCAAACAGGAATGGCACCCCCGCCCGGCTGAATTCTTCGGCATGGCGGATCATTGCCTGCTTGCCATTGGGCGCGACGATGCCGCAGGCGACGGGCAGCGAATCGAGTGCCGAAGCGGTATGTGCGAGTGCCATCGCACCCGGGTGAAAAGCGGTGATCTGATTGTCGGCCAGGTCGGTGGTGATGAACGCCTGAGCGGTGAAGTGATCCGGCAACTGTTGCACATGGCTCACGTCGACGCCGAGCTGTCGCAGCCGCTCGAGGCAATCCCCGCCATCATGTCCAATCGTGGCCACGACGACCGGTTCGCCGCCGATCCCGCGCAGGTTGTACGCGATGTTCGCCGCGCAGCCGCCGAACTCGCGCTTGAGGCGCGGCGTCAGGAAGGAGACGTTGAGGATGTGCACGCGCTCCGGGAGGATGTGATCCTTGAAATGGCCGTCGAACACCATGATGGTGTCGTAGGCGACCGACCCGCTGATGACGACACGGTGGTTCATACGCGACTCGAGAAGGAAGTGAACAGCGAAATCATGGGTAGAAGAGCAGCGCCGAATATCCCGTCGGCGTCAAATCGCCGAACTCCAGCCCGATCAGAACCGGGTACTCGGAGCGTGCGGGCAGACCCTGGCTGACAACAGACGGGTTCGCGATATAGTCGCGCGCCATCAGCACGCGGCGCACGACGATCGCGCCCGAGGCGTCCGTGAGGGAGAGTTCGATCGCCGGCCACTGCAGTGCCGTGTCCGCACGGCTGCGCAGCAGCGCGCTCAGGCGGTAGCTTCCGGGCGGACTGCCGCTGGTGAGTTCGAAGGACTCGATCGTCACTGCGTCCGGGCGTCGCAGCAGATCGACCTGCAGGCCGAAAGGCCGCGCGAAGGCGTCGAGCCACGGTCGGGTCTGCGGGAAATACGCGGCAAGCCAGTCGCGGCCGCCCAATGCGAGTTGGGCAGCCAACACGATCCCCAACAACAGCGCGATGCTCCGTGCGACGGCGCTGCGCGGCCTCCAGCCGACGCGGCGACCGGATCCCGTCGCGAAGAAGTCGATCGCGTCTTCCTCGTCCTCTTCCTCGATCTCCTGCGTGGGTGGCTCGGCGCCGGCCTCGGCCACGGTTTCGCTGCCGTCGCCGGTCGCCGAATCGAGTTCGGGCTCCGGGGCAATGTCGAAATCGGACTCGGGAGAGATGGCGAAATCGGACGCGGGTGTGAGGTCGGGGTCGGGGTCGGGCGGAATGTCGGAATCAGCGTCGGGCGCGATGTCGGAATCAGCGTCGGGCGCAACGTCGGGATCGGTCGCGGGAGTCTCGACCGCGGCCGGTTCGGGGAAGGACCGAAGAGGGGACCATGGGTCCACGGAGACCGCGCTTTCGCGGAGCACGTCGCCGGCACTTGGCTCGGGATCCGGGGCGTCGGGAAGTTCGTCTGCTTCCGGCTCGGAATCCGGCGCCATGGGGGCGTCAGGCAGCGCTTCGGCTACCGATTCGAGCTCCGGAACATCGTCCGCCGCCGGGGGCGTGTCGGCGAGCGCTGCCGCGATCTCGAGGGCATCATCGCGCTCATCGTCGCGCAAATGCCGAGCCGCATGGGCGGGGTCGGGCAGGTGACGCAGCGCATCGACGCCGGAGAACACGCAGTGACAGGCGCCGCAACGCACCAGCCCGCGCCGCAGCTTGAGCTGATCGGGCACGACCCGGAAACTGGTCTTGCAGGTGGGACAGGTGGTGGCGAGGGACATGTGCGAAGGGGAGCTGCGCTTGATCCCGATCTTAGCCGATGCCGTCCGGTCCCGCGCGGGTACCGGCCAGGCAGACCCAGCCCTCGCGCGCGGCCCAGGGGCGCAGTCGGATCTCGCGATAGGCCGCGGCGACCTCGTCGACCTGCCGATCGAGCAGTCCAGCGAGGATCAGGATTCCGCCCGACGCGACCAGGGTCTCGAGCATGGGGGCGAGCACGCGCAGGGGGCTGGCGAGAATGTTCGCCAGCACCACGTCGGCGGGGTCGCAGGGTGCTTCCTCGCCCGAACGCACGCTCAAGGTGACGCCGTTCGCCGCGGCGTTGTCGGCGGTGCTGCGCAGTGCCTGCGGGTCGATGTCGATCGCCGTGACGCGAGCGGCGCCGAGTCGCGCCGCCGCGATCCCGAGGATGCCCGATCCACATCCGTAGTCGATGACGCTGGCGCCGGGCACCAGCTGGCGATCGAGCCATTCCAGGCACATGCGCGTCGTCGGGTGGCTGCCGGTACCGAACGCGAGGCCCGGATCGAGGATGATCTCGAGGCGCGCTTCGGGCGGGCCGGGCTGCGGGGGAACGCGGTGCCACGATGGGGTGATGCGCAACCGGCTGCCGATCTCGATCGGCTCGAACTGCGCCTGGGTCGTCGCCACCCAGTCGCGACCGGCAACGGGGGTTACATCGAGGGCAGTCGGGGCGGAGAAACCCGCCTGGCGCGCCGCCTGCGCGACGAAAGCGCGTGGCACCACGGTCGCGTCGATCAGTGCGGTGATCCGGGTGTGCGGCCAGACATGCGCGGTCTCGGGCGCCCCGGGTTCGCCGAAGAGCGCCTGCTCGAGCGGACCGTCCGCCTCGGCATCCTCGGTGCGCACCGACAGCGCGCCCACCTCGAACAGCGCGTCGGACCAGTCATCGACCCGCTCGCCGGGGGCAATGAAGCCCACTTCCAGCCATTGTGCGGGGTCAGTCACGGCGCGCGCCTGTGCCGTCGCGCTGCGCAACCTCCGGCAACGTGGCATTCAGCCATTGCGCCGCGCGAGCTTTTCCTCGAGGTAGTGGATCGAGGTGCCGCCCTCGGCGAAACGCGCATCGGCGAGCAGTTCGCGGTGCAACGCAAGGTTCGTCTGGATTCCGTCGACCGACATTTCCGACAGGGCGATGCGCATCCGCCGGATCGCCTGGTCGCGCGTGTCGCCATAGGCGATCAGCTTGCCGATCATCGAGTCATAGTGCGGCGGGACGTAGTAATTCGTGTACGCGTGGGAGTCGACCCGGATTCCCGGCCCGCCCGGGGGATGCCAGTGCGTGATGCGCCCGGGTGAGGGCGTGAACTTGTACGGATCCTCTGCGTTGATCCGGCATTCGATCGCGTGCCCGCGAATCGTGATGTCGCGCTGCTTGTACGCGAGTTTCAGGCCCGCTGCGACGCGAATCTGCTCCTGGACGATATCCACACCCGTAATCAGTTCCGTGACCGGGTGCTCGACCTGCACCCGCGTGTTCATCTCGATGAAGAAGAACTCGCCGCGCTCGTAGAGGAACTCGAACGTGCCGGCACCGCGGTACTTGATCTTGCGGCACGCGTCTGCGCAACGCGCGCCGATCTTCTCGATCTGGCGGCGCGGGATGCCCGGCGCGGGCGCCTCCTCAATGACCTTCTGGTGGCGACGCTGCATCGAACAATCGCGCTCGCCCAGGTAGATCGCGTTCCTGTGTTCGTCGGCCAGCACCTGGATTTCGATGTGGCGCGGCCCCTCGAGATACTTCTCGAGGTAGACCATCGGGTTGTTGAAGGCGGCCTGCGCTTCGGTGCGCGTCAGCGTGATCGCGTGGAGCAGCGTTGCTTCGGTGTGCACGACGCGCATGCCGCGCCCGCCGCCGCCCCCGGCGGCCTTGACGATCACGGGGAAACCGATCGATTTGGCGAGCTTGATGAGTTCCTTGGGATCCTCGGGCAGCGCCCCCTCCGAGCCCGGGACAACCGGCACGCCGGCCTTGCGCATCGCTTCCTTCGCGCTGATCTTGTCGCCCATCAGGCGGATGGATTCCGGGCGCGGTCCGATGAAAACGAAACCGCTGCTCTCGACGCGCTCGGCGAAGTCGGCGTTTTCCGAAAGAAAACCGTAGCCAGGGTGAATCGCTTCGGCGTCGGTAACCTCGGCGGCGCTGATGATCGAGGGGATGTTCAGATAACTGTCGCGCGACGGCGGCGGTCCGATGCACACCGACTCGTCGGCGAGCTTGACGTACTTGGCCTCGGTGTCGGCCTGGGAGTGCACGACCACCGTCTTGATGCCCAGCTCGCGACACGCGCGCTGGATGCGCAGGGCGATTTCCCCGCGGTTGGCAATCAGAATCTTCTCGAACATCCTCGCCCCTCGCGTTGCCGTAGCCGCAACGTCACTCGATTACGAACAGCGGCTGGCCGAACTCCACCGGCTGGCCGTTCTCGACCAGCACGGCCTTGATGGTTCCCGCGCGGTCTGCCTCGACCTCGTTCAGAAGCTTCATCGCCTCGATCACGCAGACGGTGTCGCCCAGGCGCACCGTCGCGCCAACGGTGACGAAAGGTTCGCCGCCCGGCTGCGAGGCCCGGTAGAAGGTTCCGACCATCGGGGAGGTCACGATGTGCCCCGGTTCGGGCATGGCCGGCGCCGGGGCCGCCGCAGCGGCCTCCGTTACGGCGGGCGCCGCCACGCTCGGGGCGGGTGCACTGGCTGTTCCTGCGGACGGCACGCCACCCTTGACGATACGCACCCGGTCATCACCCTCGCTGATCTCGAGCTCCGAGATGGCAGACTCCGCCACGAGGTCGATCAGCGTCTTCAGTTTCCTGAGATCCATTTGGTTCTCCGATGAATTTTCTGGTGTTCGTGCCACGCTGGCCGCGCACCGGCGGCGGGCGCTGGCGCGTCTAGCCGGCAGCCGTGTCCGGCAGCGCGTCGATCGCGTATTCGAGGGCGTACCGGTACCCGGCGCGCCCGAGTCCAACCACCACCCCGCGGGCGATGTCGGAGAAGTGCGAGTGGTGCCGGAACGGCTCACGGGCGTGGGTGTTGGACAGATGCACTTCGACGAAGGGGATGCGCACGCCCAGCAGTGCGTCGCGCAGGGCGACGCTGGTGTGGGTGAACGCCGCCGGGTTGATCACGATGAAGTCAACCCCCGCGGCACCCGCCGCGTGGATCCGTTCAACCAGCTCGCCCTCGTGATTTGACTGGAAAGAGGCGACATCTACCCCGCTTCGCGCGCCAATTTCAGCGAGCTCCGCGTCGATCTCGACCAATGTGGCGCGCCCGTAGGTGTCCGGCTCACGGGTCCCGAGCAGATTCAGATTCGGACCGTGCAGCACCCAGATTTTTCTGGCCATGGATTTTGCGCGACGTTGTCGCCAAGATGCGTACAGAAGTCGAAGTCTGGGGTAGTCCGGCTACTTTGTCCAGTCGTCGGCAGGGCGTTCGGGAAATCAGCTGCCGCGCAGCGCGGTTTCCATCGACGCGCGCAACTCGTCGCCCTTGAAGCGCCCGAGCGTGCGCTCGATGATCTGTCCGTCGCGATCCACGACGACCGTGAACGGCAGCGCGAGGCTGCGATTGCCGAACTGGCGCGAGAGCTCATAACCGGTTTTCTGGGCGATGAGCAGCGGATAGACAACCGGCCAGCGGGCGGCGAACTGGCGAATGCTGACCGCGGCGTCCACGCCGATGCCGAGCACGTCGACGCCGCGCGTGGCGAATTCGCGGGCCAGCGCCGAGAGCTCGGGCATTTCCTCGATGCACGGCGGGCACCAGGTCGCCCAGAAATTCACGACCAGGACCCGGCCCCGGTAGCGCGACAGCGCCACGCTGTTTCCGTTGCTGTCCGTCAGGATCTGGGCGAGCAGGGTCTCGACCGCGAGGTCGGCCGGTGCGCGGGGGGTGTAGCGCCGGTTGGCGAACCAGGCACCCGCCCCGGCCGCACCCAGCGCGACCCCTCCGCCGACGAGCCAGCGCCGCCGGGATTCGGAGAAAAGCCGCCGGGCGCTCATGATCCCGGCTCCGCTGGGGCCATGCGTGCGAGCAGCGCGCCGCGGTCGCCGCGCTCGGCGCCGGCCGGACCCGGGCGCAGCGCGCCGCGCAGGTCGACCGGGTCGTAGAGCGAGAGCAGGATCGGCTCGCCCTCCCAGACGAAAGCCAGCGCCTCGACCTGGACGTCGTGGCGCCGGTAGTGGCCGACCGTCGCGATCTCAAAGGCGATGCCGCGGTTGAGCAGGTCGATTTCGATTTCCTTGTGGCTGTCGTGGAAGAGCTGGAGATGGATCGGTGCATGCTCGGCCACCACGCCCTTCCATACCGCCCCGGTGACCAGAGGACCGAAGTCCGCCAGGCTCTCGAGCCAGTGGCACGCGACGGCGCGCCGGCGCGCGACCCGGGCGTCGTGATCCGGGTCGAAAAGCTCCAGGTGCTCGCGCAAGGCCTCGTCGATCAGGGCATTGTCGGGCATCGCGTCGCGCGCCGGCGAGGACGCGCCGAACACCTGGCGCGTTGCCTTGCGTTTGGCGCTCGCGTAGTCGAGTCCGCCCTCGGCGATCAGCCGCGCGGCCACCGCGGCAATCTCGAGCCGGATCGGATCAGCTTGCATCGGGGATCTCGTGCATGGCGAGTGGGGCGCTTTGGCGAGGTGCCGGCGCGAGGCACGGTGGCCTCCGGTAGAATCGGCGCCGATTGTACCGAATTCCCCGTCTCACCTCTAATGGTCCCCTGCCGGGATCGCGGGCAACGCGGGGCGCATCTCTTGGTCATGCATATCCATATTCTCGGAATTTGCGGCACCTTCATGGGCGGCCTGGCGGCCATCGCCAGGGAAGCCGGACACCGCGTCACCGGTTGCGACGCGAACGTCTACCCGCCGATGAGCGACCAGCTGCGTGCGCTGGGCATCGAACTCACCGAAGGTTACGGTGCCGATCAGCTGGCGCTCGCGCCTGACCTCTGGGTAATCGGCAACGTGGTCACGCGCGGCAACCCGCTGATGGAAGCGATTCTCGACGCCCGCGCGCCCTATGCCTCGGGTCCGCAGTGGCTCGCCGAGAACGTGCTGCGCGATCGCTGGGTGCTTGCGGTTGCCGGGACCCACGGCAAGACCACCACGGCGTCGCTGCTGGCTTTCCTGCTGGAGTCCGCCGGGCTCGCGCCCGGGTTCCTGATCGGAGGGATTCCGGCGGATTTCGGCGTTTCGGCCCGGTTGGGCAGTGGCGAGTGCTTCGTCGTCGAAGCCGACGAGTACGACACGGCCTTCTTCGACAAGCGCTCCAAATTCGTCCACTACCGGCCGATGACCGCGGTGCTCAACAACCTCGAGTTCGACCACGCCGACATCTTTGCCGACCTCGCGGCGATCGAGACCCAGTTTCACCACCTGGTGCGCACGATCCCGCGTTCCGGGCGGATTCTCTGGAACGCGGCGGAACCGGCGCTCGCGCGCGTGCTCGCACGCGGATGCTGGAGTGCGCAGGAGGCGTTGTTCAGCGCCGAGGGGTGGGACCTTGGGCCGGCGACCGAGCTGGCCGACGCCTGTACCTTTGAAGTGCGCGAGGGCGGTGCGCCGGTCGCGCAATGCCGCCTGCCGCTCGCGGGCGCGCACAACCGGGCGAATGCCCTGGCGGCCATCGCCGCGGCGCGCCACGTCGGGGTGGCGCCGCAGGACAGCGCCACCGCGCTGGCCGGTTTTCGTGGCGTGCGCCGTCGTCTCGAACTGCGCGGCACCGTGGGCGGCGTCGAGGTCTACGACGACTTCGCGCACCATCCGAGCGCAATTGAGGCGACGGTCGCCGGTTTGCGCGCGCGCATCGGCGCGAGCGGAAGAATCCTCGCGGTGCTCGAGCCGCGCTCGAACACGATGAAGCTGGGCACGATGAAGGCGCGGCTGCCCGAGAGCCTGGCCCAGGCCGAGCGGGTCTTCTGCCACACTGGTGCGATCGACTGGGACCTCGCGCAGGCGCTCGCGCCGATCGCCGGCAAGTCCACGCTCCGCGCGGGCATCGACCCGCTGGTTGCGGCAATCGTGGCCGAGGCGCGCCCGGGCGACCGGATCGTCGTGATGAGCAACGGCGGCTTCGGGGGAATCCACGCAAAGCTGCTCACGGCCCTTGGGCCGGCCTTGGGAGAGGCCGGCGCAGGTGCGGATGGCACGAATGCCGGCGTCGTGGCGCGGAACCACGCGGGCGGACGCGCATGCTGATTTACCTGCACGGCTTTCGCTCGTCGCCGCTCTCGTTCAAGGCCCGGATCATCGCCGAGCGCCTGGCCGCACAGGGCCGCAGCGCGCTGTTCGCCTGCCCGCAACTGCCGCCTTCGCCGCGGGAAGCCGTCGCGCTGTTGCGCGCACAGTTCGCGCCCAGCCCGCAGGACACGCTCGTGGGCAGTTCGCTGGGCGGCTACTACGCGACCTGGCTGGCCGAGGCGCATGGCTGCCGCGCAGTGCTGCTCAACCCCGCGATTCACCCGGGGCGCGACCTCGTCCCCTACGTGGGGGAATTGCAGATGTACCACAGCGACGAGCCCTTCGCATTTCGCGCGAGTCACGTTGCGGAGCTCCGCGCGCTCGATGCACCGGCGATCACGCGCCCGGAGCGCTATTTCCTGGTCGCCGCCAAGGGCGACGAAGTGATCGACTGGCACGACATGGTGGCGCGCTACCCCGGGGTCGAGACGCTGCTCCTCGAGGGGAGCGATCATGGATTGAGCGATTTCGAGACCTACTGCGATCGGGTGATCGCGTTCGCGCGGCTTGCGGGGTCCGACACCGAAACGAAACACGCCGGCTGACCGGCATCTGAAAACCGACTGGAGGAACACTCATGCGCTTGCAGGAGAAAGTATGCATCGTCACCGGATCAGCGGGTGGCATCGGACAGGCCACCGTGGAACGATTTGCGCGCGAGGGCGCGCGCGTGGTCGTGGCGGATCTTGATCTGGAGCGGACGCGCATGGTCGCCGACGCGATCGAGGCCGCCGGCGGGCAGGCCCTCGCAGTGCGGCTGGATGTCACCGACCGCAGCACCATCGACGCGATGTGCGTGGCCGTGCTGGCGCACTGGGGATGCATCGACGTGCTGGTCAACAACGCCGGCATCACCCGTGACGCGCGGCTCGTCAAGATGACCGACGAGCAGTTCGACGACGTCATCGCCGTCAACCTCAAGGGCGTGTTCGAGTGCACCCAGGCCGTGCTGCCGACCATGCTCGAGCGCGGTTCGGGCGTGGTGATCAACGCATCGTCGGTGGTCGGGCTCTACGGGAATTTCGGGCAAACCAACTACGCCGCGACCAAGGCGGGCGTGATCGCCTTCACGAAGACCTGGGCGCGCGAGCTCGGTCCGAAGGGAATCCGCACGGCAGCAGTGTGTCCCGGGTTCATCGCGACGCCGATCCTCGAGACGATCCCGGCGCCCGTGATGGCCAAGATGATCGAGAAGGTGCCGCTGGGCCGGCTGGGCAATCCGGACGAGATTGCCGCGGTCTACGCGTTCCTGGCCTCGGACGAGGCCTCGTATGTGAACGGAGCCGTGATCGAGGTCTCCGGGGGGATCTCCGTCTGAGCGTCCCCCGTCCGTATAATCGTCTCACGCCATGACGTACGCGCTGTTTGAGGAAAATGGAGATCTGAAGGCGGGCACCGTAATGGCTGACAACGGTTCGAGCCTGCAGATCGAACTCGTCAGCGGCCGGCGCGCGAAGATCAAGGCCGCGCACGTGATGATGCGCTTCGACCAGCCGCCGGCACGCGAGATCATCCCGGGTGCGCAGGCGCTTGCCGAAGAGATCGACCTCGACTTCCTCTGGGAGTGCGCGCCGCAGGACGAGTTCGATTTCGCCTCGCTCGCCACTGAATACTACGGCGCGGGGCCCACGCCGGTGCAGGCGGGCGCGCTGCTCATCAAGCTGCAGTCCGCCCCCGTCTACTTCCAGAGAAAGGGGCGCGGCCGGTTCCGTCCGGCCACTCCCGACACGCTCAAGGCCGCGCTGGCGGCCGTCGCGCGCCGCCGCGAACAGGAGCGGCTCGTCGAGACCTACGCGGCGGAACTGGCGGCCGGCCGGCTGCCCGAGGCGATGCAGGCGAATCCGGCGAGCCTTCTGGTGCGGCCGGACAAGACCGGTGTGCCCTATCGCGCGCTCGATCGCGCCGCGCTGGAGACGCGCCAGAGCCCGGAGCGCCTGCTGGTGGCGGTGGGGGCGTTCGCGTCGGCGCACGCACTGCACCTCGGGCGATTCACTGCCGAGCATTTCCCCTGCGGGCTGCGTTTCGGTTCGGGGGTGGTGGGCGCGGTCGACGCTGTTGCCGGGCAGGTGCCCGAGTTGCCGCTTGCCGACGCGCAGCCGTTCTCGGTGGACGACTCGACGACCACCGAAATCGACGACTGCCTGTCCGTCCAGCGGCTGGAGAGCGGCACGTTGCGGGTGGGCATCCACATTGCCGCGCCGGGGCTGGCCATCACGCATGGCAGTCCGCTCGATCTGGCCGCCCGCGAGCGCATGTCCACCGTCTACATGCCGGGCGACAAGATCACGATGCTCCCCGATGACGTGATCGAGGCGTTCTCGCTCGACGCGGGCCGGGAAGTTCCGGCGCTGTCGCTCTATCTGGATCTGGATGCCGCGGGAACCGCGATCACGGGACGTTTCTCGCGGGCCGAGCGCATTCGCGTCGCCGACAATCTGCGCCACGACCATCTTGCCGAACAGGTGACCGAGGCGGCACTCGCCGACGGGGAGGTCGCGTTGCCGCACGGCGACGCACTGCGCGTGCTGTGGACGCTCACCGGGGCACTCACCGCCGAGCGCGAACGGGTGCGCGGGAAGCCCGAGCCGCGGTTTCGTTCGGACTTCAGCTTCTACATCGAGGGGGATCAGGTGCGCATCGAGCCGCGCGGGCGTGACGCGCCGCTCGACCGGATCGTCGCCGAGATGATGATTCTTGCCAACAGCGAGTGGGGGCGATTCCTCGCGGATCATCGCGTGCCGGGGATCTACCGCTCGCAGCAGGGCGGGCGCGTGCGCACCAGCACGCAGGCGCTGCCGCATCTGGGGATCGGCGTCGCCCAGTACAGCTGGAGCACCTCGCCGCTGCGACGCTATGTCGATCTGGTCAATCAGCGCCAGGTGCTCGCGGTCCTCGCGGGCGAAAAAGCGCCCTTTGCGCCGCAGGATGCCGAACTGTTTGCCGTGATGTCGGCCTTCGAGGAGAAGTCCGCCGCCTACAACGATTTCCAGCAGCGCATGGAGCGCTACTGGTGCTTGCGCTGGCTCGAACAGCGCGACTTGCGCCGGGTCGACGCGGTCGCGATCCGCGACGACCTGGTGCGGCTCGTCGACGCCCCGCTCTTCTTCCGGCCGACCGGCCTGCCCTCCGTGCCGCCCGGACGCGCGATCGTGGTCGACCTGCTGGATCATGACCTGATCGATCTGTCGCTCGAGGCACGCTTCGTCGAACTGGGGAGCGTCGTGATGGACCCCGCGGGACTTGCAGGCGGACTCGAGGACGCGGAGGGTTCGCTCGGAGGCTTCGACGCACGGCCCTCGGACGCCGCCGACTCCTCGGACCCGGCGGCCGAGGGTGGGGCAGCTCCCGCGGCGGGGGCACGCGATCCGGAACCGGATGCCGCGATCGGCGGCGATGCCGTGGCCGACGGTGAATCCGGCGAGGTCACCGGCCACCCGTCATGAGCGCCGCGCGCGCCGCGCTGTCGCACTGGCGGGTGCGGATCCGCGAACCGCTCGTCGTGGCGAGCGTGGCCTCGATCGTCTTCCACCTGATGCTGCTGGCGATCCGATTCGCGCCGCCGGTGCCGATCCGCCTCGCGCCCGTTGATTCGCGCATCGAAGTGGTGCTGCTCAATGCGTCGACGGCTGCCCGACCGCTGCAACCGCAGGTCGTCGCGCAGGTGAACATGGAAGCGGGCGGGGATCGCGACGAGGGACGGGCCCGCTCGCCGTTGCCCGCCAGCCAGGTGGTCGAGGACGGTGTCGAGCCGTTGCAACGGCAGCGTCGTGCGGCGCAGACGGAGCGGCAGCCGCGTCGCGCGCTCGCGCTGGAGAAGGGATCCCGCGCGCAGCCCGACCCCACGGTGACGGCGCGCGACGCGCGCGACCCGGGCGCGGACACGGCGGAGGTCGCGCAGTCGATCGCGCGCCTGCAGGCCCAGATCGATCGTCAGATCGACGATTACAACAAGCGCCCGAAACGGCTGACCTTCGGCGTCACCGCGATCGGCGTCAGCTACGCGCAGTATGTCGCGGCATGGTCGGCACAGATCGAACGCATCGGCACCGAACGCTACCCGGTGGAGGCGCGCGGCCGGCTCTACGATTCGCTGATCCTCACCGTCGAAATCGACCGTCACGGCAACGTCGTCGATGTCGTGATCAACCAGAAGTCGCGTCACGAAGTGCTCAACCGCGCCGCGCGGCAGATCGTCTACGCTGGGGCTCCCTACGCGCGGTTCACCCCCGAGATGGCCCGCGAGGGCGATATCCTGCAGATCGTGCGCGTCTGGCATTTCACCAATGAGGGACTCGAGACGGGAGCACCGAAATGACGGAGCGCCGTGCCATGGTGGCGCGCTACGCGGTGATCGGGAACCCGATCGCGCACAGCCGCTCGCCGGCCATCCACGCGGCCTTTGCCGCGCAGACGGGCGAGCACATCGAATACGGCGCGCTGCTTGCGCCTCCCGAAGGCTTCCGGGAGACCGTCGAGCGGTTCCGCTCCGATGGCGGCAGCGGCCTCAACGTGACGCTTCCGTTCAAGGAGCAGGCCTTCGACTGGGTGCGCGAGCAGGGCGGGGTGCTGACCCCGCGCGCGCTGGCCGCCGGAGCGCTCAATACGCTGCGCTTCGGCGCCGACGCGCTGCTTGGCGACAACACCGACGGCGCCGGGCTGGTGCGTGACTTGCAGGAGCGCCACGGTGTCGCCCTCGCCGGCGCAAGCGTGCTGCTGCTGGGGGCGGGGGGCGCTGCGCGCGGCGTCGCGCCGGCGCTGCTTGCCGGGCAGGTGCAGGGCCTGCACGTTGCCAATCGCACGCTCGCGCGGGCGCGCGAACTCGTCGAGCGCCTGTCTGATGCGCGGGCGACGGCGCTCGACTGGTCGCGCATCGCCCAGGCCGCGCCGACGCTGGTCATCAACGCCACCTCGGCCGGGATCGCCGGAGACGGGCTCGAACTGCCCGACGCGGTCTTTGCGGGGCGGCCGTTTTGCTACGACATGGTGTATGCGCCGCGTGCCACGGATTTCCTCGAGCAGGCGCAGCGCGCCGGGTGCCGACAGCGTGCCGACGGGCTGGGCATGCTCGTCGAACAGGCCGCGGAATCCTTCTTCGTCTGGCGCGGCGTGCGGCCCGCGACCGGACCCGTGTTCCGCGCGTTGCGCGAACATGCGGCGTAAGCCGAAGCGGGCGCGCGCGCGGGGGTGGTTCGCGGCTCTCGCGCCGCGGAGCAGGACACGGACGTGGCTCGCCCTTTTCACGACGCCCGTGCGGGCACGCTTGCGCTCGCTGTCCTGGCCGCTGCGCTGGGCCGTGATTGCGCTCGGCGGCGTGCTGGCTGCATTGCTCGCGCTGCATCTGTGGTACTTCGTGCACATCGTCTGGTGGAACTGGTTCGACCCGTCGATGACGCGATTCATGGATCAGCAGCTCGCGTCGCTGCGCGAGAAGAATCCTGCGGCAAAGCTGACCCAGCGCTGGGTGCCCTACGCGCGGATTTCTCCGCACCTGTTGCGTGCGGTGCTCGCCGGTGAAGACGCCCGCTTCGCCGACCACGAGGGAGTCGACTGGGAAGCGATCGAGCGCGCGTGGGATCAGAACCGCAAGCGCGGCAAGGTGGTGCGCGGCGGATCCACCATCACGATGCAGCTCGCCAAGAACCTCTTCCTGTCCGGCGAGCGCAGCTACCTGCGCAAGGGCCAGGAACTGATGATCACCTACATGCTCGAGGCCGTGATGAGCAAGCGGCGCATTCTCGAGATCTACCTGAATGTTGCCGAGTGGGGCGTTGGCGTTTTCGGGTGCGAAGCCGCCGCGCTGCGCTACCATGGCGTCCCCGCCGCACAACTGCAGCCCTGGCAGGCTGCGCGGGTGGCGGCGATGCTGCCGCGGCCCCGGTTTTTCGACCTGAACCGCAATGCCCCGGGGCTCGCACGGCGCGCCGCGTTCATCGAGCGCCACATGTTCGGCGTGCAGCTGCCCTGAGCGCCCCGTCGGCGCAGAAAAAAGACCCTTTTTGTCGATGAGCGCTTGGGTCGGGAGCCGCGTTCAAGGATAATCCCGCACGTTGCCGCAGCGGACGCAGCGCGTCCCCTACCCAGTGAAACCGAGAACACATAGCCGTTCGCGCACGCCCCACCTCCCATCCTGACCCATCAGGCCCTGTCGGGACGGCGCGCGCGAAGTGACGAGCCCTTCTGACATGGCAGATCTTCCCGAAAAAGAGCCCGGACTCCCGGGCATCGATCCCGGCCCGGACGCCCAGCCGGCTGCGGCTGCGTCCGATCGTGCGCAATCGCCGGGCGCGCCGGCGGGCAAAGACGACGGCGCTGCCGCAGAAGAGAGCGTCGCGGACCTGGAAGACTGGGAAGACGACGAGGAAGAGGACGAAGAGGCCGTCGTGCCCGCCGATCCCGAGGCCGACACGCTGGCACTGGCTCGGGTGCTGCAACTGCTCCACGGGCACCCGCTGCTGCTCGCCTTGGCCGAGCGCGAAGATGTCCGCAAGCCGGCGGAGCGGGCCGAGCTGATCGCCGAACTTAGCCTGGTGCACGATCTCAGCGCACTGCGCGAGGAGGTCGACGGGCTGCATCCGGCCGACGTTGCCTACATTCTCGAGGCGCTGCCGCTCGACGAGCGGCTCGTCATCTGGGCACTGGCCAAGGCTTCGCGCGACGGCAACATCCTGCTCGAAGTCTCGGATGCGGTGCGCGAGTCGCTGATCGCGTCGATGGACCGTCGCGAACTCGTCGAGGCGATGGAGAATCTCGACGCCGACGAGATTGCGGACCTGGTCCCGTACCTGCCCCGCGAGGTCGTCGAGCAGATCCAGAAGGGTCTGAGCCCGGAGGAGCGCGGGCAGTTGCGCGCAGCGATGTCCTACCCGGAGGACTCGGTCGGGGCACGGATGGATTTCGACTACGTGACGGTGCGCAACGACGTCACGCTCGAGGTCGTGTTGCGTTATCTGCGGCGTTTCGACGCGCTGCCCGATCACACGGACCAGGTGTTCGTGATCGATCGCCATGAGGCGCTGCTTGGCACGCTGCCGCTGGATCGGCTGCTGGTCAACGAGCCCGACGTGTCGGTGGACGAGGTGATGAAGCGCGAGATGCTGACGCTCGACGCCCACGACGAGGTTTCCGAGGCGGCGCAGGCCTTCGAGCGTTATGACCTGGTCTCGGCCGCGGTCGTGGGGCCCGGGAACCGGCTGATCGGGCGTCTGACCGTGTCCGAGGTCGTCGACGTGATTCGCGAGGAGGGCGAAGCGGACCTCTTCGGTCAGGCCGGCCTGCGCGATGATGAGGATCTGTTCGCCGGCATCTGGGCGTCGGCCCGCAACCGCTGGCTGTGGCTGGCGCTGAACCTGTGCACGGCGTTCTTCGCGTCCCGGGTGATCGGGCTCTTCGAGGGGACGATCGAGCGCGTGGTCGCGCTGGCGGCGTTGATGCCCATCGTCGCCGGGATCGCCGGGAACTCGGGCAACCAGACGATGACGCTGTTCATCCGCACGCTCGCGCTCGGTCAGGTGACTCACGCCAACGCGCGGCGACTGGCGCTCAAGGAACTGGGCATCGCGGCACTGAACGGACTCGTCTGGGGTGGGATCGCGGGTCTGTTCGCGTGGTGGCTCTACAGCGACACCCCCAACGGGATGCTGCTGGGCGCGACGATGACGCTCGCCATGATCGCGAACCTGCTGCTCGGTTCGATGATCGGCCTGGGTGTGCCGCTGATGCTCCAGAAGATGGGCCGCGACCCGGCGATGGGCTCCTCGGTGCTGTTGACTTTCTCGACCGATAGCATGGGGTTCTTCATCTTTCTGGGGCTGGCGAGCGTACTCTTCCGCTGAGGCCGGTCCCCGCTCGCAGCGGCGCTGTCCAGCGCCCCATGTACGAAATGCGCCACGGTCGCGGGGCTGAATGCCGCCGCCGGTCGGTTTTCACTCCCGGTGTGCGCAATTTTTAGGCACAATCGGGCACCCTCGGGCATGAGCCCGGGTTGGCGTAGGATGGACGGACGATGCGCAAGTTCTTCAAGCGGTACTCGCCGCGGCACGAGACTTTGCAGCAGAACTGGATGCTGCGTCCGTTCGCGCCCATGCTCGGGCGCGAGGGGGTGCTGCGCTTCAACCGGCGCTCGGTGGCCCTGGCGGTTGCGATCGGGCTCTTCTTCGGGTTCATCCTGCCGGTCGCCCAGATCGTGTTCGCGGTCGCCGTGGCGATCATCCTGCGCGCGAACATCACGGTGGCGGCCCTCAGCACCTTCGTCACCAACCCCTTTACGTTCCCGCCGATCTACTACCTGGCGTACCGCACCGGCATGCTGGTCACGGGACCCAAGCCGCTTGCGGCGGTCCACGAAGAGATCGCCGACGCGCTCGAGGCACAGACCGAGGCCGTCGTGCAATGGATTCCGAGGCTCTGGGAGTGGATGACCGGGGTGGGACAGCCACTCGTGATCGGGCTGGTCATCTTCGCCGTCGTCGGCGCCGTGCTCGGCTACTTTGCCGTCGACCTGGCGTGGCGCTGGACGACGGTGCGCCGCTTGCGGCGCCGGGTCGCCGCACGCCAGTGCGAGCGCGCGGCCCCGTGATTTTGTGACAAGCGTGAGCGGCGCCCTGGCGCGCAGCGTGCTTGTCCTCGCCGCGGTGCTTATCAGCGGGTGCGCGGTGGTGGCGGTAGCGGACGCCGCCGTGACGGTGGCCGCGGTCGTCGTCAAGACCGGTGTGAAGGCGACGGGCGCGGTGCTGAACGCCGTGATTCCGGATTCGGACGACGCGAAGAAATAGTGCAGAGGGGCGCGCGGACGGCGCGGCAGCGCGGCGGGCCTAGGGCGCGATGAAACTCCCCGACTTCCCGCCGTGCTTCTCGAGCAGCCGGACGTTCTCGATCACCATCGCCCGATCCACCGCCTTGCACATGTCGTAGATGGTCAGGAGCCCGACCTGCACGGCGGTCAGCGCCTCCATCTCGACCCCGGTCTGGCCACTGCACTCCACGGTCGCGCGGCAATGCACGGCGGCATTCGCGACGTCGGTCTCGAAGTCGACGGCCACGCGCGTGAGCGCGATCGGGTGGCACAGGGGGATCAGGTCTGCGGTGCGCTTGGCGCCCTGGATCGCGGCGATCCGCGCGACGCCGAGCACATCCCCCTTCTTCGCCGTCCCCGCGCAAATCAGCTCCAGCGTGGCGGGCCTCATGCGGATCGTGCCGGAGGCGATCGCCACACGGCGCGTGACGTCCTTGTCCGCGACGTCGACCATGTGGGCATGGCCGGCGGAGTCGAAGTGGGTCAGCGGGTCGCTCATCGTGGGCATTCCGGGAGTGGCTATCATAACCGGGTTGTGGCGGACCTCGGGTTGCCGCGAGGGGCTTATGGCTTCATGGAGTGAAGGGCAGGAATCGGAACGCGGTCGCGCTGCGCTCCCTGCGCGCGCGCCGCGCGCGCGGCGGATCCGCGCGGCGATCTGCGTGACCGTCGCGCTCGCGCTGGCCGCGAGCGCCGCGCCGATGCGGGCGCAGACGGGCAATCTGCCGCGGCTGGGTGATCCCGGCGGGGGCGAGCTCTCGCAGATGCTCGAGCGCCGGATCGGCGAGGCGATCATGCGCGATCTGCGCCGCAACGCATCGGTCCTCGACGACACCGAGGGCACCGATTACCTGAATCGGCTCGCCGTTCGCCTGCCGGGTGCCGCGAGCGCCGAGGGCTTCCGTTTCGAATTCTTCCTGGTGTCCGACCCGTCGCTCAACGCGTTCGCATTGCCCGGCGGGTTCATCGGCGTGCACACCGGGCTGATGCTCGCGGCGCAGAGCGAATCCGAACTCGCCTCGGTGCTGGCCCACGAAATGGCCCACGTCACCCAGCGCCACATCGCGCGGATGCTCGAGCGCGAGCGTCAGGGTTCCGTGCTGTCGATCGCGGCACTGGTCCTCGCAGCACTCGCGGTGCGTTCGAATCCGCAGGCCGCGGGCGGTGTGCTGGCGCTCGGGGAGTCGGTCCAGAACCAGCAGATGCTGAGCTTTTCGCGCGACGCCGAACGCGAGGCCGACCGGATCGGCCTGGAAATGCTCACGCAGGCCGGTTTCGACCCGCGCGACATGGTCGGCTTCTTCGGGCGGATCCAGCGCGCTTCGCGCTTCCACGACACCGGCGCCCCCGCGTATCTGCAGACCCACCCGTTCACCACGGACCGCATGGCCGACATCCAGGGGCGGGTCCGGGACGCGATCGTGCAGGGCGCGCCGGCTCGTCGGGACGACATTGGCTTTGAACTCGTTCGTGCGCGGCTGCGCGCGCTGGCCGACCGGAGCGTCGATGGACTGCGTCTCGCGCGCGCTCATCTCGAGGCCGCGCGTGGCGAGGGCACCGGGACCGCGGACGGGGTGCGTTGGTACGGCCTGGCCGTGATCGCGCATGCCCAGCGCGACTTCGAGGCGGCGCGTCAGGCGCTCGCGCAGGCGCGCAGCCGGGTTTCCGGCGGGGATGCGTATCTGGATCGTGTCGGGGTCGAGGTGGAACTCGACGCGGGCATGTTGCCCGCTGCGCTGGCGCTCGCGGACGCCGCGTTGCGCACTTCCCCACGCTCGCGCACGCTCGTGCAACTGCGCGCCCGGGCCTTGCTCGGGATGCGCGAGTTTCCCGCGGCGGTCGGCTTCATCACCGAGCGACTGCGCGAATGGCCCGCGGATTCCCAACTCTGGAAGATGCTCGCCGAGGCACAGTTCTCCAGCGGCAACGTCGCGTTGGCGCACCAGGCCACGGCCGAGCAATATGCGCTCGCCGGCGCGTGGCCGGCGGCGATCGAGCAGCTGCAGCTGGCGCGCCGGACACGCGGGTTGGACTTCTACACGGGCTCGCGGATTGACGCGCGCCTGCGCGAACTCGAACAGGAACTGCGCCGCGAGCGGGAGGACAGCAAGACGCAACGGCGCGACGGGTGAGTCCGCCGGATCAGCTGCACAGGGGGACGAAGAAGGACAGTGCCTGGCGCGGGATCCAGTCGATCCGCCCGCGGAAGTCGCCCGTCACGAAGCCGGCGTGCCCGCCCGTGTCCGGGTAGAAGGCCTGTACGGCAGCGGGCAGGGTGCCCGGATCGATCAGGGCGGCGGCCGGCAGGAAGGGGTCGTTGCGCGCATTGACGATCAGCGTTGGCGTTCGGATGCCGCCCACGAAGCGACGGCTGGAACACCTCTCCCAGTAGTCGTAGCAGTCGGCGAAGCCGTGGAGCGGGGCGGTCACCGCGTCGTCGAAGTCGAAGAAGGTGCGTGCGGCCATCATGCGCTCGCGATCGAAGAGTCCCGGAAACTGGATGAGCTTGGACAGGCTCTTGCGCTTGAGCGAGCGCAGGAAGTTCTGCGCGTAGAGCAGGTTGAAGCCATGGGACAGCGCTCGTGCCCCGGCGTGCAGGTCATGCGGGGCCGATACCGCCGCCGCGCCATCGATGATCGAGGACGCGGCGGATCCCTGTTCGCCGAGCCACTTGAGCAGCGCGTTGCCGCCCAGCGAAATCCCGATCACGAAGCGCTTCGTGTCGCGTCCCTGCCGTGCGGCGAGGCGGCGCAGCGCCCAGTCGACGTCGCCCGTCTCGCCGGAGTGGTAGGCGCGGGGTGCGAGGTTGATCTCGCCGCCGCAGCCGCGCCAGTGCACCACCACGCCACGCCAGCCTCGGCGCAGCACCTCGTGCATGGTGGCCATGGAATAGTGGCTGTGCGAACTCCCTTCGAGGCCGTGCAGCAGCACGACGAGCGGCGCGGAATCGTCGGGCGCAGCGCCCTCGGGATCGAACGCGAAGTCGGCGTCGAGAAAGTCCCCGTCCGGCAAGTTCCAGCATTCGCGTCGATACGCGACGCGCGGGCGCGGCGCGAGCAGGGCGGCGTAGATCGTCTGCGCGTGCGCGCCGCGCAGCCAGCCCGGGTTTGCGTAGTGCTCCGGCGCGAAGGCCCCAGGGGTCGAGGTGGAGCCGGAATCGAGTCGCGGCACGCCGATCCCGGGCGAGACGCCGGGATCAGTGCCCGGCGTGGGCAAGTGCCTCGGGATCCATCCGGTACGCGGTTCCGCAATAGGGGCAGTGCGCCTCGCCCTTCGCGTCGGCCTGCAGGAACACCCGCGGATGCAAGTTCCACACCGCGGTCTTGCGGTTCGGGCAGCACAGGGGGAGGTCGGACGCCTCGAGTTGAATGAACTGCCCGGTTCTGGTTTCAGCCATGGTCGCTCTTGCTCACAGAAGAAATGGCGCGTCTCAAACGTGGGAAAGCCAGCCGGCGTAGTGATCGTTGCGTCCGGCCACGACGTCGAAAAACAAGGTCTGGATTTTTTCGGTGATCGGGCCGCGTCGGCCTTCGCCAAGCGTGCGGCGGTCAAGCTCACGGATGGGTGTGATCTCGGCCGCCGTGCCGGTGAAGAAAGCCTCGTCGCAGCAATACATCTCGTCGCGCGTGATGCGCTTCTCGACCACGGGAATGCCCAGGTCGCGCGCCATGGTCAGCACCGAGTTGCGGGTGATGCCGTCGAGGCACGACGCTACATCGGGCGTGTAGATCGTCTCGTTGCGCACGACAAACACGTTTTCCCCGGGACCCTCGGAGACGTACCCTTCGGTGTCGAGCAGCAGCGCTTCATCGTAGCCGTCGGCCGCTGCTTCCTGGTGGGCGAGGATCGAATTGATGTAGTAGCCGCAGGCCTTGGCGCGCACCAGCGAAACGTTGACGTGGTGGCGTGTGAACGACGAGGTCTTGACGCGGATGCCCTTGGCCAGCCCTTCCTCGCCAAGGTACGCGCCCCAGGCCCAGGCGGCGATCGCGACGTGAACCGTGTTGCCGGTGGGCGAGAGCCCGAGCTTCTCTGAGCCGAACCACACCAGCGGGCGCAGGTAGCAGGACTCCAGTTGGTTCTCGCGGACCGCGTCCTTCTGCGCCTGGGCGATCTCCTCGTAGGAGAACGGAATCGTCATGCCCAGGATCTTGGCCGAATTGAACAGTCGCCGCGTGTGTTCCGGGAGGCGAAAGATGGCGGCACCCTGGTCGGTCTGGTAGGCGCGCACCCCCTCGAATACGCCCATGCCGTAGTGCAGCGTGTGGGTGAGCACATGAACGTTGGCCGAGCGCCAGTCCACCATCTTTCCGTCGTACCAGATCAGACCATCGCGGTCGGACATCGACATGTTCGAGACTCCCTGAGTTGGGTGCTGCCGCGCCACGGCACGGACAATCCGCCATTCTAGCGAATGATGGCCGCGCTGCGGCGGGCGATCCGGCGCACTGGTATGCTAGCGCGATGCAGCGGCTCTCGTTCACGCGCGGTCTCGGGTTCCAGGTGGGGCTGCTCGCCACCATGCAGGCGCTGCTCCTGGTGATCAACGTCTCGCTCATTGCCATCAACGGGCTGGTGGGCTTCGCGCTGGCCGACAACAAGCTGCTCGCCACGCTTCCGGTCACCGGCTACGTGCTCGGTGCCGCGCTTTGGGCGATGCCGGCCGCCGCCGTGATGGGCCGTCTGGGACGACGGCGCGGCTACACGATCGGGGCGGTGGTGATGGTTTTCGGGGCGGCCCTGGCCGGGTTCGCCGTGCTCATCGGAAGTCTGTGGCTGCTCTGCGTTGCCACTTTCGTCTGCGGCACCTTCAACGCATTCGGAATCAGCTATCGCTTTGCGGCGGCCGACGTCGCCGACGCCTACCGGCCGGCGTTTCGGGCCAAGGCGATCTCGCTGGTGCTCACCGGCGGAATCGCCGGCGGGGTGATCGGCCCGACGCTCGCCGGCTGGTCGCGCGGCTGGCTGCCGACACAATACGTCGGCACCTACCTGTCCCTGGGCGTGCTGGCGATCGTTTCGCTGCTGCTCGCCCAGCTATTGCACGTTCCCGAGCGCAGCGACGTGCCTGCGGCGGGGCCGCCGCGCGCGCTGCGCGAGCTGCTGCGCCCCGCCACCGCGCGCATCGCGATCCTGTGCTGCGCGATCTCCTACGGGGTGATGAACCTGCTGATGGTGGCGACGCCGCTGGCGATGCACGCCCATCACCACGATTTCGGCGCGGCGGCGACCGTGCTCAAATGGCACGTGATCGGCATGTTCGCGCCCGGTCTGTTCACCGGCGCGCTGATCGTGCGTTTCGGCGTCCTCCCGGTGGTCTTCACCGGCTGCCTGCTCAACCTCGGCGCGATAGCGGTGGCGCTCTCCGGTACGTCGACGCACGAGTTCGTGGTGGCGCTCTTCCTGCTCGGCGTGGGGTGGAACTTCATGTACACGGGCGGGACGACGCTGCTCACCTACGAGTACGGGGTGCACGAGAAGAACCGGGCACAGGGCTTTGCCGACGCCTGCGTGTTCACGACCATGGTCACTTCGTCGGCGGCCTCCGGCGCGCTGCTCGTTGCCGACGGCTGGCAGTGGCTCAACATCGTGGCGCTGCCCTTCGTGCTCATCGTGCTCGTCGCCGTCGTGTGGCTCGGCCGTCGGCGCGGCTGGCGCTTCGAGCAGGACGTCGGCGCGGCGGATCTTCCCGGCACGGTGCCGGTACGCACGGTCGTCGCGGACTAGCTGTCCTCTCCCCCGGGAACCGCGAACACGCGGTCCCACAGCCGGGTCACCGCGCCGATCTCGGCGGCCACCTCGGACGCGTCGACCCGCGCGTACTGTTCGCTGTTGTTGAGCCGCAGCGCATGCTGCAGGCGGCGGTAGTTCCGGTATGCATCGGCCGCGGCTTGTGCGTCCCCGGCGTCGATCAGACCCTCCTCGGCGGCACGGCGCAAGAGCGCGATGTTGCCGCGATTGTCCAGCAGGCGCGGGTGCTTGCGCGAATGCAGCAGCACCAGGTACTGGATCGTGAATTCGACATCGACCATCCCGCCCCGGTTGTGCTTGAGGTCGAAAAGCGCGCTGCGATTGGGGTGCCCCTCGTGCATGCGCGCGCGCATCTTGAGCACCTCGTCGCGCAGCGTTTCGGGATCCCGCTCGAGTTCGAGGATTTCCCGACGCAGCTTCTCGAAGGCGTCCCCGATGGACGCATCGCCGCAACAGAAACGCGCCCGCGTGAGCGCCTGGTGTTCCCAGACCCACGCCGAATTCCGCTGGTACTCGTCGAACGCGGTCACGCTCGAGACGAGCAGCCCGGCGTTGCCGTTCGGGCGCAGCCGCAGGTCGGTCTCGAAGAGCAGTCCGGAGGCGGTGCGCGTCGAGAGCCACGCGGAAACTCGCTGCGCGAGCAGCGCGTAGGCCTGCGGCGCGCGCTCGTCGTCGTCGTCGTAGAGGAACACCAGGTCCAGGTCGGAGGCATAGCCCAGCTCCTTGCCGCCGAGTCGTCCGTAACCGATCACCGCGAAACGGGGCACGTCGCGAAAGCGCAGCCGCAGCGTCGGCCAGACCCGACCGATCGCGATCTCGATGATGCGGTCGGCCAGCGCGCTCAGGTGATCGGCGAGTCGCTCGACCGTGAGCAGGCCTTCCAGGTCCTGGGCAAGCAGCCGGAAGAGCTGCGCGTGGTGCGACTCGCGCGCCATGTCCATCTGCAGCTCGACATCGGGCTCGCCCTCGATGAGCGCGGTGTCCAGGCGCGCGTGAAGCGACGCCTGCCAGACGTGGTAGTCGACCGGGGCCAGCAGGTTCCCGTCGAGCAGTTCATCGAGCACGATCGGGTGGCGGATCAGGTATTCGGCCGCCCAGCGCGATTGCTCGAGCATGCGCAGCACGCGATCGTAGGCCTGGGGGAACTGCAGCATTAGCGCGAGATAGGCGGGGCGCCGGCAGACGGTCTCGAGCAGGTCGATCAAACGGGTCAGTCCAACCGTCGAAGTGCCCCGCCGGTGCGCATCCGCGAAGAGCTGGTCGATCGAGCGGCGCGCGTCGGGCCGGGCGGCACGGTAACGGGGGCCGTCGCGAAAACTCTCGAAACGCTGTGCCGTATCGGCGTCGAGCGCGTCCCCGGATTCGGCGCCTTTCCCGGCCCCGTTGCCCGTTTCCGACTCCGGTTCTGCGAGGAGCTGTTCGAACACCCGCTCGACCAGTCCGCAAGCGCTCTCGAGTTCGCTCTCAAGCTGGGCACGGTCCATCCCGACCATTGCCGCGACCGCCTCGCGGATCTCCGGGTCGGCGGGCAGGCGATGAGTCTGTTCGTCTTCGCGATACTGGATCGCGTGTTCGACCCGGCGCAGCAGCTGGTAGGCGGCGGCGAGGCCGGCGGCCTCGTCGGGCGGAAACATGCCGCGCTCACCAAGCACGGCCAGCGTCACCAGCGTGCTGCGGTCACGCAGGTCGAGGTCACGACCGCCGCGAACGATTTCGAAGAGCTGCGCCGCGAACTCGATCTCGCGGATGCCCCCGCGCCCGAGCTTGACGTCCCGCGTTCCCGCGTGTCGGGCGTGACGCCGCAGAGCCTCGCTGCGGATCTTGCGGTGCAGGTCGCGCAGCGCGGCGAAGACGTCGTAGTCGACGTAGCGCCGGAACACGAAGGGCTGGACGACGCGATCGAGGGCCGCCTCGTCGCGCGCACGTGCCTCGTCACCCGCAAACGCGCTGCTCGCGATCACCCGTCCCTTGAGCCAGGCAAAACGCTCCCACTCCCGCCCCTGCGCGTAGAAGTACTCCTCGAGCATCGACAGCGAGACCACCAGCGGTCCCGAGTCGCCATTGGGGCGCAGGCGCGTGTCGACGCGAAAGACGAAGCCGTCGGCCGTATTCTCCGAGAGGATCGCGATCGCGCGGCGGGCCAGCTGGTGGAAGAAATCGCTCGCCTCGAGGGTGCCTCGCTTCGCGGGCGTGCCGTCGGGCCGCACGCCGCTGGTCATGCCCTCCTCGCGAAAGACGAGAATCAGATCCAGGTCGGAGGACACGTTGAGCTCGTCCGCGCCGCACTTGCCCATGCCCACGGCCAGGAGATCCTGCGGGAGTCCCGCGCGATCCAGGGGCACGCCGTAGGACTCTGCGAATTCGGCTCCCGCTGCGTCGAACGCCGCGGCGGTGCTGATCTCCGCCATCCGGGTCATCGCGGCGCAGACCTCGGCGAGCGGTGCGGCGCCGCTCACGTCGCGCTCCATCAGCGCCATCATCACGAGCCGGCGCATCCGGCGCAGCGCTGCCGGCACCGGCGCGGTCTCGCGCTCCCGCGCGAGGGCGGCGGCGATCACGGCGGCGTCGATCGGTGCCCCCGCCATTGCCGTGAGCCGGGCCTTCGCGTCCGCGTCGTCCCCGATCGCGAAGAGCGACCGCCGGAAGTACCCTGAGTAGCGTTCAGCGACGTATTCCATCGCGGCCCATCCGAAAAGGTTATTCTAGGGCGAGTCCCTTACCGGTCGCACGGAACCGCGTCGCTGCACATGTTTCGCCCTCTGTTTTCCCGAGTCGCTCAGGCCCCCGGTTCGCCAAGTCTTGCCTTGCGCGTCTGTGCGTGGATCGCGTTTGCCGCGACCCTGCTCGTGGCGGCCGGCTACACGATTACCCGCTACTATCTGTGGCCCGAACTCGATCGCTGGCGTCCCGAAATCGAGGTTGCGCTCGGTGACGCCCTCGGGCAATCCGTGCGCTTCGGCGCGCTGGTGCCCGGCTTCGACGGCTTTCGGCCACGGGTGCAGATTGCGGACGTGCGCGTGGGAGCTGCGGAACTCCCGGCGGTGCTCGCCATTCCCCGCGTCGACGTGACGCTGTCGTGGCGCAGCGTGGTGACCCGCGCACCGCGGCTCGTGGCGTTGCGTCTCGTGGGAACCGAACTCGCGGTCACGCGCGACAGCGAACGCCGCTGGACGGTCGCCGGGATCGCGTTCGACGCGGACGCAGGCGACGGAAAGGCGCTGCGCTGGCTTCTCGAGCAGCGCCGGATCACGCTGGAGGCCACCCGCATCCGCTATGACGATCGGGTCGCCGGCCGCTCGGCCACCGTTTCCCTCGAACTGCTGACGCTGGACTCCCTGGGACGGCGACATCGCCTGGGCGTCAAGGCGCACGAAGAGGCGATCGGCGCGCTGGATTTCGCTGCCGAGATCTATCGTGCTCCGGGCGACGATCCGCTGGTGCTGCAGGGTTGGACGGGCGATGCGCAACTCGACGCGAAGCGCTTCGACTGGGCGGCGCTGCGCCCGTTTCTGACCGGGTTGGTGGATGCCGAAAATCCGGTTGCGCGCCTCGAGCGCGTGCGCGGCGCCCTGCGCGGCAAACTCAGTTTCGAGGCCGGCCAACCCGTGCACGCGCAGGCGGGCTTCGCACTTGCGGACCTGCGTCTGGCAGGTTTGGCGCAACGTCCGCAATGGGGGTTGGCGCAATTCGACGGCGAGCTGCAGGCGCGCTGGGACGCGCAGCGGCAAGTCATCATTGATCTCGAGAGCGCCCGGATCGCGGCCGCGGATGGCACCGCAATCGCGCTGACCGGCAAGGACAACCAGCTGCGTCTCGACGCCGCGGGTGCGCCGCTGGCCATACGCCTTGCACTGGCCGGATTCGACATCGAGAAAAGCCTCGGGCTGGTGCGTGCGCTTCCCGGGGTGGCGGACACGGGCCCGCAATGGCTTTCCCAGGTGCGCAGCAGCGGTCAGATCGACGAGCTGAAGCTGCGCTGGGACCGCCCCGCGGGCGGTGGCGATGCGCCGCGTTATGCGTTCGATCTGTCGTTTCGTGATCTTGGCCTGCGCAGCGAGCCGATCGGCGAATCCCACTGGCCATCATTCGCGGGCCTCACCGGCAGCGCGCGCGTGACCCATGAGGGCGGTGAAGCGCGCTTCGAGGGTAGCCGCAGCGCGCTGACGTTCCCGGGCATTTTCGAGGAGCCCACGATTCCGCTCGACACCGTCGAGGGAAAAGCGCACTGGACCGTCCGCCCGGCGGCCACCGCGGGTGGCGCACCCCAGGTCGCGGTCGAACTTCAGCGCCTGCGTTTCGCCAACGCGGACGCGGCCGGGGAGTTCAGCGGGCGTTATCGATCCGGCGGGAAGGGGGCGGGAGTCGTCGACCTGAGCGGGACGATCGAGCGGGCGGACGCACGTCGCGTGGCGCGCTACCTGCCGCTGAAGATCGGGCCCAAGGTGCCGAACTGGCTGGCCTCGGCGATCCGCGCGGGTCGCGCGAGCGCCGGGCACTTTCGCCTGCGCGGCGACCTGGCGGACTTCCCCTATCGCGATCCCGCCACCGGCGAATTCCGCGTCGAAGCCCGGGTGAGCGACGCCGGACTGGTCTACGCACCGGGCTGGCCGGGAATCGAGCGCTTCGAGGGCCGCCTGGCGTTCGAGCGTGCCGGGATGGCGATCACGATGAAATCCGGGGCGATTTTCGGCGCCCGCCTGGGCGAGACGAGCGCGCGGATCGCGGACTTCGCGGAGCCGATGCTGCGCATCGAAGGGTCGGCCGAGGGCCCGGCGCAGGACATGGTGCGCTTCGTCAACGAAAGCGCGCTGCGCCACCGGATCGACGACTTCACCCGCGACACGGAGGTCGCCGGGGACGCGCGCCTCGAACTGCGCCTGGCGATTTCGTTGCGCGAGGGCGGCGCCACGCGCGTCAACGGCACGGTTCTGCTCGCCGGCAACGACGTGCGGGTCGATCGCATGCTGCCGCCGTTTCGGAACGTGCGCGGACGCCTCGAGTTCACCGAGGAGCAGCTGGCGCTGCGTTCGCTCACCGCGCGGCTGCTCGATGGACCCGTGCAGGTCGACGGCGAGACGAGCGGCGCCGGGCGTTTCCTGCTGCGCGCGACGGGCACGGTGGGGGCCGACGGGATTCGTCAGGTCGTCGACAACGCGGTGACGCGGCGCCTGGCTGGCACGGCTTCGTATCAGGCGCAGATCGACGTCAACCGGCGCGCCGCGCAGGTGCATGTCGAGAGCGATCTCGCCGGTCTCGCGAGCACGCTGCCGGCGCCATTCGCCAAGGCGGCGAGCGAGCGCTGGCCGCTGCGCGTGGACGTGGTGCCCCGGCCCGGTACCGGTTCCGACGGACGAGCGGACGGCGATCGCATCCGGGTTCAACTGCGCGACGATGTGCGCCTGGACGTCGCGCGCGAGCGCGATCCGGGCTCTCAGAAACTGCGGATCCGCGGCGCCGCGTTCGCGCTGAACACCCCGCCCGTCGAAGCGGCGGACGGCTTGCGCGTGAGCGTGGAGGTTCCCGAGATCGACCTCGACGTCTGGAACGCGCTGCTGCGCGACGCACCGGGTGCCCCGGCACCAGCGGGCACGACCCTGGAGGTCGCGAGCGATTTCACCGAGGGGTTCACACTGCTGCCGGACGTGATCTCGGTCATCGCCCGTCGGGTGCGCGTCGCGAACAAGGATCTCGACGAGGTTGTCTTCGGCGCTTCGCGCGTCGGCGGTTTCTGGAACGCGAACCTGCGCTCGCGCCAGATCAACGGATTCTTCAACTGGCGCGACGCGCCGGCCGATCAGCACGCCGGGACGCTGACGGCTCGCTTCACCCGCCTGGAGATCCCGCCCGACCGGGTCGGCGAATTCGAATCGCTGCTTGATGCCGAGCCGCTCACCCTGCCCGCGCTGGACATTGTGGCCGACGAGTTCGTGCTCGGCACCACGGAGTTGGGCGGCCTGGAATTGCGGGCAACCAATGCCCGCCTTCCATCCGGCCCATCCTGGAAGCTGGAGCGGCTGGTCCTTGAGCATCCCGGAGCCACGTTCCGCGCCAGCGGGTCGTGGGGGTCCCCGCAGGCGAAGTCGCGCGCGACCGAACTGGACTTCCGGCTGGAGCTGCGCGACGCTGGGCGGGCGCTGGAGACGCACGGCATCCGCGGTGCCCTCAAGGGGGGGGCCGGGCGGATCGACGGCAAGGTGCGGTGGACCGGCTCGCCGCTGGCCATCGATCACCCGAGCCTGCGCGGGGAACTGGCGCTCAATATCGGCAAGGGACAGTTTCTCAAGACCGACCCCGGCATCGCCAAGCTGATCGGGGTGCTTAGTCTTCAGTCGCTGCCGCGGCGGCTGACGCTCGATTTTCGGGATGTCTTCGCCGAGGGCTTCGCCTTCGACGAGATTCGCGGAGACGTGAGCATTCGCAACGGTGTCGCACGCACCGAGAACCTGCGCATGAAGGGGGTGGCCGCGCAGGTGAAGATCGAGGGGTCGGCCGACATCGCCAATGAGACGCAGAACCTGCAGGTCGAGATCCGACCGGAAATCAATGCGGGGATCGCATCGCTGGCGTACGCGGCGGTCAACCCGGTGGTGGGCCTCGGTTCTTTCGTCGCACAGATTGTGCTGAGCAAGCCGCTGCAGGAAATATTCGCGAAACAGTACCGGATCGAGGGGAGCTGGTCAGATCCCCGGGTGACCGAAGTGCCGTCGAAGGGTCCGGGGGAGCCCGTGAGGTAGCATCTGGGCATGAATGCGATGAATCATGCTGATACGGCGCTCGGAATTGCGCGCCGCGCGCTGCTCGACCCCTACGGGCTCGACGAGCGGCACCTGGAGCAGGCCCTCGCCGAGCTCTTCACGCACCGGGTCGATTACGGTGACCTCTATTTTCAGCTGACGCGCAGCGAGAGCTGGGGCCTGGAAGAAGGCATCGTCAAGTCCGGCAGCTACGCGATCGATCAGGGCGTCGGCGTGCGCGCGGTGGTGGGTGAGCGCACGGCGTTCGCGTACTCGGATGCGATCGGCGAGGAGGCGTTGCTCGCGGCGGCGCGCACGGCGCGCACAATCGCGCGGCGCGGGAAGGGGCGCGTGCGAGTGGCCGGGCGTCTCGAGGCCGGCGCGACGCGCGAACTCTATGCGCGGGACAATCCGATCGCGGCGCTGTCGGCGCGCGAAAAGGTGGCGCTGCTCGAGCGCGTCGAGGCCATGGCGCGTGCCAGCGACCCACGGGTGACCCAGGTGCTGGCGAGCATCGCCGGCGAATACGACATCGTGCTGGTCGCCCGCTCCGACGGGCGAATCGCCGCTGACGTGCGCCCGCTCGTGCGCCTGTCGGTGACGGTGATCGCCGAGCAGGGCGGTCGGCGCGAGCAGGGCAGCAGCGGCGGGGGCGGGCGCTACGATTTCACCCGCCTCGACGACGCCATGCTGCGCCGTCACGTTGACGAAGCCGTGCACGGGGCGCTGGTGAACCTCCAGGCACGGCCGGCGCCGGCCGGTACGATGACCGTGGTGCTCGGCCCGGGCTGGCCGGGGGTGCTGCTGCACGAGGCCATCGGACACGGGCTCGAGGGCGACTTCAACCGCAAGGGATCGTCGACCTTCGCGGGCCGCATCGGGGAGCGCGTCGCCGCTCCCGGCGTCACGATCGTGGACGACGGGACGATCACCGAGCGGCGCGGCTCGCTCAACATCGACGACGAGGGCAATCCCTCGCAGTTCAACGTACTGATCGAAGACGGTGTGCTGCGCGGCTACCTGCAGGACACCCTGAATGCCCGGCTGATGAAGGCGCAGCCCACCGGCAATGGGCGGCGCGAGTCCTTCGCACACCTGCCGATGCCGCGCATGACCAATACCTACATGCTCGCCGGTGAGCATCATCCGCAGGAGATTCTCGCCTCGGTCGAGAAGGGCTTGTACGCGGTGAATTTCGGCGGCGGCCAGGTCGACATCACCAACGGGAAGTTCGTCTTCTCGGCCTCCGAGGCGTACTGGGTCGAGGGGGGCAAGATCCAGCATCCCGTGAAGGGTGCGACGATCATCGGTAACGGCCCCGACGCGCTCACCCGCATCACGATGATCGGCGACGACCTGCGCCTGGATTCAGGGGTTGGCGTGTGCGGCAAGGACGGACAGAGCGTTCCCGTCGGCGTGGGACAGCCGACGCTGCGCATCGAGGGCCTGACCGTTGGCGGCACCGCCTGAGCGGACGCGACCGCGGCCGGAATCGCGCCAGCGCTGGCTTGCGCCGCTACCTGAATCGTTCTAGACTCCGTCGGATGGATATCCGGCACGCCTCCTTCGCGTATTGGTTTTGGAGCTTTACCTGCCTCCGGCGGGTCGAGAAGGGTGTGCTTGCGTAACGAATACCAGGCCAACAATTTCGACAGAACCGCCGGCACCGACCGGCGGTTTTTTTTTGGATCACCAAGGGGAAATGGTCATGCGACCGACAATCGACGACGTTCGAATCAAGGGAATGATGGAGCTCGCGCCGCCCGCGCACCTGTTGCGCGAGTTCGCGCTGCGCGAGGAGGTCGAGCAGGTCGTCTTCGACACGCGTCAGGCCATCCACCGGATCATCCACGGGATGGAAGACCGCCTGCTCGTGGTGATCGGACCCTGTTCGATTCACGACGTGGACGCGGCGCGCGAGTACGGTGTCCGGCTCGCCGAGCAGCGCAAGCGCTTGCGCGCCGACCTCGAGATCGTGATGCGGGTCTATTTCGAGAAACCGCGTACCACGGTCGGATGGAAAGGTCTGATCAACGACCCCGACATGGACAACAGCTTCCAGATCAACAAGGGCCTGCGCGTCGCGCGCGACCTGCTGCTCGACCTGAACGAGATGGGCCTGCCTGCGGCCACCGAGTTCCTCGACATGATTACGCCACAGTACTACGCCGACCTGATCTCCTGGGGCGCGATCGGCGCGCGCACGACCGAGTCGCAGGTGCACCGCGAGCTGGCTTCGGGCCTGTCGTGCCCGGTGGGATTCAAAAACGGCACCGACGGAAACCTGAAGATCGCTTTCGATGCGATCAAGGCAGCGTCCCAGCCGCACCACTTCCTCTCGGTCACCAAGGGCGGGCACTCGGCGATCGTGGCGACCAATGGCAACGAGGACTGTCACGTGATCCTGCGCGGCGGGACGGCCCCGAATTTCGACGCGGCGAGCATCGAGGCATCCTGTCACGAGGCGGCCGAGGCGGCGCTCGCCTGCCGGCTGATGGTCGATTCCAGCCACGGGAACAGCTCCAAGAAGTGGGAAAACCAGATTCCGGTGACCCAGGACGTGGCGGCCCAGATTGCGGGCGGAGAAACACGCATCTTCGGCTCGATGATCGAGAGCCACCTGGTTGCCGGGCGGCAGGACATGCTGCCGGGCAAGCCGCTGGTCTACGGGCAGAGCATCACCGATGGCTGCCTCGGCTGGGACGACAGCGTGGCCCTGCTCGAGCGGCTCGCGGAGGCGGTGCGCGACCGTCGGGTGGCAATCGCCGACTAGCGGGAAACTCGCTTGCCGGCGCTCGTTCCATGCTATAACCGGCTCGCTACGCTCTGGAGGAAACCATGCAACCGGATGCATCAAGCCAAGTGGGCGGGACGCCAGCTCCCGCGGGAGAGCCGGCGAGCGCGTCCAAGATGACGCCGCACGAGCGATTGCTCGGCCTGGGACTGAAACCGATCGGTCGCGCCACGGAGTTCGCCGATGAAATCTACGGGTTGATGGCGAAGACGCCCCTGTTTTCCAGCCTCGATATGGAGGAAACCCGCCGGCTGGGTTCGTTCATGTACGTGTACGAAGCCCCCCCGGGAGTGACCGTGATCCAGGAGGGCGAGATCGGCGACTTCATGCTGCTGCTGATGGGCGGAATGGTCGACGTGTTGCGGCGCAACCGCTACAACTATCCGTCGCGGATCGCCGTCGCCCATGCGGGCCACGCGCTCGGCGAGATGTCGATGTTCGACGGCGAACCGCGCTTTGCCTCGTGCGTGACGCTCGAGAAATGCCGCATCGCGGTCCTGACGCGGGATGCGCTGATGCTGGTGCTGGCCGACGAGGCACGGCTGGGGAACAAGATTCTCCTCAAGCTCGTGCAGTTGCTCTCCGAGCGGCTGCGCCAGACGAGCGCGAAGCTCGTCTCCTACCTCGAGACGGCGCGCGAAACCGGCTAGGAACGGGGTTTTTCGGGATTCGCGGCACCCGTCCCGGGGCGGTCGCGCTTCCAGAGAACGTCACCGCTCCCGGCGCGCGCGTTGAGAACGCGCGCCACCACGAAGAGCAGGTCCGAGAGCCGGTTCAGGTAGTGCCGGCAGATCGGCCGGATGGCCTCCGCGCGCCCGAGCGCGACCACCGCGCGCTCCGCACGCCGGCACACGGTGCGCGCCACATGGGCCTGCGCTGCAGCCCGGGTGCCGCCCGGAACGATGAATTCCGCCAGCCCCGGCAGCGTCGCATTGTGCTCGGCGAGCAGCGCATCGAGCCGCGCCACCTGCTGCGCCGCGACGTTCTCGAAGCCCGGGATGCACAGTTCGCCACCCAGATCGAAGAGATCATGCTGAATGGCCGCGAGCGCAGCGCGCAGGTCATCGTCGAGTGACTCCGTGAGCAGCAGGCCGAGCACGGAGTTGAGTTCATCGACGTCACCGATCGCAGCGATGCGCAGGCTGTCCTTGCCGGTGCGCGAGCCGTCGCCCAGGCCCGTCGTGCCATCGTCCCCCGTGCGGGTGACGATCTTCGTCAATCGCTTGCCCATGGTTACCCGTGCTCCAGATCGATGATCCAGTGTACCCTTTTCAATTTGGACTTTGCTCCGCGCACGACGCCGGGAGATCTTGGATGAACCAGCCGCACGCCGACCTCGACACCTTTCGCCGAGCCCTTCCGGAAGCGCTCGGCAGCGCGCTGCGTGAGCGCTTTGACGAGCGCTTCAGCGTCGCTCAGGCGGTGCGCGACCACCACGGACGGGACGAGTCCCCGTTTCCGGCGGCGCCGCCGGACGCGGTGGTCTATGTGAACGACACAGCCGAGGTCGTGGAACTCGTGCGCCTGTGCCGGCTGCACAAGGTTCCGCTGATTCCGTTCGGCGTCGGTTCGTCGCTCGAGGGAGCGCTGCTCGCGGTGCAGGGGGGAATCTCGGTCGACCTCTCGGGGATGAACCGAATCGTCGCGATCCATCCCGAAGACCTCACGGCCACCGTGCAGGCCGGCGTCACGCGCAAGCAGTTGAACGACGCGCTCAAGGACACCGGGATCTTCTTCCCGATCGATCCCGGTGCCGACGCGACGCTGGGCGGCATGACGGCGACCCGGGCGTCGGGCACGAACGCAGTGCGCTACGGCACGATGCGCGAGAACGTGCTGGCGCTCGAGGTGGTCACCGCCGACGCCAAGGTGCTGCGCACCGGCACGCGCGCGCGCAAATCCTCGGCGGGCTACGACCTCACGCGACTCCTGGTCGGGTCCGAGGGAACGCTTGGCATCGTCACCGAGGTCACGGTCCGGCTGTACCCGCAGCCCGAGGCCATCTCCGCGGCGGTGGTCAGCTTCGGCTCGATCGAGGGCGCTGTGAATACGGCGATCCAGACGATCCAGGTCGGCGTTCCGGTGGCGCGCTGCGAGTTTCTGGACGAAGCGACAGTGCGCGCGATCAACGCGTACGCGAAGACTTCACTGCGCGAGGCCACCACGCTGTTCTTCGAGTTTCACGGGACCGAGGCGAGCGTGCGCGAGCAGTCCGACACCGTCGAGCAGATCGCGCGTGACAACGGCGGCCAGGACTTCGAATGGGCGACACGACCCGAGGAGCGCACGCGACTGTGGAACGCCCGGCACAATGCCTATTTCGCCTGCCTGCAGGTCCGCCCGGGCTGCCGCGCCATCTCGACCGACACCTGTGTGCCGATCTCGCGGCTCGCCGACTCGCTGATCGGCGCGCGCGCGATCCTCGATCGGGCCACCGTGCCCACGATGATCCTCGGACACGTGGGCGACGGAAACTTTCACGCGGTGATCCTCGTGAACCCGGAGGATCCGGCGGAGATGGCGGAGTGCGAGCGCCTCAACGACGAGATCGTGCGCCTCGCGCTGTCGATGGACGGGACCTGCACCGGAGAGCACGGCATCGGCCTGCACAAGATGGGATTCCTGTGCGAGGAAGCGGGCGAAGACGCAGTCGAACTGATGCGCCGGATCAAGAACGCCCTCGACCCCGACCACATCATGAACCCGGGGAAGATCTTTCGCGCCTGAGCCAAGAGCCCCCGCCCTCAGAAGGGCCTGGAATTTAGTAAGATGAGAGGTTGGCATGCCGTCGGGCTGAATCTGCGCTTGCGCAGGAGCCGCGTCGGCGATGTTCGCTACCCCTCTTCTGGAGACTGCTCACATGGCGCACTGGTTCCGCAAACTGGCTACCGGGCTGGTTCTCGCGGTCGTGGCCCTCGGCGCGCACGCGACCGAACTGGTCATCGGCCTGTCGACCCCGATCACCTCGCTCGACCCGCACTATCACCAGCTGACCCCGAACAACGCGGCGGCCCGGCATGTCTTCCAGACGCTGATCACCACCGACGAGTTCCAGAACATCAAGCCGCAGCTGGCCGAATCGTGGAAGGCGCTCGACGCGAACACGTGGGAATTCAAGTTGCGCAAGAACGTCAAGTGGCACGACGGCAAGCCGTTCACGGCCGACGATGTGCTGGCGACCTTCAAGCGCATTCCCAACGTCCCCAACAGCCCGGCATCGTTCGCCGTCTGGGTCAAGCCGATCATCGAGGCCACGGCGCCCGACGCGCACACGCTGATCTTCAAGACGGCCTTGCCCAATCCCGCGCTGCCGCGCGACATGGTCGCCGTGCTGATCGTTCCCAAGGCGGTCGCAGAGACCGCCAAGACCGAGGATTACAACTCGGGCAAGGCGATGATCGGCACCGGGCCCTTCAAGTTCGTGGAGTACAAGGCCGGTGACCGGGTCCTCTACACTCGCAACGACGCGTACTGGGGTCCGAAGCCGGCCTGGGACAAGGTGCAATTGCGCATGATCAGCAACAGTTCCGCCCGGGTGGCGGCGCTGCTCTCGGGCGATGTGCACATGATCGAGGCCGTGCCGACCGCCGACATGGCGATGATCCGCGCGAACAAGAATCTCACCGTCGCCAGTGCGGTGTCGAACCGGCTGATCTATCTGCACATGGATTCGGGACGCGCCACCAACTCCCCGTTCGTGCGCACCAAGAGCGGCCAGCCGATGGAAGCCAACCCGCTGCGTGACCCGCGGGTGCGCAAGGCGATGTCGATGGCGATCAACCGCGACGCGATCGTCGAGCGGATCATGGAGGGCCAGGCGGTTCCCGCCGGGCAACTTCTCGCCGACCAGTTCTACGGCACGAGCCCCAGACTCAAGCCCGACAAGTTCGACCCCGAAGGCGCCAAGAAACTGCTTGCCGAAGCCGGTTACCCGGATGGTTTCGGACTGACGCTGCACGCGCCCAACAATCGCTACATCAATGACGAGAAGATCGCGCAGGCGGTGGCGCAGTTCCTCACGCGGGTGGGGATCGACACCAAGCTCGAAACCATGCCATCGGCCATCTTCTTTTCGCGCGGCACCAAGCTCGAGTTCTCGTTCCTGCTCGCGGGCTGGGGTGCGGAGACCGGCGACACATCGTCCCCGCTGCGCGCCTTGCTGGGCACCTACGACCGTGACCAGGGAATGGGGGCGGCGAACCGCGGCCGCTTCTCGGACGTCGGGCTGGACGCGATGATCACCTCGGCGATGGTGCAGATCGACGACACCAAGCGCCGGCTGCTGCTCGCGGCCGCGAGCGAGAAGGCGATGGCGCTGCAGGGGCTCATCCCCTTGCACTACGAAGTCTCGGCCTGGGCGACCAAGAAAGGCATCGCGTACACCGCGCGCGCCGACCAGTACACCATGGCTTTCGAGGCTCGCCCGGCCAAGTAGTCGGTATCCATGACGGTCTACGTCTTGCGGAGGCTGGCGCAGACCGCGCTGGTGTTGCTGGTCACCTCGATGCTGGTGTTCGCCGGCCTGTTCATGGTCGGCGACCCGGTCGAGATTCTGATCAATCCCGAGGCCGATCAGATCGAGCGCGAACGGGCGACCGTCGCGCTCGGTCTGGACAAGCCGGCGTGGCAGCAGTACACGATCTTCCTGACCAACGCGGTGCAGGGAGACCTCGGCAAGAGTTTCGTCTATGGTCGTTCGGCGCTCGAGGTGATTCTGGAGCGGATGCCGGCGACGCTCGAGCTTGCGGTGCTGGCGATGATCATCTCGATCACGCTCGGGATTCCGCTGGGGCTCTACGCGGGGCTCAAGCCCGAGAGCCGAATATCGAAAGCGATCATGGCCGGGTCGATTCTCGGCTTCTCGCTGCCCACCTTCTGGGTGGGACTGCTGCTGATCATGCTGTTCGCCGTTCAACTTGGCTGGCTGCCCTCGACCGGGCGCGGCCCGGTGGTTGATTTCCTCGGCATGAAGCTCTCGATCGTGCACTGGGATGGCTTGCGCTACGCGCTGCTGCCGGCATTCAACCTGGCTCTGTTCAAACTCTCGCTCATCATCCGGCTGACCCGCGCGCAGGTACGCGAGAACATCCTGCTCGACTTCATCAAATTCGCCCGCGCCAAGGGCCTGAGCAAGTCGCGAGTGCTCGGCGTGCATCTGCTCAAGAACATCATGATCCCGCTGGTGACTGTGATCGGACTCGAACTCGGCTCGGTGATCGCGTTCGCGATCGTCACCGAGTCGATCTTCGCCTGGCCCGGCATGGGCAAGCTGGTGATCGATTCGATCTTCCAGCTCGACCGTCCCGTCGTCGTCGCCTACCTGATGATCACGGTGCTGATGTTCATCACGATCAACCTGCTCGTCGACCTGCTCTACTCGGTGCTCGACCCGCGGGTGCGGATTTCGTCAGGGGCCGAGGCATGAGCGTCGAGCCCGCGTCGCAGACGCCGTTTTCCCGTTTCGTCGGCGATTTCGCGGCGTCGCGGCTTGCGCTCTTCGGGCTCGGACTGCTTGTGCTGGTCCTCGTGCTGGCGATCTTCGCGCCGTGGATCGCGCCGCAGAACCCCTACGACCTCGCGGCTTTCGACATCATGGACGCGCGCCTGCGACCCGGTCAGAGTTCAGCCGTAAGCGACATGGTCTACGTGCTGGGCACCGACGGGCAGGGGCGCGACATGGTCTCGGCCATCCTCTACGGGCTGCGCGTGTCGCTCAGCGTCGGGGTCACCAGCGGCGTGATTGCCCTGTCGATCGGGGGCACGCTGGGCATCGTGGCGGCCTACGTGGGCGGACGTTTCGAACAGATCCTGATGCGCATCGTCGACATTCAGCTTGGCTTCCCGGCGATTCTGGTGGCGTTGATTCTCATCGCAACGCTTGGCAAGGGCATCGACAAGATCATCATCGCGCTGGTGGCCGTGCAGTGGGCCTATTACGCGCGCACTTCGCGCTCGGCCGCGCTGGTGGAGCGCAGCAAGGATTACATCGAGGCCGCACGCGGCCTGGGGTTGAGCTCGGCGCGGATCGTGCTGCGCCACCTCGTGCCCAACGTGCTGCCCCCGATGATCGTCGTGGGCACGGTGCAGGTCGCGCACGCGATCGCACTCGAGGCCACGCTCTCGTTTCTCGGCCTGGGCCTGCCGACGACCGAGCCGTCGCTGGGCTTGCTCATCTCCAACGGCTTCGAGTTCCTGCTTTCGGGCAAGTACTGGATCTCGGTCTATCCGGGCGTTGCGCTCCTGCTCACGATCCTGTCGATCAACCTGGTCGGCGACCAGTTGCGCGACGTGCTCAATCCGCGGCTCGCGCACTAGCGCGTGGCTCGCCCCGCCCTGATGCCGCCGCCCAAACGAGTCGCTTGATGGCCCTCCTGGAAATCAATGAGCTGCGCACCGAATTCGCGACCCGCGACGGCGTGCTCACGGCCGTCAACGGGGTGAGTCTGCGTGTCGAGGCCGGCGAAGTGCTCGGGCTGGTTGGAGAGTCCGGATCGGGCAAGTCGGTCACGGGTTTCTCGATCATCGGACTCATCGACCCGCCGGGTCGCATCGCCGGGGGCAGCATTCGCTTCGATGGCGAGGAACTCATCGGTGCTCCCGAAGAGAAGCTGCGCAGCATTCGCGGCCGGCGCATCGCGATGATCTTTCAGGATCCGATGATGACGCTCAACCCCGTGTTGCGGGTGGATACGCAGATGATCGAGGCGATCCGCGCGCACGAGCAGGTGTCCGAGCAGACGGCGCGCGCGCGTTGCTGCGAGGTGCTGGAACGCGTCGGAATCGCCTCGCCGGAGCAACGCCTGCATCAGTATCCGCACCAGTTCTCGGGCGGAATGCGCCAGCGGGTGGCCATCGCCATCGCGCTGCTGAATCGGCCTGCGCTGATCATCGCCGACGAGCCGACCACGGCGCTCGACGTCACGGTCCAGGGGCAGATCCTCTACGAGATGCAGGAACTGGTGCGCGAGTCCGGCGCCGCGTTGATCTGGATCACGCACGACCTCGCGGTCGTTGCCGGGCTCGCCAACCGCGTCGCGGTGATGTATGCCGGGCGCGTGGTCGAGGACGGTCCCGTGGACATGGTGCTCGATGCGCCGGCGCATCCGTACACGCGCGGCCTGCTCGAGTCGGTCCCCGCCAACAATCCCCCGGGAGCGCGCTTGCGCCAGATCGCCGGCATGCCGCCGTCGCTGATCGGTCTGGGCGAGGGCTGCGCGTTCTTCGCGCGCTGCGATCGCGCGCTCGAATCCTGCCGGCAACCCGTGCCGCTGACTCCGCTGCCGGGCTCCACCGCGCCGGAGCACGCCCCACGGCTGGTGCGCTGCCTGTACCCGATCAACGAGATGGTGACGCCATGAGCGAGCCGATGCTCGAAGTGCGCGCCGTCTCCAAGCGCTTCGTCAAGCGGCTCGACGTGATCGAGCGCTTCGCCCGGCGCCTGGGCGCGCGGGTCGAGGAGCGCACGGTTCACGCGGTCGATCGGGTGAGCTTCGAGGTGGGTGCGGGCGAGGTCGTCGGGCTGGTCGGTGAATCGGGTTGCGGCAAATCGACCATCGGCCGCGTGATCTGCGGCCTGTACGAGCCCACCGAGGGCGAGGTGCTGCTGCGCGGTGAGCCGGTGTCCCATGGCCCCGGCCAGCGACCCGCGATCCAGATGATCTTTCAGGACCCCTTTGCTTCGCTGAACCCGCGCATGCGGGTTGGTCAGGCGATCGCCGAGGCGCCCGTTGCCCACGGGCTGATTCCGCGCGGCGAGGCGCTGGACTACGTCGCCGGCATCTTGCGCCAGGTGGGACTCGACCCCGATTTCGCACGCCGCTACCCGCATCAGTTCTCGGGTGGGCAACGGGCGCGCATCGGCATCGCCCGGGCGCTGGCCATCAAGCCGGAATTCCTGGTCTGCGACGAGGCCGTGGCCGCGCTTGATGTTTCCGTGCAGGCGCAGGTGCTCAACCTGTTCCTCGACCTGCGCGACCAGCTCGGTCTCACCTACCTGTTCATCAGCCACGACCTTGGAGTGGTGCATCACATCACCGAGCGGGTGCTGATCATGTATCTCGGGCGGATCGTGGAAAGCGGGCCGATGGCCGAGATCTACGCCGCGCCAAGCCATCCCTACACGCAGGCGCTGCTTGCCGAGGTGCCGCGGCTCGATCGGCGCGCGCGCCGCTATCAGCCCATCCGTGGCGAAATTCCTTCTCCCCTGCATCCGCCCACCGGGTGCCATTTCCATCCGCGCTGTCCCCACGCGTTCGAGCGCTGCCGCCTCGAGCAACCTGCGTTGCGGGAGATCCAGCCGGGCCGCAAGTCGGCCTGTCACCTTGACGAAGACACATGAAACCCAGGCAAGAGCCCCACGCCCCCAACGAAACGCCGCGCTTCGACGCGAGCCCGCGCCCGCGGCTGGTGCCGCCGCGCCAGCCCGTCTGGCATCTGTACGAGCCGCGCGGCGAGCCAGTCGCGCTCGTCCTGGACTCGCCCCATTCGAGCGACGTGTTCCCCGAGGACTTCGGGCACGCGGTCAGCGAGTTCGATCTGAGCGATGCCGAGGACAAGTTCATCGGCGAGCTTTACCGCGGCGTGCAAGGCCTCGGCGGCGTGCTTCTTGAGGCGGGTTTCTCGCGCACCTATATCGATCCGAATCGCGCGGCCGGCGACATCGACCTCGATCTCGTCGAAGGCGACTGGCCCGACGAGTACAGCCCCAGCGGCAAGGCGGCAATCGGCAAGGCCGCCATCTGGCGTCTGCTCGAGGACGGGCGGGAAATCTATGCGCGCCGCCTGCCCGTGGCCGAGGTGCGCCATCGTGTCGAGCACTACCTGCGACCCTACCAACAGCAGCTCAAGCGGCTGCTGGACGCGGCGCATGCGCGTCACGGCATGGTCTATCACGTCAACTGCCATTCCATGCCGGCCGTCAGCGGCGTTACGGACGAGGGCGCGCTGGGCTCCGTGCGGGCCGACATCGTGCTGGGCGATCGCGACGGCACAACCTGCTCGGGCGAATTCACCGAGCTGGTGCGTGGGTTGTTCGCTGAAGCTGGCTACGACGTCGCAGTCAACGACCCCTACAAGGGGGTCGAACTGGTGAGGGCGTTCTCCGACCCGGCCAACGCTCGGCACAGCCTGCAGATCGAGATCAACAAGCGGCTCTATATGGACGAGGAACGGCGCGAGAAGCACGACGGGTTCGATGCGTTCCGGCGCAAGCTCGAGGTGGTGCTCGCCAGGATCGCAGACTACGCAAAGGAGAACAGCCGATGACCAGCCCAAGTGCCGGACACGTGAATCCGCGCCCGCAGGAGCGCGCCATCGAGTTGAGCGCCCCCGACATCTCGCGCCACCGTGCCGGCAACACCGGAGTCGAGTACGTGACCCGTCTCGACAGCGGCCGGCCCGGTCCCGCCGTGACCGTCCAGGCGCTCACGCACGGCAACGAGATCTGCGGCGCGATCGCACTCGACTGGCTGCTGCGCGAGAATTTCCGGCCGCAGGCCGGCTCGCTGACGCTGGTCTTCGCCAACATCGCGGCCTACGCGCGCTGGGATCCCGCGGATCCCGATCGCAGCCGTTTCGTCGAAGAGGACTACAACCGGGTGTGGGGCGACGACGCGATGTACGGCACGCGTGACTCCGTTGAACTGCGTCGGGCGCGCGCGTTGCGACCGATCATCGACGCCACCGATTACCTGCTCGACATCCACTCGATGCATGAGCCTTGCGACCCGATCATGGTGTGCGGCGTAGTGGGCAAGGGTGGCGAAAAGAGCGCGGCCTACGCGCGTCGCGTCGGCGTGCCCGGGCACCTGCTGATGGACACGGGCCATCCGGCCGGGCTGCGCATGATCGAGCGCGGACCGTTCGGAGATCCCAAGGATTCGCGCACCGCGATCCTGATCGAATGCGGACAGCACTGGGAAGCGGCGGCGGCCGACGTGGCAATCGACACCACGCTGCGTTTTCTCGAACTCACCGGCATCGCCGCGCCGGACTTCGTCCAGCCGCGGCTGCGCGTCACGCCGCCGGCGCACCAGCATCTGATCACGGTGACCGAGCCGGTGGTTGCCAGGACCCGGGAGTTCCGCTTTGCCGAGTACTACCGCGGACTCGAGGTGATCCCGAAGGCGGGGACGCCGATCGGCTACGACGGCGACGAGGTCATTCGCACGCCCTACGACAACACCGTGCTGGTGATGCCATCGGTCGCGCAACTGCAGCCGGGCACGACGGTGGTGCGGCTGGGGAAAATTTCGTAGCGCGGCGTTGTCGTCTGGCGCGCATCTGCCGGGGCGTGGCGCGCATTGGTCGGGGTGTGGCGCGCCGCGGTCAGGCGTCCGCGTTCGCGGCTCGATACCCGCTCGGCGCGGCCGCCTGACCACACCGCGCTGGGTGGCGTCTCGGCTCGCCGGCAGATCGCTGCGATACCGCAACACGGCACGCGCGCCACGCGTGCGGCAACGACGGCGAAGCGTCTCGCGGCGGGCGCCCGGCTCGTTACCCGGGTGCCACGCGCCGCGAGGCCGCCCGCCGGCGAAAACATAAGCCTGCAACAAGGACGTACGAGGCATCTGCGCGACCCGCACGAACGAATCGCTCACCAGTACCTGTACGCCCCAGCAGTGCCCAGCGCGCCGCTGGCGGACGTGCGCCCGATCGGATCACGGGCCGATCGGGAGCGCGGGAGCGCGGAGCGCCACACCAGCGCTCGCGTGAGACCTGTGCGAGCCATTCGCGTGGCACGCGCGGCGACTGCTGGCACGAGTGCTGTGCTTGCCGACTTGCTGGGTCGTGCGCCGACGCGCTCCGAAGCGTGATGTGGTCAGGCGTCCTGACCAAGCCGGTATCGAGCGGCGACTCAAGGACGCCTGACGACAGCACGCCACGACGAACGGTCGCGCACAAGCCTGACGACAGCACGCCACCACGAATACCCGCGCACGAACCGGAACGGCGCCACGCCGCGCAGCTAGCGCTTGTAGCGCTTCGGCACGAAGGGCAGCGGCGTGACGTGCACCGCCGGGCGCTTGTCGCGCACGATCGCGTGCAGCGCGACCTTTCCGGTGTCGTCCAGAATCGACTGCTCGATGTAGGCGAGCATCACCGGGTGGTTCAAGGTCGGCGAAATCGTTCCGCTGGTCACTTCGCCCACCTGGCGTCCGTCTTCGGTGACGATCGCCGCGTGCGCGCGGATCGGAATCGCCTCATAGGACGCCAACCCGACGAGCTTGCGGCGGGTGCCCTGCGCGATCTGTTCGAGAATCGGACCGGCGCCGGGGAATCCACCCGCCTTGGGGCCGACCCGGCGCGACTTGGGAATGCCGAACCCGAGCCCCGCCTCGATCGGCAGCGTGTTCGGGGTAATCTCGTGACCATGCAGCGGCAGCCCCGCCTCGAGGCGCAGCGTGTCGCGCGCGCCAAGCCCGACCGGGCGCACCGAGCGATCCTCGAGAAGGCGCTCCGCGACGCGCGGTGCCTCGCCGGCGGGGATCGAGATCTCGTAGCCGTCCTCGCCCGTGTAGCCGGAGCGCGTCGTGAAGCAGGGCACGCCCAGCAGTGTCAGTTCGCGGGCTTCCATGAAGCGCATTGCTTCTGCGGCAGGATCGAGTCCCGCGAGCACGCGCTCGGCATGCGGCCCCTGCAGCGCGATCAGCGCTGCGTCCACCCAGGTGAACTCCACGTGGGGGCAGCGCTCGCGCAGCAGCGCCAGGTCGTGGTCACGGTTGCCCGCGTTGACGATCAGCCGGACCTCGTCGGGAAGGTGCACCAGCATCAGGTCGTCCTCGACCCCGCCGGTGTCGTTGAGCAGCAGCGAGTACTTCTGCATCCCGATCGGCCAAACGTCGAAATCCACCGGGAGCGCGCGCTCGAGTTCGGCATGCAGCGTCGCCACCCGAGCGTCCCGGGCCCGGGCGCGCAACTGCCCCATGTGCGAGACATCGAACAGGCCGACCTTGTCGCGCGTGTGCAGGTGCTCGCTGCGCAGCCCCTCGGGATACTGGATCGGCATGTCGAAGCCGGCGAAGGCCCCGAAGCGCGCGCCCAGGGCGCGGTGGATGGCGTCGAGCGGGATGTGCCGGAGTTCTTCGCTCATTGCCCGTCCTCCGTGCTCTCGTAATCCGACACCGGCGGGCAGGTGCACACCAGCGAGCGATCGCCCGCAACGTTGTCGACGCGTTTGACGAAGGGCCAGAATTTTGCCTCGCGCAGGTAGGCGAGCGGATAGGCGGCGAGTTCCCGCGAGTACCCGTGGGGCCATTCGCCGGCGACTTCGGCGGCGGTATGCGGCGCGCACTTCAAAGGGTTGTCGACCCGATCGAGTTCGCCGCGTCCGATCGCCTCCAACTCGCGGTGGATGGCGAGCATCGCATCACAGAACCGGTCGAGTTCCGCGAGCGACTCGGACTCGGTCGGCTCGACCATCAGCGTGTCGACGACCGGGAACGAGAGCGTGGGCGCGTGGAAGCCGTAGTCGATCAGCCGCTTGGCGACGTCCTCGGCGCTCACCCCGTAGCTTGCCTTGAGGTGGCGCATGTCGAGGATGCACTCATGCGCGACGCGGCCGCGCTCGCCGCGGTAGAGCACCGGGAATGCTCCTTCGAGGCGGGTCGCGACGTAGTTCGCGTTGAGGATCGCGATTTCGGTCGCCTTGCGAACGCCGCTGGCGCCGAGCATGCGCACGTACATCCACGATATCGTGGTGATCAGCGCGCTGCCCAGCGGCGCGGACGATACGCTGGAGCCGAGCGGATCGACCGGGTTGCCCGGGACGCTGGCGCTGCGCTGCCCGGAAGCGCGCGCGCGTCCGGTGCCGAACGGATCGGCGGGCAGGAACGGAGCGAGATGGGACGCGACCGCGATCGGCCCCATGCCCGGACCGCCGCCGCCGTGCGGAATCGCGAAGGTCTTGTGCAGATTCATGTGGCAGACGTCGGCGCCGATCTGCCCCGGCTTGGAGAGACCCGCCTGCGCGTTGAGGTTGGCGCCGTCCATGTACACCTGGCCGCCGGCCTCGTGGATGATCGCGCAGATTTCGCGGATCGATCCCTCGAACACGCCGTGGGTCGACGGGTAGGTGACCATCAGCGCGGCCACCCGCCCCGCGTGCTGCGCGGTCTTGGCGCGCAGGTCGGTCACGTCGATGTTCCCCTTGGTGTCGCAGGCCACGACCACGATGCGCATCCCCAGCATTTGCGCGGTGGCCGGGTTGGTGCCGTGTGCCGAAGCGGGAATCAGGCAGACGTCGCGTTCGCCCTGACCGATCGACTCGAGGAAATGCAGGATCGATTGCATCCCCGCGTACTCCCCCTGCGCGCCCGAGTTCGGCTGGAAGGAGACCGCGGCGAAGCCGGTGATTTCACAGAGCCACGCGCCGAGCTGCTCGAGCATCTGGTAGTAGCCGCTTGCCTGGGCCTTCGGAACGAAGGGGTGCAGGGAGGCGAATTCGGGCCAGCTGACCGGGGCCATCTCGGCAGCGGCGTTCAGCTTCATCGTGCACGAGCCCAGCGCGATCATCGAGTGCACCAGCGAGATGTCGCGGTTCTCGAGTTTCTTGAGGTAGCGCATGAACTCGGTTTCGCTGCGGTAGCGGTTGAACACCGGATGCGTGAGCACGGGATCGGTGCGTCGCCGCGCCGGGTCGATCGACTCGGCCTCGGGCGCGAGCGCCTCGACGGCGCCCTGGATCATGACCGGGTGCAGGCGCTCGCCGGTGAGCACGAAGACCAGGTCGCCCAGATCGGCAAGGGTCACCGTTTCGTCGAGGCTGATGGCGAAGCGCTCCGTCGCGCCGACGCCGGCAAACTCGCGCAGGTTGATACGCGAAAGCGCAGCGCGTTCGCGGATTTCGGTGGCGGCGCTGCCGGCGTCGAAGACCAGCGTGTCGAAGTAGCTGTCGTAAGCCGGACGCAGCGCGGCGCCGGCGAAGCCGGCCAGCGCGCGCGTGAGCGCGTTCACGCGCCGCGCGATCCGGCGCAGCCCCTCGGGGCCGTGGTAGACCGCGTAGAAGGAAGCCATGTTGGCCAGCAGCGCCTGCGCGGTGCAGATGTTGCTGGTGGCCTTGTCGCGCCGGATGTGCTGTTCGCGGGTCTGCAGCGACATGCGCAGCGCGTTCGCGCCGAGCGCGTCTTTCGACACACCGATGATGCGCCCGGGAAGCATGCGCAGCAGATCTTCGCGCGCCGCCATGAACGCGGCGTGCGGGCCGCCGAAGCCCACCGGCACGCCGAAGCGCTGGCTCGAGCCGATGGCGATGTCCGCGCCGGTCGCACCGGGCGACTCGATGAGCATCAGCGCGAGCAGATCGGAACCGACGCAGACCCGCGCACCGGCCGCGTGGAGTGCGGCGATGGCCGCGCGATAGTCGCGCACGCGACCCAGCGTGTCGGGCGACTGGAGGTGTGCGCCGAACACTGCCGCTGGATCGAGTGAATCGAGTTCGCCGACGAGCAGTTCGATCTCCATCCAGCGTGCGCGCGTGCGCAGCACTTCGATCACCTGCGGGTGCGTGGCGGCCTCGACGAAATACGCGTTGACGGCCAGCTTGGACGCACGTCGGCACACCGCCATCGCCTCGGCGGCGGCGGTGGCTTCGTCGAGCAGCGAGGCATTGGCGATCGGCAGACCCGTGAGGTCGATCACCATCTGCTGGAAGTTGAGCAGCGCCTCGAGGCGACCCTGCGCCACTTCCGCCTGATAGGGCGTGTAGGCGGTGTACCAGCCGGGGTTCTCGAGCACATTGCGCCGGATCGGCTCGGGGGTGATGGTCCCGTAGTAGCCCGCGCCGATGTACGAGCGCCACACCTCATTGCGCGACGCGAGTTCGCGCAATTGCGCGAGCGCCGCGGCCTCGGGGATCGGGGCCGGCAGCGCGAGCGGCGCATCGAGCAGGATGTTCGCCGGGACGGTTTCCCGAATCAATTCCTCGCACGACGCGACACCGAGCACGGCGAGCATGCGCGCCACATCGGCGGCGTTGGGTCCGATATGGCGAGAGTGAAATTCGTCGGCGCCAAAGAGAGCGGCAACGGCGTTGGATTCTTGCTCAACGGGAATCATCTGGAACTCACGGTGGGGATGCGCACCCGACAGGGGCGAAGGGCCACGGCATGTGGCCCGCGTTGCGGCTTGGAACGCTCAGGCAGCGCCGGGGCCGGCCGTGTAGTCGGCCACCGACAGCAGCGCGTCGAGTTCCGCGGGGTCGGCGGGCTTGATTTTCACCAGCCAGCCAGCACCGAACGGGTCCTCGTTGATCTGCTGCGGCGCGTCCGCGAGCGTGTCGTTGGTCGCGACCACGTCTCCGGCGATCGGCGCGTAGACGTCCGAGGCGGCCTTGGTCGATTCGACGACAACGAAGGCGTCGCCGCGCGCGAGACTGCGGCCGCTAGCGGGCAATTCAACGTAGACCATGTCGCCGAGCGCGGCCTGCGCGTGGTCGGTGATTCCGAGGGTCACCGTGCCGTCGGGGTTCAGGCGAACCCACTCGTGCGTTTCGGTGTACTTGAGGTCGGCAGGGTTTTCCAAGGTGAGGCTCCAGGTTGCTCCGGCTTTCGGCCGGCGTCGATTCCAGGGAGCCCCCTCTGTCCATTTGCCTGAGACATTCAGTGCCCGGACCGGGTTGAGCCGGGCCACGCACCTGTTTCCTTCGGCGAGGCGTCGCGCAAGAGCGCGCGCCTACTCTCCAGAGGGTCGCATCAGTGCCAGTCCTTTTGCCTGAGAGTTTTCGGGGCGATACACCTTCGGCGCCCACCGCCTGAATGACAGGCTGCGGGTCTCTCCCGGCACGTCAGTGCGACCAACCCGAAGCTTGCCTAGGCGCGGCAATCCTGTCAAATCGATGACTGTCCTGATCGGGGATGCGGACCAGCGCTGCCCGAGGTCGGCCACGCGACCAGCGCGACGCCCAGCGCGGCGCACCCGAAAGCCAGTGCGTGTGCGATGCCCAGTTGCTCGCCCAGAAAGAGCACGCCCACCGCGCTCGCCGCGATCGGCATCGCGATCGTGAACACGCCGCTGTGGCTGGCCGGCACATGGCGCAACCCGCTCAGCCACAGCCAGGTGGAGAACATGCTCGCCGAGAGCGCATAGAAGACGAGCAGCGCCCAGATGCCGGCGGAAACCGCCGTGAAATCGAATCCCCAGGCCTGCCACAGGCCCAGCGGGGTCATCAGCGCCAGTCCGATCAGGTTGATCAGCGCCGAGATGCGCTTGGGCGACAGGGTCGCCGTGAGCTTCTTGCCGAGGATCACGTAGATCGCCTCGCATACGACCGCGCCGAGCACCAGCAGGTTCCCCAGCGCGCTCGATGCCGCATCGGCGGTGCCGGCGCGAGCGAGGGTGAGAATGCCCAGCCCGGCGACGGCCAGGGCGACCGCCGCGGCCACCCGCAGCCCGACGCGTTCGCGCAGGAACAGCCACGACAGCGCGGCGACCGCGGCGGGCAGCGAACTCAGGATCACGCCCGAGGCCGTCGCCGAGGTCAGCGAAACGCCGGTGAGCATGCAGATCGAGAACAGAAAGTTGCCAAAGAGCGACTGCAGGAAGAGCGCGCGGCGGCTCGGCGCGTCGATCGCCGCGTCACGGCTGCCGCGCCGTGCCCACGGGACCATCACCACGGACGCGATCGCGAAGCGCAGCCACGCCAGCAGGAACACCGGAAACACCGCCGTCAGCGGCTTGGCGAGCGCCACGTAGGTGCCGACCAGCGCCATCCCCGCAGCCAGCAACAGGTAACCCGCCCAGCGCCCGGCCGCAGCCTCCCCCCGCGTGTGTTCTCCCAGGGGTTGGGTTGGCGTCATCGGCAGGGTCCAAACCGGATGGGACGCTTTCTCGTTATCATCTGTCTGTCATCCACCTTCCATGTCATGGTTCCCGACCCTGACCCCCGCGATGAACGACACGCCCGCGCCCCGCTTTGCGGACGCATCGGTGGTTCCCACGGCCCAGCGCCAGGCGCAGGTTGTCGCGGCACTCGCGCGGATTGTGCCGCAAAGCGCGATCCTCGCCCGGGACGAGGACACGCGCCCCTACGAGTGTGATGCGCTCAGTGCCTACCGGCAACTGCCGATGGCGGTTGTCATCCCCGATACCGAGGAACAGGTCTGCGCGATTCTGCGCGCCTGTTGCGAACTCGATGTTCCGGTTGTCGCGCGCGGCGCCGGGACCAGCCTTTCGGGCGGCGCGATGCCCCATGGCGCCGGTGTGGTCCTGTCGCTGGCGCGCTTCAAGCGTATCCTCGAACTCGACCCGCGTTCGCGCACTGCGCGGGTGGAGCCGGGCGTGCGCAACCTCGCGATCTCCGAGGCGGCGGCTCCCCACAAGCTCTACTACGCGCCCGATCCCTCGTCGCAGATTGCATGCACGATCGGCGGCAATGTCGCGGAGAATTCGGGTGGGGTCCATTGCCTGAAGTACGGGCTGACGATTCACAACGTGCTGCGGGTGCGCGCGGTGACGATCGAGGGCGAAATCGTCGAGTTCGGCTCCGCCGCGCCGGATGCCCCCGGTCTCGACCTGCTGGCGCTGATGGTCGGATCCGAGGGCATGCTCAGCGTGATCACCGAAGTCACGGTCAAGCTGATTCCGCGCCCGGTGCTGGCGCGCGCGCTGATGGCGTCGTTCGACGATGTGCGCCGGGCCGGCGACGCCGTGGCGAACATCATCGCGGCGGGCATCATCCCGGCCGGTCTCGAGATGATGGACCGCAAGGCGGTGGTCGCCGTCGAGCAGTTCGTGCACGCCGGTTACGACCTCGACGCCGCGGCGATCCTGCTGGCGGAGTCGGACGGAACGCCGGAGGAGGTCGAAGAGGAGATCGGCCGCATGCAGGAAGTGCTGCGCGCGAACGGTGCCACGGCGATCCGGGTCTCGGAGTCCGAGGCCGAACGCCAGCTCTTCTGGTCGGGGCGCAAGAATGCGTTCCCGGCCGCCGGGCGGATTTCCCCCGATTACTACTGCATGGACGGCACGATCCCGCGCCGCAAGATCGGCGCGATGCTCGAGGCGATCACGGGCATGGAGGAGCGCTACGCCCTGCGCTGCATGAACGTGTTCCACGCGGGCGACGGCAACCTGCACCCGCTGATTCTGTTCGACGCCAACGACCCCGACGAGTGGCATCGGGCCGAGGCCTTCGGGTCCGAGATCCTCGAGCTGTGCGTTGCCTTCGGCGGAACCATCACCGGCGAGCACGGGGTGGGCGTCGAGAAGATCTCGGCGATGATCGTGCAGTTCTCGCGCGAGGAATGCGCAGCGTTCGAGAGCGTCAAGGCCGCGTTCGACGTGCCCGGTCTGCTCAACCCCGGCAAGATGATTCCGACGCTGGTGCGCTGCGTCGAATACGGCAAGCTCAGCCTGCGCTCCGGGCAGATGGCTTTCGCCGACGGGCCGCGGTTTTGAAGGCGCAGCGACGATGATGTCTGCAGCGCTGCGTGAAGCGCCGCCGGAGCTCGCCGGTCTGCGCGAGCGCATCCGCGCCGCCCACGCCAGCGCCACCGTACTGTGCGTGCGCGGCGGCGGCAGCAAGGACTTCTACGGCGAGGCACCGCGCGGCGAAGTGCTCGACACGCGTTCCTACACCGGCATCGTCAGCTACGAGCCGACCGAACTGGTGATCACCGTGCGCTGCGGCACACCGCTCGCCGAGTTGCGCAACGTGCTCGCCGAGAAGGGGCAGATGCTCGCCTTCGAGCCACCGGCCTTCGGCGCCGCGGCTACGCTGGGCGGGACGATCGCGACGGGCCTTTCCGGGCCGAGGCGGGTTGCGGCCGGTGCGGCGCGCGACTTCGTGCTCGGGGTCGCGATGCTCGACGGCCGCGGCGACTGGCTCGAGTTCGGCGGTCAGGTGATGAAGAACGTCGCCGGCTACGACGTCTCCCGGGTCCTGTGTGGCTCGCTGGGAATTCTCGGCGTGATCACCGAGGTTTCGCTCAAGGTGCTGCCCGTCCCGGCGGCCGAGACGAGCGTGGTCATCGACGCCAACGAGGCCGAGTCGATCCGTCTCGCCCATGGTTGGGCGGGGCGGCCGCTGCCGGTGTCGGCCACGAGCTGGCAGGATGGGGTGCTGCGCGTGCGCTTCTCGGGGGCCGTCGCGGCCGTCGCGCAGGCGGTGCGTGGGTTCGCCGACGCGCACGGCGCGCGGGTGACCGATCCCACCGAGGCGACGCGTCACTGGGAGGCCATCCGCGAACAGACCGCGCCGTTTTTCTCGGGGGACGAGGCGCTCTGGCGGATCGCCGTTCCCGATACCGCCGCGCCGCTGGGACTGCCTGGCGCGACCCTGATCGAGTGGGGCGGGGCCCTGCGCTGGCTGCGCGCCGGCGCGCCGGCAAGCGTGATCCGTTCCGCGGCGCGCGCTGCCGGCGGACATGCGACGGCCTTTCGCGGCGATCGCGCTGCGGGCGTATTCGAGGCGCTTCCGGCGCCGCTTGCCGCAATTCACCGGCGCCTGAAGGCGCGCTTCGACCCGGCCGGGATCCTGAACCCCGGCCGGATGTTCCCGGACCTCTAGGGCGCCGCGACGATGGAAGCCCACCTCGCCGACTGGATTGCCGGAACGCCCGACGGGATCGAAGCGCAGGCGGTGCTGCGCAGTTGCGTGCACTGCGGATTCTGCACCGCGACCTGTCCCACCTATCAGTTGCTCGGCGACGAGCTCGACGGCCCGCGCGGGCGGATCTATCTGATCAAGGAAGTGCTCGAAGGCCGGCCGTTCACGGCGCGCACGGCGCTGCACCTGGACCGCTGCCTGACGTGTCGCAGTTGCGAAACGACGTGTCCCTCGGGCGTGCGCTATGGTCGGCTGCTCGACATCGGGCGGCGGGTGGTCGACGAGCGCCTCGCGCGACCGCGCGGCGAGCGCTGGCTGCGCTGGGCGTTGCGCGAGGGCTTGACGCGCCGCGCACTGTTCGGACCTGCGATGCGCGCGGGAAAATTCATGCGCCCGCTGCTGCCCGCGGCTGTGCGCGCCAAGGTGCCGCAGCGGCGCGACGCCGGCGCGTGGCCGGCGCGCGTGCACCCGCGCAAGGTGCTGATCCTCAACGGCTGCGTGCAACCGGCCATGCATCCGGGCATCGACGCGGCGACCGCGCGTGTGCTCGATCGGATCGGGGTGCAGGTACTGCAGGATTCCCGCTCTGGGTGCTGCGGCGCGATTCGTCAGCACCTTGGCGATCCGGACGGCGCGCTCGACGACATGCGGCGCAACATCGACGCGTGGTGGCCGCTGATCGCGCCCGGCAGCGATTCCGGGGTTGAGGCCATCGTGGTCAACGCTTCGGGTTGTGGCGCGATGGTTCACGAGTACGCGCATCTGCTGCGCGACGACGCGCGCTACGCCGCCAAAGCCGCGCGGGTGAGCGAGCTGCTGCGCGATCCCGCGCAGTGGCTGCCGCAGGAGCTGGCCCGCGCCGCGCTGCCGGTGCGCGCTGCGCCGGGACGAGTCGTCTTCCACGCGCCATGCTCGCTGCAGCACGGGCTGGGCGTGCGCGGCGTGGTCGAGCAGCTGCTGGCTTCGCTCGGCGCGACCCCATTGCCGGTGGCCGACGCGCACCTGTGCTGCGGATCCGCCGGCACCTATTCGGTATTCCAGCCCGTGCTCTCCAAGCGCTTGCGCGCAGACAAGCTCGCCGCGCTGCAGGCGGGAGGACCGGAACTGATCCTGTCGGCCAATGTCGGCTGCATTACCCACCTGCAGTCGGGAACGCAGACGCCGGTGCGCCACTGGATCGAATGGCTTGACGAGGCGATGGCAAATGCGCCCGCCCCGGCGCTGCAAGGGAAAGGCCGGGTCCCATCCTGAGGAGGGGATTCGCGGATTCTTGAACAACCAGGAGCAGGCAAGAAGATGGAACTCACGAAGAACGCGTTCAAGCGCGGGTTGCGCGCCGGTGTGCCACAGATCGGACTCTGGTCGAGCCTCGCGTCGAACTACAGCGTCGAGGTGATCGCGGGCGCCGGGCTGGACTGGATTCTGCTCGACTGCGAGCATGCTCCGAACGACCTGGAGAGCGTGCTCGCCCAGCTGCAGGCTGCCGCCTCGTACCCGACGACCTCGATCGTGCGCGTGCCCTGGAACGACATGGTGACGATCAAGCGGGTGCTCGACGTTGGTGCGCAGAGTCTGCTGGTGCCTTTCGTCCAGAATGCCCACGAGGCGCAGCTTGCCGTGTCCTATACCCGCTATCCGCCGCAAGGGGTGCGCGGTGTCGGCGGCACGACGCGCGCCACACGTTTCGGGCGCATCCGCGATTACGTCGGGCGCGTCCAGGAAGAACTGTGCCTTCTCGTCCAGGTGGAAACGGGTGAGGCGCTGGAGCACATCGAAGACATCTGTGCGGTGGACGGTGTCGACGGCGTGTTCATCGGGCCGGCGGACCTGCACGCATCGCTCGGTTACCCCGGAGAGACCGCGAACCCGGCGGTCAAGCCGGTCATCGACGAGGCGATCCGGCGGATTCGCCGCGCCGGCAAGGCGCCCGGAATTCTCACCTCGGTCGACGCGGACATCCGACGCTGGCTCGATGCCGGCGCGCTGTTCGTCGCGGCCGGCTCGGACGTAGGACTGCTGGCGCGCGGCGCCGACGAACTTGCATCGCGCTATCGCGCCGCGCGAGCAGACGGCCGGTGAGATCGGCCAAGCACATGATCGGCCAAGCACACTGGCAAGGATGCCCGCAGTGAGCTAGTATGCTAGGACCCGCAACAGGGTTCGTGCCTGACACGCAACACAATCGGATTCACAGGAGACCTCGATGACGAAGCATTTCAAGACGACCGTTTTTGCCGCAGCACTGGCCGGAGTTCTGGCTGCCCCCGCATTTGCGCAGCAGGTCAAGCTGATGACGGGCCCGCAAGGTGGATCGTGGTATCCGCTGGGCGGTGCCATCGCCAATATCGCCGACAAGGCCGGCCTGAAGGTCCAGGTTCTGCCGGGCGCCGGCATCGCCAATGTCAAGGCGGTGCAGGGTGGCAAGGCTGACCTCGGATTCGCCAACTCGATCTCCACCGTGGACGGCGTGGCCGGGCGCGCGCCGTTCGACGCCAAGGCCACCAACGTCTGCAATGTGGCCACGCTGTACCCACAGTACTTCCAGGTCGTGGCCAATGCGGGTGCGGGCATCAAGTCTCTGGCTGACATGAAGGGCAAGAGCCTTGCCGTGCAGCCCAAAGGCAACACGGCGGAATTCATCAGCCAGCAGGCGCTCGAAGTCTACGGTCTGAAATATGGCGACATGGACCGCGTGAGCTATGTCTCCTACACCGACGCCGTGTCGCTGATGAAGGACAACAATGCCCAGCTCTTCACGCTCGGGACCACCGTGCCGGCGTCGGCGATCATGGACCTGGCCTCCGCGCGGGACATCGAGATCGTTGGCATCCCGGACGACAAGTTCCAGGCCATGCGCAAACTGAACCCTGGATACACCAAGCTGGTCATCCCGGCCGGCAGCTACCCGAAGCAGACGAATGACGTGCAGACCATCGGCTACGCAACACACGTCATTGCGCGTTGCGATCTGGACGAGACGGTGGTCTACAAGGTCCTCAAGGGCATGGTCGACAACAAGGCCGACCTTGCCGCGATCGCCAAGGCCATGAGCGCCACGACACCCAAGATGATGGCCGAGGACATCGGCGTGCCGTTGCACAAGGGAGCCATGCGCTACTACAAGGAAGCAGGCGTCCTCTGACGACCATTCCGGCGCGGGCTACTGGGCCCGCGCCGCGAACTTCCCTTGAGGCGCCTGTGGGCGCCGGAGCGCGTCCATGCTTCAGCTTCCCGTGACCCTCGCGCGGCGCACCATCACCACGATCGCGGTGGTGATGTCGGTATTTCACCTCTACGTGGCCTTTGTCGGGCCGCCCAACGCCTACGTGATGCGCGGCTTGCACCTGGCGTTCGCGCTGGCGCTGGCGTTCCTGATCATGCCAGGGCGCAACGGGCGCGCCGAACGCGTCGGGTGGTGGGATGTGGTGCTGCTGCTGGTGGCGGTCGCCGCGGCGCTGTACCCAAGCGCCAACCTGGACTACATCGAAAACCGCATGTACTACGTCGACGACCCCACGGTCGCCGACTACGTGTTCGGCGGGGCGCTGATCGTGATGATCATCGAGGCCACGCGGCGCGCCACGGGCTGGGCGCTGCCCGTCACCGCGCTGGTGTTCATGGCTTACGGGTTGACGCTGGGGAACCAGTCTTTCGGCATCATGCTCGATCAGTTGTACTTGACCACGGAAGGCATCTTCGGCATTCCACTGTATGTTTCGGCGACCTACGTCATGCTGTTCATCCTGTTCGGCTCGTTCGTCGAGCGCAGTGGGGCGGGGCAGTTGTTCATGGACTTCGCGCTCGCGATTGCCGGCCACACCTCGGGCGGACCGGCCAAGGTGGCGGTGATCACCAGCAGCCTGTTCGGCACGGTCTCGGGCAGTGCGGTGGCTAACGTCATGACGACAGGCACCTTCACGATCCCGTTGATGATGCGCACCGGCTACCGGCCGGCATTTGCCGGAGCAGTGGAGGCGGTAGCGTCCACCGGCGGGCAGTTGATGCCGCCGATCATGGGCGCCGCCGCCTTCGTGATGGCCGAGTTCCTGGGCGTGTCTTACCTCACCGTGGCGGCCTTCGCCGTGCTGCCCTCGGTGCTGTATTACCTGGCCGTATTCATGGCCGTGCATTTCGAGGCGCGTCGCATCGGGCTCAAGGGCCTGCCCAAGGCCGATCTGCCGCGCATGCGCCAGGTGCTCACCGAGCGCGGGCACCTGTTTCTGCCGCTGGTGGTGATCATCGTGGTGCTGCTCAATGGGCGCAGCGCGGCGTTTGCGGCGCTGCTCGGCATCGGTTCGGTCATCCCAACCACCTGGCTGCGCGCCAGCACCCGGCGAACTTTCACGTGGCGCGCGATCGTCGAGGCGCTGGAGTTTGGAGCGCGCAACACGCTCGTGGTGGCCCTGGCCTGTGCCTGCGCGGGCATCGTCATCGGGATCATCACGCTTACAGGGCTGGGCCTGGCCTTCACGGGCGTGGTGCTGGCCCTGTCGCAGAACTCGTTGATCCTGGCGCTGTTCCTCACGATGCTCGCGGGCATCCTGCTGGGCATGGGCCTGCCGACGACGCCGGCGTACATCGTGCAGGTTGCGCTGCTGGTTCCGGCACTGGTCAAACTGGGCGTGCAGGTGGAGGCGGCGCACTTGTTCGTGCTGTATTTCGCCGTGTTGTCGGCCATCACCCCGCCGGTGGCAATGGCGGTCTATGCGGCCAACGGCATCTCGCGTGGCACGTTGATGGACACCAGCTGGGCGGCAGTCAAGCTTGGCCTCACCGGCTACATCATTCCGTTCATGTTCGTGTTCGCGCCGTCGCTGTTGATGATCGGCGATTTCTTGACCGTGACGATGGCAGCAGTGACGGCGGCGGTCGGCGTCACCTGCCTGGCCGGCGGGCTGCACGAGTACTTCTTTCTCGGCCCGGCTCGGCGCTGGGAGCGGGTGCTGCTGATCATCGCAGCGCTGGTCCTGATCAAGCCGGGCTGGATGAGCGACGTCGCCGGCCTGGCGCTGATCGCCTTGATCCTGGCCAGCCAGCGCTGGTTGAGGCCGTCCGGGGAGGCAAGCGGCAGCGCAGTGCAACCGGTCGATCCCAAGTGACCCGCTACCGAGGAACAGTTCCGTGAGCATCCAGTTCTACGCCTTCGACACGCCCAACTGAGGTTGGCCCCGTTTGTAGACAGTTCTGAACTAGATCATCTACGAGCCGGCGCTGCTGCCGATCGGCAGCTGGGACGTGGTGCTGATCGCGGCGGTGCTGGTCCCGCAATACGTTCTCAGCCGCCGTGAACTGGCGGCGGCAGGCCCGGGCGGAACCTGAGCGCCCGGCGGGGCGAGGCCGGTAAGCTGCGCTATTGCGGCATCGGGCGCCCGTCGAGCGCCCGCAGCAGCCCCTTGATCATCCGGTACAGGTACCAGAGAATCGGGATGACGAAGAGGAACGAGAGCAGGCCGAGTGAAACGACACTGAGCACCATGATCGGGGCGAACGCGATCACGATCCAGAACAGCGTCCACCAGCAGGTGCGGATCATCCAGTTCATGTGGCTTTCCCAGATCGTTCCGCGGGCGTCGTCGCGCTTGACGTAGTTGATGATCAGCGCGATCACCGTGAGCGACATCAGCGAGACGATCGGACTGGCGATGTGCAGCCCGTAGTCGAACAGTGTGATCTTGCGCAGGCCGTCGTCTGCGGGGATGACCTCGACGACTTCGATTTCCCTCATCGTGCTGTTACCTCCTTCGCTGCGGGCCCAAGTCTCCCTGTCCACGATGATAACTTGACGGGACCGTTCGGTCCGGGTCGCGGGGCGAATCCGTGCGCCGCCCGCTGCGTCAGCGTCCCGCTCAGCCGCTGACGATGAGCGTCCGGATTCCCGAGGCGATGAACTGCACGCCGATGCAGATCAGCAGGAAGCCCATCAGCCGGGTGAGCACCTCAATCGCGCCGACACCCAGGCGCTTGGAAATTGTCCGCGCGCTGTGCAGCAGCGCCCATTCGAGCGCGCAGACGGCCAGCGTTGCCGCGACCATCGCCGCATAGGCGGCGAGTTCCTGGGACCAGACGTTGAGTTCGCGGATCTCGGTGGAGATCCCGATCACCACCGCGATGGTGCCGGGCCCCGTGATGCCCGGCAGCGCCAGCGGAAAGAACGCCGGGTTCTTGTGCCCGGTGTGGGTCATCGTCTCGGCCGAGTCGCCCTTGCCGTAGAGCATGCCGTGACCGAGCAGGCCAAGTACGATCCCGCCGGCCACGCGCAGCGCACCGTAGGAGATGCCGAAGGCATTGAGGATCAGACCACCGGCAAAGAGGCTCACCACGACGATCAGGAAGCAGTAGCCGCAGGCGCGCCGCGCCAGCGCGCGGGTCTGCCGATCGTCCATGTCGCGCGTGAGCGCGGTGAAGAAGGGCAGGGTCGCCGGTGGGTTGATGATCGTCACCAGCCCCAGCAGGCCGCCGAGGAAGTAGGTGAGGAAGACCGAAAGAAGTTCGGAACTCATGGCTGGAATTCTGCACTAAAAAAACTGCCGGACGGGTGGCCCGAAAGCCACCGAATCCGGCAGGTTCTTAGCGGAGCAGCGGGAGTGTCCCGCGGCCCCGGTTCGACGAATGCTACTTCACCGCCTTGGCTATCTCTTCCAGGGCGTCGCGGCTCAGGCCTTCAAAATGGCCAGCACCTCGTCGAGCATCTTCTTGGCGTCGCCGAACAACATGCGGTTGTTGTCCTTGTAGAAGAGCGGATTGTCGACGCCCGCGTAGCCGGAGGCCATGCTGCGCTTCATCACGATCGAGGTTTTGGCCTTCCAGACTTCCAGCACCGGCATGCCGGCGATGGGGCTGGTCGGATCATCCTGTGCGCCCGGGTTCACGATGTCGTTGGCGCCAATGATCATGGCCACGTCGGTTTTGGGGAAATCATCGTTGAGCTCGTCCATCTCGAACACGATGTCATAAGGCACCTTGGCTTCGGCCAGCAGCACGTTCATGTGGCCGGGCATGCGGCCCGCCACCGGGTGGATGCCGAAGCGCACATTGACGCCCTGCGCGCGCAGAAGCTTGGTGATTTCGAACACCGTGTGCTGGGCCTGCGCCACCGCCATGCCGTATCCCGGAACGATGATCACGTTCTTCGACTCGCGCAGCAGTTCCGCCGTCTCCGCAGCCAGAATCGGGAAGACCTCGCCGGCAGGCTGGGCGCCTGCGCCCGCGGCCGCAGGCGTGCCGCCCCCAGTGCCGAATCCACCCGCAATCACGCTGATGAAGGAGCGGTTCATGGCGCGACACATGATGTAGGACAGGATCGCGCCGCTGGAGCCCACCAAGGCGCCAATGACGATCAGCAAGTCGTTCGACAGCATGAAACCGGTCGCCGCCGCCGCCCAGCCGGAATAGCTGTTGAGCATCGAAACCACCACAGGCATGTCGGCGCCGCCGATGGCCATCACCATGTGAATGCCGAACAGGAGCGCGATCACCGACATCACAAGCAGCGGGACCATGCCGTCAGCGATGGATTCGGATCCGATCAGAACGCCACCGAACCAGATCACAACCAGCAAGCCCGCCAGGTTCATCCAGTGACGGCCAGGCAGCAGCATCGGCGACCCGCTGATCTTGCCGTTGAGCTTGCCAAAGGCAATCAGCGAACCGGAGAAGGTGACCGCACCGATCAGGATGCCGACATAGATCTCGAGTTCGTGAATGGTCTTTTCGGCGCCACTCAGGGGGTGCGATGGGTCGATGTAGCTCGCGAATCCAACCAGCATCGCTGCCAGACCGACCAGGCTGTGCATCAGCGCAACCAGTTCGGGCATCTGCGTCATCTTCACGATGCGAGCCGCGTACAGCCCGACCGCCGCGCCGATCACCATGGAGCCGATGATCCAGGGGATGCCGGCCGCGGTGACGCTTGGCCCGAAGACCGTCGCGAGCACCGCGATGGTCATGCCGATCATGCCGTACAGGTTGCCGCGCCGCGAAGTCTCCGGATTGGAAAGCCCCCCCAGGCTGAGGATGAAAAGAATCGTCGCTCCAATATAGGAGGCGGTTACTAAACTTCCAGACATGTGGTGTCTCCTGGGATTACTTGCGGAACATTTCCAGCATGCGCTGGGTGACGGCAAAGCCGCCGAACATGTTGACTGCAGTCAGAGCGATTCCCGCCACCGCCATCCAGCGAATCCAACCGCCAGGTTCGCCGCTCGGTGGCGCGATCTGCACCAAAGCGCCGATGGCGATGATGCTGCTGATGGCGTTCGTGACGCTCATCAGTGGCGTGTGCAGTGCCGGTGTCACGTTCCAAACCACCATATAGCCGACGAAGCAGGCCAGCACGAATACCGTGAAGTGGGCCAGGAACGCCGCTGGTGCATTGGCGCCGACAAACCAGAACAGCACGGCAGCCACGGCGAACATGATCGCCAGTTTCTTGCCCGCCATGGGTTCGCTGGCACCGCCGTGGCCGTGGCCCTTTTTCGCCACCGGCGCGGACGCCGGCTTGGCGGCCGCGGGTGGTGCGGCCGTCACCGTCGGCGCCGGCGGCGGCCATGTGATGTTGCCCTCCTTGACGACCGTCAGGCCGCGGATGGCCTCGTCTTCCATGTTGACGTCAATGACGCCGTCCTTGGTCTTGCAGAGCTCCTCGGCAACCCTCCACAGGTTGGTGGCATACAGCGTCGAGGACTGCTTGGCCAGTCGGCTGACCAAATCGGTGTAGCCAATGATGGTGACACCGTGCTTGACCACGGCCTGGTCGGGTTCGGTCAGTTCGCAGTTGCCGCCCCGCTCGGCCGCCATGTCGACGATGACACTGCCCGGCTTCATGCTCTTCACCATGTCGGCGGTGATGAGCCTCGGCGCGGGCTTGCCCGGGATCAGGGCAGTGGTAATGATGATGTCGACTTCCTTAGCCTGCTTGGCGTACATCTCGCGTTGCGCAGCCTGGAAGCCCTCGCTCATCACCTTGGCGTAGCCACCGCCTCCGGAGCCTTCCTCCTCGTAGTCAACCCCGACGAATTCGCCGCCGAGCGAGACGACCTGGTCGGCAACCTCGGCGCGCGTGTCGTTGGCGCGCACGATCGCACCCAGGCTGGCGGCTGTTCCGATCGCCGCCAGGCCGGCCACGCCGGCACCGGCGATGAAAACCTTGGCTGGCGGGACCTTGCCGGCAGCCGTGATCTGGCCATTGAAGAAGCGGCCGAAGGCATTGGCGGCCTCGACCACCGCGCGGTAGCCGGCAACGCCGGCCTGGGAGGTCAGGGCGTCCATCTTCTGGGCGCGAGAGAGCGTCCGCGGCAGGGAATCAATGGCGAGCACGGTGGCCTTCTTGGCCGCCAGTTGCGCCATGAGTTCCGGATTCTGCGCGGGCCAGATGAAGCTGATCAGCGTGCCGCCTTCGCGCATGAGCCCCACTTCTTCCGGGCTCGGGCCAACCACCTTGAAGACGATGTCCGACTTGGCCCAGAGTTCAGCAGCCGTCGGAACGATCTCGGCGCCCGCGGCCAGATAGTCGTCGTCCCCGCAGTTGGCGGTGGCGCCGGCACCGCTTTCCACGGCCACCGAAAACCCCAACTTGATGAGTTTCTCCACCACTTCAGGTACGGTCGCAACGCGTTTCTCGCGGTTCGCCGTTTCCTTCGGAACCCCTATCAGCAAAGCCATGAACTCAACTCCTCAGGTTTTTGAAACACTTGCCCCACAGCCGGCGGCGGACATCTGCATCGGGAAAAAGCGGCGCTAAACTCCCCGCGGGAACGCAAAAAGCGCAGGTGTCCCCTTGATGCACGCTTGTCGAAAAACCGCGGATTTATACCACACTTCAGTATCAGGCTCTCGGCCGCCCCTCCCGCGAAACCGCCTCGGCCAGGGCGAACGGACGCATTAGTTTCTGTAAAATCAAACGCTTGGCCGACGCAGCCGCGCCGGATTCGGATGCCGAGCAGGGTAGTCGGAAAAGGACGAACGGGATGGATTACTGGAGGCCCAGCACCACCGTGGCGGCTGTCGTCGAGCGCGAGGGCCGCTTCCTGACGGTTCGCGAAGAGACCGGCGAGGGGCTGCGGCTCAACCAGCCGGCGGGTCACCTCGACCCGGGCGAGAGCCTGTTGCAGGCGGTCGTTCGCGAGGCGCTCGAGGAAACCGCACACCACGTCGAACCGGTGTCCTTCATCGGCGTCTACATGTCGCGCTATCGAGCCGAAGCCACCGGCTTCGATGTCACCTACGTGCGCTTCGCCTTTGCGTGTCGCCTCGTGCTCCACGAGCCGGCACGCGGGCTGGACAAGGGGATCGTCGAGGCACTGTGGCTGACGCCTGCGGAAATCCGCGCGCGGCAGGCGGAACATCGCAGTCCGCTGGTGCTGCAGACCTTCGAGGACTGCTGGAGCGCTCGGAGCTACCCGCTCGAGATGATCTACACCCACCCCAGCTGCCTCTATACCCGTGTCTGAGAAAGCGCGCCGGATCGTTGTCGGCATGTCGGGCGGGGTCGACTCGTCGGTCGCCGCGTGGCTGCTGCGCGAGCAGGGCCACGAGGTGATCGGCTTGTTCATGAAGAACTGGGAGGACGACGACGACGACGAATACTGCTCGACGCGCCAGGACTGGCTCGACGCGGCGAGCGCAGCCGACACGCTCGGAATCGACATCGAGGCGGTCAACTTCGCCGCCGAGTATCGCGAGCGGGTGTTCGCCGAGTTCCTGCGCGAATATTCGGCGGGGCGAACGCCCAACCCCGACGTACTGTGCAACGCCGAGATCAAGTTCCGGGCGTTTCTCGAGCATGCAATCGCGCTGGGCGCGGAGGCGATTGCCACGGGGCACTATGCGCGCGTGCGCGAGCGCGCGGGTTCCTTCGAGTTGCTCCGGGGCCTGGATCCCGGCAAGGACCAGAGCTATTTCCTGCACCGGCTGAGCCAGGCGCAGCTCGCGCGCACCCGCTTCCCGGTGGGCGAGCTGCACAAGCGCGAGGTGCGCGAGATCGCGGCGCGGGTCGGGCTGCACAACGCGCAAAAGAAGGATTCGACGGGGATCTGTTTCATCGGAGAGCGCCCGTTTCGCGCCTTTCTCAACCGCTATCTGCCGATGCGGCCCGGACCGATCCTCACGCCCGATGGGCGCCAGATCGGCGAGCACGTCGGGCTCGCCTTCTACACGATCGGGCAGCGCAAGGGCATCGGCATCGGCGGCGTGCGGGGTGGCGATGGCGCGGCCTGGTATGTCGCCCGCAAGGAGCTCGACACCAACACGCTGCGCGTCGTCCAGGGCCACGAGCATCCGTGGCTGCTGGCCGGTGGACTCGAGGCCGCGGACGCGCACTGGATCGCCGGGATCGCGCCGGAATCCGACGCGCAGGCTGCCGGGGGCGCCTCATGGACCGCGAAGACCCGCTACCGGCAGGACGACGCCCCCTGCACGCTCGAGCTCACCGGGGAACGGTCCTTCCGGATGCGATTCGCGCAGCCGCAATGGGCGGTCACGCCGGGGCAGAGCGCGGTGCTCTACCGTGGCGAGGTGTGCCTCGGGGGCGGCGTGATCACGGCCGCGGACTGAGCGGAGCGTCGTGTGATACTTATCCCTTTCCCGGGTCGGATCGTGTCGCTCATGGATCGAATGGACATCGCGCGTTGGCGTACGCGGTCACCGCATGCACTCGTGTTCGCATTCGCCGTCCTCGCCGTAACGCTTTCCCCGGTGACGCGGGCACAGGGAACCGCTGCGCCCGCCGCGGGGGCGCCGGTCTCGGTCGAGGCGCGCCCGGCGGCCGACGTGTTCGTTCATCCGCAGCGCGTGGCGAGCGCCTCGGTGCTGGCGCGCAACGAAAGCCGCATCGCCGCCGAAGTTGCGGCGCGCATCGTGCGCATCCACGTCGACGCGGGGCAGGGCGTGCGCCGCGGCGCCCCCCTCATTGATCTGGACGACGTCGACTTCCAGCTCGCGCTGGATCGGCTCACAGCACAGCGCGAGGCGCTCGCGGCGCGGGTCACGCTTGCGCAACAGCAACTGCGCCGGGCGCGCGAACTGCTGCAGCAGAACTTCGTCTCCGCCGAATTCGTCAATCAGCGCGACGCCGAGATGCGCGTCCTGAACGCCGAGGCGCAGGGCATCGACGCGCAGATCGCCACCGCACGGCGCCAGATCGACAAGACCCGGCTGCGCTCGCCCTTTGACGCGATCGTGCGTCAGCGTGGCGCGCAGCTCGGGGAACTGGCCGCCCCCGGAGTGATGCTGTTCGTGCTCACCGAGACCGGTGCGCCGGAAGTGAGTGCCGCGATCGCTGCGGAGGACGCGGCACGCATCCGCCAGGCTTCCCGGATCGTCTTCGAGACCGGCGAGGCGAGTTACCCGGTTCGGGTGCTGCGGGTCGCAGGGGTGGTGACGGCTGCGACGCGCACGCGTGAGGGTCGGCTCGCCTTCGTCGGGGAGAGCGCGCTGCCGGGAGCCGAGGGGACGCTGCGCTGGGACGATCCGCGTCCGCACCTTCCCTCCGACGCGCTGGTGCGCCGCGACGGCCGACTTGGGGTGTTCACGCTTCTCGACGGGATCGCGCGTTTCGTCCCGGTTGCCGGCGCCCAAGAGGGTCGCGCCGCGCCGACCACGATCCCCGCGACGGCACGCATCGTCGTTGCAGGACAGATGACGCTGCAGGATGGGCAAGGTGTTCCGGCCGCGCGCTAAGGCGCACGCCGGCGCGTCTTCTGTCGGCCGCGGACCGACGGAGGCGCGGTGAAAGGGTATCGCGCGCTGATCCGCAACCACCCGCTCGCGAACATCTGCTTCGCGCTGGTGCTGGTTTTCGGCATCGCAAGCTACATCGTGCTGCCGCGTGAGCAGGATCCCGAGATCAACTTCAACTGGGTGATGATCGTGACGGCACTGCCGGGGGCGTCGGCGGAGGACGTCGAACGGCTGGTCACCAACCCCCTGGAAGATGCGATCAAGGGGGTCGCCGACGTGCGATTCGTGTCGTCGAGCTCGCGGGAGAACACCTCGAGCATCCTGGTGCGCTTCCGGGAGATTTCCGAGCGCGTCTTCGACAAGCGCGTGAACGACCTGCGCCGCGAGATCGTCAACAAGGCGAACAGCGAACTGCCTGCGGCTGCGCGCGACCCGCTGGTGCTGGAGATCACCACCTCGAACGGTTTTCCCACGGCCATCCTGCTGTTGCGCGGGCAGGCGAATGACGAGGAACTGCGGCGCAATGCGCGCCAGATCAAGACCGATCTCGAGCGGCTCGACGGGGTCGATACGGTGTTCGCCACCGGACTGCGCGATCCGGAAATCCAGGTGCGTTTCGACGCGACCCGGCTGGCGGCGCGCGGCCTCACGCCCAACGACGTCGCGGACTCGGTGGGCGCATGGTTCCGCGACACATCGGCCGGGGTGCTGCGCGCTGCCGACGGCGAGTGGCTGATCCGGCTGGTCGGCCAGACTGCCGACCCCGAAGCGATGGCGCGGATTCCGGTTTTGGGACGCACGGGACAGAGCGCGCTGCTCAACGACGTGGCCGAGGTCGCCCGTGGCCGAGCGCGGCCCGGCCAGCTCGCTTCCTCCGAAGGGCAACCTGCCGTGTCCTTCGCGGTCAACAAGAAGAGCGGGACGAATACGCTCGATCTGGTCGGACGCCTCGGTGAGTACATCGGCGCCAAGAATCCGTTGCTGCTCGCCAGCGGCGTCGAGCTCATCCTCTCCGACGACCAGACGATTCCAACGCGCAACGCGATCTCGGTGATGGAACGCAACGCGTGGCAGGGCTGGCTGCTGGTGATGCTGGTGTGCTGGCTCTTCCTCGGGCCCAAGGTGGCGCTGCTGGTTGGGCTGGGGATCCCTTTTTCCCTTGCGGGCACCTTCGCAATCCTGCAGACCTTCGGCTTCACGCTCAATATTTCGGTGCTGCTCGGCAGCGTGATCGCGCTCGGGATGCTCGTCGACGATGCCGTCGTCGTTGTCGAGGCGATCTATTACCGGGTGCAGCGTGGCCAGGAAGTCATGACGGCGGCCGTCGAAGGCGTGCGGGAGGTGTGGGCGCCGGTGCTCACTTCGGTGGCGACCACGGCGGCGGCGTTCATGCCGCTCATGCTGATGCCGGGAATCATCGGCAAGTTCATGTTCGTGATTCCCTTTGTGGTGACGACCGCGCTCGCGATCTCGCTCATCGAGGCGTTCTGGATCTTGCCGATCCACGTTGGCGTCATGCGACTTCGGCTCGATGCACCGTCGCGCATGCAGCGCCGGCGCAACGAATTCAACCGGCTGCTGCGGCTGTGGTATGGCAAGGTGCTCGCGAGGTCTCTGCGCCACCCCTACGTGTCGCTGATCGTAGTCGCGGCGCTCATCGGTGGCGCCGGCGCTGCCTTCCTCACCGAACGCGTGCGCGTGCAGTTCTTCGCCTTCGATCCGCTGCGCATCTTCTACGTGAATGTCGACATGCCGCCCAGCGCATCGATCGACGACACCCAGGCCGAGGTCGAGAAGACCGAGGCGGTCGCGCGCCGATTCCTGCGCGACGGGGAGGCACGCAGCCTGACCTCGCAGGCGGGCCTCAAGTTCACCGATACCGAACCGGTGCGGGGCGATCCCTACGGTCAGGTGATCGTCTCGCTCAACGCGCGCGGCGAGGACGGCCGCGACGTGGCCGAGATCATCGCGTCGATGCGCGCGGCCGTCGAGGCGATGCCCGGGCCCGGGCGCCGTTCCTTCCTGCAGATCTCCGGCGGCCCGCCGCTCACCAAACCGGTGAGCGTGAAGATGCGTGCCGACTCCTATCCGGACCTGCGCGCGGCCGCCGATGCGATGGCCGGAATCGTGCGTGCGGTACCGGGCACCCGTGACGTGGTCGATGACGACGTTCCGGGGCGGCGCGAGTTCAACCTGCGGCTCGATCGGGATGCGCTGGGGCGCGCCGGACTCGACGCCGGATCCGTGGCGCGGCTGCTGCGTCTGAGCGTGGACGGCGAGGTGGTTTCGGTGCTGCGCGCGGGCGGCGACAAGATCGACGTGCGCGTCAAGGGGGCAGTTGTTCCTCGCGACGACGTCGGGGCGCTGCTGCAGACGCCGGTGGCGCTCGCGGGGGGTCGAACCACGACGCTGGGCGCGCTCGTGTCCGCCGAAGCGCGCGAGAGCACGGGCATCATCAAGCACTACAACCTGCGGCGCGCCATCACCGTCGAGGCGGACCTCGACAAGGAACGGATGGATACGCTGCAGGCGAACAAGATGATCCAGGAGAACTGGGGGAAAGTGCACGCGCGCTTCCCGAACGTCGAACTGGATTTCTCCGGGGAGCTGGAGGACATCCAGGAATCGCTCGATGCGATGGGTGTGCTCTTCGCCTTCGGCGTCGGTTTGATCTACCTGATTCTCGCCGCACAGTTCCGCAGTTACTTCCAGCCGCTGATGATCCTCTCGACGGTGCCGCTCGCGTTTACCGGCGTGACGGCCGGGCTGCTGATCACCGGCAATCCACTTTCGCTCTTCACGATGTACGGCGTGATCGCGCTCGCGGGCATCGCGGTGAATTCGGCGATCGTGCTGATTTCGGCGACCAACGAACGCCTCGAGGAGGGGCGCTCGCTCAACCACGCGGTCGTGCAGGCTGCGCGCCGGCGCGTGGTCCCGGTGCTGATCACCTCGCTGACCACCATCGCGGGCCTCTCGTCATTGGCGATGGGACTCGGCGGCAAGTCCCTGCTCTGGGGTCCGGTCGCCTCGTCGATCGTCTGGGGGCTGGCGGTCGCGACCGTGCTGACGCTGTTCGTGATCCCGGTGCTCTACTCGCTGTCGATGCGGCGCAGCGCGCGCCTGCGCGTGTAGCGCCGCGCCGCTCAGCCGGGGCGCGTCTCGGCGAAGGACGGCCGGGTGTGCAGCCGATCGACCAGGCCCGCCAGGTTCGGATGCTCGATGCGCCAGCGCAGTTCCGGAAAGCGGAATTCGATCCAGCCCAGGGCACAGCCGGTGGCGATGTCGGCGAGCGAATAGCGCTCGCCGCAGCACCAGATCTTGTCGCCGAGCCCGGTGGACATGGCGATCATCGCGGCATCGACCTTGCCCATCTGGCGCGCGATCCACTTCGGGCTGCGCTCGTGCTCGGCGCGCTGGGTGTACTCGATGCGCACCAGGATCGCTGCGTCGGTCAGGCCATCGGCCAGCGCCTCCCAGCACTTCACTTCGATCCGTGCCCGCCCGGAGGGAGGAATCAGTCGGTGCAGCGGGGTGAGGTTGTCGAGATACTCGGCGATCACCCGCGAATCGAACAGCGCCCCGCCGTCGTCCATGATCAGGCAGGGAACCTTGCCGAGCGGGTTTGAAGCGGTGATCCGTGTGTCCGAAGCCCAGACGTCTTCGGCCACGAACTCGCATTCAATCTTCTTCTCCGCCATGACGACGCGAACCTTGCGGGCGTACGGACTGGCGAGCGAACCGATGAGTTTCATGGGGAAGGTCCAGGGGTTTTTTCGAAGTATAGTGGCATTATTCCGGGCCGGTTATCCCGATTCCGTTCCCCGCAACCCCCCGAGACCATGCCAGCTGCCGAACTGCAAGCCCTTTCCCCCCTTGACGGCCGCTATGCCGCTCGCGTGAGCCCGCTGCGCGCACTGCTCAGCGAAACGGGCCTCATGCGCGAGCGCGTGCGCGTCGAACTCGAATGGCTGATTGCGCTCGGGGACGCGGGTTTGGCGGAACTTGCGCCGCTCTCGCCGGGCGCGCGCGCGTTCCTGCGCGAGCTCGGCGCTCGCTTCGACGAGAGCGCCGCGGCGCGCATCAAGGAGATCGAGCGCACCACGAATCACGACGTCAAGGCCGTCGAGTATTTCCTCAAGGAGGCGGTGCAGGAGCACCCGGAACTCGCCCGGGCTGCCGAGTTCATCCACTTCGGTTGCACCTCAGAGGACATCAACAACGGCGCCTATGCGCTGATGATCGGCGCCGCGCGCTCGCGCGTCCTGCTGCCGGCGCTCGAGGTGCTCGCCGCGCGCCTGCGGACCCTGGCGCACCGGCACGCGGCGCTGCCGATGCTCTCGCGCACCCACGGCCAGACCGCCTCGCCGACGACGCTCGGCAAGGAATTCGCCAATGTGCTCGCCCGGCTCGAGCGGGCAGTGTCCGCGGTCCGGCGGGTGGAACTGCTTGCCAAGATGAACGGAGCGGTCGGCAATTACAACGCCCATCTGGTGGCCGCCCCCGAGCTGGACTGGGAGGGGATCGCCCGGCGCTTCGTCGAGTCGCTCGGACTCGGTTTCAACGCCTACACGATCCAGATCGAGCCGCATGACTACATGGCGGAGCTCTTCGACGCGATCGCGCGCGTCAACACGATCCTGATCGACCTGAACCGGGACCTCTGGGGCTACGTCTCGCTGGGCTACTTCCGCCAGCGGCTCAAGGAGGGCGAGGTCGGCTCCTCGACGATGCCGCACAAGGTCAATCCGATCGACTTCGAGAACTCGGAGGGCAATCTCGGGCTGTCCAACGCGCTGCTGCGCCATATGGCCGAAAAGCTCCCGGTATCGCGCTGGCAACGGGACCTGAGCGACTCGACCGTGCTGCGCAACGTCGGGGTCGCCCTGGGCCACGCGCTGCTCGGCTGGGACAGCTGCATCCGGGGGTTGGACAAGCTCGAGGTGGACGAGACGCGTCTGGCCGCGGATCTCGACGCCGCCTGGGAAGTGCTCGCCGAGCCGATCCAGACGGTGATGCGGCGCCACGGGATCGCCAACCCCTACGAACAGTTGAAGGAACTGACGCGCGGGCGCCGGATCACGGAGGCCGACCTGGCGGCGTTCATCGATCGGCTCGCGATTCCCGACGAGGCGAAGACCCGCCTGAAGGCCCTGACGCCGGCGGCCTACATCGGGAAGGCCGCGGAACTCGCCGCGCGGATCTGAATGTTGCGGATTCGCGAAAAATCTCAAGCGAAAATTAGCGCCCGTTAAGCAAACGAAGTACAATCGGCGCCATGGTCACCTACCTTGGCAAACTGCGCAGCATGCGCATGATCCGCCTGTTGGCGGAGTGCTACGAGGCTTTCGAGACGGTTTCGCGACGCGATATCCGCCGAATGGGGCTTACCCAGCCGCAGTTTGACGTGATCGCAACGCTGGGCAACACGCCCGGGATGAACTTCCGCAAGCTGGGCGAGAACACCCTGATCACGAAGGGCACGCTGACCGGTGTGGTTGACCGCCTGGAACGCAGCGGGCTCGTGCTGCGCACGCCCGGCAAGCACGACCGGCGCACCGCCATCGTCAGCCTGACCGAGGAAGGCGAAGCCATCTTCGACAAGTACTTTCTGCCCCACGTCACGATGCTCGACGACGTGTTCAAGGGCTTTTCCAACCCGGACTACGACGCGGCGCAGGCTCTGTTGTCGCGCATTCGCGACCGCTTTCACACTGCGAGCGCGCGGCGTTCGGCGAAGCCGACCGATGACAATCCCGTCCGGGCGCGGCCGCGCTCGCGCGCCAAGCCGCTCGCGTCGAAACGCGCCGGAACGGCGCCTCCGGGGAACCTCGGGGCCGATTGAAGAGCGCCGGCACGAGGTGCCGGCCCGCTGACGATCGACCCGGGCGTCAGGGCAGTTCCGGTTCCCCGTCGTCGCGCTTTTTCACCGGCTTGACCAGGTCCTCGCGGGTCACTCCGAGGCGCATCGCCACGGCGGCCGCGACGAACACCGACGAGTAGATTCCGAACAGGATCCCGATCGTCAGCGCGAGCGCGAAGTAGTAGAGCGTCGGCCCCCCGAAGAGCAGCATCGAGAGCACCATGATCTGCGTCGACCCGTGGGTGATGATCGTGCGCGAGATGGTTGCCGTGATCGCGCTGTCGATGACGTCCACGGTCGATGCCTTGCGCATCTTGCGGAAGTTCTCGCGGATTCGGTCGAAGACGACCACCGACTCGTTGACCGAGTAGCCGAGCACCGCGAGCACCGCGGCGAGCACCGACAGCGAGAATTCCCACTGGAATGCCGCGAAGAAACCCAGGATGATCACCACGTCGTGCAGGTTGGCGACAATCGCGGCGACGGCGAACTTCCACTCGAAGCGCATCGCCAGATACAGCATGATGCCGACGACCACGAAGAGCAGCGCCATGGCGCCGTTCTCCGCGAGCTCGCGCCCGATCTGCGGGCCGACGAACTCGACGCGCCTCATCTCGACCTTGGAGTCCTGCACGCGCAGCGCGTCCATCACCCGTTCGCTTTGCTGCGCCGAGGTCTCGGCGCCGCGCAGCGGAATGCGGATGAGTACGTCGCGCGAGGTTCCGAAGGCCTGCACCTGCACGTCGCCGTACCCGAGGCCCTCGACCGCCTTGCGCACCTGCGCGACTTCCGCGGCCTGCGGGTAGGCGACCTCGATGACCGTGCCACCGGTGAACTCGACCGAAAGATGCAGGCCGCGCAGGGCGAGGAAGGCCACCGCGGCGACGAACGAGAGAATTGAGATGACGTTGAAGGCCGTCGCATTGCGCATGAACGGGATGACACGCCGGATCCTGAAGAATTCCATGTCTTTTCCTTGTCAGGGTTCCGGGCCGATCAGGCCTGCGGTTTCCAGATCTGGCCGATCGCCAGTGATGCGAGTTTCTTGCGCCCGCCGTACCAGAGGTTGACCAGGCCGCGCGAGAAGAACACCGCCGAGAACATCGAGGTCAGGATGCCCAGCACATGGACCACCGCGAAACCGCGCACCGGCCCCGAGCCGAAGGCGAGCAGCGCGACGCCGGCGATCAGCGTGGTGACGTTGGAGTCCAGAATCGTTCCCCAGGCGCGCTCGTAGCCGGTTTCGATTGCCAGCTGCGGGGTGGCGCCGCCGCGCAATTCCTCGCGGATGCGCTCGTTGATCAGCACGTTCGAGTCGATGGCCATGCCGAGCGTCAGCGCGATCGCGGCGATGCCGGGCAGGGTGAGCGTGGCCTGCAGCATCGAGAGCAATCCGAAGAGCAGCAGCACGTTGAAGGACAGCGCCAGCGTCGAGAACACGCCGAAGAGCATGTAGTAGAGCGACATGAACGCAGCGATCGTCAGGAAACCCCAGATGGTGCTGCGAAAGCCCTTCTGGATGTTCTCGGCCCCGAGGCTCGGGCCGATCGTGCGCTCCTCGATGATCTCCATCGGTGCGGCGAGCGAGCCCGCGCGCAGCAGCAGCGCGGTGTCGGTCGCTTCCATTGTGGTCATCCGGCCCGAGATCTGCACCCGGCCGCCGCCGATTTCGCTGCGGATCACCGGTGCGGTCACCACCTCACCCTTGCCCTTCTCAATGAGCAGGATCGCCATGCGCTTGCCCACGTTCTCGCGGGTGACGTCCCGAAAGACGCGTGCGCCCCGGGCGTCGAGCGACAGGTTCACCGACGGTTCCTGGGTCTGGCTGTCGAAGCCGGCCTGTGCGTCGTTGAGGTTCTCGCCGGTGAGGATCACCTGCTTGCGCACGTAGAGCGGCCCGCCGCCGCGCTCGGAGTAGCGCTCGCAGCCAAAGGGGACCGTCCCCGCCGTGATCGCCGCCTGCTCGTCGGGAGCTTCGCAGACCATCCGGACTTCCAGCGTGGCGGTGCGCCCCAGGATGTCCTTCGCCTTGGCGGTGTCCTGCACGCCGGGCAGCTGGACGACGACGCGGTCAATGCCCTGCTGCTGGATCACCGGCTCGGCAACGCCGAGCTCGTTGATCCGGTTGTTGAGCGTGCTGATGTTCTGGCGCAGCGCGTTCTCCATGAACTGCTTCTCGGCGGCCGGGCGGAACGCCGCGGTGATCTTCGGTTCGCTGCCCTCCGGCGAGTCGGTCAGCGCCAGGTCCGGCAGGCTCGCCGTGATGAACTGATGTGCGCTGGCGCGCGCCTCCGCGTCGCGGAACGCGACCTCCAGCGTGGCGCCGACGCGCTGGATGCCGCTGTGGCGCACGTTCTTGTCGCGCAGCAAGGTGCGGACGTCGCCGGCCATCGAATCCAGCCGCTTGCTCACCGCCGTCTTCATGTCGACCTGCAGCAGGAAGTGCACCCCGCCGCGCAGGTCCAGCCCCAGGTACATCGGCAGCGCACCGAGCCGGGTGAGCCACTGCGGCGAGTTCGACAGCAGGTTCAGCGCGACGATCCAGGTGGGATCGGTCGCGTCCGGATTCAGCGCGCGCGCGATGACGTCCTTCGCATGGAGTTGCGTGTCGGTGTCGGCAAAACGGGCCTTGACCGAGTTCGCGTCGAAGTACATCCCCGTCCAGGCGATCCCGCCCGCCTTGAGGGCGTCTTCGATTCGCCCCATCATTGCGGGTTCCAGCTTGACCGTCGCCTTGCCGCTCGAGACCTGGACCGCAGGCGCCTCGCCGAAGAAGTTCGGCAGCGTGTAGAACAGGCTGAGCACCAGCGCGACCACGATGGTCACGTACTTCCAGATCGGGTAGCGGTTCATGCTTGGGGTCGCCGGGAGAGACAGGGGGTACGCGCGGGGAGCGGCCTCGGGCGGGCTCCGGAGCGCCGGCGGGAGCGCCCCGCGAGGCGCGCGTCCCGCGCGTCGGGTTCAGATTGCCTTGATCGTGCCGTTGGGCAGCAGCGTCGACACCGAGGCCTTCTGGAACTGCATCTCGATCGTACCTTCGCCGCTCTTCGCGTCCGCGACGCGGCCGACGTCGATCGTCACATAGTGCTCGCCCACCTTGGTGACCTTGCCGATCACCCCGCCGTTGGTGATCACCTCGTCGCCCTTCTTCAGGGAGCCGAGCATGGTCTTGTGTTCCTTGGCGCGCTTCATCTGGGGCCGGATCATCAGGAACCAGAGCACGACGAACATCAGGATGATCGGCAGGAAGCCGAAGAGCTGCTCGGTGGTACCACCGCCCGCAGCCTGGGCGTAAGCCGTTGAAATCAGCACGGATTTTCTCCTCGTAGAAGGGCGCGATTATAGCAACGACGTGCCCCGGGCGGGGGGAGCGCTTCAGTCCGGCCCGCGCGCGCGCTCGGCGGTGAAGCGCTCCCGGAAGGCCGCGAAGCGGCCCGCGGCGATCGCCTCGCGCATCTGGCCCATCAGCCACAGGTAATAGTGCAGGTTGTGGATCGTGGCCAGACGGGCGCCGAGGATTTCATTGACCTTCTTCAGATGGTGCAGATAGGCGCGCGAGAAATGCCGGCAGGCGTGGCACGTGCAATCCCCGTCGACGGGCCGCGTGTCCTCGCCGTAGCGGGCGTTACGCAGCCGCAGGTCGCCCCAGCGGGTGAAGAGCCAGCCGTTGCGCGCGTTGCGGGTCGGCATCACGCAGTCGAACAGGTCGATGCCCGCCGCGACGCCGGCGACCAGATCCTCCGGCGTGCCGACGCCCATCAGATAGCGTGGCCGATCGGCGGGCAGCCGCGGGGCAACATGGCCGAGCACGTGCAGCATTTCCTCCTTGGGCTCACCGACCGACAGCCCGCCGATCGCGTAGCCGTCGAATCCGACGTCGACGAGACCGGCCAGTGACTCGTCGCGCAAGTCCTCGAACATGCCTCCCTGCACGATCCCGAAGAGCGAATTGGGGTTTTCGGTCCGGTCGAACTCGTCGCGCGAGCGCCGCGCCCAGCGCAGGCTCAGGCGCATCGACGCGGCAGCGGCAGCGCGCGTGGCGGGCGCCCCGTCGATCTCGTAGGGCGTGCACTCGTCGAAAATCATCGCGATGTCGGAGTCCAGCGCGTGCTGGATCTGCATCGAGACCTCCGGGGTGAGCAGCAACCGGTCGCCGTTCACCGGAGAGGCAAAGCGCACCCCTTCCTCCGCGATCTTGCGCGTTGCCCCGAGGCTGAATACCTGAAAACCGCCCGAATCCGTGAGGATTGGGCGTTGCCAGCCGTTGAAGCCGTGCAGTCCGCCGAAGCGCTTGATCACGTCGAGCCCAGGGCGCAGCCACAGGTGGAAAGTGTTGCCCAGGATGATCTGCGCGCCGACCTCCTCGAGTTCGCGCGGCGCCATGGCCTTGACGGCTCCGTAGGTGCCCACCGGCATGAAGATCGGCGTGTCGATGGCGCCGCGCCGCGTGGTGGCACGACCGAGCCGGGCCCGGCCGTCGGTCGAGAGCAGTTCGAATCTCAGCATGGCGTAGTGGCGCGCTCGAGCAGCATCGCGTCACCATAGCTGAAGAAACGGTAGCGCTCGGCCACCGCGTGCGCGTACGCCGCGCGCATCGCCGCGAAACCCGCAAAGGCCGACACCAGCATCAGCAGCGTCGAGCGGGGCAGGTGGAAGTTGGTGATCAGCCGGTCGACGACGCGGAAACGGTATCCGGGCGTGACGAAAAGATGCGTCTCGCCCGACCCGGCGCGCACCGCGCCCGTTTCATCAGCCACCGATTCGAGGGTGCGCAGCGAGGTCGTGCCGACGGCGACGACGCGTCCACCCGCGGCGCGGGTGCGCTGGATCGCCGCGGCGGTATCCGGCGGCACGGTGAAGCGCTCGGCGTGCATGCGGTGGGTGGACAGGTCTTCGCTGCGCACCGGCTGGAAGGTGCCGGCGCCTACATGCAGCGTGACGAATGCGTGGGCGACGCCGCGCGCGGCGAGCCGCGCGAAGAGCGCGTCGTCGAAGTGCAGGCCGGCAGTGGGGGCCGCAACCGACCCGGGGTCGCGGGCGTAGACGGTCTGGTAGCGCTCCCGATCGGCCGCCCCCGGCGCATGCGTGATGTAGGGTGGCAGGGGAATGCGCCCGCAGCGCTCGAGCACCGCCAGCACCGGGGCGTCGAAGCGCAGCGCGTAGAACTCGCCCACGCGCGCGACGACGCTGGCCTCGGTGTCCGGGTCGAAGTGCAGGCGGGTTCCGGCGCGCGACGGCTTGCTCGCGCGCAACTGCACCAGCGCCTCCCGCTCGCCGGTGACGCGTTCCACCAGCGCTTCGACCTGGCCTCCGCTTGCCTTGCGACCGAGCAGCCGCGCGGCCATCACGCGCGTGTCGTTGAGCACCAGCAGGTCGCCGGGCGCGAGCAGGTCGGCAAGCGCGGCGAAGGACCGATCCGCGCGCTCCATGCCGCGCACGCACAGCAGTCGCGAGGCGCTGCGCTGCGCGGCCGGTTGCTGGGCGATCAGCTCCGCGGGCAGCTCGAAGTCGAAGTCCGACAATTGGTAGGGAGGCGCGGGAGCGCGCAATCGAATCTCCGCGAAAAGGGGTCCCGGGGTGGCGAAAACGTGCATCCTGCTCGGCGGGGCCGGTGCGGAATTGTAGCCGCCGCCGACCGGGGCACCCGCGTCGATACGGGTCGATTTGCCGGGGTCCGCGCGTTTGCCGATAATCCGGGGCTGATCCCCGCACCGGCCGGAGTGGTGGAACTGGTAGACGCGCTGGACTCAAAATCCAGTATCCGAAAGGATGTGCGGGTTCGATTCCCGCCTCCGGCACCAAGAAATGCGCAGTCGATCGGTTTTCTGGCGACGTTTTGGCATCGTGCTCATCGGCGTTTCGATGTTCGCCGTGGGTGCGGTTTACTTCGCCTATTCGCGCGACATGCAGTCCATCGGCGAACGCCTGTCCACCGGAAGTCAGCTGATGCAGACCCGGCACGGGCCCGTCGAATTCGCCGCCTGGGGCAGCGGGCCGGCCGTCCTGGCGCTGCACGGCGCCGGGGGCGGGTACGACCAGGGCCGGTTGCTCGCCGAAGCCTTCGGCGGAGACGGTTTCCGTTGGGTTTCCCCATCCCGGTTCGGCTACCTGCGTTCGGCCTTGCCGGCCGAGGCCTCCACCGCCGCCCAGGCCGACGCCTTCGCCGGGCTGCTGGATCGGCTCGGCATCGACCGGGTCGCCATTCTGGCCATGTCCGGCGGCGTCCCGCCGGCGCTGCAGTTTGCGCTGCGCCACCCGGAACGGACCTCGGCGCTCGTACTCCTGTCGTCGGCCCCCTACACGCCGTTCACTGCCGCGCAGCAGGAACTGCCGGTGCCGATCTGGCTCTATCAGGCACTGTTCGGTTCGGATTTCCCATACTGGGTGCTCCAGAATCTGGCGCGGCCCGCCCTGGAGACGATCTTCGACGTCAGGCCGGAGCTGCGCGCGGTGATGACGCCCGAGGAGCAGGCTTTCGTCGCGGGCCTGGTCGATGCGTTTGCGCCGGTCACCCGGCGAACTGGCGGACTGGCCAACGAGGGGGCGGCAATCGATCCACGGGCCCGCTATCCGCTCGTCGAGATCCGCTCACCTACGCTCGTCGTTCACGCCCGGGATGACGGGATCAACCCCTTCGCTTTCGGCGAGCACACCGCGCAGGGCATCCCCGGAGCCGAGTTCATGCCGCTCGCGAGCGGCGGGCATCTGCTGCTCGGATACCGGGCCGAGATCCAGTCGCGGGTGCGCGCGTTCCTGCGCGAACACGCCCCCGTCGCAAAGCCGTGAAGAACGATTAACTCGCGCCGAAGCGCTCGATGGCAAAGGGCTCGATCGGCAGGCTGGCCTGCCCGTCGAGCACCAGTTCGGCCATCAGGCGCCCGACGATCGGGCCCAGCGCGAAGCCGTGCGCGGAAAAGCCGAAGGCGTGAAAGACGCCGTCGGCCGCAGGACTCGGCCCAATGACTGGAAGCTGATCGGGCATCACGCCTTCGATGCCGCACCAGCTGCGGGCGACACGCACGTCGCGCATCAGCGGAAACACCTCGACCACGGTCTGCGCGCTGAGCGCCATCTTGCGCGGGTCCGGGATCGCGACTTCGCCGGAAGCGTCGATGGAACCGAGATGTCCGCCGCCGATCAGCACGGTCCCGGCGTCGGTCTGCTTGAACGAAAGCTTGCGCCCGACGAGCCCGCAGACCGGGCCGAGAAAACGCGGCACGCGTTGCGTGACCATCATCATGGGCGCTTCGCGGCGCAGCGGTGCCTCGTCGCCGACCATCGCGGCGATCGCGTCGCCCCAGGCACCCGCGCAGTTGACGAGCACGCCGGCCGAGAAGCTCTCCGCGCCGACGCGCACGCTCCAGCCTGCGGGGCTGCGCTCGATGTGCGAGACGGCCGCGCCGATGCGGAAGTCCACCTGCTCGCGTCGCGCGCGCTCGTAGAACGCCCAGGTCGTGTGGTACGGGCTCGCCGAGCCTTCAGCCCGGGAAATCAGTCCGCCGACGCAGTGGGGCGCGACGTCGGGCACCAGCGTGCGCAGCGCTTCCCGGCCCACCAGTTCCTCGTGGTGGTAACCCAGAACTGCCAGGTCGGCGACGCGCTTCTCCAGGGCCGCGACATCGGCGTCGCTCTCGGCGATGCGCAGGCTGCCGTTGCTGTGGTACTGGCAGTCGGCCCCGAGGAATTTCTCGATGTCGTACCAGATCTCCAGCGACGCCCGCGCCAACGGAATTTCGGCCGGGTGGCGCCACAGGCTGCGCACACCGCCGGCGTTCACGCCCGAGGCGTGGCGCGCGGGCGCGGCTTTTTCGATGACCAGCACGCTGCGCCCGCGCAGGGCCAGGTTGAGCGCGGTGGCCAGCCCCTGGATGCCCGCCCCGATCACGATCACATCATGACGCATGTCGTCTCGCTCCGACTCGCATGCCTTACTTGCCGCAGGTGGCCCAGAGGAAGGGTCTGATGCGCTCCTCGACCAGATTTACGCCCAATCCCGGACGGTCCGGGATCGGCATGTAGCCGTTCTTCACCGTCAGCTCCGGGGGTTCGTCGACGATGCCGAAATGCTCGGGCGCGCGGTAAGGGTAGAGCTCCTGGATGAACAGATTGGTGAGCGTCGCGTCGAGCTGCAGCGTGGCGGCCGTCAGGATCGGCCCGGCGCACACGTGCGGCTGGATGCGCATGTTGTAGGCCTCGGCCATCGCGGCGATCTTCTTGGTTTCCATGATGCCGCCCGCATTCCCGATGTCGGGCTGCACGATGTCCACCGCCTGCAGCTCGAAGAGCGGCCGGAACCCGTAGCGTGTGTATACCCGCTCGCCGGCGGCGATCGGCAGGTGCGTGGCGTCCTTCACGCGCCGGATGCCGACCGGGTCGTAGGCATCGGTCGGTTCCTCGATGAACAGGATGTCGTGCTTCTCGAAGCGTCGCACGAGCGAGATGGCGGCATCGGGCGTGAGCTCGCCGCTCAGGTCGAGCATCAGATCGACCTGGGGGCCGATGGCGTCGCGAACCGCGGCGACGCGTGCCACCGCCAGATCGGCCGCAGCACGGTCGATCGAGCGTTGCGACACGTGGCGGATGTTCCCCGCGGCGTTGCCCACCGGCTGCGCCAGCGGGTACATCTTCAGCGCGCTGTAGCCGTCCTTCAACGTCTTCTCGGCGGCGCGCGCGAATTCCGCGGGCGTGTCGGCCCGGAATGACCAGCCGTTGGAATAGACGCGCACCTCTTCGCGGCACTTGCCGCCCAGGAATTCGTACACCGGCAGGTTGAGCGCCTTGCCCTTGATGTCCCACAGCGCCTGCTCGATCGCGGCGATGCCGGCAAAGACGATCACGCCGCCGCCCTTGGCCCAGAAGCTGTGGTCGTACATGTCGCTGTAGAGGGCCTCGATGCGAAACGGATCCTTGCCGATGACGATCGCTTCGAACAGGTCCTTGATCATGCCGGCGGCCGCGGTTTCGCCGACGCCATAGGCGATGGCCGCCTCGCCGAGCCCGGAGATGCCCTCGTCGGTGTGCAGGCGCACGACCACCGGATGGCGGCCGTCGATCCGGACGATGTAGATTTCGGCGCGGGTGATTTTCATGTCGGGTGCCTGTGTGTGGTTCGTTGGTGCGGGTTCGTCGTGCCGGACGTCGCGGCGCGCATCACACGGACAATCGCTCGAGCGCGTAACGCGCGAGCTTTTCCGCATCGACTGTGACCCCGAGGCCGGGGCGGTTCGACACGTGCGCGTACCCGTCGCGAAGGTTCGCGCGGAAGTCGGTGAAGTCGTCGCTCATGCGCAGGGTCGACATGTACGCATGGCCCGAGGGGATGATCTGCCCGGTGACGGCCCCGAGGTGCAGCAGCGCCGCCTGCGTCACGCCGAACTCGAGCATAGAGTTCATCCGGCACTGCATTCGCGCGGCCTCGGCGATCGCGATGATGCGCAGCGACTTGGTGATGCCGCCGTTCTTCGAGGCCTTGATGCTGAGCACATCGACCGCTGCGAGGCACGCGAGGCGCAGCGCATCCTCGGCGCTCACCGCCGACTCGTCGGCCGAGATCGGGATCGGGCTTGCCTCCCGGATGCGACGCAGCCCCGCAAAGTCGTCGGCTTTCACCGGCTGCTCCAGGAGGCTCAGCAGCGTCCCCTCGATGCCGCCGACGAAGGCGAGCGACTCTTCCGCGGTCCAGCCCTGGTTGGCATCGGCAACGATCTGGACCACACCCGCGTAGCGATCGGTGAGTTCGTGCACGCGGCGGATCTCGTCGGCGATCGGGTTGCGGCCCATCTTCGCCATGAAACTGCGAAAGCCCAGCGCGCGGCGCGCCTCGATCACTTCGGCGTCGTCCGCCGCGGTGCCGCTGCCGAGCGGAAAGCTCAGCAGGATCTCGTCTCGCTTCCTGCCGCCCAGCAGGGCGTGCACCGGCAGGCCGTAGGCCTTGCCGGCGAGGTCGAACAGGGCCATGTCGAGCGCACCCTTGGCCATCAGGCAACCGTCGCGACACGCGTCCATCGTCTCTTCGTTCTTCTTGTGTTCGCGCGGGTCCGCGCCGATGAGCGCGGGCGCGAGAGTCGCGCGCAACGCCTGCATCGTGCCGGACACCGTGTCGGCGGTGAACGGGGGCATCGGATCGGCCTCGCCGTAGCCGGTGAGTCCGGTGTCTGTCGTCACGGCGACCACGACTGCCGTGGCGTCGGTAATGGTGCCGTAGACCCGCGAAAGCTTGTAGGGAACCGCGAGCGGGATTGATACGGACACGGCCTCGATCTTGGTGACGCGCATGGCGATCCCTATGGCCGTTGCCCGCGCCGCTGGCGCTGCGCGCCGCTGCGGCCGGATCGCCTAGCGTGCGGCACGGTTTTCATCGATCTCCAGCGCGGCGAGCGCCGAGAGCGGCATCGGCTTGATCGGCGGACGCACGCGGTAGTAGCCGACCTCGTCGATCGGCACGCCGCGTTCGTCGGCCATGATCCCGGAAACGGTCAACCCGCACATCCGGCCCTGGCATGGCCCCATGCCGCAGCGCGAATAGGCCTTGAGCTGGTTGGGGCCGTTGCTGCCCACCCCCACGCAGGCGCGGATCTCCGCGACCTTGACCTCCTCGCAGCGGCACACCACGATCTCCGGGTCCGAAGGGGCGCAGATTTCCGGTGGCGGCCGGAAGAGCTGGTCGAGAAATGGCCGCACGCGCAAGTCCCGGTCGCGCTGGGCAAACAGCGTCGCGGCGATGCGGTCGCGCTCCGTGGTCGTGAGCTTCTCGAGTTTCGCGGCCACGTCGAGCGCTGCGATGCGCCCGCTGGCTGCGGCGGCAGTCGCCCCGCCGATGCCCGCCCCGTCGCCCACGACGTGGACTCGTGGGTCGCTCGATTCTCCCCAGCTTCCGACGCTCGGTTTCCAGTAGCGCTGCGGTTCGTACCACTCATGCTCGAGGTCAAGCAGCCGCGTGATCTGGACGTGCGGCACGACGCCCTCGTGCAGCAGGACGAGGTCGGCGGCGATCTCGCCGGCCTTGCCACCAGCCTCGAAACGGATTCCCGTCACCCGGTCGGTGCCCACGCACGCGAGCTTCGTGACGGCCCGATGGGTGGGGACGCCGCTGCTCGCGAGCTGGCGTTGCATCGCAAGGCCTTTCGCCAGCAGTCCGGGCGCTCCGAGGGCGCGCGGCAGGTGACGCAGCGCCGAGCGCCGGTTCGCGGCCGTCGCGCTGTCCAGGAACCCGACCACGTTTGCGCCGGCGGAGAGCAGCTGGCATGCGACGAGCAGCAGCAACGGCCCGCTGCCCGCGAGCGCGATCCGCCCCGTGGGGACGGCACCTGCGGACTTCATCAGGACCTGGGCCGATCCGGCCGTCATCACGCCCGGCAGCGTCCAGCCGCGGATCGGGACGGGCCTTTCGTAGGCGCCGGCTGCAACGATCACATGACGGGCGGAGCGCAGGAAGGCGCGTTCGCCGACCACGTAGCCGACGGCAAGCGGCTGCTTTTCCACCGTCCAGACGGCGGCGGTCGCCACGTATTCGACGCGGCTCGCGCGCAGCGCGTCGATCACATCGCGGCCGCGCCAGTAGTCCTTGCCGAGGATATCGACGGCGCCGGACGGCGGTTCGACGTTCTCGCCCAGCGCGCGATAGATCTGCCCGCCGGGCGTGGGCTGCTCGTCGATGAGCAGCACGCGCAGGCCGCGCGCGTCAGCTTCGACCGCGGCCCGGATTCCGCCGGGACCCGCCCCGATCACGATGACGTCAGTCGTGGCCATGTTCATCCTTCCTGTCCCCGGCAGTGGCCGGCGGCAGCTGCCTGCGCACCACCATGCCTTCGCGCACCGGAATCATGCACGCCTGCTGGTTGGCGACGCCATCGATCTGCATCAGGCAGTCGAAGCAGACCCCCATCATGCAGTACGGGGCACGCGGGGACGCGTGCACGGGCGTCTGGCGCGTGAAGCCCGGGTCGACCGAGAGTACCGCGGCCGCCACGGTATCGCCTGCCCGGGCTTCGATCGGATTGCCCTCGAAGGTGAGGGTGACGCGTTTCGCGCCACTCGTGCCCTTCCACTCAGACCGTCGCTTGAACATGGAACCTCTCTGCGGTGAAGGTCTCGAACCCCGCCGGGAAGCGGCCTTCGAGGACCCAGGCGGGAAACCGCCGTGCGTGCGCCGCCGCAAGCGTGACGCCGCTGTGGCAGGTCGCGACAAATGCTCCGGGATGGGTGGTCGATTGCGCGTATACGGGACGCCCGTCGGGCGTCAGCACGCGCAGCGCCGCCCAGGCACGCACGAAGCGCAATCCGGCGAGTTGCGGGAAGGACGCGATCGCGCGCCGGGTGATCTGCCTCATTCCCGCCGCGGTCGTGTCGGTGTTCAGCCCGACATCCTCCTGGGTGTAGCCGATCAGAACCGAGCCCTCCGCGGTCTGGCGCAGTCCGCTCATCGGGTAGCGGAAGATCTCGCTCGTGCGCTCGGTCGCGATCAACTGGCCGCGCTGGCCCCGCACCGGCACATCGAGTCCGACCATTTCCGCGAGCTGCCGTGTCCCCAGGCCGGCGGCAATCACGATCTTCTCGGCCTCGAAGCTCTTCGTGGCCGTGGTGACGACATATCCGGAGCCTGCGCGGGCGATCGTCTGCACCGTCTGCCCGGGATGAAAGGTGCCGCCGGAATGACCGATCCCGGTGACCATGGCGCGCAGCAGGAAGAGCGGATTGGCATGTCCGTCCATCGGGCTGAACGAGGCGCCCGTGACCGATTCTCCCAACGGTGCCGCGGGGTGCAGTTCCTGCACCGCGGCGCGATCGATGAACCGGCAGTCGTAGTCGTTCGCTGCCTGGTGCCGGAAACGCGCGATGAAGTCGCGCCGTTCGGCCGCCTCCGCTTCGCCCAGCGCGAGGATCAGACCACCGTCACGGCGAAATGCCACGTCGACACCGGTGCGCTCGCGCAATTCATCGGCGAACGCGCCCCACGCGTCGACCGATTCGAGGCTCAGGCGAAAGTAGGGATGCGCCCCGAGCCCCTTGGACTGGACCCAGGTCAGGCCGAAGTTGCCGCGCGCCGCCCGAAACGCCGTATCGCCTTCGTCGAGCACGCTGACGCGCGCGCCTGCGCTCGCCAGGCCGTAACCGATCGCGGCCCCGACCATGCCTCCGCCTACGACGATGACGTCGGACTTCATCGCGCGGCGGGCCGTCGCTTGGTGTGCGAAACGAAGCGCGCAGGGCGATCGGTCGGTTGCATGCCGGCTAGGATGAAACCGAAGGTATATCAAGTCAAATTAGATTAGTTGGCAAGTGAATAAACAGACCTTATGCGTCAGCAGCTGACGCGGCGACGGACTTGTCGAGGTTTCGCGTGAAGGCGTCGATGTGCTCGCAGAACGCCGCTGCCAGACGGCTGAGCGGTCGATTGCGCGCTTGAAGCAGCAGCACGTCGGACCCGAACGCCGGGCGAAACGGCCGCACGACCACGTTCTCCGCCTGCCGCCCGGAGAGCGCGAAGCGGGCGACTACCCCCACCCCGACGCCGCGCTCAACGAGCTGCCACAGGGCCTGGTTGGTTCGCGTCTCGACCCGCCGCACCGGGCGCGACCGGCTGTCTTCCAGCAACTGGTCCAGTTGCCGGCGCGAACGCGCCTCGGCCGGCAGCGAGATCAGGTTCTGCCCGTCAAGGTCCTGGGGCGTGATGAAGGCCTTGCTTGCGAGCGGGTGCTCGGGCGGCAGTACACAGACCGCCTCACCGCTCGAGAGGGTACGGCTCTGGACGCCCGGATGATCTGCCGGTTCCGCGGAAATCCCCAGGTCGCAGCGGTTCGTCGAGATCCAGTTCAGGATGGTGAGGCGAGCCTGCACCTCGTAGACGATCGACACCTCCGGGTGCATTTGCGCGAAACGCGCGACGACGTCCGAGAGCAGTGGGCCGGCAAAGACAGGCATCGTCACGATGCGCAGCACGCCAGCCTGCATCTGCCCGATCGCGCGCGCCACGAGCGAGATGTCGTCGAGTCCCACGAACGCGCGCTCGATCTCCGGGTACAGCGCCTCGGCCTCGCCGGTGGCCACCAGTCTTCCCTGCTGGCGGCGGAACAGCTTGTAGCCGAGTTCGCGCTCAAGGTTCGCGAGCAGGATGCTGACCGCCGGCTGCGAGATCGAAAGGGACTCGGCCGCGCGGGTGATCGTGCCGAGCAGCACGATCGCGCGGAACGCTTCCACCTGCCTCCAGGTCATTCTCATGGGTGATTCTCCCGGTCCGAAGGAAAACGCGCTGCGTTGCAGAACGCATAAACTGAAACTATGAGCAACCCAACAAATGATATTTGACTTGATGGACCTCCGGGGGGAGGATGGTGCGATTCGACGCAGATCGGATGCTGCATTCACTCTTGGGGAGGGAGTTATGACGAATTTCTGGTCGCGCGCGGGAACCTGTTTGGCCGTCGCGTTGTCTGTTTCGAGCTTTGCCGTGGCGCCGGCGCGCGCGGACGACGTGGTGCGACTGGGCATGGATGCGCAGGACGCAAACGTCCTGGATCCGCATGTTTCGACGAGGACGACCGAAAAGCACATCTTTTCGTTCCTCTTCAGCGGATTGGTGCGCTTCAAGCCGGGCAGCATGAACCCCGCGCAGATCGAGCCGGACCTGGCGACAAAATGGCAATCGTCGCCTGACGGCAAGGTCTGGACGTTCAACATCCGCCCGGGCGTGAAGTTCCATCACGGTTACGGGGAACTCACTGCGGAAGACGTCGTCTATTCGCTGCAGCGCGCCGCCGATCCGAAGCGCTCCTCGGTTTCGAGTGACTACGCCACCTTCGACAAGGTCGAGGCGGTCAACAAGAACACGGTGCGCATCACGCTCAAAACGCCGATCCCGTCGCTGCTGGCGCTCGTAGCCAACTATCACGGCGGAAACATCGTGAGCAAGAAGGCCGCCGAGGAACTGGGCGAGGGCTTCAAGCAAAAGCCGATCGGAACCGGCCCCTTCATGTTCCAGGAGTTGAAGTCCAAGCAGTCGCTGACCCTGGTCGCGCACAAGGAATACTTCCGCGGCGCGCCCAAGATCGCCAAGGTCGAATTCCGCTTCGTGCCCTCGATCAGCAGCCG
>JAGXFR010000048.1 GCA_024637155.1 Burkholderiaceae bacterium | reverse complement strand
GTGCATGTGGTCACCCTTGCCTGCCTCGTTGTCGCATCGAATGACGCACTCTCCGCGTACAACATAGGCAAGGCGGTACTTGTACGGGTGCGAGGAACCGGCAAGCTTGCGCGGCAAGCGCCACAGCATGAGCTCCGCGAACGAGCGCTCCGAGTACGCGACTCTGGTGTGCAAGAGCAAAGTAGCGTTCACGTTGGAGATAATGACAACAGGTAACGCCGTTGTCAATCGCTACAACACTTTCGCGACCTTGCCCAGCGCCCCTTCACGCCATCAACGCCAGGTGCGCGATGAACCCCGAGCGCGTTTCGCCCGCGGCACGTGCCTTGGCGTCGAGCCGGGCCAGGACCCGGCGCGGCAAGGTGATGTTCACGCGCTCGGTCTGGTCTTCCAGCAGGGCCGGATCCACCTCGGCGAGCGCCCAGATCCAACCGGCGAATTCCGGATTCCCACGATACGCGGCAACGCTGCCCGGCGCCGGGATGTCCCCGCCCCCGTCGAGCGCCGTCTCGATCCACAGGGTGATGGCCTCGCTGGCATTGGCGATCGCCTCGTCCAGCGTGTCGCCCGCGGAGAAGCAGCCCGGCAGATCCGGAGCCACTACGCCCCAGGCGCCCGTGTCGTCGCCAGGTTCAATTGCGATCGGGTATCTCATATGGCGTCCCATCTGCCGAATCAGCGTCATGCTGTTCATCGAGGCTCAATACACACGATACACACGCAGCCAAGGAGTTGCAAGCATTTCGAAGCTTGCGGATCTCAGTTCATGATGCCCCGAAGCCGCAGCGGCTGGCGCGGCATGCCGCCGACCGAAATGGCCGACCCAAAGGGGCGGCGGGACGCGGCCTAACTAGCGGTAGCGCCCCCCTCAGGCAGCCAGGTTTTGACGAGGCGCAATGCGCGCGAGGGTGTCACCCATGGTTTCGCGCGCGATCGCAATGTTGTAGTTGACCTGACCGCGCAGCCACCAACCATCACTGAGCCCGAAGTACCGGCACAGCCGGAGATCGGTATCGGCGGTAATCGAGCGCTTGCCGGCCACGATGTCCCCGATTCGCTGCGCAGGCACACCGATGTCCTTGGCCAGACGGTACTTGGTGAGGCCAAGCGGCTTCAGGAACTCCTCGTTCAGCATTTCTCCGGGGGAAACCGGGGGAACGGTACGCATCGTCAAACTCCTTCAGTGGTCGTCCACGATCTCGACGTTGATCCAGCGTCGAACCCGTTGGCCGAGGAAGAGCGCCTGGGTTTCCTTGCACTTGAAACTCTTGATCGGCAGGTTCGTATAGTAACGCCTCCCGTTAATAACGCGAAGCATGAATAGTCTGAAAGTCTATTCAGAACCAGATAGATGCGCGTAGACATTATTAGATGCCACTACCCCCCCCTTGCGTGCGCAGCAAGACAGCCAAAAAAGCCGTGCAACTACATTTAGTTGCACAATAGAAGTGACGGGCCGCCGGAGAAAACGAATGACGAAACATTTGGAGTACGAAGGCTACATCGGCTCGATCGAAGTCGACGTTGACGAGGGATTCCTTTACGGTCGGCTGCTGTTCCTGCGGGATGTCGTCAGTTATCGGGCCGACGACGTCGCCGGCCTGAAGGCCGCTTTTGAGGCTGCCGTCGATGACTACCTGCAAACCTGCAAGGAGATGGGTGAGGCGCCCGACGTGCCCTGCAAGGGCAGCTTCAACATACGGGTTGGTGCGGAGCTGCACAGGAAGGCTGCGCTCGCCGCGGAGCGCGAAACCATCTCGCTGAACGAATGGGTTCGGCGCGCGTGCCTCTCCCGCATCGAGCACCCCGCACCCGAGGTCAAGCAACCTCAGCCCTGAGCGCGCGCTGGAGGGCCGCGTCGAAACGACACGCGCCAGATCAAGCCAACCTGAGCAACGCCTTGATCTTGGCCTTGATGTCCGCGATCTCGATCGGCGTGGCTTGACCTTTGCGTTCGGCCTGACGGGCTTTCCAGTCGAGGCTCTTCACCTGGTCGGCGAGTGCGGCGCCTGTCGCGCCACTGCCGGAGAGAACGACTTCGAAGGGGTAACCCTTGACCTGGTTGGTGATCGGCACGCAGATCAGCAGTCCCGTCCGCCGGTTGTACGCCTTGGGGCTCAGGACGACAGCAGGTCGCCGACCGGCTTGCTCGTGCCCGCTCTGTGGCGTGAAGTTCAACCAGACGATGTCCGCTTCATCGGGCACGTAGGCGGCTGCCATCAGAGCAACTCCTGCCCCTGCGGTAGTCCGAAGTCCTGCTCGGTGTGCCGGTTCTTTGCCGTGATGCCGGCCAGCAACTCATCCAGGGAATACGACGGCGCCGCTGGTTCAATGATGACCCGCCCATGCTCCGCACGGACCTCGACCGGCTGATCCACCGAGAGATTCGCTGCTTCCATCACCGCGGCGGGCAAACGCACCGCAGGGCTGTTGCCCCATTTCTTGACGAATTGAAGTGCCACGACCCCTCCGAGGTATAGACAAATGTAGATACACAGACAGTATAGCCGAGCAGCTTCCAAGTATCAACACATGTATCTACTTGCGCCTACTGCTCCCGATCGAACAATGCGCCGAAATCCCGCGCACCGTGCAGCACGCGGACCACATCGATCCCGTCCAGCCAACGATCGGCAGCGCCAAGACTGTCCTCGGCGATATAGCTCCAGATGTCCAGGATGTCGGCCGCCGCAAGCGGCCGCCGCGTGATCCGCGACATCGCTAGGCGGGCCTTGGCTTGACGACGCGACGCTCACGCGCCTGACGCTTGAGCGCCTCGGCATCCCAGGTCTCGCTCGGCCCGCTGTCCAAGCCCCGGCGGATCTCGCTGCGCAACTGCTCGAGCTTGCCCGCCTTGAGGCGGTCTTGCTCCTCCATCAGGCGCAGCGCCTCGCGCACGACTTCACTGGCCGACGTGTACATGCCGGAGGCGACCTTCGCGCGAACGAGCTCTTCCAGTTGCGGCGTCAGGCTGACATTCAATCCCATGGGGTGCTCTCTCATGATCGAAGAATGCCTCCATGATATCAAGCTATGTCGAAGTTGGACATCCATCAGAGCTCCAGACGGGACGAGATCGGGCATCTCGTCGCTCGATTCCTTTCCGGCCCGAAGCTGGGGTTGCTGCCGAGGTCAGAGAGATGGGTCCGTCCGCCCATGATGCCCCGAAGCCGCAGCGGCAAGCGCGGCATGTCGCCGATTCGCATGGCTGAGTCGGTTGGACGAAGCGCACAATATCCCTCTCGTCCAAACAACTCCCCGACTGCACCTCAATAATCTCGAGCGGGATCATGCCGGGGTTGGCCAGGCGGTGGGTCTGGCCGATCGGGATGTAGGTGGACTGGTTCTCGGTGAGCAGGATGGCCTGCTCACCGCAGGTGACTTGCGCGGTACCCTTGACAACGATCCAGTGCTCGGCGCGGCAAGGCGATGCTCCCCCGCTCGTGCTGCCAAGCGCGCGGGCGCCGAACTAGAACAGCTCGCTGTGCGAGCCGGTGCGGATGAGTTTGAGGGCACCCGCAGCGACGCTACCCTCTTTGCAGTAAATCAGGAGCCAATCCCTTCCGGAACTGCCCGGTTTCCTTGAGCGCCCTTCGCATCGGCTAAACCCTCACACGTCATCGAGGCTGACTTTGTGAACCTTGCCTTCCTTGGCGGCCTTGATTGCTGCCAGGGTGGTTGCGTTGGGACGAGGCAACTCGATGGGCATGCCACCCTTCTCGACAACGCTGCGCAGAAACAGGCGAATGGCCGTGCTCATGTCGAGGCCGACCGCCTCCAGCACTGCGGCGGACTCGCGCTTGAGTTCCGGCTCGACCCTGGCACGAACGTCAACGGTAAGCATGCGAGGCTCCTCTTGGGCGTCGGGTTTCGTACTGTTTGTAGCTACATTGTAGCTCATTATCAGCCCCAATTCTATCCAGAATCGTGTAGAACCGCCTAGAACTCGATAGAACTTGGACCCGATCAAGAACCCCTTTTCACCGGGCGCCGGGCAAATGGCATCAGGAAGTTGGCGAGGTCCGCAACGGCCAGCTCGAGCGGCGGCGCTTCAATGGCCAGTTCCCGGATGAATGCGACCCACTGTTGTTGCTTCGCCAGGTCGCTGGAGAACGCTTGAGTCAACGCCACCGGCACGTCAGACGGGATGGCTGTACCGCGCCGTTCGAAGGTCGCGGCGATGGCGCCGGACAGTCGGTCTTGATCGAAGTCGCAGGTTCGGCTCAAGATCCAGATGTCATAGAAATCCTTCATTCGAGTGTTCGCAAGTCCGAGCATGACCATCGCATGGAATTTTTCGGCGATCACCGTCTCGCGGGCGTAGCCGCGCAGACGCGGTTCCGGCAGATCAAGCAAAACCGGAAAATTGATCTCCTCAATGCCTGGTTCGACCGCATCTCCGAAACCGATGTCGATGACGATGCTGATCCGTGCTCCGGCAAGCTGCGCGGTAGTGCGAAGCCGCAGACCACCGTATTCAAGTCCTTCGCGAATCGGTTCGGCGCGCAAGGCGCCGACATCAAAAACGAGGCCGTCGTCGGCCTCGATCGCGCAGACATCCCGGAACGTTGCGAGCAGCGCCTCGGGCGTCGGATCGCCATATCCCAGGAAATCAACGTCGCGTGTCGCGCGATGCGGATCGTCGAACCAGGCGGTCATGAGCATTGCGCCCTTGAGCACGAACCGATCGTGATGATTCGAAGTGCTGAGCCGAGCCAACAGGCGTTCCATGGCGTAGCGCGTCAGCAGGAGATCGAATGCCTGGCCTCTCTCGCGTGCCAGCTTCAGCAGGCGGGCGCGAACCGACGCTCCAACGTCGCGAAGCTCCTTGCCTTCAGGCATCCGATATCAGCGCACTCACGTACGGCTCCATTACCTTCCAGACACCCGCAGCGCTCGCCTCTCTCGCAATTTCGGACGGTTGCGCCCTTCCTTGTCTGAGCGCTTCGCGCAATCCTTCCAGCGCCACATTGACGCCAACGGTCCGCCGATATCGGAACAAATCGGCAATGGTCTTGGCGACGCTGAAGATGGGCACCGCGACACCGTCGATGACGTGATGCTCGAACCCGTCGTGCAGGCGTGAGCCGGCGAAGCGCACGAATCGAACCGGCGGATTCCTGAATCCAGGGCGCCATTCCTTTGGGCCAATAGCGATCCACACTGTCGCCGGAATTTGGTCCGTCAGGCCGTGGAACGCCAGCGCAGAGGTGAGGCAAACGACGCCCCGGGGAACGAGTTTGGAGGCCTCGGCAAGGGTGTGGTGCAGGTCGAGCGGCGCATCAGCGAGCTGGTAGAGGCCGCGCGCAAGGCGGATGAGAACACCGTCTCTGGCGAGGCGAGAGACCGTGGACGCGTTGACGCCGATTGCGATCAGTTCGCTCAGCCGCGCCATGCCGGCCGACTGCAGATGGGTCACGATGCGATCACGCTGGGAAGGCTTGTGCTTCGGTTTCACTGGTACATAACCTCGGTTAGAACCTGATATTACCCGATGCTTTGTACCATTTCAAAGACGGCCTGCCCGCCCCCTAGATCAGACAACCTCAACCCTGAGCGCCCGCCGGAGGGCAGCAAAGACCGCCGAGATATTGTTCATCGTCGGATTGCCTGACGCCGACAACATCCGGTGCAAACTTTTCGCCGGCTTGTGGATTTCCTCGGCCAGCGCCTCGAAGCCCAGCGTGGCGTTGACCAGGTCGCGCAGGATGAGCTTGGCCGATTCGGGCTCACCCTGGACGAACAACGAGGTCGCTTCATCCAGCAGCGCCTGCGCGAAGGTCGGGTCGCCTTGAATACGTGCGGCAACGGTTTCCTTGAAGTCACGCGTCAGTGCCATCCTCACCTTCCTTTGCGCGTCTGTGCCTCGCGGCGCCGGTAGTCTTCCCATAGCGCCACGCTCACCTTCGCGGCAGCAACGGCTTCGAGGGACGAGAACCAGTCGGCGAAGGGGCTGTCACCGTCCGGAAGCAACAACTCCCGAACCTGACGACTCGTCAATTTATAGTAACACATACGTTTCCATTGGCGATGGCTCGCCGGGATGGCAGTCACCCTGCCGAGGCGGATTTCAGCCCATGATGCCCCGAAGCCGAGGCGGCAAGCGCGGCATGTCTCCGACCCGCATCGCCGAGTCGGTTGGACGACCGCCCTGTGCCGCGACGCCGGCCAGGCGCTCGAGGTGAGGGCGCGGTCCTCCCATACCGATCCTCAAACCGCACGATATCCCCCACGTCCAAACAACTCCCCGACTGCACCTCGATGATTTCGAGCGGGATGAGGCCGGGGTTGGCGACCGAACAGCCTCTTGGGGCAGCCAAGGAGCCGATAGCCAGGTCGGCGGCGAGGATCGTACGCTTCGCAGCACAAACCATACGCGAGCGCTTGCTACCAATTTGGTATCGCGCTAGACTGAACATGAGAATGATCTCAATCAGGATGCTGAGGGAATTCTGGGAGCGCCATCCCCGCGCAGAAGTGCCGCTCAGGGCGTGGTACGCCGAGGCAAGCAATGCCGGGTGGAAAACCCCGGCCGACGTCAAGGCGGCTCACCGCAATGCCAGTTTTCTCGCGAACAATCGAATCGTCTTCAATATCAAAGGCAACGATTTCCGGTTGGTCGTGGCAGTTCGCTACACCCAGGATTTGATGTTCATTCGGTTCATTGGCACCCATGCCGAGTACAACCGCATCGATGCCTCGAAGATCTAGGAATCAGACATGACCGCGAAGCCTATTCACTCTGAAGCGGCCCATCTGGCTGCGCTGGCCCGGATTGAGGCGCTCTGGGATGCCCCTGACGGCAGCGAAGCGGCCGATCAGTTGGAAGTGCTGTCGATGCTCGTGGAAGCCTACGAGAAGACCCATTTCCCGATTGCGTCGCCCGACCCCGTGGACTTCCTGGGCTACGTCATGGAAACGCGCGGACTGACCCGCAAGGATCTGGAGCCCTACATCGGGCCGCGCGGTCGGGTGTCGGACATCCTCAATCGCGTGCGGCCACTGACCCTCGACATGATTCGTCGACTGTCGTCGGGCCTCGGGTTGCCCGCCACCGTTCTGATTCAGGACTACCCGTTGCGGCGGGACGCGGCATAGCGGCCCCCTTACCCCTCCGTCCGCCCATACCGATCCTCAAACCGCACGATATCCCCCTCGTCCAGGCAACTGCCCGACTGCACCTCGATGATTTCAAGCGGGATGAGGCCGTGGTTGGCGAGGCGATGCATTTCCCCCACGGGAATGTAGGTGGACTGGTTTTCGGTGAGCAGGATGGTCTTCTCGCCGCAGGTCACCTCGGCGGTGCCCTTGACGACGACCCAGTGCTCGGCGCGATGGTGGTGCATCTGCAGGCTGATGCTCTCCTTGGGTTTCACGAGGATGCGCTTGACCTTGAAGCGCGCCGCCTCGTCGATGCTGTCGTACCAGCCCCAGGGCCGATGCACCTTGCGGTGCAGGCGATGTTCGCTGCGCCCCTGGCTCTCGAGCGCGGCGACGAGCTGCTTGACGTGCTGGCCCTGGCCGCGCTGGGCCACGAGCACGGCGTCGGCGGTCTCGATGATCACCAGGTTGTCGACGCCCACCGCGCCGACCAGGCGACTGGTGGCATGAATCAGGGTGTTGGTGGTGCCGGCGGTGAGCGTGTCGCCGCGCGTGACGTTGCCCGCCGCGTCCTGCGCCGAGACCTGCCAGACGGCGTCCCAGGCGCCCAGATCGCTCCAGCCGGCCACGAGCGGCATCACCTTGATGGGGAAGGCCGAGCCGGGGCACTGCTCCATCACCCCGTAGTCGATCGACTCGCTCGGGATGGCGACGAACGCGGCCTTGCCGGGACGGATGAAGGGCGCGTCGAGCTGGTGTTCGGCCCAGGCCGCGCGCGTCGCCGCGGCGATGTCGGCGCGAAAATGCGCCAGCGTGTCGAGCCAGACGCTCGCCTTGAAGACAAACATGCCGCCCGTTCCCCCTCCTCTTCCCTCCTCCTCCGTGGCATACTGCCTCGAGCCCACCGGTGTCACGGGCCCAAGACAAACAAGGGATCGGCTGCAGCCGTGCGCGCGCTTTCATGCCCCGCGCAGACCGACCCGCCGCTGGGGGACAGCTCTTGAACAAAACGACGGACATCGTCAACTCGGTGGTCTCCTTCGTCGGCGTCCAGAAGACCTACGACGGGCTGACCCTGGTCGTGCCGGATCTGAACCTGGAGATCCGGCGCGGCGAGTTCCTCACGCTGCTCGGCCCCTCGGGCTCGGGCAAGACCACCTGCCTGATGATGCTCGCGGGCTTCGAGAGCCCGACCGCGGGCGAGATCCTGCTGGACAACCAGCCGATCTCGCGCACCCCGCCGCACAAGCGCAACTTCGGCGTGGTGTTCCAGAACTACGCGCTCTTTCCGCACCTCACCATCGCCGAGAACGTCGCCTACCCGCTCACGGTGCGCAAGGTGGCCAAGGACGAGCGCGCGCGGCTGATCGCCCGCGCGCTCAACATGGTGCGGCTCGAAGGGCTGGACGCGCGCTATCCCTCGCAGCTCTCGGGCGGGCAGCAGCAGCGCGTGGCGCTCGCGCGCGCGCTGGTCTTCGACCCGCAGCTGGTGCTGATGGACGAGCCGCTGGGCGCGCTCGACAAGCAGTTGCGCGAGCACATGCAGATCGAGCTGAAGGAACTGCACAGGAAGCTCGGCGTCACCTTCGTCTACGTCACCCACGACCAGGGCGAGGCGCTCACCATGAGCGATCGGGTGGCGGTGTTCGAGGACGGCCGCATCCAGATGATCGACACGGTCGACACGCTCTACGAAACCCCGTCGAACCGCTTCGTGGCGGGCTTCGTGGGCGACAGCACGAGTCTGAAGGGCAAGGTCGAGGCGGTGAGCGGCGAAGAGTGCGAGATCGTGCTGCCCACCGGCGAGCGGCTCAGCGGGGTGAACGTCAACGGCATCAAGGCGGGTGCGCGCGCGCTCGCCTCGATCCGGCCCGAGCGCATCGAGGCGCACTTCAGCGCGCCGGACGCCGCGGAGAACGTGCTCGAGGCCGCGGTCAACGACGTGATCTATTACGGCGACCACCTGCGCCTGCGCTGCGCCCTGCCGGGCCAGAGCGAGGCGACGGTGCGCCTGCCGGTATCCAGTGGCGCCCATCCGCAGGCCGGCAAGCCGGTCTGGCTGCGCTTCCCCAACCCGCACTTGCGCATCTACGCGTGAGCGCGATTCGTTCTTTCCCATCCTCCTGAGGAGAATCACGATGAAGAAACTTCCATTGATTGCAGCGCTCGCCGCGTGCGTGGCGCTGCCCGCGCTCGCGCAGAGCCAGCTCACGGTGGTGAACTTCGGCGGCGCCAACGGCGACGCGCAGAAGAAGGCCTATTTCGAGCCCTTCGAGAAGTCCTCGAAGGCCAAGGTGGTCGGCGTCGAGTACAACGGCGAGCAGGCCAAGATCAAGGCGATGGTCGAAACCAAGAACATCACCTGGGACGTGGTCGAGGTCGAGAGCCCGGACGTGAACCGCGGCTGCGACGAGGGCCTCTTCGAGAAAATCGACTGGTCCAAGATCGGCAACAAGGCCGACTTCATCAAGCCCGCGGTGCACGAGTGCGGCGTGGGTACCTTCGTGTGGTCGACGGTGCTGGCCTACGACGCGGGCAAGCTGAAGACGGCGCCGAAGAACTGGGCCGATTTCTGGGACGTGAAGAAGTTCCCGGGCAAGCGCGCGATGCGCAAGGGCGCGCGCTACAACCTCGAGTTCGCGCTGATGGCCGACGGCGTGAAGACGGCCGACGTCTACAAGGTGCTCGCCACCAAGGAAGGCGCGGACCGGGCGTTCAAGAAGATGACCGAACTGAAACCCAACATCCAGTGGTGGGAAGCCGGCGCGCAGCCGCCGCAGTTCCTGGTGGCCGGCGACGTGGTGATGAGCACCGCCTACAACGGGCGCATCGACGCCGCGCAGCGCGAGGGCAAGAACCTGCAGATCGCCTGGGCCGGCGGCATCTACGACCTGGACTACTGGGTCATCCCCAAGGGCGGACCGAACAAGGAGCTGGCGCTGAAGTACATCGCCGCGGCCTCCACGCCCAGCGCGCAGGCCGAGTACGCGAAGCTCATTTCCTACGGCCCGACCAACACCAAGGCGCTCGCGCTGCTCGACGCCAAGGTGCAGGAGAAGCTGCCCAGTTCGGCGGCGAACTCCAAGGACGCGCTGCAGTTCAACATCAAGTTCTGGGCGGACCAGGGCGAGGCGCTCGAGAAGCGCTACGCCGCGTGGGCCACGCAGTAGGCTCGCGTTTGCCCTGAAGTGAACTGAAGTGAGTATGTGAGCGCCACGTGACACTGCCCGCCGTCGGATCCCCCGAACTGCGACGCACGTTAGCGCGCGTGCAGGCCAGGCGGCGCTTGTTCGCGCTGGCGCTCACCCTTCCCCTGCTGGTCTTCCTGCTGGCCACCCTCCTGGTTCCGATCGGCGCGCTGCTGGTGCGCGCGGTGGAGAACCCGGAGGTGGTGGACGCGCTGCCGCGCACCACCACGCTGCTCTCGAAATGGGATCGCAAGAGCGAACCCGATGCCGCCATCTTCGCCGCGGTCGCCACCGACCTGGCCAAGCTCGAGCGCGGCGCCGATGCCGGTGCGCTGGCGCGCCGGTTGAACAGCGAGATGCCCGGCTCGCGTTCGCTGATCATGGACACCTATCGTGCGACGCAGGACGAGCTGCGCGTCGACCAGATGGACGCCGGGCAGCTGCGCGAGAAGATGCTCGAGCTCGACCCGCGCTGGGCCGAGCTGCCCTTCTGGCAGGCGATCGCCAAGAATTCCACGCGCTGGACGCCCGACTACCTGCTGACTTCGGTCGACCTGCGCCGCACCCCCGAGGACACCATCGAGCGCGTCGCGCCCAATCAGGCGGTGTTCGGCCGCATCCTGGTGCGCACCTTCTACGTGAGCGGCGTGGTGACGCTCTTCTGCCTGCTGCTCGGCTACCCGCTCGCCTACTGGCTCTCCACCCTGCGCCCGCGCCACGCCAACCTGCTGATGATCGTGGTGCTGGTGCCCTTCTGGACCTCGATCCTGGTGCGCGTTGCCGCGTGGATCGTGCTGCTGCAGCGCGAGGGGCTGGTGAACAAGGCGCTGCTATCGCTCGGCGTGATCGCCGATCCGCTGACGCTGCTCTTCAATCGCACGGGCGTGATCATCTCGATGACGCACATCCTGCTGCCCTTCATGATCCTGCCGCTCTACAGCGTGATGCAGTCGGTGCCGCAAACGTACCTGCGCGCGGCGGTGTCGCTCGGCAGCCCGCCGCTGGCGGCCTTCTTTCGCGTCTACGTGCCCCAGACCTGGCCGGGCATCGGCGCGGGCGGGTTGCTCGTCTTCATCCTCTCGATCGGCTACTACGTGACCCCGGCGCTCCTGGGTGGCGCGGCTGACCAGATGATCAGCTACTACATCGCGCAGTACGTGAACCAGTACGTGAACTGGGGCCTCGCCGCGGCGCTGAGCGCGCTGCTGCTGGCCGCCACGCTGGTGCTCTACGCGGTGTACCGGCGCGTCGTGAAGACCGAACTGAGCATGGGCTGACGCGATGAAGCTGCTGCCCCTCTTCCCCGCCTACGCGACGCCGCTCGACAAGCTCGGCTGGTGGGCGCTGCGCGGGATGTGCGTGGCGATGCTCGTCTTCCTGCTGCTGCCCATCCTCGTCATCATCCCGCTCTCGTTCAGCGCGAGTTCGTTTCTCGCCTACCCGATGCCCGGCTGGTCGCTGCAGTGGTACGAGAACCTGTTCACCTCCGAGGAGTGGGTGCGTGCCGCGAAGAACAGCTTCATCGTCGCGCCCTCGGCCACGGTGCTCGCCACCGTGCTCGGTACGCTCGCCGCGGTGGGGCTCGCGCGCGTGCAGTTCTTCGGCAAGGGCCTGCTGATGAGCGTGCTGATCTTGCCGATGGTGGTGCCCGTGGTGGTGGTGGGCGTGGCCACCTACCTCGTCTTCGCGCGCATCGGACTCTCGGACACCTACATCGGGCTCATCATCGTGCACGCCGCGCTCGGCGCACCCTTCGTGCTCACCACCGTGATGGCGACGCTGCAGAACTTCAACCAGAACCTGGTGAGGGCGTCCTTGAGCCTCGGCGCCGGACCCGTCGAGACCTTTTTTCGCGTCACGCTGCCCGTGATCGCGCCCGGCGTGATCTCCGGCGCGCTCTTCGCCTTCGCGATCTCGTTCGACGAAGTGGTGGTGACGCTGTTCCTCGCCGGGCCCGCGCAGGTGACCCTGCCGCGCCAGATGTTCACCGGCATCCGCGAGAACATCACCCCCACCATCGCCGCGGTGGCGACGCTGCTGATCATCTTCACCACCAGCCTGATGCTGGTGCTGGAGTGGATTCGGAGGCAGAGGAAGTGAGCGACAAAAACCAGCCCCTTTCCGGCAACGCGATGCCGCGCTTCGGCGGCATCGCGACCATGATGCGCCTGCCCTTTGTCGAATCCCCCGCCGGGCTCGACGCCGCATTCATCGGCGTGCCGCTCGACATCGGCACCAGCAATCGCGCCGGCGCGCGCTTCGGGCCACGCCAGATTCGCGCCGAGTCGTCGCTGATCCGCCCCTACAACATGGCCACGCGCGCCGCGCCGTTTGACACGCTGCAGGTGGCCGACCTGGGCGACGTGCCGATCAACACCTTCTCCCTCGAGAAGTCGATCCCGATCATCACCGAGTTCTACGCGCGCGTGATCGCCGCCGGCTGCACCCCGCTCACGATGGGCGGGGATCACACCATCGCGCTGCCCATCCTGCGCGCGCTCGCCGCGCGCCACGGGCCGGTGGCGATGGTGCACGTCGACGCGCACGCCGACATCAACGACGAGATGTTCGGCGAGCCGATCGCGCACGGCACGCCCTTTCGCCGCGCGGTGGAGGAAGGGCTGCTCGATAGCGAGTTCGTCTGGCAGATCGGGCTGCGCGGCACCGGCTACGCAGCCGACGACTTCGACTGGCCGCGCGCGCAGGGCTTCACCGTGGTGCAGGCGCACGAGGTCTGGTACCAGTCGCTCGCGCCGCTGATGGCCGAGGTGCGCGAGCGCATCGGCCCCCAGCGTCCCGTGTACCTGAGCTTCGACATCGACGGCATCGACCCCGCGTTCGCCGGCGGCACCGGCACCCCCGAGATCGGCGGGCTCACCGTGCCCCAGGCGCTCGAGATCGTGCGCGGCTGCGCCAGTCTGAACCTGATCGGCGCCGACCT
>JAGXFR010000047.1 GCA_024637155.1 Burkholderiaceae bacterium | reverse complement strand
GGTGGTGCTGGGTGCCGATCCGAATGCGCCGCCACTGGCGTTGGCCCTAAAATCGGGCAATTTCGGCACCCCCGATTTCTTCCTGAAGGCCTGGGAACGTCTCGCATGATGCCGATGGCCTGGGTCGGCCGCGACGAGCATCGCTGGCGCGAGGAGATCGTTCGCCTCCGGCGCTCGATCTTCAATTGTGGACTCACAGCGGGACGCAGAGGCCAAAAGCTCCGATCCCCCAACCCCGCCGGTGCTTGTGTCTGAATGAGCGGCCAGCGAAGCACGCTCGGATCAAGCAATGTCGATCAGCGCATATGCTTGCTGCAGGCCCGTTTGAACTCCACCCGCACGAAATACGATTGCAAGCCGGCACCGATCTTCTTCGGCGCCAGCTGGGTGCCGGCACAGAAAAGGCGGCGCCGCGCCCCGTAAGTGCTTGTTATAATGGATTATTTCTCAGAACCCCCGCAGTGTATCGGGGCGAGATTGCAGGGCTTGATGTTGGTGCCGACTGCCCGACTCGAACGGGCGACCTACCGCTTACAAGGCGGTTGCTCTACCAACTGAGCTAAGCCGGCTACTTGATTCTCGTGAGTTTCGGCTTGCCGCGCCCGCGCGGAGGCTGCGGCGGATCATCGTCGGAATCGGTCGGCGGCCCGTCATCCTTGGGCTTCTGCGTTCGCGGCAAGGCCGCTGCGGGTCCGGGGCCGCGCACACCCTTGCCCCCGGTTCGACGCGTCCCGGTTGGCGGTGCCGAGTCCGAAGAAGCGCCCTCACCCGAGTCGACCAGCCGCGGCCCGGTGGCCGGACCCCGCTCCCGCGCCGCGTCCGGCGACGGCTGCGCGTCCCCGGCGTTCGCTGCCGGACCCAGGGCGGCCGTGCTCGCGACCTCAAAGGCCATGCCCTGACCGTTCTCGCGCGCATAGATCGCCGTGACCCGGTCCACCGGAATCGACAGGTCGCGCACCGCACCGCCAAAGCGCGCCTGGAACTCGATCCACTCGTTCCCGAGCAGCAGCCGGCTGGTTGCCGCCCCAGACACGTTGAGCACGATCTCGCCATTGCGCACGTGCTCGGCGGGCACCACCGCGCGCTCGTCCACCGAAACCGCGACGTAGGGCGTCAGCCCATTGTCCACGCACCACTCGTGGATCGCGCGGATGAGGTAGGGTTTCGTCGGAATCGGTTCCATCGCATTCGCATCAGCGGCGCATCACCTTCTCCGAGGGCGTAAGCGCCTCGATGAAGGCCGGCCGCGAGAAGAGCCGCTCGGCGTAGCGCAGCAGCGGCGCAGCCGTCTTGGGCATTTCGATGCCGTAGTGATCGAGCCGCCACAACAGCGGGGCGATCGCCACGTCGAGCATCGAGAAATCGTCGCCCAGCATGTGCTTGTTCTTCACGAAGATCGGCGTGAGCTGGGTCAGCCGGTCGCGGATCTGCACCCGCGACTGCTCGAGGATCTTGGCCGAATCGCGCTGCTGGTCGCGCCGCTCGAGCTGCTGGACATGGAAGAAGAGTTCGCGCTCGAAATTGAACAGGAACAGCCTCGCCCGCGCGCGCATCACCGGGTCCGCCGGCATCAGTTGCGGATGCGGAAAGCGCTCGTCGATGTACTCGTTGATGATGTTCGATTCGTACAGGATCAGATCCCGCTCGACCAGGATCGGCACCTGAGCGTAGGGGTTCATGATCGAGATGTCCTCGGGCTTGTTGTAGAGATCGACATCGCGAATCTCGAAGTCCATCCCTTTCTCGAACAGCACGAAGCGGCAGCGCTGACTGAACGGGCAGGTCGTGCCGGAATACAAAACCATCATGGCAGGTGTTTCCTCTTTATCGTTGTATGTCGTCGGGGCGCGATTCTACGCGCCGCGCCCGGTTCCTGCTTCCGGCAGGCGGGATCTCTTGCGCGGCGCTACTTGATGTCCTTCCAGAAAACCCGGTTGAGCCACCAGGCGGCCGCCGTGAACAGGCCCAGAAACAGCAACACCCAGACCCCGACCCTCGTGCGGGTGCGCGCGCTCGGGTCGGACATGTAGGTCAGGTATGCAACAAGATCGGCTACCGTGTTGTCGTATGCGGCCCGGTCGAGCTTGCCGCCCTCGGCGGCGGGGAGCTTGATCGTGCGCCCGACCTTGATTTGCTCGCCCTTGGCCGGCTCGGTCACTTCGCTGCGGCTGCCATCGGCCGCGACGGTGATCCGCGTGCGCGAATAACCGGTGATCTTGCCCGTCTGCTCATCCTTGAGCGCCCGGACGTCCTCGATCGTCGCTCCGCGGCTGCCCTGCAGCTCCCAGAACACGTGCGGCATCCCGACGTTCTCGAAAAGGGCGTTGTTCCATCCCGAAGGGCGGCTCGCGTCGCGGTAATAGGAGCGCAGATACGTGTACAACCAGTCGGCACCGGAACCCGCGCCCGACGAGCGCGCACGCGCGACCAGCGACAGGTCCGGCGGAACCGTGCCGAACCACTGCCTGGCGTCGGCCGGCCGCATCGCGATGGTCATCCGCTCGCCCGTCTTCTCCGCCGCAAAGAGCAGGTTGGAACGAATCTGCTCCTCGCTGAGTCCCAGATCCGCAAGGCGGTTGTAGCGCATCGCCTCGGCGCTGTGGCAATTGAGACAATAGTTGACGAAGAGCCGCGCCCCGTTCTGCAGCGCGGCCTGGTCGCTCAGCTTTTCGGTCGGAAATCGCTCGAGCGGGAAACCCGCCTCGCTCGCCCCGGCCGAGAGCGGCAGCGTCGCGGCGACGGCGATCAGCACGCCCGTCGCCACCTGTCCGATTGCTTTTCTCATGGTCTTCATTTCTCTCCAGTGCGCTTTTCGGGCGTGGCTCAGTGTGCCGAGAAGCTCAGGCGGTCGGGGACGGGCCGAAAGCTGCCCATCGTGCTCCACCAGGGCATCAGCATGAAGAACGCGAAGTAGAACAGCGTCCCGATCTGCGAGAGCAGCGTGCCCAGCGGCGAGACCGGCTGCACGCCGAAGTAGCCCAGAACCAGGAACACCGCCGCAAAGACGATCAGCAGCTTCAGGTGCCAGTGGGGCCGGTAGCGCATCGACTTGGCCGGGCTGCGGTCGAGCCAGGGCAGCACAAAGAGGATCAGCACCGCAGCGAACATCGCCACGACGCCCCAGAACTTCGCGTCGATCACGAAGAAGCCCGTCGACAGCGTGACCGTGACCATCACCGCGGCCAGCTTCGCGGCCTTGCTCCGCGAGGTCAGCAACACCAGCACGGTGAAGGCCGCCAGGTACGGAATCAGCCACAGGAACATGAACTCGTCGGTGATCGCGCGCAGGATCGAGTAGAAGGGGGTGAAATACCAGACGGGCGCGATGTGCGCCGGAGTCTTCAGGGGATTTGCCGGGATGAAGTTGTTGTACTCGAGGAAGTAACCGCCGAACTCCGGCCCGAAGAACACCACTGCCGAGAAAATCACCAGAAACACGGCGACGCCGAGAATGTCGTGAACGCTGTAGTAGGGGTGAAACGGGATTCCGTCGACCGGGATGCCGTCGGGGCCCTTGTTGGCCTTGATTTCGATGCCGTCGGGGTTGTTGGACCCGACCTCGTGCAGCGCGATGATGTGCGCGGCCACCAGCCCGACGAGAGCCAGGGGGATCAGCGCAACGTGAAAAGCGAAGAACCGGTTGAGCGTCGCGTCGGAGACCACGAAGTCGCCGCGGATCCAGACCGAGAGTTCGGGGCCGATGAACGGGATCGCCGAGAACATGTTGACGATCACCTGCGCGCCCCAAAAGGACATCTGCCCCCACGGCAGCAGGTAGCCCATGAACGCCTCGGCCATGAGCACCAGGAAGAGCAGGCAACCGAGGATCCAGATCAGTTCGCGCGGTTTGCGGTACGAACCGTAGAGCAGGCCGCGAAACATGTGCAGGTAGACGACGATGAAGAACGCCGACGCGCCGGTGGAGTGCAGGTAGCGTACCAGCCAGCCCCACGGCACGTCGCGCATGATGTACTCGACCGAGAAGAAGGCGAGCGTGGCGTCGGGCTTGTAGTGCATCGTCAGAAAGATCCCCGAGAGGATCTGCAGCCCCATCACGACCATCGCCAGCGAACCGAAGAAGTACCAGAAGTTGAAGTTCTTCGGGGCGTAGTACTCGGACAGGTGCTCCTTGTACAGTTTCGTCAGCGGAAAACGCTGATCGATCCAGCCCAGCAGGCCGGTTGTCTCCACTTGATTTTCCTGCGCCATCGTCATGCCCCTCGGGTCAGGTCACGGGTTCTTGTCGGCTTCGTCCGGGAATTGCCCCCGGCGCTGCTCGAGCGCATCAGGACGTGCTGCTGTCCCGGCCGATCAACAAACGGGTGCTCGAAACAAATTCGTACGGCGGGACTTGGAGATTGTCCGGAGCCGGCTTGTTCTTGAACACGCGGCCCGCCAGATCGAAGGTCGATCCGTGGCATGCGCACAGGAAACCGCCCTGCCAGTCGTCGGGAAGCGAGGGTTGCGGGCCCGGGGTGAAACGTTCCGATGGTGAGCAACCGAGATGCGTGCAGATCCCCACGACCACGAGGTACTCGGGCTTGATTGACCGGTACTCGTTTTTCGCATACTCCGGTGTCGGATAGGCGCGTCGCTGCGAATTCGGGTCGGCAAGCTGCGCGTCCGTATTCTTGAGCGAGGCGAGCATCTCCGGCGTGCGCCGCACGACCCATACCGGTTTTCCCCGCCACTCGACGCGCATGAGTTCACCGGGTTGCAGCGCACCGATGTCCACCTCGACCGGGGCGCCCGCTGCCTTGGCACGCTCGGAGGGCTCGAAGCTGCGCACGAACGGGACGGCGACCGTGGCTCCGCCGACCGCGCCCAGCGCGCAGGTGACCGCAATCGCGGTGCGCCGAGAAGAATCCATCTTCTTTTCCGAATCGCCCATCGTTGTCGCCCCGCCGATTAACAAAACCTTGCATTTTACCCCGCCTGCCGGGCACCCCTCTTGCGGCAGGGATGATTCGCCCCCGCGCGATGCGCCCGCGCCGCCGCGCGTTGCGTTGCGCCGCGTCGCGCCGAACGCGGCCGGCCGGAGTTCCAGCGGCCCACTGTACTGGAGCAGGCTTGCGAAATTCAAGCCTTTTGGCACGCACCGGCGCTCAGACCGGGTTGTCGTCCTCGACGAAACGGTGTGCGATGCCCAGCCGTGCCGCCACGGCTTCGCCGAGTGCCTGCACGCCATGGCGCTCGGTGGCGTGGTGGCCGGCGGCGAAGTAGACGACACCGGCCTCGCGCGCCAGGTGGGTGGTGCGCTCCGAGATCTCGCCGCTCACGAAGGCGTCGGCGCCGTGGGCGATCGCCTCCTCGAGCAGGTCCTGCGCGGCGCCCGTGCACCACGCCACCCGCCGGATCGGCCGTTCGAGCGCGCCCACCGCGAGCGGAGCGCGACCGAGTCGGCGGCGCAGATGCGCGCCGAGGCTTGCCGCCGTGGCGTCGCGCGCGAGCCTTCCCATCCAGAGCAGCCCGTTCGTTCCGACGCGCTCATCGACCGCCCAGTCGAGCACCCGGGCAAGGCAGGCGTTGTTGCCGACATCGGGATGGGCGTCGAGCGGCAGATGGTAGGCAAAGAGGTTGATCCCGTGCTCGATGAGCAACCGGATTCGCTGAATACGCGTTCCCGTGAGGCAGGGGTCTTCGCCCTTCCAGAAGAAACCATGGTGCACGACCAGCGCATCCGCACCGAGGGCGGCCGCGCCGCGAATCGCCGCCGCGCTCGCGGTGACGGCGCTCGAGAGCCGGCGCACCTGCGCCCTTCCTTCCACCTGCAGCCCGTTTGGGCAATAATCATCGAAACGCCCCGGCTCGAGCAGTTCGTCGAAGGCCTGCCCGAGCGCGTTGCGTGAAACCGCCTTCCCCCGCAAATCCTTGTCTGCCGTTTTCATGCTCAGAAAGCTCTGGTTGACCTTCGCGCAGGCCGTTGTCGTGGTCCTTGCGCTGCTGTTTGTCGTTGCGACGCTGCGCCCCGAGTGGCTGCCCGCGCGCGACACGAGCGCTCCCCGCCTCCCGGCTCCGTCCGCGGGCCCGGCGACCCCGGCGCCAGCGCCGGACGGTGCGCGGCAGAATCCCATTCTGTCATACAGCGCCGCCGCCCAGCGCGCGATCCCGTCGGTGGTGAACATCTTCACGAGCAAGGCGAGCGGAGCGAGCGACCATCCGTTTCGCAACAACCCGCTGTATCAGCGCTTCCTCGACAATCCCTACGCACAGCGCCAGGAGAACTTCAGCCTGGGCTCGGGGGTGATCGTATCGGCCGACGGGCTGATCCTCACGAACCACCATGTGGTGGAATCCGCCGACGAGATCGAGGTGCTGCTCTCGGACGGACGCCGCACCCGGGCCGAGCTCGTCGGCGGTGACCCGGAGACCGACCTTGCGGTGCTGCGCACCGGATTGCGCGGCTTGCCCGCGATCGCCTTTGCCGCGGCCGACGATGCCAAGGTCGGGGACGTGGTGCTCGCGATCGGCAACCCCTTTGGCGTCGGCCAGACCGTGACCATGGGCATCATCAGTGCGCTCGGCCGCAACCAGCTTGGCATCAACACCTTCGAGAATTTCATCCAGACCGACGCGGCGATCAATCCCGGCAACTCCGGCGGCGCACTGGTCGATGCGACGGGGCGCCTGCTGGGCATCAATACGGCGATCTACTCGCAAAGCGGCGGCTCGCTGGGCATCGGCTTCGCGACGCCGGTGAGCACCGCTCAGCAGGTGATGGAGCAATTGATTCACGACGGCACGGTCACCCGCGGATTCATCGGCGTCGAACCGCAGGATGTCACCCCCGAACTGGCCGAAGCGTTCCGACTGCCGCGCAAGGAAGGGGTGGTGATCGCGGGCGTGCGGCGCAACGGGCCGGCCGAACGCGCCGGGGTGCGTGTCCGGGACATCCTGATCGAGGTCGACGGCCGTCCGGTGGCCAACACTGCGGCGATGCTCAATGCCATTGCCAAGCTGGCGCCGGGGACCACCGCCCCCTTTCGCTTCGTGCGTGAGCGGGAAGAAATCGAACTGCGCATCGTGGTGGGCAAGCGCCCTCCGCCGCAGGAGCGGCGCGCGCGCTGAAACGCCTTCGCCGCCGTGCGCGCGCTCGCTCAGGACGGTTTTTCGACCTCGGACTTCGGCACTTCCACTTCGTCCTTGCGGCTGCGCGCCTTGACCAGACGGCCGAACTGGATGCCCATTTCGTAGAGCAGGATCAGCGGGATCGCGAGCATGAACTGCGAAATCACGTCCGGCGGCGTGAGCACGGCCGCGACCACGAAGGCCGCGACCACCACGTAGCGCCGCGCCGCCTTCATCTGCTCGAGGCTGACGATGCCGGTCTTGAGAAGCAGCATCTGCACGACCGGCACCTCGAAGGTCAGGCCGAAGCCAAAGAAGATCGCCAGCGTGAAATCCCAGTATTTCTGCAGGTCCTGCAGCGTCTCCGCGCCGGTGCGCGAGGACATCGAGATGAAGAACTTGTACGCGGCCGGCAACACGAAGATGTAGGCAAACGCGATCCCGACGAGCAGGAAGAACACGCTCGAGACGATCAGCGGCAGCGCGAAACGGCGCTCGTGCTCGTAGAGTCCCGGCGCAACGAAGGCCCAGGCCTGGTACAGGATCCACGGCAGCGCCAGCAGAACCGCCGAGACGAACGCGACCTTGGTGAGCGTGAAGAAGGCCCCTGCCTGGTCGGTGAAGATCGGCCGGCTTCCCTCCGGCAGCGCCTGATAGAGCGGGAGCGAGAGGAACTTCATGATCTCGCCCGAAAAGTAGAAACAGGCGAAGAAGAGGACCAGCACGACCAGCAGCGACTTGATCAGCCGGTCGCGCAACTCGACCAGGTGCGAGAGAAAGCTTTCCTGCTCGCTCATGTGTGGTCCTGCCGATGGGGCAGCTTGCGCCGCTTGCGCCCAAGCCCGGCCTCACGCTCCTCGCGCCGCTCGCGAATCCGGTCACGGGTGCGGCGCACGGTGTAGACGCTCTGCCAGTCGGGCGCCGCGGCTGCCCCCGGGTCCGCGTCAGCCGCGACGTTGAGATCCTCGATCTCCTTGCGCGCCTCGCCCACACTCTTCTCGACGCCGGACTTCAGTTCCTGGGCAACTTCGGTGATCTCGGTCTGCATCTTGCGCAGTTCCTCGAGCTCCATCTGGCGCCCGACATCGGACTTCACGTCGTTCACGTAGCGCTGGATCTTGCCGAGCCACTCGCCGGCCTGCCGCGCCAGTTTCGGCAGCCGGTCGGGCCCGAGCACGATCAGCGCGATGAGCGCGGCGATCAGCAGTTCGGTGAAGGCAATATCAAACATCGGGGCTCGGGAATCAGCGCTCAGAAATGCAACGAGCGACCCGTTGAGGCCGCTCGACAAGCCGGACGCGACAAAGACGCGCCCACCGGGGTGCGCGCTGTTGCGTCAGAGTTTTTCTTTGGCGTCGACGTCGATCGTCTTGTTCGACGCGGCGCCCTCCGAGGTACTCGCCTTCTCGGTGCCTTCCTTGATGCCTTCCTTGAACCCCTTGACCGCGCCGCCCAGGTCCGAGCCGATGTTGCGCAGTTTCTTGGTCCCGAAGACCAGCATGACGATGACCAGCACGATCAGCCAGTGCCAGATACTGAAAGAACCCATGACGTTCCACTCCGTTCTACGTGCGATTCATTCCCGAGCCAAGACGCTCCGGGCCTCCGAGCACGTGCATATGAAGATGATACACCTCCTGCCTGCCGACCCGACCGTTGTTGATCACCACCCGGAAGCCGTCCGTGGCCCCCTGTTCGCGGGCCAGCTGACCGAGGCGCCCCATCATCCTGCCGAGCAGTTCCTGGTGCGCGAGGTCCGCGTCGTAGAGGTTCTCGAGGTGCATCTTCGGGATCACCATGAAGTGAACCGGCGCGCTCGGGTTGATGTCGTGGAAGGCGAGAATCTCGTCGTCCTCGTACACCTTGCGGCACGGAATCTCGCCCCGGCTGATCCGGCAGAAGATGCAATCGTCGCTCGCATTGCCCATCGTGGCTGCCCCCTGTTGTGGAAATGTCGCGCCCCCACGGCAGCGCGGACGGCGCGCGGATTTCCGGTTGCGCCTACTCGCCGGCCGCGCCGCGCGCGCCCCGCAGCGCCTTCTCGTCGAGTCCCGACTGGCCTTCCCGGCGCTCGAGCTCGGCGAGCACGTCCGCCGGGCGCAGCCCGAAGTGCGTCAGCAGGATCATCGTGTGAAACCACAGGTCCGCCGTTTCGGCGACGATGCGCTCGGGCGCGCCGTCCTTCGCGGCCATCACCACCTCGGTCGCCTCCTCGCCCACCTTCTTGAGGATCGCGTCGGTGCCGCGCTCGAAGAGCCGCGCCGCATAGGACGAACCCGGGTCGGCCGCCCGGCGCGCCTCGAGCACGTCCGCGAGCCGCGCCAGCACGTCCGGCGCCGACAATTCCTGCGCTTTCCTGTCGCTCACCGGTAGAGCCTCCGTGGATCGATCAGCACGGGTTCGACAGCGATCCAACGCGCATCGTCGAGCCGATTGTAGAAGCAGGACTCGCGCCCCGTGTGACACGCGACCCCTCCCTCCTGCTCGACCTGCAGGAGCACTGCGTCACCGTCGCAGTCGAGGCGGATCTCGCGCACGATCTGGAAGTTGCCCGACTCTTCGCCCTTGCGCCAGAGCCTGCCGCGCGAGCGCGACCAGTAGACGGCACGGCCGCTGGCGACGGTCAGCTCGAGTGCCTCCCGGTTCATCCAGGCCAGCATCAGCACCGTGCCGCTCGCCGCGTCCTGTGCGATCGCCGCCACCAGCCCCGCGTCATTCCAGCGCAGCTGCCCGATCCAGTCCCCCGCCGGCGCGGCGGCAGGGGACGAGGGCGCGTCGGCGCGACCCGGTTTCGGCACGCCTGCGCTCACGGCGCCCGCCGCACGGTGTCGACCAGGCGCACCGGGATGCCGCGCTCGGCCATCAGGGCTTTCGCCTGCGCGACGCTGAACTCCCCGAAGTGAAAGATGCTCGCCGCGAGCACCGCGTCGGCGCGCCCTTCGGTCACGCCCTCCGCCAGGTGCTCCAGCGTGCCGACTCCGCCGGATGCGATGACCGGAATCGAGACCGCGTCGCTGACCGCCCGCGTGAGCGCGAGGTCGAAACCGGCGCGCGTGCCATCGCGGTCCATGCTGGTGAGCAGGATTTCCCCGGCTCCCAGCTGCTCGACGCGGCGCGCCCACTCGAGGACGTCGAGTCCGGTTGGCCGCCGCCCGCCATGGGTGAATACCTGCCAGCTCCCGGGCCCGCTCGCCTTGGCGTCGATCGCGCAGACGATGCACTGCGAGCCGTAATGCGCCGCAGCGTCGGCAAGCAGCCGCGGGTCCAGGATACCCGCCGTGTTGATCGAGACCTTGTCGGCGCCCGCGTTGAGCAGTCGGCGCACGTCGTCCACGGCGCGCACACCGCCGCCGACCGTAAGCGGGATGAAAACCTGTTCGGCGACGGCTTCGATCACGTGCAGGATCATGTCGCGTTCGTCGCTCGAGGCCGTGATGTCCAGGAAGGTCAGCTCGTCGGCGCCCTGCTCGTCATAGCGCCGCGCAATCTCCACCGGATCGCCGGCGTCGCGCAACGCGACGAAGTTCACTCCCTTGACGACGCGCCCGGCGGTGACGTCGAGGCACGGAATGATCCGCTTGGTGAGCACGATCAGTCCGCGAGCTCGTCGGCGCGTTCCTGGGCGGCGGCAAAATCAAGCTGCCCCTCGTAGATCGCGCGCCCGAGAATCGCCCCCGCGACACCGTCCGAGGCAATTTCGCAAAGCTGTTCGATGTCCGCGAGGCTCGCGATGCCACCCGAGGCGAAGACCGGAACGCGCAGTTCGCTGGCCAGCCGGCGCGTCGCCTCGACGTTGACGCCCGAGAGCATTCCGTCGCGACCGATATCAGTGTAGATCACGGCCTCGATCCCGTAGCCCTCGAACTTGCGCGCCAGGTCCAGCACGTCGTGGCCGGTGAGCTTGCTCCAGCCATCGGTGGCCACTTTCCCGTCGCGCGCGTCGAGACCGACGATGATCTGGCCGGGGAAGGCATTGCACGCGTCGTGCAGGAAGCCGGGGCTCTTGACCGCGGCCGTCCCGATGATGACGTAGGAGAGGCCCTCGTCCAGGTAGCGCTCGATCGTGTCGAGGTCGCGAATTCCGCCGCCCAGCTGCACGGGAATCTGGTTGCCCACCTCCTCGACGATCGCCTTGATCGCCGCGCCGTTGCGCGGTTTGCCGGCGAAGGCTCCGTTCAGGTCGACCAGATGCAGCCGGCGGGCGCCGGCGTCGACCCAGCGGCGGGCCATCTGCGCAGGATCCTCGGAAAAGGTCGTTGAGTCGGTCATGTCGCCCTGCTTCAGGCGAACGCAGTGGCCGTCCTTGAGGTCGATGGCGGGAATGAGCAGCATTTTTTTGGGTGGAGCCGTCAGGGGAAATGGGGGAGACCCGAGGTCACGGGGCAGCTACGGATTCCAGCTGCAGAAGTTTTCGTAAAGTCGCAACCCGTCCGCGGCGCTCTTCTCCGGGTGAAACTGGGTCGCAAAAATATTATCCCTCGCCACCGCGCACGTAAAGCGTACGCCATGTTCGGCTTCGCCGACACTCAGCGCCGAGCGGTCCGCGGGTACCGCGTAGTAGCTGTGCACGAAGTAGAAATGCGCGCCGTCCGCGATGCCGTCCCACAGCGCATGCGCGCGCACCTGCGCGACGGGGTTCCATCCCATGTGCGGCACCTTCAGGCGACTGCCGTCGGCACACACCATCGCCTCGGCCGGAAAGCGCACGACCTGGCCCGCGAACACGCCGAGTCCCGGGGTCGGACCCTCGGCGCTGCGCTCGAAGAGCATCTGCTCGCCCACGCAGACGCCGAAAAACGGCTTCGTCTCCGCAGCCCGCAGGATCGCTTCGCGCAGGCCGGCTGCTTCCAGGTTGCGCATGCAATCGGGCATCGCGCCCTGCCCCGGAAACACCACCCGGTCGGCCGCATCGATGTGCGCCGCCTCGCCGCTGACCTCGACGCGGGCGCGCGGGGCGACATGCGCCAGCGCCTGGGCGACCGAGCGCAGGTTGCCCATTCCATAATCCACGACGACGATGGTGCTCAACGCGGCTCCGGCACCGGCAGCCGTTGCGCACCCGCCCGTTGCGCGGGGAGAGTCTGCGGAACCTGCCGGATCAAAGACTCCCCTTGGTCGACGGAATTTCCTCGCCGCGGCGCGGATCGACTTCGACGGCCATGCGCAGTGCGCGCGCGAAGGCCTTGAACACCGTTTCGCACTGGTGATGCGCGTTGGTGCCGCGCAGGTTGTCGACATGCAGCGTCACGTTGGCGTGGTTGACGAAACCCTGGAAGAACTCGTGCGTGAGGTCCACCTCGAAGGCACCGATCATGTCGCGTGCGAACTCGACGTGCCACTCCAGACCGGGCCGTCCCGAAAAATCGATCACCACGCGCGAGAGCGCCTCGTCGAGCGGCACGTAGGCGTGGCCGTAACGCCGGATGCCGCGCTTGTCGCCGATCGCCTTCGCGACCGCCTGTCCGAGCGTGATCCCGATGTCCTCGACGGTATGGTGCCCGTCGATGTGCAGGTCCCCCTCCGCGCTCACCTCCAGATCGACGAGGCCGTGGCGAGCCAGCTGATCGAGCATGTGATCGAGAAAGGGCACACCGGTGGCCAGCTGCTGGCGGCCCGTGCCGTCGAGATCGATCCGCACCCGAATCCGCGTTTCCGCAGTGTTCCGTACGACTTCCGCGCTACGCATGTTCCGCTCCCTCTCCCGCTCTGGTGCCGCTGGCGCGCAGCGTTTCGCGCAGCGCGGCCACCAGCGTCGCATTTTCCTGCGCGTCGCTCACCGTCACGCGCAGGCAGTTCTGCAACAATGGATGCATTCTACCGACGTCGCGGATCAGCACCCCGCGTTCACGCAGTCCCCGTGCGGTTGCCGGACCGTCGGCCACCCGCACCAGCAGGAAATTCGCCCGCGAGGGAAACAACTCGACCCCGGGCAGCGCCGCGAGTTCCGCGGCCAGCGTGGCGCGCGCCGCGCGCAGTTGCGCCGCCTGCTGCTCGAAGACCGCCAGGTTTTCGAGCGCGAAGAGCGCCGCCGCCTCGCTCAGCGAGCCGATGTTGTAGGGCGGGCGCACCTTCTCGAGTTCGGCGAGCCATGGCTCTGCCGCGCTGAGGTATCCCACGCGCAATCCTGCCAACCCGAGCTTGGAGACCGTGCGCAGCACCGCGAGCTGCGGGAACTCCGGGAGACGCGGCATCCAGGTGTCGAGCGCAAAGGGCTGATAGGCCTCGTCGAGCACGACCAGTCCCGGCGCGGCGGCGAGGATGGCCTCGATCGCCGCGGTGTCATGGCAGTTGCCCGTGGGGTTGTTGGGGTAGGCGAGATAGATGAGCGCGGGGCGCTCGCGTTCGATCGCCGCGAGCATCGCTGCGAGGTCGAGCGTGAAGTCGGGCTTGAGCGCGACGCCCACGAAGCGGCTGCCGACAAGCCGGGCGCCGATCTCGTACATCACGAACGAGGGCCAGGGCGAGAGCACCACCGCGCCCGGCCGCGCGGTCGCCAGCGAGAGCATTGCGATCAGTTCGTCGGACCCGTTGCCCACGACCACGTCATAACCGGCCGGAACGCCCAGTTGCGCGCAGATCGCCGCCTTGAGCGCGCGGTACGAGGGCACCGGATAGCGGTTGATGGCGACCTGGGCGAGCCGCTCGCCGAGCGCGGCGCGCAGTTCCTCCGGCAGGCGATACGGATTCTCCATCGCATCGAGCTTGACCAGGCCGTGCGCGTCGGCGACCGGATAGGCGTGCATCGCGAGGATTTCGGGGCGAAACACGTCTGCCGGGGTTGCCGTGCGGGCATGCGCCGGAGCCGCCACCGGGGCATCGTCGCCGAGACGCAGTTCGGCACTGCGCGCATGTGCCTCGAGTCCCTCGGCGCGCGCGAGCGCGGCGGCCACCCTGCCCAGGGTCCGGGCCCCCGCACGCGACACCTCGATCATGCTGGTGCGCTTCTGGAAATCGTAGACCCCGAGCGGCGACGAGAAACGCGCGGTGCGCATCGTCGGGAGCACATGATTCGGGCCGGCGCAGTAGTCGCCGAGCGATTCCGAGGAAAAGGCGCCGAGAAAGATTGCGCCGGCGTGGCGCACCCGCTCGCCCCAGCGCTGCGGATCCTGCGCGGAGATCTCGAGGTGCTCGGGGGCGATATCGCTGGCGATCGCGCACGCCTCTTCCATGTCGCGCACGCGCACCAGCGCGCCGCGATCGCTCAGCGAGCGCTCGATCACCTCGCGCCGCGGCATCTGCCCGATCAGCTTCGCGATGGAATCCGCGACCGCGTCGAGGAAAGCCGCGTCGGGCGAGAGCAGGATGGCCTGGGCCAGCTCGTCATGTTCGGCCTGCGCGAACATGTCCATCGCGACCCAGTCCGGCGGCGTGCTCCCGTCGCAGATCACGACGATCTCGCTGGGCCCCGCGATCATGTCGATCCCGACCTTGCCGAACACCCGGCGCTTGGCCTCGGCCACATAGGCGTTGCCCGGTCCGACGATCTTGTCCACCCCGGGCACCGTCGCCGTGCCGTAGGCCAGCGCCGCGATGGCCTGGGCGCCGCCGACGGCAAAAACCCGATCCACGCCGGCGATCGCCGCCGCCGCGAGCACCGTCGGGTTGCGCACACCGTCGGGCGTGGGCACGACCATGATGATCTCGCCGACCCCCGCGACCCGCGCCGGAATCGCATTCATCAACACCGACGACGGATACGCGGCGCGCCCGCCCGGCACGTACAGGCCGACCCGGTCGAGCGCGGTGATGCGCTGCCCGAGCCGCGTGCCGTCGGATTCCTCGTATGACCACGATTCGGCGCGCTGGCGCTCGTGGTACGCGCGGACCCGCTCCGCTGCCGCCTCCAGCGCGGCGCGGCGCTCGGGAGCGAGCGCCTCGAGCGCACCGTGCAGCGCCGCAGACGGGATCTCCAGCGCCGCGGCTTCCGAGACGTCGATCCGATCGAAGCGGCGCGTGTACTCCAGGAGCGCAGCATCGCCCCGGTCGCGCACATCGGCGATGATCACGGCAACCGTGCGTTCGATCTGTTCGTCCTGCCCCGGCGCGAAGGCGAGCAAAGCGCGCAACTGCGCTGCGAAACCGCTCGCCGTCGAATCGAGCCGGCGGATGACCGGCGCGCGGTTCACGGCGTCGCCGCCGCGCTGACGCCGCCGATGGCGGCAAAGCGCTCGAGCAGCGGCTGAATCTGCGACGCCTTGGTCTTCAATGCGGCCTGGTTGACGATCAGGCGCGAGGAGATCGTGCGAATTTCCTCGACTTCCACGAGGTCGTTCGCCCGCAGCGTGTCGCCGGTGCTCACCAGATCCACGATCGCGTCGGAGAGCCCCACCAGCGGGCCGAGCTCCATCGAACCGTAGAGCTTGATCAGGTCCACGTGCATGCCCTTGGCGGCGAAGTGCTCGCTGGCCATCCGCAGGTATTTGGTGGCGATGCGCAGCCGGGCGCCGCGCCGCACGGCGCTCGCGTAGTCGAAACCGCGCCGCGCTGCCACGCAGATCCGGCAGCGGCCGATCCCCAGGTCGATCGGTTGATAGAGGCCCTCGCCGCCGTGCTCGATGAGCACGTCCTTGCCGGCCACGCCGAGGTCGGCGGCACCATACTGGACGTAGGTCGGGACATCGCTGGCGCGCACGATGATGAGCCGCAGCTCCGGATCCCCGGTCGGCAGGATCAGCTTGCGGGAATCGCTCAGCGCGGCGTCGACCGCGATCCCTGCCGCCGCGAGCAGCGGGAGCGTCTCATCGAAAATCCGCCCCTTGGAGAGAGCCAGCGTGATCATGTCGATCCTTGCAACGTTCCTGGTGTCCTGACGCGTTCCCCGTACCGGCTCATGAGCGGCGCTCGATCACCGCGCCCAGCCCGGAGAGCTTTGCCTCCATGCGCTCGTAGCCCCGATCGAGATGGTAGATGCGCTCGATGACGGTCTCGCCCCGCGCCACCAGCCCGGCGATCACCAGCCCCGCCGAAGCACGCAGATCGGTGGCCATCACCGTCGCCCCGGAGAGTGCGGGAACGCCCTTGACGAGCGCGGTGTTGCCGTCGAGGGCGATGTCCGCGCCGAGCCGCTGCAGTTCGAGCGCGTGCATGAAGCGGTTCTCGAAGATCGTCTCCGTGATCGTGCCCACCCCCTCGGCGATGCAGTTCACGGCCATGAACTGCGCCTGCATGTCGGTGGCGAAACCCGGGTACGGGGCGGTGCGCAGACTCACCGCGCGCGGACGCGCGCTCATCGCGATGCGGACCCAGTCATTGCCCAGTTCGATCCGGGCGCCCGCCTCGCGCAGCTTGCCCAGCGTCGCCTCCATCGTTTCGGGCTGGACGCGCGCCAGCAGCACTTCGCCGCCCACCGCCGCAACGGCGCACAGGAAGGTCCCCGCCTCGATCCGGTCGGCCATCACGCGGTGCCGCGCACCCCGCAGGCGCTCGACGCCGTGGACGATGATCCGGTCAGTTCCCGCTCCCTCGATGCGCGCGCCCATCGCCGTGAGCGCGCGTGCGAGATCGGTGACTTCCGGCTCGCGCGCGGCATTCTCGATCACCGTCTCGCCCTCGGCCAGCGTCGCGGCCATCATCAGGTTCTCGGTGCCCGTGACCGTCACCATGTCGGTGAAGATATGGGTGCCGCGCAGCCGGGACGCCTGCGCCGTGACGTAGCCGTGTTCGACGTGGATCTCCGCCCCCATCGCCTGCAGGCCCTTGATGTGCTGATCGACCGGCCGCTGCCCGATGGCGCAGCCGCCGGGCAGCGACACGCGCGCCGCCCCGAAGCGCGCCACGAGCGGGCCGAGCACCAGGATCGAGGCGCGCATCGTCTTGACGAGCTCGTAGGGCGCCTCGACCGAAGAAACACCGGACGCGTCGATCGTCATGTGCTCCCCCGCACGCACGATCTTCGTGCCCAGCTGCTCGAGGAGCCGGGCCATGGTCGCCACATCGTGGAGCCGGGGAACATTGTCGAGTTCCAGCGGCTCCGAGGCCAGCAGCGCCGCGCACAGAATGGGCAGCGCCGCGTTCTTCGCTCCCGAGACCTCGAGCTCGCCGCGCAGCGGCTTGCCACCCTGGATGATCAGCTTGTCCATTGCACTTCCGTTCCGTTATCCCGCGCTCCGGGCGGTGCCGGACCGCCTCAACTGCCGCGCTCGGCGTACTCGGCCGGCGTGAGCGTCTTCATCGACAGCGCGTGGATTTCCTCGCGCATCCGTTCGCCCAGGGCCGCGTACACGAGCTGGTGGCGAGCCACCGGTCTCTTCCCCTCGAACAGCGCGCTGACGATTGTCGCCTCGAAGTGCTGGCCATCTCCCTGCACTTCGAGGTGTTCGCAGGCGAGCGCGTCTGCGATATAGCGGCGTACGTCATCCGGACTGACCATGGGTGCAAAGCTTCCTTTCAATAGCGCAACTTGTAGCCGCTGGTGAGCAGGCGCAGCGTGAACGCGGCCGTGACGACGAGCGCCGCGCAGACCACCGCCAGGCTCGTCCACGGCGAGACGTCGGAAACGCCGAAGAACCCGTATCTGAAACCGTCGACCATGTAGAAGAACGGGTTCAGGTGCGAGAGGGTCTGCCAGATGGCCGGGAGCGACGTCACCGAGTAGAACACACCCGACAGGAAGGTCATCGGCATGATGATGAAGTTCTGAAAGACGGCGATCTGGTCGAACTTCTCGGCCCAGATTCCGACGACCAGGCCCATTGTACCGAGAATGGCGCTGCCCAGAAGCGCGAAAACGGCGATCCAGGCCGGGGCCGCGAAGCTCAGATCCGCGAACCAGGCCGTGAACAGAAACACGCCCGATCCGACCGTGAGGCCGCGCACCATCGAGGCGAGAACGTAGGCGAAGAAGATCTCCAGGTGCGAAAGCGGGGGCAGCAGGACGAAGACGATGTTCCCGGTGATCTTGCTCTGGATCATCGACGAGGAACTGTTCGCGAAGGCGTTCTGCAGCACCGACATCATGACCAGGCCGGGGATCAGGAACGAGGTGTAGCGAACGCCTTCGAATACGGTCACCCGATCCGCGAGGACATGCGAGAAAATCAGCAGATAGAGCGCAGCGGTGAGGACGGGTGCCGCGATCGTCTGCACCCCCACTTTGAAGAAGCGCAGCATCTCCTTGTTCAGCAGAGTCACGAAGCCGCGCGTCATGATTCCCCCCGCATGACGCGCACGAAGACATCCTCCAGGTCCGTATGCTGGACCTCGAGTTCCTCGATCCGGCAGCCTGCCTCGCGCAGTTCGGCAAGCGTGCCCTCGAGCTCCTGGTAGCGCTCGAGCGGCAGCGCGACCCGATCGGCCATCGGGTGCGCGACACGACGCGCCTCGAGCGCGGGCGGCAGCGGTGCGCCGGAGAGCCGCAGCACCAGCATGCCCCGCGCAAAACGGCGGATCAGGTCAGCGGTCGGTTCAAGCGCGACGACGCCGCCATCCTTGAGCATCGCGACGCGCTCACAGAGTTCCTGTGCCTCCTCGAGATAGTGGGTGGTGAGCACGATGGTGTGTCCCGCGCGATTGAGCCGGCGCACGAAACGCCACAGCGCCTGGCGCAGTTCCACGTCGACGCCCGCCGTGGGCTCGTCGAGGACGATCACCGGCGGCCGGTGCACGAGCGCCTGGGCGACCAGCACCCGGCGCTTCATCCCGCCCGAGAGCGTGCGCATGTTCGCGTCGGCCTTCGCGCTCAGGTCGAGGTTGGCGAGGATCTCGTCGATCCAGTCGTCGTTGCGCGCGATCCCGTAGTAGCCAGAAGTGATCCGCAGCGTCTCGCGCACCGTGAAGAAAGGGTCGAAGACGAGTTCCTGCGGCACCACCCCGAGCGCGCGGCGCGCGGCGCGATAGTCGCGGACCACATCGAAACCCATCACCCGGGCCTCGCCGGAGGTGGCGCGCGAGAGTCCGGCGACGATCGAGATCAGGGTGGTCTTGCCGGCCCCGTTGGGGCCAAGGAGACCGAAGAACTCCCCTTCGCGCACCTGCAGCGTGACGTCATGGAGCGCGCGGACCGTGCCGTAGTGCTTGGTGAGCGCGCGCAGGTCGATTGCGATGGACATGAGGGGGCGTCTTCGCGAACCGGGCGCGCGGGATCAGCGCGCGCCGAAGAGCAGTTCAGCGACTCCGTAGAGATCGGCCAGCGCGCGCAGCTGGGCCGGGGGATTCTCGAAGCGCGCCGCGACGGGTGGCGTGTTCCCCGCCGCGCTGCGGGCCGCGGCGACGAGCGCCGCGACACCGGCCGAGTCGAACAGGTCCAGCGCGGCGAGATCGGTCGTTCCGGCGCCGCCGGCCAGGCGCGCCCGATATGCCGCCAGAAAAGAATCGGCCTCTGCGAAGCCCAGCCGCGCCGGCCGACTGGCGAGCTTCTCGGCATCCGGCATCCCGGCCGGGGAAGTCATGGGCACGCCCCGGTCCCCCGCCCTAGCCCTGCGCAAACTGCCGGTTCTTCTCGGTCAGGCTCTGGATGAGACCGTCGAGCCCGTGGGCATTGATCTCCTGCGAGAACTGGTTCCGATACGTCTCGACGAGCCACACTCCCAGGACGTTGAGGTCATAGATCTTCCACGAGTCGCCTGCCTTTTGCATCCGGTAGTCGAGCTGGATTGGAGGGCCGCGCCGGCCGACGATTTCGCTGCGCACGATCACGTCCCCCTCGGTCGGGTCGGCACGCAGCGGCTTCATGCGCACGCTCTGATCCCGGACCTGCGAGAGGGCGCCCGAATAGGTGCGCAGCAGCAGCGTCCGGAATTCGGTCACCAGCCGGCGCTGCTGCTCGGGGTTCGCCTCCCGCCACCCACGCCCGACGGCGAGTGCGGTCATGCGCTCGAAGTTCACGCTCGGCATGATCGTCGCATCGACGAATTCCGAAATGCGCTTCGAGTTGCCCGCCTGGATTTCCCGGTCCGCCTTGATCTTGTCGATCACATCGGTGCTGAGCTTGCGGATCAGTTCGTCCGGCGCCTCCGCGCGCGCCGCTGGCAGCAGCGCGGCGAACGCCAGCAGGCCGGCAAGGAGCACGGCACCCATGCGTTTGGTCTGGAGGACTTCGAGGAGCTTGTTCACTTGGTGGCGGTTCCGGTTGCGTGGCGGCTGCCACGGATGTTTCAACGTTTGGCGACGACGATGCGATGACGCACGGCGCGCGGCGCGTCACTCTCCATAGGGCGACTTGCCTTCATGGACGAGGTAGCGGCGGCGCTGCAGGTAGCTGTCGCGCACGAAGAGGTAACGGTCCAGCGCGGCGCCCTCGATGACGCTGTCGGTGCCCAGGTAATACGCGCGTGCGTCGACGATGCGCAGGGCGATCGCGCTGTTTCGCTGGCCGCGACTGTCAATCGTGTTCACCGGATCGACCGTGGACTGGATCACGAATCCGACGCCGTCGCGCACGCTCGAGGGCCCGAACACCGGCAGCACGAGGTACGGGCCCGGCAGCGCCCCCCAGCGCCCGAGCGTCAGACCGAGATCCGTGTAGTTCTTCTGCAAGCCCAGATCCGTGGCGAGGTCGGCCAGGCCGAACAGCCCGAAGGTGCTGTTGATCAGGAAGCGCCCCAGGTCGGAGGCGCTGCTGCGCCACTGGCCCTGGAGCAGGTTGTTGGCCGACACCCAGAGATCGCCGATGTTGGAGAAGACATTGCCGACCATCATCCGCCCGGGCTCGGGAATGACCGCCTCGTAAGCGTGCGCGACCGGTTTCACGATGCTTCGATCGAGCGCCTCGTTGAAGCCGAAGATCGCGCGGTTGTAGCGCTCCAGCGGATCGACCTGGCCGAGCGCGCTGAACACGCCGCCACTGTCACTGGGCGATGGCAGGTTCGCACAGCCACCTGCCAGGAGCATCGCCGCTATCAGCGCCGCGATTCCAGCCGCTCGCCCGCGCCCGGGTTGCGCGCCCTTGCTCATTGCGTGCCTCCCTCGGCGGCCTTGCCATAGAGGAACTGGCCGATCAGATTCTCGAGCACCACAGCGGACTGCGTCAGCGTGATCCGATCGCCCTGGGCAAGGTTGGCGACGTCGCCACCCGCCTGCAGCCCGAGGTACTGCTCGCCGAGCAAACCCGATGTCAGAATCTTGGCCGAGCTGTCCTTGGGGAACACATAGCGCGAGTCGAGTTCGATCGTCACGTCGGCGCGATAGGTCTTGAGGTCGAAATCGATCGCGCTCACGCGCCCGACGACCACCCCGGCGCTCTTCACGGGGGCGCGCACCTTGAGCCCGCCGATGTTGTCGAAGCGGGCGCGAACCTCGTAGCCCTGCGCGAAGCTGAAGCTCGCCAGATTGCCGGCCTTCAGCGACAGAAAGAGCAGCGCGCCGAGGCCGAGCACCACGAAGAGTCCCACGAGGGTGTCGGTCGTTTTCCGGTTCATGATCGTTGTTGTTCCTGGTAGTTCAGGTGCCGAACATCATCGCGGTGAGCAGGAAGTCGAAACCCAGCACGGCCAGCGAGGAAGCGACCACCGTGGTCGTCGTCGCCCGCGCCACCCCCTCCGGGGTCGGTTTCGCCTCGTAACCGACGAACAGCGCGGTAAATCCGCAGACGAACCCGAAAACCACGGTCTTGATCACGCCGTTGCCGACGTCGGAGAAGACATCGACCCCGTTTTGCATCTGCGACCAGAATGCCCCGGAGTCGACACCGATCAACTGTATCCCCACCAGATAGCCTCCGAACACACCGACCGCAGAGAATAGCGCCGCAAGCATGGGCATTGCGATCACCACCGCGGCAAAGCGCGGCGCCAGAACGCGCGCCATCGGGTCGACGGCCATCATTTCCATCGCCGCAAGCTGCTCGCCGGACTTCATCAGGCCGACCTCGGCGGTCAGCGCGGTGCCGGCGCGACCCGCAAAGAGCAGCGCGGCGACGACCGGCCCGAGTTCGCGCACGAGCGACAGCGCCACCAGCAGGCCCAGCGCCTGCTCGGAACCGTAGCGCTGGAGCGTGTAGTAACCCTGCAGCCCGAGGACAAAGCCGACGAAGAGCCCCGAGACGAGGATGATCGACAGGGAGTAATTGCCGACGAAGTGGATCTGATCGATGACGAGCCGGGGCCGGCGCAGCGAGGCAAGCGCCAGCACGCACAGGCGAACGAAAAAGCGCGCGCCCAGTCCGGTTGTCTCCAGGGTCGACCGGGTCGCCGCGCCAATGCGTTCGAGGCGCCCGGCGATGCGCACCGTTGGCGCGCCCCCGGCCGGGACATCGGGCGTCGCGCCGGCCATCAGCGCATCCCCAGTTGGGTTGCCAGCTCGGGGGCCGGATAGTGGAACTTCACCGGTCCGTCGCGCCGACCATGAAGGAACTGCTCGACGCGCGGGTCTTTCGACGCGCGCAGTTCATCGGGGGTGCCGTGACCCAGCACCGTGCCGTCGCCCAACATGTAGACGTAGTCTGCGATCTCGAAGGACTCGTGCAAGTCGTGGCTCACCAGCACCGTGGTCGCCCCCAGCGCGTCGTTGAGCCGTCGGATCAGAACCGCGATCGTCCCCAGCAAAATGGGGTCGAGACCGGCGAAGGGCTCATCGTAGAGCAGCAGCGGCGGGTCGAGCGCGATCGCGCGTGCCAGCGCCACGCGCCGGGACATTCCGCCGGAGATCTCGGCAGGCATCAGCTGCGCGGCCCCGCGCAATCCGACCGCTTCGAGCTTGAGCAGCACCAGATCGCGGATCAGTTCCTCGGAAAGCGGCGTATGCTCGCGCAGCGGAAACGCGACATTATCGAAGACGCTCAGGTCGGTGAACAGCGCGCCGAACTGAAAGAGCATGCCCATGCGGCGGCGCAACGCATAGAGCGCGTCGCGCCCCAGTGTGGGAATGTCGTGCCCGTCGAACACCACGCGCCCCGCCTGCGGGCGCAGTTGCCCCCCGATCAGGCGCAGCAAGGTCGTCTTGCCGCACCCCGAGCCGCCCATCAGCGCCGTGACCGAGCCGCGCCGAAAACGCACCGACACTCCGTCGAGAATGGCTCGCTCGGTATAGCCGAAACGCACGTTCTCGAGAAAAAGGAACTCGCTATCGCTCACTTTTGAAACCCGGGTACGCGGCGTGACTGTCGTCGCGCCGGAAAACCACGCATTTTACCCGCCGGCGCCTTGCATCGTCTTTTACCCGCATTGCCGAACCGGGGCGCTGGCCAGCCGCTGGCCTAACCGCCGCCAAGCAGCGCCGCCTCGGCCGCGCCGACCTGATCGATGGTGCCCGCGAGCACCACTGTGTCGTCGACCTGGAACAGCATCTCCGGCGGCGGCGCGACCAGCCGGCCCTGCGAACGCACGATTGCCTTGATGCGCGCGCCCTGCAACTCCACGTCGCCCAGCGCACGTCCGATTGCCGGGCTGTCGGCGCCCAGGCCCACGGCATGCAGATGCTGATGCTCCTGCTCGATCGATTCGTGCTCGTGATCATCGGCGCCATGGAAGAAGCCCCGCAGCATCGCGTAGCGTTCGTGGCGCACCGCGTTCAGGCGCTGCATCACGCGCCCGGCCGGAATGCCGGCGAGCGCGAGGGCGTGCGAGGCGAGCATCAGGCTGCCCTCGGCGATTTCGGGCACCACCTCGGCGGCTCCGGCCGCGCGCAGCCGCTCGATGTCGGACTCGTTCGCGGCGCGCACCAGGACGGGCAGCTGGGGTGCCAGGTCCGCGATCAGACTCAGGAGCTTGAGCGAGTTCTCCACTTCGTCGAAGGTGATCACCAGCGCGCGGGCGCGATGAATCCCCGCGGCAATCAGCGCATCGCGCCGCGTCGCGTCCGCGTACACGACGGAATCGCCGCCCGCTACAGCCTCGCGCACCCGGTCGGGATCCAGGTCCATGGCGAGATAGGGGACGCTCTCGGCCTCGAGGACGTGCGCCAGGCCCTGCCCCGAGCGTCCGTAGCCGGCGATGAGCACGTGCTTGCTGCGCGCCAGGCTGCTCGAGGCGATCTTCTGGAGTTGCAGGGAACGCTGCAGCCACTCCTGGGAGGTCGTGCGCAGCGCGATCCGGTTGGCCTGGGCGATCAGCAGCGGGCTGGCCATCAGCGAGAGCAGCATCGCGGCAAGTGCCGGCTGGACGGCCTTGTCGCCCAGCAGTCCCGCGCCGAGCGCCTGCGCGATCAGCACGAAGCCGAATTCGCCCGCCTGGGCGAGCCATACGCCGGTGCGCACGGCGATTCCGGCACTGCCGCCGAAGGCGCGCACCAGCCAGACCACCAGCGCGAACTTGACGAGCACCGGCACGGCCAGCAGCACGAGCACCTGCGCCCACGAATCCAGCACCACGCGCAGGTCGAGCTGCATTCCGATGGTCACGAAGAAGAGCCCGAGCAACACGTCCCGGAATGGCTTGATGTCTTCCTCGACCTGATAGCGGAACTCGGTTTCCGCGATCAGCATGCCCGCCACGAAAGCGCCCAACTCCATCGACAACCCGGCCATCTTGGTCAGCCAGGCGAAGAGCAGCGTCGCCAACAGCACGTTGAGCGTGAAGAGCTCGTGCGAGCGCTGGCGCGCCACGAGGCTGAACCAGCGCCGCATCAGCGGCGGCCCAAAGCGCAGCAGCAGCACCAGCAGGATCGACGCCTTGGCGGCGGCGAGCAGCAGCCCGTACCACCAGTCGTCGCCGTTCGACAGGGCCGGGATCACGATCAGCAGCGGAATCACCGCCAGATCCTGGAACAGCAGCACGCTGAAGACGCGCCGGCCGTGCTCGGTTTCGAGTTCGCGCCGCTCGCTCAACAGCTTGATCACCAGCGCCGTCGACGAGAGCGCCACGGCACCGCCGAGCGCGACGGCCGCCCGCCAGTCGATGCCGCCCGGAAACAGCCATCCGCGCGCCGCCAACGGCAGGGCCAGCAGCGCCGCGACCGTCAGCGCCAGGGTCACGCTGACCTGCGCGGCGCCCAGCCCGAAGACGTGCCGGCGCAGCGTGAGCAGCTTGGGCAGGCTGAACTCGAGCCCCAGCGAGAACATCAGGAAGACGACACCGATCTCCGCCAGCGAGTGCACGGCCCCGCTGTTCGAGGCCAGGTTCGCCGCGTGCGGACCGAGCACGACCCCGACGGCCAGATAGGCGACCAGCGGCGGCAACCCGACCGCCCGCAGCAGCACCACCGCGATGACCGCGGCGCTGAGCAGGACCAGGGTGAGCTCGAGGGCTGATAGCATGGCTGGCGTGTAACCTCGAATTGCGTATATATACTCGACGCCGTGAACAATAGCACTCCCCAGATCGACACCGAACGCCTGCTTGCGCAGGCCGTGGCGGTCCTGCGAATCGAATCCGATGCGGTCGCCGCCCTGGCCAGCCGGATCGATTCGTCGTTCGCCGACACCTGTCGTCTGATCCTCGCCTGCACCGGACGCGTCGTGGTCAGCGGCATCGGAAAATCCGGCCATATCGCCCGCAAGATCGCTGCGACACTCGCCTCCACCGGCACGCCGGCCTTCTTCGTGCACGCCGGCGAGGCGAGTCACGGCGACCTGGGCATGGTGACCCGCGACGACGTCGTGATCGCGCTGTCCCACTCGGGCACGACCGCCGAATTGCTCAACATTGTCCCGCTCATCAAGCGCAGCGGTGCGCGACTCATCGCGATCACCGGGAATCCCGCCTCCGAACTGGCGACGCTCGCCGACGTGCACCTCAACGCGTCGGTGGACCGCGAGGCCTGCTCGCTGAATCTGGCCCCCACCGCGAGCACGACCGCGGCGCTGGCGCTGGGCGACGCGCTGGCCGTTGCGCTGCTCGACGCCCGGGGCTTCGGCCCTGACGAATTTGCGCGGTCACACCCGGGCGGGGCGCTGGGGCGCGCCCTGCTCACCCACGTGGGCGATGTGATGCGCAGCGGCGAGAATCTGCCGGCGATCGCGCAGGACGCGCGGCTCATCGATGCCGTCCTCGAAATCACCCGCAAGCGCATGGGGATGACGGCGGTCATCGGTCCCGACGGGCGTCATGCCGGGATCTTCACCGACGGCGACCTGCGCCGCTTTCTCGAGCGCGGCGACGACGCCCGCGTGGTGAAGGTCGGCGAGGTCATGACCCGCAATCCGGTGACGATCGAGGCCGCTGCACTGGCGGTCGAGGCGGTCCGGCGGATGGAGGAGCGGCGCGTCAGCCAGTTGCTGGTCGTCGACGGCGAAGGACGGCTGGTCGGAGCCCTGCACATCCACGATTTGCTGCTGGCCAAGGTCGTCTGATGAACACTCCCGGCGCGCTGGCCGAGGCGCAACGGCGTGCGGCCGCCCTCGAACTGATCGCCTTCGACGTCGACGGCACGCTGACCGACGGTCGGATCCACATCGGGCCGAGCGGCGAGGCGATGAAATCCTTCAGCGTGCGCGACGGATTCGGACTGGCGCTGCTGCGGCGTGCGGGAATTCGGCTCGCGATCGTCACCGGAAGGGATTCGCCGATCGTTGCGGTGCGGGCCGCCGAACTCGGCTTTGACGCGGTCGTCCAGGGCGTCGGCGACAAGGCGGCCGTGATGCGCGAACTGTGCGCGCGTTTCAACGTGGCCGGCGCACACAGCGGGTTCGTCGGCGATGACTGGCCGGACCTGGGCGCGATGGTGCAGGCCGGCTTTTGCGCCACCGTTGCCGGGGCGCCGCCGGAACTGCGCGCCCGCGCGCACTGGGTCTCGACAACACCGCCCGGCGAGGGCGCGGTACGCGAACTGGCCGAGTTTGTCCTGCGTGCCCGCGGCCAGTGGGAAGCGCTCTGCGCCGAATACGTGCCCGCCGCAGCACCCCTGGCGCCCGACGGAACGACGCGCCCGTGAAGACCCTGACACAGGATCGGCTCGCCGCTGCGGTGTCGCTGCTTCTGATCTTGACGCTCGCCGCCGGCAGCTACTACCTTGCGGAGATCGCGGCTGAGGCGATGGGGCCAGCAGGGGTGCGCAAGATCACCCACGAGCCGGATTATTTCGTCGACGGGCTCGCCCTCACGAAGGTCAACGCGCGCGGCGAACCGGCTTTCCTGCTGTCCGCCGAGCGCATGGTCCATTATCCCGACGATGAATCGAGCGAATTCGTCCAGCCGCGCATGGTCAGCCTGAACCCGGCCCGGCCGCAGGTGAGCCTGCGCGCCGAAACGGCGAGAACCGACACGAAGGGGGACGAGACCGAGCTGCGCGGCAAGGTCGTGCTGATCCGCAAGAGCGATGGCGCCGACCCGGAGATGTCCGTTCGCTCGGAACACATGATCATTTCCACCAAGACCGAGATTGCGCGAACCGACCAGGCTGTCGAAATCCTGCGCGGCACCTCGCGCTTGACGGGCGTCGGAATGGAATTCGATAATGCGGCGCGCCACCTCCAGATCGACTCCCGCGTGCGCGGCACCTGGCAGCCCGCCCCTACCCCCCGTTAAGCCCATGGCCGAGCCCCGCTCTCCGCGCATTCTTGCCGTTGCCGCACTGGTCGCACTGGCCGCGTTGGTCATGGGCGCACCTGCCCGGGCCGAACGGGCCGACCGCGAGAAGCCGTTGCAGGTCGAGTCGGACCGCCTCGTCTACGACGACGCGAAGCAGGTCGGGACTTTCACCGGGAACGTCGTGGCCACCAAGGGAACGATCCTGATTCGGGGTGACCGGCTCGTGCTGCGCCAGGATGCGGCCGGAAACCAGCACAGCTTCGTGTACGGAAACCCGGCGAGCTTTCGGCAAAAGCGCGAGGGGCTCAATGAGTTCATCGAAGGCTACGGCGGCGAGATCGACTACGACAGCAGCAGCGAAACGGCGCACATCAGGCAGAACGCCGTGCTGCGCAAGCTCGAGAAGGAGCGCGTCACCGAAGAGATGTTTGGGCAGCTGATCGTCTACGAGGGAAAGACCGACTCGTACACGGTCGATGGCTCCCCCACGCGTACACCAAGCAGCGCCAACCCGAGCGGCAGGGTGCGGGTCGTCATCCAGCCGAAGCCGGCCGAACCGGCTGCGAAACCCGACGCTGCGCCGAAGGCCGGCGCGCCGGGAACACCGCCCGCTGCGACGCAGACTACGACGCCGGCGGCGCCCGCGCTGAAGCCGGCCGATTCGCTGTCCCTCCCGAAGACAGGCGAACGACGCTGATGATCGACACCCGGCCGCAGCAAGCGCCCGGTGGAGCGGGCCCGAGCCACCTCGGGGTTCGCCACCTGATGAAGGCCTACCACGGCCGCAAGGTCGTGCAGGACGTTTCGCTCGACGTCGTCAGCGGCGAGGTGGTGGGCCTGCTGGGACCCAACGGCGCGGGCAAGACCACCTGCTTCTACATGATCGTGGGGCTCGTCCCGGCCGACGGCGGCACGATCGAACTCGACGGCGCGCCGATCGGCCGCCTGCCCATCCATCAGCGCGCGCGGCTCGGGCTGTCCTATCTGCCGCAGGAACCTTCCGTATTTCGCAAGCTCACGGTGGAGGAGAACGTGCGCGCGGTTCTCGAACTCCAGAGCGACGCCGACGGTCGCCGGCTGAGCCCGGGCGCGCTGCGCGATACCCTCGACGGGCTGCTCTCGGAGCTGCAGATCGAGCACCTGCGCTCGAGTCCGGCTCTGTCGCTCTCGGGCGGCGAGCGGCGCCGGGTTGAAATCGCCCGCGCGCTGGCGAATTCGCCCCGGTTCATCCTGCTTGACGAGCCCTTTGCCGGGGTCGATCCGATCGCCGTGATCGAGATTCAGCGGATCGTCAAGTTCCTCAAGGGCCGGCGCATCGGTGTTCTGATCACCGATCACAATGTGCGCGAAACCCTTGGAATCTGTGATCGTGCATATATCATTCGCTCTGGTACTGTTCTTGCTTCAGGACCACCGGAGGAAGTCGTCAAGAATGATGACGTGCGTCGCTACTACCTGGGCGAACACTTTTCGATGTAGGAGGCGGGCGGACCGCCGGCTGCACGCCGGCTGCACACGTCCCCGAATCCGCGCATGAAGCCAACGCTGCAGCTCAAGCTCGGCCAGCACCTGACGCTGACGCCACAGCTGCAGCAGTCGATCCGCCTGCTTCAGATGTCGACGCTCGAGCTCAGCCACGAGCTCGAGCAAATCCTTGCGGAGAACCCGCTGCTCGAACGCCTCGACGATCCCTTCGAGGGCAGCGTGCGCATTGACGCCGGCGGAGCGCTCGACGCGCGGAGCGGCACGGGCGAGGACCTCGAGCATTCCGACTCCTTCGGCGGAGCCCAGGGCGATCGCCAGCAATCAGAGCGCGAATCCCCGTCTGCCGATGCCACCGACGCGGACGACCAGGACGACGGCGAACCTGATGGCAGCGCTTACGACGACGCGGCGCCGGGTGGCGAGGGGGACGACCGTTTCACCGACTGGTCTTCGGGCGCGAGCCCGGGGCGCAGTGATGACGGTGAGGAGACCCAGCGTCCCGAGCTGGAGGGGTCGGCGGAGTCGCTGCGCGAGCACCTGCTCGAACAGCTGCACCTGACGAACACGACGCCGCGCGACCGCGCGCTGGTCGAATGCCTGATCGACACGCTCAACGACGACGGGCTCTGCGACCAGAGCATCGACGAACTGCTGGCACTGCTGCCCGATGAACTGGGGGTGGGGTCCGAAGAGCTCCACGCGGCACTGAGCCTGCTGCAGAGCTTCGATCCGCCCGGCGTCGGCGCCCGCGACCTGCGCGAGTCGCTGCTGCTGCAGATCGATGCGCGACTGCGAGAGGACATGGAGCACCCGGAACCCGCACAGCTCGCGCGGGAAGTGGTCGACCACTTTCTCCCCGAACTGGCGGCACACAACTTCAGCAAGGTGGCGCGGGCGTTGCGCTGCGACGAAGACGAGTTGCGCGCGGCGCAGGACTTCATTCGCACGCTCGCGCCGCGGCCGGGCGCGGAGTTCGCACCCGAGCGCTCCGTCTACGTGGTTCCCGATGTGATCGTCCGCCGCGGCCGCTCGGGTTGGACCGTCAGTCTCAACGAAGAGGTCATGCCGAAACTGCGCATCAATGACGTGTATGCTCAAGTTTTGAGGCAGCATCGCGGCGCGGCGGGAGCGATGTCCGGACAACTGCAGGAAGCCCGTTGGCTGATCAAGAACGTGCGCCAGCGCTTCGAAACCATTCTGCGGGTGGCCGAAGCGATCGTGGCTCGCCAGAGCGCTTTCTTCGTTCACGGGGAGATCGCCATGAAGCCGCTGGTGCTGCGGGAAATCGCGGAGGCTCTCGAACTGCACGAATCGACCATATCGCGGGTGACGACCCACAAGTACATGCTCACGCCAAAAGGGACGTTCGAGCTGAAGTACTTCTTTGGCAGCCATGTCGGAACCGATACCGGAGGCACGGCGTCGAGCACCGCGATTCGTGCGCTGATCAAGGAAATTGTCGCGGCCGAGGAGCCGACGATGCCGCTGTCCGACAGTCAGATCACCGACCTGCTCGGCGAACAGGGCTTCGTCGTGGCGCGCCGCACGGTGGCCAAGTATCGCGAGGCGTTGCTGATCCCCCCGCTGGCGCAGCGCAAGGAACTGTGAGCCGGCGTCCCGGATTGCGCCCCATCACCCACGGCGGCGTCCACGGGGACGTTTGCCGGAAATAGAAAAGGAGGAGGCATGAATCTTTCCATCAGCGGTCACCACCTCGACGTCACCCCGGCGCTGCGCGGATACGTCGAAAACAAGCTCGAACGCATCATCCGGCACTTCGATCAGGTGATCGACGTGACGGTCTTCCTCTCGGTGGACAAGCTGGTTCAGAAGGCCGAAATCAGTCTCCGGGTCCGGGGCAAGGACCTTTTCGCCGAATCCGCCGACGCGGACATGTACGCCGCGATCGACTCGCTGGTCGACAAGCTCGATCGACTCGTGATCAAGCACAAGGCCAAGCGCTACGACCATGGACACGAAGCGATCAAGCACGGCGCCCCGGACGAGGCCAATTCCTGACGACGCGCGCCGGGCCTGCGCGGGGTGGCGCCGCGGTGGCCCCGGGGTGGCGCATTTGCGACGCCCCACCGGGCGCTGCGACAGCTATAATGCTCGTTTGATGATTTGACTGGCGCAGGCTGGACGAACCCGACTCCGGGATCCGGCTGCGCGACAGGCTCCCTGCAAACGATGAACCGAATCTCCCGGCTCCTGACACCGAGCGATGTCCTCGTAGACCTCTCGGTGACGAGCAAGAAACGGCTTTTCGAACAGGCCGGACTGCTGTTCGAGAATAACCACGGCATCGAAAGAGGCAAGGTCTTCGACTCGCTGTTCGCCCGCGAACGGCTCGGTTCGACGGGCCTCGGCGAAGGCGTCGCGATCCCCCATGGCCGCATCAAGGGCCTGAAGGAGGCGATCGGGGCAATCGTGCGGCTCGCCGAGCCGGTCGGTTTCGACGCGCCCGACGGTAAGCCGGTGAACCTGCTGATCTTCCTGCTGGTTCCGGAAAACGCCACCGAGGAGCACCTGGAAATCCTCTCCGAGCTCGCGGAGCTGCTCTCTGACGCCAGTATCCGGGACGATCTGATGCGTCAGCCGGATCCGGCCCAGATTCACCGCATGCTGGCGACCTGGGCGCCGTACCGGCCCGCCGCCTGATCCGGGCTCTCACCGAGCGGACGGCATGGTCATCACGGTAGCCAGCCTGTTCCAGGAACATCGCGAGGCGCTGGGCCTCTCATGGATCGCCAACGACGAGTGCGCCGAGCGCCCGGTGGGTGTGGGCACCGCGGAACCGGCCGATCTCGTCGGTTACCTCAATCTGATTCACCCCGACCGAATCCATGTGCTGGGGGTCGCCGAGTTCGCGTTTTTCGAACGCTTGGACATCTCGCGCCGCGCTGCGGTCATGCGCGACCTGATGGCCGGGTCGCCGCCCGCCGGGATCATCGCCGACGACCTCACGGCGCCGCCCTCACTCGTTGAGGAGGCGCGCCGCAACCAGCTGCCGCTCATCGGCGCCCGCGCGTCGGCGGCACGCGTGATCGACATCCTGTCGGCCTACCTCGGGAAAGCATCCGCCGCGCACACTTCGGTGCACGGCGTGCTCATCGACGTGCTCGGAATGGGGGTGCTGATCTCGGGCGAGTCGGGCCTGGGCAAGAGCGAACTCGCGCTCGAGCTGATCAGCCGGGGCCACGGACTCGTCGCCGATGACGTCGTCGAACTCGTTCGTCTCGGACCCCACGCCATCGAGGGGCGCTGCCCGCCGCTGCTGCAGAACTTGCTCGAAGTGCGCGGCCTCGGCCTGCTCGACATCCGCGCGATCTTCGGCGAGACGGCAGTGCGCAGGAAGATGCCGCTCAAGCTGATCGTCGACCTGATCCGGCGCAGCACCATGGAGAACGAGTACCAGCGACTGCCGCTCGAGGCACTGACGCACGATGTGCTGGGCGTGCAGATCCGCAAGGTGGTGGTGCCCGTTGCGGCTGGACGCAACCTCGCGGTCTTGACCGAAGCGGCGGTGCGGAGCACGATCCTGCAACTGCGCGGGCTCGATACCACGCGCGAGTTCATCTCTCGCCAACGCCAGATGATCGAGAACGAGGGTATCTGAGCGAAGGGAGTGAAGCACATGCGCGTCGTCTTGATCACGGGAATTTCCGGCTCCGGAAAATCGATCGCGACCAAGGTTCTCGAGGACGACGGCTTTCTGTGCATCGACAACCTACCGGTCTCCTTTCTCTACGACGTGCTCGCCTCGCTGCGCGACCGGGGTCACGACACGGTTGCGGTCTCGATCGACGCGCGGGGCGGGGAATCGGTCAATGAACTCGGCGAGGCGATCCAGCGCATTACCGCCCAGGGCCACGACGTGCGGCTGGTGTTTCTCAATGCCCGCACGGACGCACTGCTGCAGCGCTACGCGGAAACGCGCCGCCGTCACCCGCTGTCGCTGCGCCTGAACCCCGACGCGACCACGCCGACGCTCACCGAGGCGATCGAACGCGAGCGCGAGATGATGGCGGTGCTCGAGGACTTCGGCGTCACCATCGATACCAGCGACCTGCATCCCAACGCGTTGCGCGCGTGGATTCGCGACATCGCGGGGATGGCGCGCGCGCCGCTCGTGCTGCTCTTCCAGTCGTTCGCATACAAGCAGGGGGTCCCGCTGGACGCGGATCTCGTCTTCGATGCGCGCTGCCTGCCCAATCCGCACTACATTCCGGCGCTGCGCGGTCTCGACGGGCGCGATGCGCCGGTGATCAGCTATCTGGAAGCGATCCCGCGTGTGGGGCAGTTCATCGCCGACATCGCCGGTTTTCTCGATGCCTGGTTGCCCCGCTACATCGAGGAAAACCGCAGCTACCTGACGGTGTCGATCGGCTGCACGGGAGGCCAGCACCGCTCGGTCTACTGCGTCGAGGGGCTGGCAAAGCGCTTCGGGCGCACGGAACCGGTTCTCGTCAGGCACCGGGCTGCGGCGCGTCGTCAGCTCGGCGGCTGAGTTCCCCGAGCAGGCGACGCACCGGGGCCGGCAATCCGGCGGCCTCCAGATCGCAGCGACGGAACCACCGGCGCGCGGGCTCTTCCGCCGCAACGAGCGCTCCGCCGCCCGTGCCTGCGAGACGTACCCGCCAGGGGAAGGCGAGCAGCCGGAAGTGCGTGAACACGTGCCGCAGTGGTGCGAGCGCCTCCAGCGTCCGGGGCGCGGCCCCGAAACGTGCGCGGACCTCGCGCGCGAGGCCATCGGCTTCGTCGAGCGTTGATTCCGGCAGGCTCCAGAGCCCGCCCCACACGCCGGCCGGCGGTCGCTTCTCCAGCAGCACTTCGGAACCACGACAGAGCACGAGCAGCGTCACCCGACGCTCGGGCAGCGCCCGCCGTGCCGCGCGCAACGGTAGTCGCTCCGGGTCTCCCGTGGCCAGGGCCTGGCAGCGCGGCGCAAGCGGACATGCGGCGCAGGTCGGGCGTCGGGGCGTGCAAACGAGCGCGCCGAGGTCCATCAGTCCCTGCGTGTAGCGCTCGAGATCCTGCTCGGGCAGCAATTCGTTGGCCGACTCCAGCAAACGCAGCATCACGCTCCGGCGCGCCGGGTCCTCGATCACGCCAAGAAAGCGACACAGCACGCGCTTGACGTTTCCGTCGAGGATCGCGGCGCGCTGCCCATGCGCGAAGACCGCGATCGCAGCGGCCGTCGAAGGCCCGATGCCCGGCAGCTGCTCCAGCGCGCCCGGCTCCCGGGGAAAGACGCCGCCGTGCGCTGCGACGATCCTCTGCGCACAGCGATGCAGCAGTCGGGCCCGGCTGTAATACCCGAGGCCGCTCCAGAGCGCGAGCACCTCGTCGGAATCCGCGCCGGCCAGCGCGCGCACGTCCGGAAAGCGGGCAAGAAAGCGCTGGTAGTACGGGATCACCGTCGCCACGCGCGTCTGCTGCAGCATGATCTCCGAGAGCCAGATCCGGTACGCGTCGCGCGTGCCCTGCCACGGCAGGTCGTGGCGGCCCGCCTCGCGCTGCCAGGCAATCAGGCGCGGCGCGAACCAGCCCGCTGCGGCGCTCACGCCGGTTCGAGTTCGGCGGACACCGTCGCGGCACGCAGCAGCGAGCGCACGGGTTCCGACACCTGGTCGGCGAACGCGATCCGATCGTCGACCTGGCGGTGCAACTCCGTGACTTGGGCGATCCGCGACTCCAGCGTTTCGGATGCCTCGAGCACCCGCCCGACGGCCTCGAGGCGTCGCCGCAACTGCATCTGATGCTCGCGAACGTGGGCCTCGACCGGGGCCAGAACGGTGCGCAACCAGGCCTGCAGGTCGCGGGTCGCAGCAGCGTGCACCTCGCTGACCTGCGCAGCGGCCGTTTCGAAGAAACGCTGCGTCAGCGCGGCCCGGCCCGTCAGCGCGAGCCGCAGTCCGCCGAAGTGTCGCTCATGGCCCTGTTCGATGCGATCGAGGCTGCGCTGGTGGCGGCGCAGCGAGAACAGCGTCGGAGCCCCGAGCATCAGGCCGTGCTGCTCGCCGAACTCCCGATACATCGCGACCATCAAGGTGCCGATTTCGGCGGCGATCGCATCGGCAGATGTCAGATCCTCGCGGACCCGCGCGAACATCAGCTCCGCCGCACCGCGCAATCCGTGGGAGAAATGGCTGCTGCGCATCCGCTCGCGCGCATCACGCAGGCAATCCTGCATGCGCGGCCCACCCAACACCTCGAGCGCCGCACGGGCATGCCTGGAAAAGACCGCGCGCAGCCCCTGCAGTCGCCGCAGGCTGCGTTCGAACTCGGCGCGTTCGGCGAGGATCAGCGCCTCCATGTGCCGGACGCGATCCCCGTTGCGACCGCGCAGCCCCTCGAGTTCGGAGACCTGCTCCATCACGCCGCGCCGGCGCGCCAGCAGCAGTGCGCGATGCGAGGCGACGAGTTCGTCGAATTCGCGCGAAAGACGCTCGGCGATGATCTCCTGCTGCCGGGCCACCAGCCCGGAGGCAAGCGCCGCCTCGAGCCGCCCGATCCGGCTGCGGGTGAGCAGGCGCTCGTCTCCGCGGACCCGGGCCAGCAGCCCTTTCTGTGCCGAAACCGGGAAGATCCGGTCGGTCGAAATGCCCAGCACTCCGGAAACCGTTTCCACCTGCCGCGCGATCTCCGCGTCAATTTCGCGCTCGGTGCGCAGATCGTCCCACAGGCCGTCGATCTTGTTGAGCACGACAAAGCGGCCCAGTCCGTGATGGGGACTGATGTGGCGGCGCCAGACCTCGATGTCCGAGAGCGTCACGCCCGCGTCGGCGGCGAGCACGAACACCACCGCGTCTGACTCGGGAATGAGGCGCAGCGTCAATTCCGGCTCGGCCCCGATCGCGTTGAGTCCGGGGGTATCGACCAGTACGAAGCCCTGCGCGAGAACCGGGTGTGCGAAATTGACGATCGCGTGCCGCCAGCGCGGCACCTCGATGAGTTCCTCGTCCTCCGACCCGTGGAACCCCAGCGCGTCGGCCTGCCGGCGCACCACCAGCCGTGTCTGCTGCACCATCGCGAGGGCGGAGCGCAGGGTCTCCATGTCGCCATCGGGAATCGCGAACTCCTCCCACATCTCCAGACAGTCGCGCAATTCGCTGAGCGACTCCGGGCGGGCCCGCGTCTCGATCGGCAGCAGCCGGATCGAGCCTGGCCGCGCAGCGTCGTAGCCGATCTCCGTCGGGCACATCGTGGTGCGGCCAGCGCTGGAGGGAACGATCCGCTCCGGACTGTCGGGAAAGAACAGCGCGTTGATCAGTTCGGATTTTCCGCGGGAGAACTCCGCCACCAGCGCGATCGTGATGCGCTGATTCGCGAGCCGCTCGACCATCCGCGCGATGCGCGCCCGAATGGCCGGGTCGTCGGGTTCAAGTTCCTCGAGCCGCTCGCCGCAGGCGTGCAAAGCCCGGGCGAGGTGTTGCCGCCAGTCACCGTACTGCGCAATGCGCTCTCCGAGAACCGCCATGACCGGTGTCCACCGTGATCGTGACGGGCGACTCTAGCACAGCGTTCATCGTGGAAGGAGCGTTCCGCCGACGGGGGGCCGCATGGGCCGCCGTTCGGGCGATTCCGGCCGCCCGGTGGCGTTGCCGCAGTGCCGTGACGTGCCGGTGCCGCGTGCCGGCCACGCGCTTCAGCGCTGGCAACGCGGGCAGTAGAAGCTGCTGCGCTGCTGCTGGGTGATGCGCCGGATGGGTGTGTTGCACACGCGGCACGGCAGTCCCTCGCGACCGTAGACGGCGCACTGAATCTGGAAGTACCCACCCTGGCCGTCGCTGCCGAAAAAATCCCGCAGCGTCGTCCCCCCGTGGGCAATGGCCTCGGTGAGCGTCGCCCGGATCGCGTCGACCAGTTTCGCGCAACGGCGCAGTCCCAGGCGACCGGCCGGAAGGGTCGGCCGCACGCCCGCGCGAAACAGGCTCTCGCTCGCGTAGATGTTCCCCACGCCGACCACCCCCGTCCCGGCGAGCAGGAACTGCTTGATCGCCACGCTGCGCCCTCGAGTGGCGCCGTACAGGCCTTGCGCATGGAACGCGGGCGAAAGCGGCTCTGCACCCAGGGCGGCGAAGAGCCGATGGGTGGCGACCGGGCCGTCGGCGTCCGCATGCCAGAGCATGGCGCCGAAGCGGCGTGGATCCCGGTAGCGCAGCGTTGCGCCGGTGAAGACCAGGTCGACGTGATCGTGTTTCCCTGCCGGGGGCGCCAGCGCCAGGGAGCGCAGGGTCCCCGACATCCCGAGGTGCACGAGCAAAGTTCCGGATTCGCCGGCACGCGCGGTCTCCGGAACGAAGGAGAGCAGCAGGTACTTGCTGCGCCGCCCGACGGCCACCAGCGTCTGCCCGGCAATGCGCTGCCCCAGATCGGCGGCCAGCGGCCAGCGCAGCCGCGGCACACGAACATCGACGCGCAGCAGTCGCTGGCCGACGAGCTGGGTCTCCAACCCCCTGCGGACGACTTCGACTTCGGGCAGTTCTGGCATCGGGGCCATCCTTGATGCGCTGCAGGATTCCACCTACCATCGTCGCATGAAACGAACCGATTCCCATTGGCGGTCCGCCTTGCGGCACGCCGCGCTGTTCGCTGCCTGCGCCACCTCTGCGACGGGCTGCGCGGCTCTGTCCCCGTCTGCCCAGCAAACCACCGCGACGGCCGATTCAGCGCCGGCGCCGGCGTCCGGGGGTGTTTCGACTCCGCGCCCGGCACATCCGGACGTGCGGGCGCAGGCGCCTGCGCGCAGCGCGCTGCGCAATCCCCACGGCGATTTGGAAGCCGACCAGAACCTCCCGAGCGTCGCGCTCACGCCCCAGCTGATGTTCCGGCTGCTGGCCTCCGAGATTGCCGTCCAGCGCGGGGAAATCGGCAGCGCCGCGCTCACCTACCTCGCGCTCGCCCGCGAGACGCGCGATCCGCGCCTCGCCCGTCGCGCAACCGAACTGGGCATTGCCGAACGTTCTCCGAGCGCGCTCGCCGCCGCGCGCGTCTGGCACCAGATCGCGCCCGAGTCCGCCATCGCCGCGCAGACGCTCGAGGGATTGCTGCTCGTGGACGGCCGGGTCACCGAGGCCGAGCCGCTGCTCGAGCGCCGCCTCGCGACGGCGCGCGCCCAGGGCACGCTCGCCGAAGCCTATGCGCAACTACGCAGAAACCTGCCGACGGTGCGTGACCGGGCGGCAGCCCTGGCCCTGATCGAGCGCATCTCGCGTCCTGATCGGCGCGTTGCGGAGGCGCGCCTGGCCATCGCTGCCGTCGCACATGCCGCAGGCGATTACCCGCGCGCGGAAACGGAAGTCGTCGAAGCCATCCGTCTGAGCCCCGACGACCGCGATCTGCTGCTGGCGAGCGTCGCCTACGCGACGCCCGGGAAAGCCGGCCTGGAACCCGCCCGGCAACGGGTCGCGGCTTTTCTCAAGCGCCACCCGCGGGACACCGAGGCACGCTTCGCCCATGCCCAATTGCTGGCCGCCGACAGTCAGGACGGGCCGGCGAGGACGGAATTCGAGAAGGCGCTGGCGCTCGCGCCCGAGAACCCGCGCATGCTCCTCATCTTTGCGCAGTTTGCCCACCGCACGCGCCAGATCGAACTGGCCGAGGGACTCCTCAAGCGCTACATCGCCCTGCCGCCCCAGCCGCACCGCAACCCCGGGCCCGTGCTGCTGCTGCTCGGAGCGATCGCCGAGGAAACGAACCGTCCCGAAGAGGCGCTGAAGTGGTACGCGGAGGTGGAGCACGGCGAGCAGTTCTTCGCGGCGCTGACGCGTCGCGCGGTGTTGATGGCGAAAATCGGCCGGGTACCCGAGGCGCGTGACCTGCTGCGCTCCACGCCCGCGGCGACCAGCGCCGAACGCGTGCGCCTGATCGCGGCCGAGGCCGAAATGCTGCGCGGGCTGCGCCAGTACGCGGCGGCGTTCGATGTGCTCGACGGCGCGCTCGCACAGCATCCCGGCGATCCCGATCTGCTCTACGCACATGCAATGGCCGCGGAGCGCGTCAACCGGCTCGACGTGATGGAGAAGAGCCTGCGCCAACTGATCGCGCTCGACCCGCAGCACGCACACGCACACAACGCGCTGGGCTATACCTTCGCCGATCGCAACCTGCGGCTCCCCGAAGCCCAGGAACTGATCGAGAAGGCGCTGACCCTGCAGCCCGACAGCCCCCACATCCTCGACAGTCTGGGCTGGGTGCTGTTTCGCCGCGGTCAGCTGCCGCTCGCCCTCGAACAACTGTTCAAGGCCTACCGCGCGACACCCGAAGCGGAAATCGCCGCACACCTGGGCGAGGTGCTTTGGGCGAGCGGCCGCTTGGACGAGGCACGCGCAATCTGGCGCGAGGCGCTGCAGGCCGACCCGGAGAACGAGACGCTGCGCGAGACGCTCACGCGGCTGCGGGCGACGCCCTGATGCCGCGGATCGGCGCGGGGTGGCGCGCGGCGCTCCCCTGGCTGCTCGTCATCATGCTTGGTGCATGCGCCACCCGGCCCCCCGCGGAACCCCCTTCGGGAACGACGCCCGGAGGCGCAACGCCGCTGGGCTGGTACGGGCGCTTCGCGGTTTCGAGCGTCGAGTCGGGCGCGCAAGCGCGTGAGGAACGTGCCTCCGGGCGCTTCCTCCTGCGACGCGAGGCCGGCGGGGCGATGATCGAGATTTCGAGCCCGCTCGGACAGACGATCGCGGTGGCGCGCACGAACACCTTCGGAGCCCGACTCGAGACGAGCCGCGGGGAGGTGTTCATGGCGCCGAGCGCCGAGGCCCTGCTCGAACAGGCCTTCGGCTGGCGCATTCCCGTTTCACAACTGCCCGACTGGCTCGAGGGTCGTTTCGCGCGTCCGCTCGAATACGCGCCGGACGATCCGCAGCGGGCCGTGGCCACGGTCGCCGACGGCTGGCGGGTGCGCATCGAGGAGTTTCGCGATGCGCGGCCGCGCCGATTGGCGCTGCACTGGCCCGACGGGCCAGAGGCGGGCGCGCGCCGCCTGGCATTGGTGCTGCTGATCGACGGACGCGAGGAGCGATGATCACCGCGCTGCGCCACTGTCCGGCGCCGGCCAAGCTGAACCTCTTTCTGCACGTGACCGGGCGGCGGGCCGACGGCTACCACCTGCTCGAGACCGTCTTCGAACTGATCGACCTCTGCGATACGCTGCACTTCAGCCTGCGCGCGGACGGCGTCATCGTACGCCGCGGTTCCGTCCCGCGACTCGCCGCGGGGGCCGAAGAACTCAGCGTGCGCGCCGCTCGCCTGCTCGCCGCCGAGTCCGGGGTCGGGCTCGGAGTGGAGATCGAGCTCGTCAAACGGATACCGGTGGGCGGAGGACTCGGTGGCGGAAGTTCGGATGCGGCCACGACGCTTCTGGCGCTGAACCGGCTGTGGAACCTGCGCTGGCCGGTGGCGCGGCTGGCCGCGCTTGGCTTGCGCCTCGGCGCGGACGTGCCGGTGTTCGTGCACGGCTCGAGCGCCTACGCAACCGGGGTCGGGGAGCGGCTGCGGCCCCTGCGACTGCCACCGCGGGTTTTCGTGCTGCTGGCCCCGCGCCTGGGGGTGTCGACAGCCAGCGCCTTTACCGCCCCTGAATTGACACGCAACACGAAACCCCTCAAAATTTCGGGTCTTTCTCGAGGCCAGATGGTCCTTGGGGGAAGAAACGACCTCGAGCCGGTGGTATCGGCACGCGTTCCCGAGGTCGCAGCGGCGCTGGCGGGGCTGCGCGCCGAGGCGCGCGCAGCCGGGGAGGACCCGGTCGCAGCGCGAATGACCGGATCCGGGTCCTGCGTGTTTCTTCCCGTCCTGGACGAGCTGCGCGGCGAAGCGATCCGGACCCGGGTCGCTGCGCTCGGGGTCGGCAAAGCCGTCGTGGTTCGATCGCTGGCTCGCCACCCGCTCCGTGATTGGGCCTTTGAACGAGACCGTTCGAAGGCGTAGCGCAGTTGGGGAGTCGCCAAGCTGGTTAAGGCACCGGATTTTGATTCCGGCATGCGAAGGTTCGAATCCTTCCTCCCCAGCCCACTTCACTCTGCCGGGGTTCTTCCATGCAGCAGTCGAGCAGACGCAGCGCCGAGGGCTTTTCCGAGGACGCGCCGATCATTTTTGCCGGCAGCGCCATACCGCAGCTGGCCGCCGAGGTTGCGCGCCACATGGGCACGACGCTGGGCCGTGCCAACGTCGGGCGTTTTTCCGACGGCGAAGTGATGCTCGAGATCCTCGAGAACGTGCGCGGGCGCGACGTCTACATCCTGCAGTCGACCTGCGCGCCGACCAATGACCACCTGATGGAAGTGATGATCATGGCCGACGCGCTCAAGCGCGCCTCGGCCGCGCGCATCACCGCCGCCATGCCCTACTTCGGCTACGCGCGTCAGGATCGGCGCGTGCGCTCGATGCGGGTGGCGATCAGCGCCAAGGTCGTCGCCAACATGCTCCAGATCGCCGGCATCGACCGGGTCCTGACGATGGACCTGCACGCCGACCAGATCCAGGGTTTCTTCGACATCCCGGTCGACAACATCTACTCGACGCCGCTGCTGCTTGCCGACCTGCACCAGCAGGAATTCGACAAGCTGATCGTGGTCTCGCCTGACGTTGGGGGCGTGGTGCGCGCGCGCGCGATCGCCAAGCGGCTCGACTCCGAGCTGGCGATCATCGACAAGCGCCGCCCCAAGGCCAACGTCTCCGAGGTGATGAACATCATCGGCGACGTTGCGGACCGCACGTGCGTGATCATGGACGACATGGTCGACACGGCCAACACCCTCGTCAAGGCGGCCTCCGCGCTCAAGGAACACGGCGCCAAGCGCGTGCTCGCCTATTGCACCCACCCCGTGCTGTCCGGCGGAGCGGTGGCGCGCGTCGAGAACTCGGACCTCGACGGGCTGGTGGTCACCGACACGATCCCGCTCCCGCGCGACGGACGCACCGCGAAGAAGATTCGCGTCGTGGGATGCGCGCAACTGCTCGCCGAGACGATCAGCCGAATCAGCCGGGCCGATTCGGTCTCGTCGCTGTTCGTCGACTGATCGGGCAACATTTTTCGCGACCGTGCCACCGGCGCGGCCGCACACGTATCCGGCACCCCTCGTGCCGGGTTTTGATGGACACCCCGGCGATCTGGTCGCGGAACCGGGGTTCGACAAGGAGTAAGCAATGAAAGTCATTGCCAGCACGAGAACAGCGCATGGCACGAGTGCGAGCCGCCGCCTGCGCCACGAGAAGAAAGTCCCCGGCATCATCTACGGCGGCGACGGGCAGCCCGCGTCGATCGAGATCGACCACAACCCCCTCTACCACGCGCTGCGCGTCGAGGCCTTCCACTCGTCGATCCTGGATATGGAACTCGACGGTGCCGCCGAGCGCGTGCTGCTGCGCGACGTGCAGTGGCACCCGTTCAAGCCGCTGATCCTGCACATCGACTTTCAGCGCGTTTCGGCCGGCAAGGCAATTCACATGCACGTGCCGTTCCACTTCCTCAACGAGGAGTCCTCGCCCGCGGTCAAACTCTCCGGCGGACTGATCAACCACGTGATGATGGACGTGGAAATCAGCTGCCTGCCGCGCGACCTCCCCGAGTACATCGAGATCGATCTGGGCGAAATGAAGATCGGCGACAGCGTCCACCTCAATGAGGTCGTTTTCCCGGAGGGCGTCACACGGATTCCGCACGGCAAGGAGAACGCCGTGATCGTCACGGCAACCCTGCCGCCGGTGGCCGGCACGGACGACACGGAAGAGGCCGAGGAGGAAGTCGTCGAACCGGTGCCGACCGTCGCTGCGCCCGTCAAGCCCGCTGGCGAGAAGAAAGCGTAATGGGCACGGGCCGCGGCACGCTGCCGCGGCCCGAATCCCGGGTCCGCTGCCGTGCAGGCCGCGGACCCGCACCCTTCCCCACTCGCCCCGATGTCCGTCATCCGCCTGATCGTCGGTCTCGGCAACGTCGGCCGCGCGTATGAAGACACGCGGCACAACGCCGGTTTCTGGTTTGCTGACGCACTCGCCCGGCAAGCCGGCGCGCACTTCAGCCGCGAAGCGAAGTTCCACGGCGACGTCGCCCGCGCGAGCCTGCCCGCCGGCGCTTTCTGGATGCTCAAGCCCGGGACGCTGATGAACCGGTCGGGCAGCGCGGTGGCCGCGCTGGCGAACTTCTACCGCATCGAGACGCCCGAGATCCTCGTGGTCCACGATGAACTCGACCTCGCACCCGGACAGTCGAAGCTCAAGTTCGCCGGCGGACACGCCGGCCACAACGGCCTGCGCGACATCCAGGCCCATCTCGGCGTGACCGATTTCTGGCGGCTGCGCCTGGGGATCGGGCACCCGCGCGACGTGCAGCGCGAGCAGGACGTCGCAGACTATGTGCTCCACCCGCCGGGACGCGACGATTTCCGCTCGATCGACGAGGAAATCGGTCGCGCGCTCGCGATTGTCCCGGACATGCTCGCCGGTCGTTTTGCCGCCGCCACCATGAAGCTGCACACCCGTCCCGGCCCTGTCGCCGAAGGTCCTGCGAAAACCGAGGAAAGCCCCTAGGCTGGACTTGTTGCAGCGCACCAATCATCCTTCATATCGGTTATCCTTATGGAAATCTGAAGACCGGAGGGCGGAAGTGAGTACGGAAGTTACGGTTGCGAACAAGCTTTTCGACGAGATCCAGATTGGCGATCGGGCGTTCATGGATCGCGTGTGCACTGAACACGATCTCTACGTCTTCGCGAGCATCACCGGCAACCTCAACCCGCTGCACGTGCCCGACGGTCCGAATGTCATCGACGGTGAGGGCAACGGCGGCGCGGTCGCGCCGGCGATGTGGTTTGGCGCCCTGGTGGCCAACGTGCTGGGAACCTCGCTCCCGGGGCCCGGCACCCTCTATCGGGCGCAGTCGTTCAACTTTCACGAGCGGGTGCGCGTCGGTGACGAGGTGCGCGTCTCGGTTGAGGTGATCGACAAGCGGGAGCCCCGGCTGGTGATTCTCGAGACCCGAGTCGTCAAGACCTCGGGAGAAGTCGTCGCCGACGGCTTCGCCGAGGTGTACGCGCCCGCACGCAAGGTGAGCGGCGCGCGCATGGAAACGCACGGGATCACCCTGCGCAAGCACCGGCACTCCGAGCGCCTGATTGCAGCCTGCAAGGGACTGGCCCCGCTGGTCACCGCGGTGATTTGCCCGGAAGAACCCGTGGCGCTCGAAGGCGCGTTGCGCGCGCACGCGGCCGGCCTGATCGAACCGGTGCTGATCGGATCGCGCCTGCGCGTCGATGCCGCCGCGGCAATGCTCGGGGCCGATCTCTCCGCCTTCGCACGCATCGATACGGCAACGGATTTCGAAGCTGCGGCGACGGCGGTCCGGCTCGCCCGCGAGGGCAAGGTGGCCGCGCTGATGAAGGGACACCTGCACACGGACGTCATGCTTGCCGAAGTGGTGCGGCGCGACGGCGGGCTACGCAGCGGGCGACGCATCAGCCATGTGTTCGTGATGGATACGCCCGGACTCGACTATCCGCTGTTCATTTCGGACGCGGCGATCAACATCGCGCCGGATCTGGCGGCGAAGGCGGACATCACGCAGAACGCCATCGATCTCGCCCGCGCCTGCGGCGTGGCCGTTCCCAAGGTCGGCATCCTGTCCGCGGTCGAGACGGTCAACCCGGCCATTCCTTCGACGATGGACGCGGCGATCCTCTCCAAGATGGCCGAGCGCGGCCAGATCGTCGGCGGCATCGTCGACGGGCCGCTCGCCATGGACAACGCGGTCAATCTCGAGGCCGCACGCGCCAAGGGAATCCGCTCGCTCGTCGCCGGCCATGCGCAGGTGCTGATCGTCCCGAACATGGAATCGGGCAACATGCTCGCGAAGGAACTCACCTTCATCGCGAGCGCGCTGGCCTCGGGCCTGGTGCTGGGCGCCGCGGTGCCGATCATTCTGACCAGCCGCGCCGACAGCGCGCAGAGCCGCCTGATGTCCTGCGCGCTCGCCCAACTGTACTCGCACTGGGTGAAGACCGGCGTCAGCGCCTTTGACGCCCCGATCGAGCGGGTCGCCGTTCCCGACCACGGCGGCGCGGCTTGATGGGCGCACATCTGCTGACCCTGAACGCGGGGTCTTCGTCGCTCAAGTTCGCGCTCTTCGAAATCACCGCCGACCCAGGGCCCCGGACGAAGCCGGCGGCGCTGGCGAGCGCGGACGATCTCGCCGGCAACGGGCTCGCCCTGCGCCTGCTGGGAGCGATCGACGGCATCGGTGACGACGCCACGCTGAGTCTGTCGGGCCTGGACGGCGAGCAGCTCTTCGCGGCGCGCTCGATCGGACATGTTGGAGACGCGCGCGATGCGATCGGATTCGCGCTTTCCGCCCTGCGCGGGGCCGAGCCTGGCCTGCGCGTGCGCGGGGTCGGCCACCGGGTGGTGCACGGTGGCGCGCGATTCAGCGCCCCGGCCGTGATCGACGCGACGCTCCTGTCCCAGCTCGACGAACTCGTCCCGCTCGCGCCCTTGCACCAACCGCACAATCTCGCCTGCGTCCGGGCCGCGCAGCTCGCGTTCCCGGATGCCGTGCAGGTGGCCTGCTTCGACACCGCGTTCCACCGCACGCACGGCTTCGTCGAGGACACCTTTGCGCTGCCACGCTCGTACTATGAGCGCGGCATTCGCCGCTACGGCTTTCACGGCATCTCCTACCAGTACATCGCCTCCCGACTCGGCAAGGTTGCCCCGGCGCTCGCCGGTGGCCGGACCATCGTCGCGCACCTGGGCAGCGGCGCATCGCTGTGTGCCCTGCGCGCAGGCGTGTCGGTGAGTTCCACGATGGGCTTCTCGGCGCTCGACGGCGTGCCGATGGGCACCCGCTGCGGGAGCATCGACCCCGGGGTCCTGCTGTGGCTGCTTCAGGAGGAAGGGATGGACCCGGCCGCACTGAGCGAGCTGCTGTACCGGGAATCGGGACTCAAGGGCCTGTCGGGCGTGAGCGCGGACATGCGCCGCCTGTTCGCCAGCGAGAATCCGCATGCGCGCGACGCAATCGACTACTTCGTGGCACGCGTGCGCCGGGAGATCGGTGCTTTGGCTGCCGTCCTGGAGGGTGTCGACGGCATCGTGTTCACCGCCGGGATCGGGGAGCGCGCGGCGCCGATTCGCGCGCAGGTGCTCGCCGGACTCGGCTGGCTCGGCGTCAACCCCGACGAAGCGGCGAACAACGCCTACCGTGGCGCCGGAGCGGCGCTGCTCACGACCGCGAGCTCGCGCGTGCAGGCCTGGGTGATTCCGACCGACGAGGAACGGATGATCGCCCTGCACACGGCCTCCCGCCTGTCCTGACCCGCTCGTCCGGCCTGCCCCGGCGCGGGGGGGCGCGCAGCGGCATGCCGTTGCCGCGCGGCACCCGGATTGCGAAAGGCGCTGCCGTACAATGATCACCCACGCTGGCGCGGTCTTTTTTCCTGGAGCACCCATCACGATGACGCCCACGACTCCCGTTGCATCCATCACGGGTACCGGCCTGTGGAACGCCCCCGAAGTCATCACCAACGAAGAACTGGTGGCGTCGTTCAACGAGTACGCGCGGCTGCAGAACGAGGCCAACGCCGCGGCGATCGCGCGCGGAGAAATCGCCGCGCTGACCCCGTCGAGCGTCGAGTTCATCGAGAAGGCTTCGGGCATCCGCCGGCGCTACGTGATCGACCGCAAGGGCGTGCTCGATCCGCAACGGATGCGCCCGTACTTCGCTCCGCGCCCCAACGAGGAGATCTCGCTGCAGGCGGAGATCTGCCTGAGCGCCAGTCGCGACGCCCTGGCGATGGCCGGCCGCGATGCCGCCGACATCGACCTGCTGATCCTCGCGTGCGCGAACATGCAGCGCCCGTATCCGGCGATGGCGATCGAAGTGCAGCAGGCACTGGGCACTTCCGGCTACGCCTATGACATGAACGTCGCCTGCTCGTCGGCGACCTTCGGGATCGAGCAGGCAGCCAACGCGATTCGCGCCGGCACCGCCCGCGCCGTGCTGGTGGTCAGTCCCGAGATCACCTCAGCGCACCTCGACTGGCGCGACCGCGACAGTCATTTCATCTTCGGCGACGTGTGCACGGCGGTGGTCGTCGAGGACGCGGCGCGCGCCACCGCACCCGGTCGTTTCGACATCCTCGGCACCCGGCTCGCCACCCGCTTCTCGAACAACATCCGCAACAACGCGGGGTTCCTGTCGCGCTGTGAGGACATCGACCGCGATGCCCACGACCAGCTCTTCGTTCAGGAAGGACGCAAGGTGTTCAAGGAAGTCTGCCCGATGGTCGTCGAGCATATCGGCGGGCATCTCGCGCAGCTCGGACTGACGCCGCAGGGGGTGGCCCGCTACTGGCTGCACCAGGCGAACCTCAACATGAACCAGTTCATCGCACGCAAGCTGCTGGGCTCGGACCCCAGCCTCGAGCGTGCGCCCGTGATCCTCGACGAATACGCCAATACCGCGTCTGCCGGATCGATCATCGCCTTCCACCGCCACCGCGACGGCCTTGCCGACGGCGACATCGGGGTGATCTGCTCGTTCGGCGCCGGCTACTCGGTGGGCTGCGTCGTGGTGCGCCGGGTCAACTGATCCGGGCACGCGGGGGGATTGTCCGTCAGTGCAGGTAGACGTATAGCCCCGCAACCGGCTGCCCCTGGTCAAGCCGCAGCGGAGCCGTGAACCGTTCGCGCACCGTGAAGCCATGGGCCTGCGCCAGCCGGTCGATATAGGACTCGGAATGCGCGTAGCGCAGACTGGGCAACAGGCGGACATCCTGACCCGGGGCGGACAACTCCACCGACAGCGCGAAACAGCCGCCCGGTTCGAGGATGCGGCGCACCGAACGAAAGACACCCGAGAGTTCTCCGACGTAGATGAAGACATCCGCCGCGAGCACCAGATCCGCTCGGCGCTCGGTCTCGGCAAGGAAGTGCGCCAGATCGGCGTGAATCAGATCGCGATAGACCCCGCGTGCAGCGGCCGCTTCCAGCATCGCCTGCGAGACGTCGACGCCGTCCACGGCATCGGCGATCAGACGGATCAGCGACCCGCACAAACCGGTGCCGCATCCGAGATCCAGCACCGCGCGGTAACGCTTTCCCGCCGCCAGCAGCGGGCGCACCAGCGATTCGTGCGCCTGATACTGCAGGCGGCCGACCAGATGCTCGCTGAACTCGCCCGCGTAGGTGTCGAACAGGATTTCGGCGTAGTGCCGCGGCGGGGGCGGCGGGGATTTCGTCCCGCGCACGGCGGCCAGATAGTAGCCGTGCAGTTCCGGGTCCGCGCCCAACGCGATGGCCTTCTCGAAACACGCCGCCGCCTCGTCGAGACGATGCAGTTCGCGCAGCAGGCTGCCGCGCTCGCTCCAGGCTTCGGCGAGCTCCGGAGCCACGGCGACGGCGCGATCGAAGGCCTGCAGCGCCAACGCGGCCGAATCGAGACGCAATTGACAATGACCGAGCTTCAGCCACCACCCGGCGTGTTGCGGATCGAGCTCCAGCGCGCGCCCCAGCGACACCGCGCCGGCGGCCCATTGTCCCAGGGACTCGTGAGCCAGGCCCAGACAGGCCCAGGCGTCGGCCTGCTGCGGACCGGCTTCCGTGGCCTGCTGCAGGACGGGAATCGCCTCGTCCGACTTCGCGAGCCGAAACAGCGTGATCCCCAGATTGGCCAGCACCGACGCCCGACCCGGCGCGAGCGCCAGGGAAGCCGTGAAAGTTGCGCGCGCTTCCTCGAGGCGAGCGGCCTCGAAATGCGCGACGCCCTGAAAAAAACATTCGCGCGCCTGCTCGAGTTGCGTGTCGAGCGCGTCTGCGGCGAGTCCCGGGCTCGGCTTCGATCGGCTCGGGTGCTCCTGCGTCACGGGCAGCCAGCTCAGCGTTTCGTCATCCAGAGACCGAGCATCGCACCGGTCGGATCGACGATGATGCTGAACGACCCCATGTCCTGGACCTCGGTAATGCCCTTGAGGACCGTCGCGCCGAGCGCTTCGGCTTTCGCGGTCGCTGCGGCCAGGTCCGTGACCGAGACGTAGGGCAGCCAGGTCGAAGGGGCGCCCGGCATGGGATGAGTCATCATCCCGCCGCCGGTTCCGTCACCGACTTCGATGATCGTGTAGGAACCCTGGGGCATCGGCATGTCCCGCAGCTTCCAGGCGAACATCGCCTCGTAGAAGCTCTTCGCCTGTTCCAGATTCGTCGTGTTGAGTTCGACGTGCACGAATGGGTTTGCCATGGAACCTCCCTGTAATCGACCATGATAGGCCTCGACGACGGCGGTGTCGGATGGCCCGACTTCATCCCCGACGCTCGAAGGCCAGCCGGACACCCAACGCGATGAGAACAGCGCCGCTGGAACGAAACAGCCAGGCGACGATACCGGGCCGCGCGCGCAGCCAGCCAGACAACACGCCCGCGAAGTAGCCGCCGGGTCCCTTCACCAGGAATGTGAGTGCGGCGAACGACAGCCCGAGCACCAGCACCGACAGCGTCGGATGCCCGGCACCCGGCTGCACGAACTGCGGGAGGAAGGCGAAGTAGAAGATGGCGATCTTGGGGTTGGACAGATTCGAGAGCGCGCCGTCGAGAAAGAGGCGCGCCAGCGTGCGCCGGGACGACGCACCAACGACCAACGCGCCTGCCTTGGTCCGCAACATGCCAACGCCCAGGTAGACGAGGTACGCGGCGCCGCAGAGCTTGAGCGCGACGAACAACCACTCCGAAGTGCGCAGGAGCGCGACATGACCAGCACCATGTCCTGCCCCGGCGTGACGATGAGCACCAGGGAGGCGATGGTGAAGAGCAACCACGAGACTTCAAGCATGGGACTCCTCGTGACGCCGCTCTTTCGAGCGCTCGTGCCGACTCAGCGAGACGCTCGCGGCACCGCGTCGACGCCGAGCACGCTGCTGTCCTCGGCGCCACGCCCCTCGGCGATGAGCTGATCCATGCGCGCCGCCACCGCCGGCAACGCCGCCATCGGCCGCTCGCCGATGGTCTCGAGCATCAGCCGCACGTCCTTGCGCGCCATCGCCAGCTCAAAAGACGGAGTGAAGATCCCCTTCGCCATGTTCATGCCGCGCCCGCTCACCATCGCATTCAGGTCGAGAAGGCCCAGCAGCTTGATGGCGTCCTCGCCATCGACGTTGCTCGCCTGGGCGATGGTCAGCACGTCAGCCATCACCGCGGCGACACCGACAATCATGGCATTCCCGAACAGCTTGTGGACGGCGGCAAGGTCGCTGCGTTCGCCCAAGTACTCAATCCGGCTGGTCATCTTCGCCAGCTCCGACCTGACTTCTTCGAACAGGACTTTGGGGCCCGCCACCAGCATCGAACCCTGCGCCGTGCGCGCTGCGGCCGGCCCCATGAATACCGGGCAATGCAGGTACTTCACCCCTTCGGCATTGAGCCGCTTCGCCCGCGCGGCGGTGAGCGTGGGCAGCGTCGTGGTGTGATCAATAACGGTCGCCTCCGACGAGAGCCCGGCGCGCGCCGCCGCCAGCACCTCTTCGACCACTGCGTCGTCCTTGAGCACGACGTGCACGCGCATCGCACCGCGCACCGCTTCGGCGGGACTTGCCGCTGCGGTCACGCCGAAGGCGCGCAGCGCCTGGAGCTTGTCGGGCGAGCGGTTCCAGGCGCTTACCGTGTCACCGCGCTTGGCCGCTGCCTCTGCGAAGGCGGCGCCGAGCAGGCCGGTGCCGAGAAATGCGATTTGTGTCATTCGTCTGGTCCTTGGAAGTGGGTGGCGCGAGGCTATCTTACCCGTGCCGGCACAAAGCCCGGAGGCGACGAGGCGATCGACATCGGGGCTTGAATGGGCCGTTATGGATTCGAAGGGGACTTGGCTTGTCGCATGAGTGGCGCGAAGGCACGAAGGCCAAGCATGGGGCCGATCACCAGCGGAAGAAACAGAAAGCTCGCGTCGATGACGATGGCGAGCTTGTTGAGCAACTGGACGCTGAAGATCGTAATCGCGAACCCGATTGAATTCACGATCGTAAGAGCCGAACCCACGAGATGCCGCGGCGCATTTTGCGCATTCAGGGCGGAGAACTGCGGCGAGTCGCCGACCACCACCACACCCCAGAACACGAGGAACGCGAGAAACACCGGGGTGGGCGCGTGGAACATCAACGGTGAAATCGCGCAGCACACGCCCGACGATGCGAGCTGAGCGAATGCCACGCGCGCGCTGCCGGTGCGCAGCGAGATCAAGCCTCCGATCGCGCAACCGAGGCTCCCGGCGGCGATGATCCAGAACGACCAGAAGGAAATCGCAAGTTCGGGCAATGCTCTCGCAGCGTGGGCGGCCAGCACGATCGGGACGAAAGCCCAGAACGCATAGAGCTCCCACATGTGCCCGAAGTAGCCGAATGCCGACGCGCGGAAGAGGCGCACCCGATAGATGGCGATGAACGCCCGCGGATCGAAGACGGTGGGCTTCGCGAGGTACGGTCCGTCGGCGAGGAAGAGCATCACGACCCCGCCGCACGCGGCGATCACGGACACCCCGAGAATCACGGTTTGCCACGGGAGATGCTGCCCGAAGCTCTTCAACAGGTGCGGGAACGCGGTGCCCAGGACGAGCGCACCGGTGAGGAAACCGAGCGCGTGTCCCAGATTCCGCTGATACCACCCCGCCGCGATCTTCATCCCAACCGGATAGATCCCCGCGAGAAAGAAGCCGGTGAGCAGCCGGGACAGAACCAGTGGCCAGAACCCCGCCGGCAACAGGAGCAGGAGGGCGTTCGCCGCGGCACCCAGCAGCGTGCACTGGAAAAAGACGATTCGCGGTGAGAAGCGATCCGCGATGGCGAAGAATGCGAAAACCAGCGTGCCGATGATGAAACCGATCAGCGAGGCGGAGGTCATTCCGCCCAGCGCTTCGGCGGGCAGCTGCCATTCGCGCTGCAAGTCGCCCAGCACGGCGTTCGGCGCGAACCACAGGGAGGCCCCGGCAAACTGCGAAAGGACAATGAGCGGCAGGATCAGGAACGAGTCGCGCCGGACCATGGGGTCGTCACGCGCTGCTCAGAACGTCGGCGAGCACTTCAGGCGAGATGGTTGTCGCTTGCGCAAAGCCGCCCACGAAGCGTATCGAGCGCGGAAGAACGGCAAACAACGAGAAGTCGGCAAAGTCGAACAGGTCGGCGCTTTGCGGAAACCGCGCAAGGTAGGCCAGCCTTGCCTCGGCGTAGTCGCTCGCAGACTCGGCGCAGGGCTGCGCGCGACCCTGGATGCTCACCCTGGCGAGCGCCTGTGCCGGAATCTCGGGACGCTGTGGCGCGAGCACCATCAGACTGACCGGAGGACTCGACAACATGTCCTGGGTGTGCGTCGCGAGCCGGCTGACATGAATGACGAAGCCGGTCCCGCCGGGAAGGATCGCGAACGGGACCATGGAAACAAATGGCTCGCCCTTGTGCAGCGTTCCGAGGGAGGCGACGGGCTGCGTTTCGAGGAGCTCGCGCAGTGCCTGGGCTTGGGCAGGATTCATCGCTGCAGTTTACCCGGCGTCAACGGCCCGAAGGGACGACGAGCGAGGACATGCTGGCTTGGAGCCGGGATCGGGGCGGGTGCCGGACCCCCCCGCCATCCATGACCGGTCAAGTTCGCATCTTCGTGCGGGATGCTTGCCAGGCTTCGATCCGGGGCAGGATCGCGCGTCGTCGCTCCAAGCTCTCCGGTGACCAGACCTGCTCGAGTTCGTAGTACTCGGCGAACTGCGGCACGTCGGGCGGGATCTGCACCCAGGGCTGCTTCGAGGAGACAAAGACGTGGGCCTGCGGTCGCAACGAATCGGGATCGTCCAGCGTGCCGACACGAAGAACCTTGGTCGCGGGACCCGATCCCGCGTAGTGGCTCCACAGTGCGACCCAGCACTTCGGGCAGCGTGCGATTCGTTGCCCGTACCCGCTTTGCGACGGTGTATCGATGATCTGCGGGTCGCCGCACAGCAGGGTCACACGATCGGCTTCAATCACCGCGTTCAGGGCGAACGACGCGCCGGTCTCGCGCTGACACCAGCGACAGTGGCAGCAATTGACCACGAGTGGCGCCGTGCTCACTCGGTACCGGACGTACCGGCAATCACAGCCGCCTTCGACGGGGAATTTCATGTTGCGCTCCTTCGCGATGGGCGAAATTCCGGCGTGACGCTTCACGCAAGTCTCCCGCACACGAGTTCTAACCGTCCTTGAAACCGATGCTCCCGTGCGTTCCATCGCAGAACGGCTTGTTCTTCGAGGCTCCGCAGCGGCACAGGGTGTAATGCTCCGTGGAAACTCCCTGAGCCCACGATTGGTCAGGCAACGAAACGCCGCCGAGAACTTCGTAGGGACCGTCCTTGGTCACGGTAATCTGCGGCCCTCGCGGCGGGTCCTCGGCTGCGACGCCATCGATCGAGTAACTCAGCGCCCCGGACGGGCAGGCCCGAATCGTCTCGATAATGGCCTGCACCTGGGCCCCGTCCGGATCGATCCATGGTTCGCTGCCGTACTTGAATACGGAAGCAAGACCGTCGGTGCAGCGCTCCGCGTGCGCACAGATGGCCCGGTTGTCATGGATGGTGATTCTCTTGCCCCGATAGTCATCACGCTGGTCCGCGCTCCCGTCGCTCACCTTCTCTCCGGAGAAGCCGTTCTTCTTGTGCGTCGCATCGCAGAACGGTTTCCTGGCCGAGCCGCCACATCGGCACAGCGCCATGACGGGCGTGGTCGCAATCGCCTCACCGTTCGACACTCTCAGATTCTCCAGGCCCTTGACGAGATAGGGGCCGTCCGGCCTGCATTCGATGGTCGGTGCTTGACTCATTCCTGTCTCCTTCGGTCTGTGCGTTCAGTTCACGAGAGCGCGGGCCACGAATCCGGCATCCTCGCCAACACCGATCATCAGCGACGATTTCCGCTTGCGCAGAAAGTGCGTCCCCAGGAAGTACAGCTCCTCCACCTGCGTGCTCGCACCGTCGCGCTGGATCGAAAAGCCCTGTTCATCGAAAGCGCCCGGCCAAGGGAGCCACGAGGCGTAGTCGGGGCGAAAGCCGCCTGCGAAAAGAACTGTGCCGAAGCCGGCAAGATCGAGCTCGGCGGGCGAAGCGGGATCGAACGGCTCGGGAACGGCAATTTCCGGAACTGCACACCCATCGCTTTGCGCAAACTTCCGGAACAAGCCCATCAGTTGCTCGTAGCGCGCGTCACCCCAGGCGACACTGTCGGCCAGATCCGAGGCGAAGTGCGCGTGCTGCGCATCGGCGCCGAGGAAGTGCCCGGTCAGCGTCACCCCTTGCGAACGCAGTGTGCGCAGGTGCAAATCGTGACCCCCGTCATGCCCACTGGCGAGAACGTTGGCGAAGAGCCTTGCTTCGGCGCTCGGCAGCGACTCGACCGACGCATCCAGGAAACCGGACCGGTCGAGCCACCAGACCAGATCGCGCTCCCCGATGCGCCGCGGCGCCCATGCCGCACGTCCGCAGGACAGAACCACCTGGCGACCGGACTCGTGCAACTCCTCGGCGATCTGGCATCCGGACTGGCCGCTGCCGACAATCAGGACTCCGCCGGGCGGGAGTTCCGCCGGGCTTTGATAGCCGGCAACATCGATCCGCAGCAGGCGCTCGGGAAGCGTGTCGGCGCCGGCCGGGTAGAACGGGCGCTGGAAAGCACCGGTGGCGACGATCAGCGAGCGCGCGCGATATCGGTCTGCGCCGGTGAGCACCTCGAAGCCGCCGTCTTTCCCGGATCCGACCGACTCCACCCGCTCGTTCTGGCGCACCGGCGCATCGACAGCCGCGGCGTAGCGCTCGAGATAGGAGACGATCTCGTCGCGGAGCATGAAGCCGTCCGGGTCGGAGCCGTCATACGGATAGCCCGGCAGTTGCACCGACCAGTTCGGGGTCACGAGGCAGAAGCTGTCCCACCGGCCGCGCCAGGACTCGCCGATGCGACCGCTCTCCAGGACGACATGCTCGACACCGGCTTGCTTCAGTTCGTGACTCACCGCGAGTCCGGCTTGGCCGGCTCCGATGACCATGACCTCGATCGGGTGCATACGTCCCCCTCGCGCGTGGCGCGGCGCACAACGTCTGGCAACAATCTTCACCCTACATCCAAGCGCGTCCGGGCGACCCGATCTCCGCGCGAGCGTGGCGGGTACCGATGCGCTTCGCTCGCGAAAGACCGGTCAGCCTTCCCGGGCACGGTCGATCAGCCCGCGATGGCGTGCTAGAACAAATCTGAGCACCTTGAAGAAAGGAGCAGATCGTGAAGACCAAACCAATTCTCATTGCTTGTGTCGTCGCCTTGGCCACGTCCGCAGTTTTCGCCCGTGAGCCGAAGGAATCCGGAGAGAAGGGCGGCACCGGGGACATCAACATCGGCGTCGGCGAGCTTCAGAAGAAGAAAGGCGCCCTGGCGACGCCG
>JAGXFR010000046.1 GCA_024637155.1 Burkholderiaceae bacterium | reverse complement strand
TCTCGCCGGCGAACAGCGTGAAGAGATTGCCGCGTGTGCGGGAAAGCCCGCGGCGCAGATTCGCGAGCCACCCCGGGCGCGCCACGGGCGCCGCCGGGGCGAGCGCCGGGGCCGGGGTCGCAGCCGGTGGCGGGGTTGGGGGCGCAGCGGGTGGCGGGGCCGGAGTCGCAGTGGGCGGAGGGACCGCCGCCGGGGTCGCCTGGGCCGGCGGCGCAGAAACGGGGGCCGCCGGCCCCGGCGCGGGCGCGACGGGCTGCGCCTCCACGGGTTGTGGACCGGCCTCATCCTTGCGGAGCTCGGGCTTCTTGCGCCTCAGAAAACCAAACATCGTCGTGGCGTCGCCATGGAAGGGAAAGGGGAACCGCGGCCCCTGTCGGGGCGTTCACGCGCCGGTGCTGCCGGTACGGAACGGCGTCGCCGACGCGGGATTAGCCCGGTCGGGTTCGAGGCACGCGCTACACTCGTGGGTCCTTTTCTTGCGATTCTACTTTGATGAAACGAATCCTTCTCTTCGCAACCGCATTGCTGCTCACGACGGCGGCCGCCGCAGGTCATGCACAGACCGTGGAGCGCACGCTCGCAAACGGCATGAAAGTGGTGGTGCGTCCCGACCATCGGGCGCCGACCGTCGCGCACATGGTCTGGTATCGGGCCGGATCCATCGACGAGGTCAACGGGCGCACCGGTGTCGCGCACGTGCTCGAGCACATGATGTTCAAGGGCACCCGCACGCTGGGTCCGGGCGAGTTCTCCAAGAAGGTCGCCGCACTCGGCGGGCGCGACAACGCCTTCACCTCGCGGGACTACACCGGCTACTTCCAGCAGGTTCACAAGTCCAAACTCGCCGATGTGATGGCGCTCGAGGCGGACCGGATGGCCAACCTCGTGCTCTCCGCCGAGGAGTTCGCCAAGGAAATCAAGGTCGTCATGGAGGAGCGCCGGCTGCGCACCGAGGATCAGGCGCAGTCGCTCGTCTACGAGCAGCTGACGGCCACCGCCTATGTCGCGTCACCCTACCGCACGCCGATCATCGGATGGATGAACGACCTCGAGGCAATGACGGTGGACGACGCCCGGCAGTGGTACGAGCGCTGGTACACGCCGTCGAACGCGGTGATGGTGGTCGCCGGGGACGTGAAGCCCGCCGAGGTGTTCGAGCTGGCCGAGCGCATCTACGGAAAGATCGCGGCGCGCCCGGTGCCGGAACGCAAGCCGCAGCGCGAGCCGCAGCAGCTGGGCGTGCGCCGCATCGCGGTGAAGGCGCCCGCCGACAATCCCTATGTCGTGATGGGCTTCCACGTCCCGCGACTGGAAAAGGTGGCCGAGGATATCGAGCCGTACGCCCTCGAGTTGCTCGCGGCGGCGCTGGATGCCGACGAGAACGGACGGCTGACCCGCAACGTCGTGCGCAGCGCGCGGATCGCCAACCAGGTCGGCGCCGGGTACACGATGACCGGACGCGGACCGGCGATGTTCGTGCTCGACGGCACCCCTGCCGAGGGCAACACCACCGTCGCCCTCGAGGCGGCGCTGCGTGCCGAGATCGCGAAGATCGCCGCCGACGGTCTGCGCGACGAGGAACTGCAGCGCATCAAGGCGCAGTACGTGGCCTCGCAAATCTACAAGCGTGACTCGATCTTCGCGCAGGCCATGGAGTCCGCGCGGCTGGAAATGTCCGGGTTCTCGTACGCCGACGCGGACCGGATCCTCGCGCGCATCCGCACCGTCACCTCCGAGCAGGTCCAGGCGGTGGCGAAGAAATATTTCGGCGACGACGCGCTGACCGTCGCGACGCTGCTTCCGCAACCCCTGGGCGCCCCGCGCAAACCGATCCCTGGAGCGAGACACTGATGCGCGCCGCTTTCCTCTCCATGGCATTTCTGCTGGGTCTCACGGCCGCGGACGCGACGCAAGCCGGGCTGCCGATCCAGAACTGGAGCACTTCGAACGGGGTGCGCGTGCTCTTCGTTCACGCGCCTTCCATCCCGATGCTCGACCTGCGCCTCGAGTTCGACGCGGGCGATCGCCGCGATCCGGCCGGCAAACCTGGCGTCGCCAGCCTGACCGCGGCGATGCTGGCCAAGGGGGTCGACGGAATTGACGAGGCCGCCATCGCCGATGGCTTCGCCCGCATTGGCGCGTTGCGCGGCGCCGGTGCCGGTGACGATCGAGCGAGCGTGTCGTTGCGCACGCTCTCGAGCGAGGCCGAGCGCACGGCCGCCCTGGCGCTGTTCGTCCGGGTGCTGCGCGGTCCGACCTTCCCTGCGGCGATTCTCGAGCGCGAGAAGGAGCGCACGATCCAGGCGATCCGGGAGGCCGAGACCAAGCCCGGGACGATCGTCTCGCGCCGCTTCATGAGCCTGCTCTACCCGACGCACCCCTACGGGTGGTACGCGACGCCCGAGTCGATCGGCGCAATCACGCGTGCGGATCTCGTCGCGTTCCATCGCGAGAACTATGTGGCCTCGCGTGCGGTCGTCTCGATGATCGGTGACGTCACGCGTGCGCAGGCCGAGGCGATCGCCGAGGCGGTGACCGGCGCGCTGCCCGCCGGCGAGCCCGGGCCGGCACTGCCTCCCGTCGCGCTGCCCCAGCGCGCGCTCACCGAACGCATCGCGCACCCGGCCTCGCAGAGCCACATCCGCTACGGGCTTCCGGGGATCGCGCGCGACGACCCGGCCTTCTTCCCGCTGTTCGTGGGCAACCACATCCTCGGCGGCGGCGGCTTCGTCTCGCGGCTCGTCGGCGAGGTGCGCGAGAAGCGCGGACTCGCCTACAGCGTCTACTCCTACTTCTCGCCGCAGGCGCAGGCCGGGCCGTTCACGATCGGGCTCGAGACGCAGAAGGAGCGCACCGACGAGGCGCTCGCCATAGTCCGCGACACCGTCGCGGCTTTCGTGCGCGACGGCCCGACCGCCGAGGAGTTGCGCGCCGCCAAGGACAACCTGGTCGGGGGGTTCCCGCTGCGCATCGATTCCAATCGCAAGATCATCGAGAACCTCGCGGCGATCGGTTTCTACCGCATGCCGCTCGATTACCTGGATCGCTGGACCGAGCGGGTCGAAGCGGTCACCAGCGAGCAGATTCGCGAGGCGTTCGCCCGGCACGTCGATCCGGCACGGATGATCACCGTGGTGGTGGGAGACGGCGGCAAGCCTTGAGCACGATCCGGATCATCGGCGGCGCGTGGAAGCGCACGCCGCTTGCCGTCGCCGGCGTTGCGGGGCTGCGTCCCACCCCGGATCGGGTGCGCGAGACGCTCTTCAACTGGCTGGGGCAGCGCCTTGATGGCCTGCGCTGCCTCGACCTGTTCGCCGGCACCGGCGCGCTCGGACTCGAGGCGCTGTCGCGCGGCGCGCGCGAGGCGCTGTTCGTCGAGTCCGACCACGTGGCGCGGCGCGGCATCGAGGCCACGCTGGCGAAGCTGGGCGAAGCGCAAGTGGCGGGACGCGCCGAACTCTGGGCGAGCGACGCCCTCGCGGCACTGGCGCGCTGCGCCGCGCAGGGGCGGCGCTTCGAGCTGGTGTTTCTCGACCCGCCCTTCGGCGCCGGCCTTCTCGAGACCGTATGGCCGCGGCTGGGTCCGGTGCTCGAAGAAAGCGCATCGATCTACGTCGAGACCGGCGCCCGGCTCGCGGACGCGGATCTTGCGGGCATCGTGGAGCGGCTCGGTGGCGGACGCTCGCTCACCATGTTGCGCAGCGACCGAGCCGGGCAAGTCCACTATCATCTGCTGAAGTCCACCGTCGGCCATCCGGAGGTTCCATGACCAAGGCGATCTACCCGGGAACATTTGACCCCTTCACCCGGGGGCACGAAGATCTGGTGCGCCGCGCCGCGAGCCTGTTCTCCAGCGTGGTCGTGGCGGTGGCGGGCAGTCGCGCGAAGGGCCCCGTGTTCACGCAGGAAGAGCGCGTCGCCCTGGCCAGCGGTGAGTTGGCCGATTGCCCCAACGTGCAGGTGATCGCATTCTCGGGATTGCTGGTCGATCTGGTGCGCGCGCAGGGGGCCGACGTGGTGGTCCGCGGCCTGCGGGCAGTGTCCGACTTCGAGTACGAATTCCAGATGGCCGGAATGAATCGCCAGCTGATGCCCGGCCTCGAGACGGTCTTCATGACGCCGACGGATCGCTATCAGTTCGTCTCCGGCACGCTCGTTCGCGAGATCGGGCGCATGGGTGGCGAGATCGACCTGTTCCTGTCGCCGACCGTGGCCGCAGCGATGCGCGAGAAAGTCGGCGGCCGCGGCGCGGTCGCCTGAACCGGGCAGCGCGATGGCGCTGATCATCACCGACGAGTGCATCAACTGCGACGTCTGCGAACCCGAGTGTCCCAACGAGGCCATCTCGCTGGGGCTCGAGATCTACGAGATCGATCCGGAACGCTGCACCGAGTGCGTCGGGCACTTCGATGAGCCGCAGTGCCAGCAGGTTTGCCCCGTTTCCTGCATTCCGCTCGACCCGAATCGGCGCGAGACGCGCGAGGAACTGCTGCTCAAGTATCGGAGACTGCAGGAAGGCTAGTTCGGCCCGGCACACCGGCGTGCGACCCGGTGTCGGCGGCGTACTCAGCAGCCCGAGAATGCCCCTTGCGTGGTGTACAGTATTCAGCGCATACTGGTCTTACCCAGTACGGTCGCGACCGCTTCGGCGCCGCTCACCGGAAGGGGCCCGCGCTGTTCAGCGCACGTCGTGGCCGTACTGTCACCCACTGCACGGAGGGTCGATATGGGCTTCGTAACCAGACATCCGCTTCCCTTCCGGATTGCATCCGGAACCCTGTGGTTCGCATTGACGATGATCGCCGTGATTGCGGCGCTCGCGCTGGCCGGATCGGCCATCGGCGCGTTCGTCAGCGGTCTGTGGAGGCTGCTCTCGGGCGGTTGATGGGTCAATCCGCGGGCGCCTGATGGCGCCTGCGCACGGCGCCGGCGTGCCGAGCATGCCGCGGTCGGCGTGAACGCCAGACTGGCTGCTAGTATGCGAGTCACTGAGCGGAACGGCCATGATCGACGACATCCCTACCCTGCGCCGCATTCTTTCCAGCTGCCGCACCATCGCGATGGTCGGCCTGTCGGCCGACTGGTTTCGGCCGAGCTACTTCGCCGCCAAGTACATGCAGGAGCACGGCTACCGCGTTGTGCCTGTGAACCCGCGCTACGAAGAGGTGCTCGGCGAGCGCTGCTACGCGCGCCTCGAGGACATCGGGCATCCGGTGGACATGGTCGACGTGTTCCGCAAGCCGGCCGACGTGCTGCCGATCGCGCAGGGCGCGGTGGCGATCGGCGCGAAGTGCCTGTGGCAGCAGCTCGGCGTGGTGAACCGCGAGGCCGACGCGCTGGTGCGCGCCGCGGGGATGGATTCGGTGGTCGACCGCTGCGTCAAGATCGAGCACGCACGCCTTTTCGGCG
>JAGXFR010000045.1 GCA_024637155.1 Burkholderiaceae bacterium | reverse complement strand
GAGGGCGATCGGGTCCGGATCTTCGTCACCAACCGGCTGGGCGAACTCACCAGCATTCACTGGCACGGCCAGCGGCTGCCCAATGGCATGGACGGAGTGACCGGTCTGACCCAGCCGGGCATCCCGCCGGGCAAGACCTATGTCTATGAGTTCGTCGCCCGCCGCCCCGGAACCTTCATGTACCACACACATGGCGACGAGATGGTGCAGATGGCGATGGGCATGATGGGCTCGTGGATCACCCACCCGAAGGCCAAGCACCCGCTGATCGACGAAGTCGATCGGGACTTCGTATTCCTGTTCAATGCCTTTGACATCGACCCTGGCAGCTTCACGCCGAAGGTCATGACCATGCTGGACTTCAACCTGTGGGGCTTCAACAGCCGCATTTTTCCCGGCATCGATTCGCTCCGCGTGCGCCACATGGACAAGGTGCGTATCCGCATCGGCAACTTGACGATGACGAACCATCCGATTCACCTCCACGGGCACGAGTTCCTGGTCACCGGCACCGACGGGGGGCCCACGCCGAAAACTTCGCGGATGCACGAGGTCACAACCGACATCGCGGTCGGGCAGATGCGCCAGATCGAGTTCCTCGCCGACGAAGAGGGCGATTGGGCTTTCCACTGCCACAAGAGTCATCACACGATGAACGCGATGGGGCACGACGTGCCCACGATGATCGGTGTCGACCACCGCGGCGTGGCAAAGCAGATCACCAGGCTGATTCCCGACTACATGGTGATGGGCGAGCGCGGCATGAAGGACATGACCGAGATGGAGATGCCGCTGCCCGACAACACGGCCCCGATGATGACCGGAGCCGGCCCCTTCGGCTCGGTCGGCATGGGTGGGATGTTCAGCGTCGTCAAGGTGCGGCGCGACCAGAAACCCGGTGACTACAGCGATCCGGGGTGGTTCGAACACCCGCCGGGCACGGTCGCCTATGAATGGACCGGCGCACTGGCTGAGCCGGCGCGCTTCCAGTCCGAGGGCGGAGGGTCGATGCCGAGCGCGATGCGCCCGACGCAAGACATCGAGGTCAAGGCGCGCAAACCCGGCAGAACAACGACCCGGTGAGACCTGCCCACAATCAAACAATCCCGGCACCACTCTGTTCCGAAACCCACTGATGAAAGGATTCCCATCATGAAAGCATCGATTCTGTCCATCCTCCTGACCGCCACCTTCGTCGCATCCGCCGTCGCACAGCCCAGGCCCGAAGATCCTTCGCCGTTGCAGTTGGCGAGCGCGACGCTGGCTGCAGAAGGGAGCGACGGCGAAGTCCGCAAGATCGACAAGGACGCCGCGAAGATGACGATCCGGCACGGCGAGATCAGGAACCTGGATATGCCGCCGATGACGATGGTGTTCCAGGTGCGGGATCCGTCCTTGTTCGACAAGGTCAAGGCCGGCGACAAGGTGCGCTTCCGGGCCGAGAAGTTCGGCGAGGCCTTGGTTCTGACGGCGATCGAGCAGCGTGCCAAGTGAGAGAGATCCTCCGGCGTACGATCTCCGCGGCGTCGCCGCGGACACCGGCGGGTTCATTGTGAAGTGAACTTGATTCGGCCTCGAATCCGCACTGGATTGTGTACCCCTACTGGGTAGTTGCATTGTACCCAGGTGGGGTATAGAATCCAGTGCATGGAAAGCACCACACTGAATCTGGACCTGCCGATCGAAGGCATGACCTGCGCTGCCTGCGCGGCGCGGATCGAGCGCGGCCTGAACAAACTGCTGGGCGTGACGGCAAACGTGAATTTCGCGGCCGAATCGGCGCTGGTGAGCGTCCAGCCGGGTGCGACAACCGCTGCCGGGGTGATTGAGGCGATCCGCAAGATCGGCTACGCCGTGCCCGATCGCGTTGCCGAGTTCACGATCTACGGCATGACCTGCGCCGCGTGTGCAGCGCGCATCGAGAAGGTCCTGAACAAGATCGAGGGCGTAGCGGCCGAAGTCAATTTCGCCGGCGAGACCGCGCGCGTGCGCTACGTGCCCGGGCTGGTCAGCGTCGAGCAGCTTGGCGCCGCAATCCGCAAGGCGGGTTACGACGCGAGCGAGCGCCTCGAGGCCAGTGCCGAGGAAGAAAAGGCGCGCCGCGCCGCGTCCTATCGGGCCGACCTGCGCCTGCTGTGGATCGCGATCGCGCTGAGCATTCCGCTGGTGTTGCAGATGTTTGCGGCCACCGACGCTCCGGGCCACGAGTGGCTGCCACGCTGGGTCCAACTCGCGCTGGCCACGCCGGTGCAGTTCTGGATTGGCTGGCGCTTTTACGTCGGCGGCTACAAGGCCTTGCGCGGTGGCGGCGCAAACATGGACGTGCTCATTGCACTGGGCACGACAATGGCCTGGGGCCTGAGCGCGATCGTGACCGTGTTCAACCTGCTCGACCAGCACGTCTACTTCGAAGCGAGCGCGGTGATCATCACGCTGGTATTGATGGGCAAGATTCTCGAGGCGCGGGCCAAACTGGGCACGTCGGCGGCGATCGAAGCCCTCATCCGACTGCAACCCAAGACGGCTCGCGTCGAGCGTGACGGCGACATCGTCGAAGTGCCGGTGGCCGGCATGCAGATCGGCGACATCTTCGTGGTCCGGCCGGGCGAGAGCATTCCCGTCGACGGGCTGGTCTCGACCGGCGAGTCCGGCGTCGATGAGAGCATGCTCACCGGCGAGAGTCTGCCCGTAGGCAAGCAGCCGGGCGACAAGGTCTTTGCCGGCACGCTGAACCAGCAAGGACTCCTGCGCTGCGCGGCCGAGGGGGTGGGCGCCTCGACCATGCTCGCCGGAATCATCCGTCTGGTGCGCCAGGCCCAGGGCAGCAAGGCACCGATTCAGCGCCTCGCCGACCAGGTGGCGGGCGTGTTCGTCCCGATCGTGGTCGCGATCAGCGTGGCCACCTTTGTGCTGTGGTGGGTCATCGGCGGGGAACTCGCGCCGGCGCTGGTGAGCGCGGTCGCCGTGCTGGTGATTGCCTGCCCTTGCGCGCTCGGCCTTGCGACACCAACGGCGATCATGGTGGGGACCGGACGCGGCGCGCAGGTGGGCGTGTTGGTCAAGAACGCGGTGGCGCTGGAGCGGGCGGAGAAGATTCGCACGCTGCTGCTCGACAAGACCGGCACGCTGACCGAGGGCAAGCCGGTCGTGACAGATGTTGTGGCGGCGACCGGGTTCACCGAGATCGACGTGGCGACGGCGGCGGCCAGCCTCGAATCCGGCTCGGCACATCCGTTGGCGCACGCCGTGCTCGAACACGCGAAAACGCTCGGCTTGGCGCTCGCGCCGCTGCGCGACTTCCATTCCGTCACCGGCAGGGGTGTGCAGGCGGTGCTCGATCTTCCCGCGCTCGGCGGCGAAGAACTGCTGTTCCTGGGCGCACCGGCATTCCTGGCCGAGTCTGGCCTTTCCGTGGATGACGCGGCAATCACGCCGCTGGTGGAACAGGGAAAGACCGTGATCGCGGTTGGCGGCGGCGGGCGCATCCTCGGTTACCTGGCGATTGCCGACAAGCTGCGCGCAAGTTCGCGCGAAGCAGTCGCCAAGCTGAAGGCGATGAACATCGATGTGGTGATGCTCACCGGCGACAACTCCGCAACGGCGAAGGCGATCGCGCATGCCGCCGGTGTGGATCATTTCAGAGCCCAGGTGCTGCCGGGCGAGAAGGCCGCCGCGGTGGCCGAGTTCAAGGCCGCCGGTCGCGTGGTCGGCATGGTCGGCGACGGGGTCAACGACGCCCCTGCGCTCGCCGCGGCCGACGTCAGCTTCGCCATCGGCGCGGGCTCTGACGTCGCGCTCGAGACCGCCGATATTGCGCTGATGCGCAGCGACCTGCTCTCGGTGGCCGACGCGATCAGCCTCTCGCGGGCCACGCTGAGCAAGATTCGCCAGAACCTGTTCTTCGCATTCATCTACAACGTGCTCGGCATCCCGCTGGCTGCCGCCGGAATGCTCAACCCGGTCATCGCGGGGGCGGCCATGGCCTTGTCCTCCGTTTCCGTGGTGAGCAACTCGCTGCTGTTGCGGCGGTGGCGGCGACGTTGAAGACCGCCCAGTCTCGGATTTTCTTCATGCAACCAGAGGAGATGGAAATGGAAACGGCAACTTTGCAGGTATCGGGGATGACGTGTGGCGGATGCGTGCGCGGCGTCACCAAGCTGCTCAACGCCCTCGATGGGGTCACGAAGGCCGACGTGTCTCTGGAGGCCAAGCGCGCCGTCGTCGACTACGACGCCGCGAAGCTGAACGTTGATCAGATCAAACGCGCCATCGAAGGGGCGGGATATGAAGTCGCCGGTTGAGACGAAGAAGTGCGCGCATCACACGCACCAGGCAGTCGTTCAGCCCGACAAGCCGGCGCTGCTGAAGCGCCTGAACAAGATCCAGGGACAGGCCCGCGGCGTGACGAAGATGATCGAGGAGGATCGCTACTGCGTCGATGTGCTGACGCAGATCGCGGCGATTCAGGCGGCGCTGGACGCGGTTGCGCTGCAGCTCCTCGAGAGCCACACCAACGGCTGCGTCCGATCGGCGATCCGCTCGGGCGAAGGGGATGCGGCGGTGGACGAGCTGATGGGTCTCGTCAAGCGTTTCGCCCGTTAGGGGCGCAGGCAGCGGAATCGGAACAGAGGTCGGCGACGCGATGAACACATCGACTGTGGGGACTGTCCGCACGCTGGCTGGCATTGCCATCCTGCTACTGAACATCATTCCGGCAATCGCGCAGACCGCCAAGCTGGAGCCTCCCAAGGCGTTGGGCGTGCTCGAGCTCGCCCACGAGCTGCGCGGCAAGGAGGCGCTGCAGGCGATCGATCGGCTGCATGGAAAAGGCGTTTCGGCGGCGGACGCCTATGTCGCCCATTACGAGAAGGACGGTCAGGTTGCCATGCTTTACGTCTCCCGCCCCGCGCGCTCGTCCATGACCGGCGCGCAGATCGACAGGATGGTCGCCGGAATTCGCACCGGCAAGACTCCGTTTACCCATCTGAAGTCGTCCGACCGCGAAGGCACGACAGTCTATTCGGCGATTGGGCAGGGCCAGATCCATTATTTCTACAGTAGAGGCGCGGACGTGTTCTGGGTTGCCGCAGACCCTGCGGTGGCGCGAGAAGTCATTGCGCGATTGTTGCGGCCTGACTCCTGAGGGCGGCTTTCCGTGCTCAGGCAGGTCGAGACACTTGGTTTTCGGAAGGTGAACCAAACCATAGAGAGGTGTAACCATGCTTTGCTGCGTAGGTCTGATTGGTGGGATGGCGGTAGGTCAATCGATGGGTGGGCCCTGGACGTATATCGCGCCGGCTGCCGGTTTCGGGATTGGTCTGATCGGTGACATGAAATTCATGAAAGGAATGCATGGGAGCGGAAAACGGCACGACGCAACTCCCCCGGCGACCTCGTATCCGGATCAGGCGCTTGCAGAGACACCGGTCGGCCGCGATCAAGCGCCGCAACAGGCGCGTTGAGGGGATGATCTGATGTATCCGGTTTTGGCTCAGATCGGGACCTTCGAGCTCCGCACCTACGGCATCATCGTCGCGCTGTCGTTTTTCCTCGGTCTGTGGCTGAGCGGCCGGGAGGCGCGGCGCAAGGGAATCGAACCCGCGCTCATTCAGGACTTCGCGTTCTACGCGATGGTGGGCGGGATCGTCGGGGCCCGGATCTACTTCGTCGTGTTCTCCGATCCGATCTTCTTCCTGAAGAACCCCTGGCAGATCCTGGCGATCTGGCACGGGGGCATCGGCATCATCGGCGCGTTGATCGGCGGTCTTGTGGCGGCGATCTGGTACTGCCGAAAAAAGCAGTTGTCGTTCCCCGCATTTGCCGACACCCTCGCGCCGGGCATCATCCTGGGGCAGGCGAGCGGCATGTTCGCCTGTCTGCTCAATGGCGACAGCTACGGCAGGGCAGCCGATCTTCCCTGGTCGATCACCTTTACCGATCCTCGTTCCATGGCGCCGTTGAATATCGCCCGCCACCCCGTCGAGCTCTACGAGATGGGGGCTTACTTGCTCGTCTTTCTGCTCGTCTGGCTGACGAGGAAGAAATTCCGTACACCGGGGTTTAGCTTCCTCACTTATCTGGCGGGTTATGGTGTCGCGCGGCTGTCGGTTGAGTTCTTCAGGGGAAATCCGGCGATGCTTGCGGGGAACATTCCGGCGGCCCAGCTTTTTGGGGCGACCATGGTGCTGGTTTCGCTGGCCGGTTTCTTCCTGCTGCGATCAGATTTCATGCGAGGCCGGCACGTGAACGGGTAGAGGCTCGCAATGGCTGCCGATGCGCGTGTGCCATGTAACCGAAGTGTCCGATTCTTCGACGAGCATTTTCGCCGCCTGTCGACGGACGCCGCGTTGCGGCTGAACCCGTTCGAAGAGTTGGCGCTTCCCTACTTGCGCGGCAAGGTGCTTGATTTCGGCTGTGGCCTCGGCAACCTTGCATTCGCAGCCGCCGGGCGAGGTTGCCGGGTTTCGGCACTCGACGCCAGTCCGGCCGCAATCGAGAGGATTCGCGTCCGGGCGGCCGCCGAGCACGCACCGGTGTTCGCCACGTTGGCAGATCTGCGTGATCATCAACTGACCGAAAACTACGATTGTGTCGTTTCAATCGGGCTGCTGATGTTTTTCGACTGCCCGACCGCCTACCGGGTGCTGGCGCTGATGAAGGACCACGTTCGCCCGGGCGGCACCGCGATTGTCAATGTTCTCATCGAGGGCACGACGTACATGGAGATGTTCGACCCCGCGGGTCATTGCCTCTTCGCCGCTTCCGAGCTGCAGCGTCGTTTCGATGACTGGGCGATAGAGCGCATGGAATTCGATGATTTCCTCGCAACCGACGACACGCTGAAGCGGTTCTGTACCGTCGTCGCACGCAAACCCTCGTCATCCGCAAAGCCCGAAGCGTGACTTGCGAGCTCCAGTGACGGCGCTCCCGTTGGCGCCGCCGGACTCATTTCAATATCCACTGGAATACTCGCGGTTGCGGCTCGCCCCCGCGCGAAATACGAAGTTCGATCGACTTTGGCCGTGGCGTAATCGGCTTGAACTGAAGCACGCCAGAGCGGTGGTGCCCGCCGGGCGGATCGCCCTGCCACGCGACCGGGGAATAGGTCTTGCCACCGTCGACAACCAGCGATGCCGATTTCGCCAGATCGTCGGTCAGATCGGTCGAATGCGTGTTGAAACTCAGCTCGAATTCCCAGGTTGCGCCGGTGAGCGGGCGCGGCGTCGCGGTCACCGTGACGGCTGCCGCCGCAGTGGTTCGTGTCGGCAGATTCGCGGCGGATGCTGCGCCGCTTGCCGCGAAGGTCGCGGCGATGATCAACGGAAAAAATGGGCTCAGTCGTGCATACATTGTGCGTGCTCCTTGGTGGCGTTGCGGAGTTTGTTGGCGATGAAGGCAATGCCGGCCGCATTGAATGCGAGCCCTACCCAGAAGAACTCCAGCTGGTACTGGGTCGCGAAGGTCACCAGTCCGGTGGCGCCAAGCGGCACGAGGAAATACCAGAACTCGGAGAACTGGTCCCAGGTGAAGCTCCAGCCCGAGAGCAGAGACAGCGTGGCGAAGTAGAACGCGATCAACAGTCCAAATGCGTGCATGCCGTAGCTCGCGGGATTCATCGTTGCAACTCGTGTGTTCATGGGTTATGGGTCCATCCGCTCGGGCCGACCCGGATTGGCCCCGACGGTGTCAGGGGTTCGAGCGGTGTCACGACGGCGGCATCTGGCCGGCCGGTGCCGATCGCTGCCTCTCGATGCTCGCGGTTTTCCCACGGATCCGAGATCGCCGGCCTTGGTGACGGACCATTCTGCCTAGCGCCGCAGACTGCCTTCGTCCAGGGGCCGCTCGATCGTGGCGCGCTGTCCGTCCATGTTCGCACGCGGTTCCGTGCCGCCGATCATGCCGCCACCGTACCCGCCCATTCCTGATCCACCCGGTTGGGCATACGCCACTGCTGCAACCGTAATCGCGGTGCCTGCCGCGAGTGCCAGTGCGATGTTCCGTACTTTCATTTCGATCTCCGTTTGTTGAACCGCACCCGGCCCGATCGCCGGTTTCGGTTTGGAGGCACGCCTACGCCTCCGTGTATCCATCAGACCCCGCTGCTGTAAGCGGAGAATGTCGAGCAACGGCCTTTTTTGTCGCTCAATATGTGGAGGCGGGGACCGGAGACATTGGGTTACAAAGTTTCGCCCGGCTGCGCCGGTTCGAGAGCGTAGTATTTCCGTAGGCGGCGAGCGCAGGAGGGCCGTCCGCTTCGCGCACCGCATTCGTGCGCGGCGACCGTAGGCACGCTGGACGTGTCCCGGTGCCGGAATCGTTCCTGATTGGAGGAGGTGAGCATGTACTACGACGGCGGCTTCATGGGTGGAATGCATGGGTGGTGGTGGCTGATCGGGTTGCTCGTGATCGGCATCCTGCTGTTTGCCAGTTGGGGGCGCACGGGACGGGGCAGTAGTACCAAGACTGAGACTCCGCACCAAGTGTTGCGCAGGCGACTCGCGGGCGGGGAGATCACGTCGCAGGAGTACGAAGAGCGCAAGGTCCTGCTCGATCGCGATACGCCGGGCAAAGGCTGAGCGCGAGCCGGTTGTGTTCCCCAACCGCTTGATGTTCCGCGTGCTTGGCGCGCTGCTGCTGTTCACCTTGGCAGCGTGCCAGCCTGGGCGTCAGCAAGATGCCGTGCCCGCCTGGGCTCAGGGGCTGGAACCTCAGGCCAGAAACGGAGCGCGCATCTACTTCACCGGTACGAGTGAGCGTGGCACGCCCATTCGCTACACGGGCGGGCCGAATCAGCGTGGCGGCGGGATGATGGGCGGCGGGATGATGGGCGGGGCGATGATGGGCGGATACGGCCAATGGCTGACCTGTGCGTCGTGCCACGGACCAGAAGGGCGCGGAGGACTCCACACGATGCACATGTGGGTGATGACGGCGCCCGACATCCGCCACGCCGCGCTGCGTGCCATGCCGGAGCTGAAAGGGCGCCAGCGCCCGTACGATATGGACGACTTCCGCCAGACGCTCGAGCAAGGTCGGCATCCGGACGGCGAGGAAGTCATGGAGGACATGCCTCGCTGGCGCCGAGCGAAGGAGCTCGTGCCTTGGCGTCGCCTGTCGAGGTTCCCCTCCAGGGACTCGAATCCGGCCCGCTGCGCACCGTGGCATGGCGCGGCCAGCCGGTCTTCGTCTTGAGGCGGTCGCCGGACATGCTCGAGTCGCTGAGCCGCCACAGCGATCTGCTTGCCGACCCGAATTCGCGGCGTTCCGAGCAACCTCACCGTGCCGCCCTACCGCTTCGCCTCCGACACCAGACTGATCATCGGCGTCGATCCGCTGGCCTGATGCGCGCGAGCAACAACTCTGCAAGCTTCAAGCGGGTCGCCGTCCCGCTATAGTGGGCGGGAGAGGGTAATCCAACGCACCCGCAAAGGCGCGGAATACTTCCACCTCGACTGCCGATACGCCCTGATCGCTCCAGATGCTGGCGGCGCAGGCCTTCAGCAGGAGGGATTGCGCCTGGGGCTTCAAGTGTTCCAGTCGCGCCAAGGCCGAATCGAGATCGGAGATCAAGATCTGGTCATCGGCCAGCAAGCGAAAGCGCCCTGATCCCAACGCTGCAACCGCCGCACCAAACGCTTCCTCGACAGAGCGCTGGTCCCTGCCGCCGGCATGGGCCATCAGCGAGAGCACCAGTTCAACTTCTTTCACAAGATCTGCCAGGTCAAAGCGACGCAACTTCACCTGGGCTGGTTTGAAGAATTGTCGATCGAGATGGTTGAACAGGATCCTCTGCAGAGACCACTCCAACAGATCAATCCTCGAGTCCATTTCGATCAACGCGATCAGGTTCGCCCTGAAGGATTCGTACTGACTTTGCGACAACTGCTTCAGTGCCGGAACAGCGATATCAACCAGCGGCAAACGGTGCTTCACGTCGAGTTCATCCATCTGCGCCATGAACCCAAGAGTCAATGCGTATACGTCCGGATCCGCATGGACCTCCAGCCGCTGCAATTGTCGATCACGTATCGCCTGCCCTTTGTCGAGGACCAGGGAATAGACGATTGCCCGCGCGCCGTGGGGCTCGCGCGCGGCCTCCTTGATGACCACGGGCAGTTCGGACAGCAGCGAGTGGGCGTAATCGATGGCCGGTTGATTCGGTACGCCAATTTGATCGATGGCGGCCATGACCGTCATCACCGCAGCGCCGGCGGCGACCTCGCGGGCGGTCCCGTGGCGCGTCAGACTCTGCGCTTCGTCTCCTCTCTCCTCTTCTCGAGCGACGTCTTCCGGCTCGGACAAATCGTACTTGCCGTCCCAGGATGGATCGATGCGCACGATGCGCTTCGCCAGCGGCGGGTGCGTCGCGGCCAGCCACTGCATCGCGCCCGCGATTCCCTGAGCGAAAAACGCGTGACTGACTTCAGCTGCACCTGGATTCGCCACTCTTGAACCGTGCTCCAGGCCGCCGATTCTCTTCAGTGCGCCTGCAATCCCGTTTGGGTTGCGCGTAAATTGAACCGCCGAGGCGTCTGCCAGGTACTCTCGTTGCCGGCTTACCGAGGCCTTGATCAGAGATCCGAAGAACGTGCCCGCAAAACCGATGACCATCAACCCCACGGCGAGCGCGAGGATTCCGCCACCGCCCTTGTCATTCCCGCGCCTTCGTCCGGAAAACGATGTGGAGTACAGCAGATAATAGCCGAGCATACCGAGAATCAGGATGCCATTGAGCGCACCCATCAAACGAATGTTGAGCCGCATATCGCCATTGAAAATATGGCTGAATTCATGGGCGATCACGCCCTGCAACTGCTCTCGGCTGAGACGTTCGATGGCTCCCTGGGTAACGCCAATGACCGCATCGCGCGGTGAGAACCCCGCGGCAAAGGCGTTGATTCCCGGTTCGTCCGCGAGCAGATAAACCGGCGGCGCCGGCGTGCCGGAAGCGATCGCCATTTCCTCCACGACGTTCAACAATTTGCGTTGCTGAGGGTCGCGCGCATTGCGGGGAATCAGTTGCCCGCCCAGCGACTCGGCAACCACCTTGCCTCCCCCTGACAGAACGGCGATCTTGTAGAGACTTCCGGCCAATACCACGACGACGACCCCCGCACCGACCGCGAAAAATGTCTTCCAATCCATCTGACTGACGAAGGTCCCGCCATCACGCAATTGATCCGCGTTGATGAAGCCGAACACCATCATGACCAGCAAGTTGGTCATGAGGATCAAAGCGATCACCGCGAGAGCAAACAGCACAACCAGCGTGATCGTGCTCCGGCGCACGCGGTCCTGGGACTCAAAGAAGTTCATCGCTGATGCTTCCTAGCAAACAACAAAGATCAGAACGAGATCTTTGGTGCGGCCTGTATGACCGCCGAATCTTCAAACTCCAACAGAGTCGCATCCTGCGCATGTCCAAAGCTGGCGGCAAACAGAGCCGGGGGGAAGGTCTGTTTGTACGTGTTGTAAGCCATCACCTGATCGTTAAAGGCCTGCCGGGCGAAGGAGACTTTGTTCTCAGTGCTCGTCATTTCCTCGCTCAATTGCATCATGTTCTGATTGGCCTTCAGATCCGGATAGGCCTCCATCAGCATTCTCATGTTGAGCATCGCGCCAGCCAGCTTGCCTTCGGCGCCCATCAGGCCTTTCATCGCGGCTGCGTCGCCAGGTGCGCTTGCCGCGTCGGACAACTTGCTGGACGCCTCGTTGCGCGCGGCGATCACTGATTCAAGCGTTTGGCGCTCGTGTTTGAGATAGCCCTTGGCAATCTCGACGAGGTTCGGGATCAGGTCGTAGCGTCGTTTCAGCTGTACTTCGATCTGTGCAAACGCGTTCTTATAGCGATTCTTCAGTGTGACCAGTCGATTGAAGATCGCGACGACATAAAAAATAATCAATACAACGACAACCAATACCGTTATGACTGCAATCGTGGTGTCCATCAATTTCGCCTTTATCGTGGTTTGCCTGTTCTCGGGATCAGCATCGCCGCCCGCTTCGACGCCCGGCATCGTTCGTGCGTGCATTATACCCCAGTGGGGTATAATGTAAAGACCTGTTCGTCGACGCGATCGCGTTCTTGGCCGCAGCGCGTCGTCATGGACAGGCATCGTTTTTCATGTGCGGGAGCAGCCGTGGATTCAGACAACGAAGTGATCCAAGTTGTCGGCGCGGGCCCGCCGGATTGACGGCGGCGATTACGCTCGCCCACGCCGGGCGCCGGGTCGTGGTTCACGAGGCCCAGCAGGAAGTGGGCCATCGCTTTGGCGCCGACCTGCAGGGCTTGGAGAACGCGTCAACGAAGGACGACGGGCTCGACGTGCTGGGCGCCGGAGACTATGACGCGACTTGGCACCGGGAGATTCGGCCGGCGATCGAGACTTCCATCGTCAACCGGGCCGTCTACAGCCTGCTCGGTAGCCGTGGCTACCGCTGTTTGCTGCGCGGCCAGGCGTCGAGCCGGGATGCGCGCCGTTTCGTGGGGCGACTCTACGGGACAGCCTCCGTGCGCCGGCTGCTCCTGCCTTGGGCGCGGCGGCGGGTTCGCAGCCAGCGGGTCGACGGGCTACAGCCGGGCCGCGAATGCTGAGCGCTGGGGTCGCGGTGCGGCGACTCGATTTCCTGCTGCTCGCTGGCGCGAACTTTGCCGTCGCGCTGGGCTACGGGGCGATCCTGCCCATCCTGCCGATGATACTCAGCGGGTTCGGTGATGTCGGGACGCCAGAGTCCGTAGCCTGGCACACCGGCGGAATGCTGGGGGCCTACATGCTCGCCCTGTTCGTGGCGGCGCCGTTTTGGGGCGCCGTATCGGATCGCATTGGTGGTCGGCAGCTGTTCTTGCTCGGACTGACCGGGTATGCCGTCGCGGTCGCCGCGTTCGTGCGCGGCTCTTTGCGGGCGTGTCGATGGCGACACTGCTGGGTCTTCTCGCGGGTCCGGGGGTGAGCGGCCTGGTCTACGCCGCAATGCAACGCATGGGGGATGTCCGCGAAATGACGACGGTCGTGATCGGGCTGCCGCTTGCGGCCGCTTCAGCCTTCGCCCTGCTCGTTGCCGTGGGCGTCGCCGCGGGACGCGGCGGAATCCGCTCGGCGCACGGCCCGCGCCCTGCGCGGCTCGACCCGCCAGCGCTGGGCGCGCTGCTTGCGTTGTGCATGGTGGCGATGCTTGCGGTGCAGGTTGGGATGTTTGTCGCGTCGTTCCTGCATCGGGCAGCGCGGGGCCCGCTCATCGCGGCGGGCTTCCTCGTCGTCGCAGGCGGCTTCGCGTTGCTCGCGCAAGTGAGCTCCTTCACGGGTGCCGCGCTCGCCGTCGGTCTGATCGGGGCCGGCGGAGCATTCCTCCAACCGGCGATCGCCTATCTCGCCACGTTGAACGACGCGGGTGCGAGCGGGACTCTGCTCGGTGCGCTCACGGGCGCGGGGAGCCTGGGACAGGCGTTCGGTTCGGTCGCCGGACGAGCGGCCAGGTAAACCGCCGCCCGGGATTCCACGACCAGGCACGAAAGGAGAGAAATGAGCCAGCGCGCCCGCCACGCGCGGGCCGCTCGGACTCACAATTTGACGCGCTTCAGCCGCAGTGCGTTGGTGACGACCGAGATGGAACTCATGGCCATCGCGGCGCCGGCAAAAATCGGCGAGAGCAGCAGGCCGAAGACCGGGTAAAGCACTCCCGCGGCGATCGGAATCCCCAGCGCGTTGTAGCCAAACGCGAAGAAAAGGTTCTGCTTGACGTTGCGCATCGTCGCGTGAGAAAGCCGGATCGCCTTCACGATGCCACGCAGATCACCCTTGACGAGCGTGACGCCCGCGCTTTCGATCGCGACGTCGGTGCCGGTACCCATCGCGATGCCGACATTCGCCTGCGCCAGCGCGGGTGCGTCGTTGATGCCGTCACCCGCCATCGCGACGACACGCCCCTTGGCTTGCAGCTTCTGGATCACCTCCACTTTCTGCTCGGGAAGGACTTCGGCGATGACCTCTTCGATGCCGAGTTGCTTGCCGACCGCCTCAGCGGTCTTGCGCGAATCGCCCGAGAGCATGACAACGTGCACGCCCTCGGCGATGAGCGCCTTGATCGCCTCCGCCGTCGTTTCCTTGATCGGGTCGGCCACCGCGATGACCGCGGCAACCTTGCCGTCGATGGCGGCATAGAGCGCCGTTTTGCCCTGCACGCGTAGCGTATCGGCCTGGTCCGAAAGCGTCTTGGGTACCGCTTCCAGCGCTTCCATGAAGCGTTGATTTCCGACCGCGACCCGGCGCTCGCCAACGGTGCCTTGCACGCCATGTCCGGTGACGGACTCGAAATTCTCCACCTTGGCGAGGGTGAGGTTGCGTTCCTCGGCCGCCTTGACGATCGCTTGGGCGAGTGGATGTTCGCTGGCTCGCTCCAGGCTGGCGATGAGCGCCAGGGCGTCGTCTTCGGCCGCGCCACCGGCCACTACGAAATCGACGAGCTGCGGCCGGCCGACGGTGAGCGTGCCGGTCTTGTCCACGACGAGTGTGTTCACGTCACGCAGCTTCTCCACCGCCTCGGCGTTGCGAAACAGAATCCCGTTCTTGGCGCCCTGCCCCATGGCCACCGTGATCGAGATCGGCGTCGCCAACCCGACAGCGCAGGGGCAGGCGATGATGAGCACGGCCACGGCGTTGATGAGCGCGTAAGTCAACCGGGGTTCCGGTCCGAAGAACCACCACACCAGCGCCGTGACGATGGCGATCACGATCACGGTCTGCACGAAATACGCGGCCACCAGATCGGCGAGGCGCTGCACGGGCGCGCGTGTGCGCTGCGCCTTGGCAACCATATGGACGATCTGCGAGAGCAGCGTGTCGGCGCCGATCCGCTCGGCGCGAATGATCAGTGCGCCCTTGCCGTTGATGGTCGCGCCGGTGACCTTGTCACCCGCCTTCTTTGCCACGGGAATCGGCTCCCCGGTGATCATGGACTCGTCCACGTTGGACGAACCGTCCACACAGATCCCGTCGACCGGCACCTTCTCGCCGGGGCGTACGCGCAACTGGTCCCCGAGCTGAACCTGATCGAGTGGAATTTCGACCTCACTCCCGTCGGCTTCCACCCGCAGTGCCGTATTCGGTGCGAGCGCGAGCAACTCGCGGATCGCCTGGCTGGTCTGCCCCATCGCGCGCAGTTGCAGCACCTCGCCCAGCAGCACGAGTGTCACGATGACCGCGGCTGCCTCGAAATACATCCCCACTTGCCCACCGCCCTCGCGGAAGGTGTCCGGGAAGAGGCCGGGCGCGAACATCGCGAACAGGCTGAACACGTAGGCGAGCGCCACGCCGAGCCCGATCAGGGTGTACATGTTCGGGTTGAGCGTGCGGATCGACACAGCGAATTTGCGAAAGAACGGCCAGCCGCTCCACAGCACGACCGGGGTCCCGAGAATGAACTCGGCGTACATGCGCATCGACGGTGACAGACCGAATGGCTGCACCAGGCCGAAATAGGGGCCCATCGCGATCACGACCAGCGGCACGGAGAGCACCGCCGCCACCACGAGGCGCCGGGTCATGTCCCGCAGTTCGCTGCTGTCCTCCTGCGCGCCCGCCTCGGCAACCAATGCCATGCCGCACTTGGGGCACGAGCCCGGTTTATTCTGTCGAATTTCCGGATGCATCGGGCAGGTGTATACGGTCGCGGTGACCAGCACCGGTATCGTGGGAACCAGCGCCATCCCGCACTTCGGGCACGAACCGGGCCCGTCCTGCTGCACCTCCGGATGCATCGGGCAGGTGTACCCGCCCTCGGCGGGCTTTGCCGGGGCAGTGCTTGGCGCCGCCTTGGTCAGAAACTTTGCCGGAGCGGCCTTGAACTGCGCGAGGCAGTGCGCGCTGCAGAAATGAAAGGTCTTCCCGTCGTGATCGAGCGTGCCGGCCGCGGCGGAGGGCTCCAGTTCCATGCCGCAGACCGGGTCGGTGACCTTTCCCGTGGCTTGATGCGAAGAGTGGTCGTGACCGTGGCCGTGGTCCGCGTGCTGGTGGTCGCCGTCGCCGTGATCGCAGCCGTCGTGATTCGGGGTCGGTTTCTTGTCGTGCTCGTGCATATCCTTCTCCAGAATTCAGTTCCGATCGTCGCCCACTGGGGGCGCGACTCCCAACGGTTAGGCGTTCGGTCCGCTGACTTGCTGTGGGGTCAATCGAGGCAACACGACTTCTCCATGCGGCTTGCCGGCGTCTGCGTCCCGGTGAGACGGGCGCTGCAGCCCGCGACGGAGACAAGTTCACCCGCGCCGCCGCGGTCGAGATGGGCGGCGTTGGCCTCGTCCGTGTCGATGTGCATCTCGGTAACGAAGTCGGGATCGGTGCGGATCACCACGTCACGGAACACCAGATCCCGTCCCGCCGAATCGATCGCGACCTCGACCTCATCTCCGTGCTGCAACCCCCGCGCCTGGGCGTCGTCCGTTCGCATGTGGATATGTCGTTTGGCAACGATCAGGCCATCGGTTTCGATGCTGCCTCGGGGGCCGCGCAGGGTCACGACCGGCGTTCCGACCGTATCGCCGGACAGACGCACCGCGACATCGATGCCGAGCTGGTAGGCCTCCGTCTCGGTAATCTCGATCTGATTGCGCGCGCGGCACGGACCCAGCACGCGCACGCGCTCGACGGTACTGCGCGGTCCGATCACATCGACGGTTTCCTCGGCCGCCCAGAAGCCCGGTTGCGTGAGCCCATTTCGGATCGTCAGCCTGTGCCCCGGGCCAAAGAGCTGCTCCACCGCCGCTTGCGTCAGGTGCACGTGATGCGCCGACACGGCGACTGGAATCGGCGCGTTCACGTCCGGCGGCGAGGGCGCGCGTACCGCCTCCAGTGCGGGGCCGATCGTCGCGAATCCTGGATCGCCGTGCGCCAGCACGCGCGCCGCTTCCTGCGCGATCATCCATTGTTCCCGCGTCTTCGTGACCACAACCCGTACGCGCGAATGATCGCGCTGAATCTGCGGCGCGGCGGAGCCGCTCAGGCGAACGCCGGCGTTGCGGCCGTCGTCGAGATCAAGCCCGAGGAACGAGAGTCCCGAGCAAATGCGCCCGCGCATCGTGGCCGAATTCTCGCCGATGCCACCCGTGAAGGCGACGACGTCGACGCCACCCATGGCGGCGGCGTAGGCGCCAATGTACTTTCGCGCGCGGTAGGCATAAACCTGGATCGCGAGCTGTGCCTTCGGATCACCGTCGGCCGCACGCTTCTCGATGTCCCGCATGTCGTGACCCGCGCCCGAGAGCGCTGCAAGGCCGCTGTCGTGGTAGAGGGCATCCTCGATGTCCGCGACGGACAGTCCGAGACTGCGCTGGAGGTAGGAGAAGACACCGGGATCGACGTCACCGGAACGCGTTCCCATCACCAGCCCTTCGAGAGGCGTCATGCCCATCGAGGTGTCAACCGAAACGCCGCGCTCAATCGCGCACACACTCGCCCCATTACCCAGATGACAACTGACGATGCGCAGCTCGGCGGCGGGGCTCCTGAGCTCCTCGGCGACCCGCAGCATCACGTATTTGTGCGAGGTGCCGTGAAAGCCATAGCGCTGAAGGCCCGTCTCACGCCACGCTTCCGGCACCGCATAGGTGCTGGCACGCGGCGGGATCGTCTGGTGGAAGGCGGTATCGAACACGGCCACCTGCGGCACGCCCGGCCAGGCTGCGCTGGCCACCTTGATCCCCGCCAATGCAGGTGGATTGTGCAATGGCGCAAGTGGCACGCATTCCTCGATACCTTGGAGAACCACAGGATCGATGACGCATGCATCGCGGAACCTCGTCCCGCCGTGTACCACCCGGTGGCCGATGGCGTCCAATGCCGCGACGCCTTTGGCCTTCAACATCCCCGGAATCCGGTCGATCGCGTCCTCGACGTGGGCGGCGCGCTCGATCTCTGCCTGGAACAGTTGCGTGTGGGCAACCGTGTCGAAGACGCCGAACTTGACCGACGAACTGCCGGCGTTGATGGTCAGCACCCGGAATGCGTCGTGCTCACTGTCGTTCATCGAATGCCTCCCTGCGGAACCAGCCTCCGCGGCCCGCGCCACTAGCGGTAGAGCGCATGGAAGATGCGCTCCTGCGCATCGTTCTGGTGCTTGCGCCACGCCTCGAGTACGGCGGAAGTCTGCGCCCTCATGGCTCGCTCGGCAATCAGCAGCGGGTCGTCTTCGCGGACGGGTTGGCGCTCGCCCGCATCCAGGGGCTGACGTACGTGCTGTACAGATGTTCATTGCGCTCCGAAGCCTGCCGCACCTTCTCGAATTCCTCACCCGGGTACTCAAAGTGGATTTCCTCGACCTGGCGTTCCTCGAAGGCCACCGTGTATTGCGGCCTGCGGCAATCCGGATCGTTCGTCGGATTGCTGATCTGCATCTCGTAGAGCCCCGGCTTCAGCGTTTCAAGGTCTTCCAGACTTTCCAGGATCGCGCGGTGCTCGAGTCGGGCGACACTGGCCGATACGAAAATCCCCAGATGCCCGACATGCGGATTCAGGAGATAGACGATGCGCTGGCCAGCAGCTTTGAGTGCAGCGGTGGTGGGGTAGATCGCCGGGATCCAGTTCAACGCCTGATGCGGCGGGGTGATGTTGTCACCGTGCGAGGCGAAGATCACGATCGGGTTGCGGATACGCTTGAGATCGGCGACGCAGCCATTGCAGATGCGCATCGCGCCGCGTTCCAGCTTGTTGCCGATGAACAGATTCTCGACGATCGCGGTGATTTCCTCGCGCGACAGGAAGTGGAAGCCGGACCACCAACGCTCGAAATCCAGAAACCTCTCTCGTTCGCCGTCGACGTCGGAGAAGACCTTGTAGTTCTTGTCGCACAACGTGTTGGCCGGTTCAGACTCTCGAAGTTCTGCGCCAGCCAGGCGCCATCCAGGCTGCCGTTGCCGAGGTCGGCGAGGTAGCGCGCGAGCCAGGTTCCCCCGGTCAGGCCGCCGGCCAGGCGCATCGGGTTGACGTCGTTTTCTCCGGCCCAGTACGACAGGGGCGAGCCATTGATCACGACCGGCCCGACCAGTCCCTCGCAATCGGCCGCCAGCAGAATCGCCGCCCAGCCGGCCTGACAGTTCCCGTAGAGCACCGGCGCCGTTCCATCATGGCGGCGACTGACTTCCTCGACGAAGCGGCGCAGTGCGTGGAGCACGTCCCCCAGGGTTTGCCCCGGGCATGGCTCGGGGAAGAAACTCACGAAATAGACGGGGTGACCTTCGCGCCGCGCCATGCCAACTTCGGACTCTTCCTTGAAGCCGCCGATGCCTGGGCCGTGGCCGGCGCGCGGATCGATCACGATCACCGGACACTTGTCCGGGTCGAGACAGCTTTCGGCCCCGTCCTTCCCCGAACCCGTGATGCGCAGCAGCGCGTAGTTCGCCGGGCGTTTGAAGCCGCGGGCGTCGAGGATCGTTTCGGTTTCGAAATCCAGCAATGGCGGGAGGCCCGCCTGCTCGTGGGCGAGCATGTTGTTGGCGCGTTCGCGCAGGATGTCCAGGAACAGGACGCTGCGCTGCCACAGGTCGATCTGATACTTCAGCGCCGCCTCGGACCCGCCGCGGGTGGTGGTCGCCGCAGGTTCTGCAGCCGCTGGCGCCGGCCGGACGGGGCCCGCGATCGACGGATCGGGCAGCCTGGGGGACGTCGCTTTGGACGCAACGGGCTTGTTGACTCTACGGACCATGTCGTACTCCTTGTGTTGGCGCCCACGAACGGTTGCCGCGCCGTACCTGTCGCCGTCGCTGCGATGAGTTCGGCCTGCCGCCGGGTGCTTCACTGTTGCGTCGCAGGGCGATGGTCGATTCGCGCCCGCTTCGTATCGCGGCCCGGCGATCCCATAACACCATTGAACAACTTGAGTGCGACACGAAGGTCAAGCACTTTTTTGAAGGCCCGCTCGGATGGCTTGCGGCACGAACATCAGGCGCCCGATCGGGCGCCTGATGTTCGTGTGCGCTTCCCGTCGCAAGGCTCCCCTGAGTCCCGGATCGCGTGGATCCGAGCATCTGCGTACGGAAGATCAGGGGCTGCCCATTCAGATCATTAGCCCAGCGATTGCCGAGCCCGCGGCGCGAATGCAACTTGCGTGGTCACTCTCCAGACAACTTCGCCATGACCCATGATCCGCTCATTCTGGTCAAGGAGATCTTGTCGCCCGGTCCCAGGCAACGATAGCGGTGCATTTCGTGCGTATTGATCAAGGTGATCTCGTTGCCATTCGCCAGCTTGACCGTGTTGTGGCAGTGGCTTAGTCCCTCGGCATCGGCGTCGCAGTTCGCATCACCCGTTACCGTTCCCATAACGGTCTTGCCTGCCTTCACGACACTCCCTGGCGCCAGCTGCATCAAGTATTTTCCGCCCAGACCGTTGTCGTGCCACGACTTCAACATCACGCCTTTCGGAATCGGCAGTTGTTCGGTTGCAGCCTGCGCCTGGTGGAAAAACGCGAAGCCCGCGATCAGCACCAACATGCCCAGCAGTGATCGACCTGCGGGGTACAGCTTTGCCCTCATTCTCATGGTTTGCCTTTTTTCATCCAGGTTGAATGTCGCGCCTCCGCTACCCTCAGGGCGATCGGAGGCACATTGGAACCGCAAGGTACCGCGCGGCTTGAATCAATTCGTTTGATCGGCCCTCCTGGACCGCGGCTTGCGCATCGGAGCAAGAACTTGGGGGCGGTGCTTGGCGGCTGAATCTGCGATCGCAGCCGGGGCCGCCAATCCGTCTAGAATCGGGCATCCCGGCCGGTGGTCGCCGTGACATCGCACCGCCAACCCCATGAGTGCACGCTTCATCGCCTCGAGTTCGCCGATTCGCTCGTCGAGTTCCGCGATATGGGCCAACGCAAGCGCTTTCACCTCCCGGCTGGACCGGCGCCGATTTCTCCACAAACCCAGCAAATCCGCGATTTGCGCGGTCGAGAAGCCCAGATTCCGGGCTTGCTTCACAAAGACAAGGGTGTGCACCTCGTCGCCCGTGTACCTGCGGTATCCGGAGTCGGTGCGCTGCGCCGTCGGGATAAGACCGATCTCCTCATAGTGACGGATCATTTTTGCCGATACGCCCGACTTGAGAGCAGCCCCGCCGATGTTCATGCACGTATCGTCCATGTCCAATCTCCTCTGGGCGGGCCGGTCGCGGTCCACCCCTGGGCCCACGATAAAGGTTCCCACGCTTGGAAGGTCAAGCGCTGCGCGCCAAGCATGCCGCCGCCACGACGCAACCCTTGACTCTCCCACCATGGGAAGGTCAAGAATATCATTGATCCGGCGCGTCCCGCACCAAGGGACGCAACGCAAGTCTAGGGGCGCGTGCCACATGCACCTTCGCAATCTGATCCGTTTCCTGCTCGTTCACCTCATCGGCGTTGCGATGTTTCTCGGCAGCACGGCATTCGCCGTCGACCTGGCGTCGCAAAGCAACGAAAGCGGCGGCGTGACCATTGTCGTCAAACCAATCGACGTTGGGCCCGGCGTCGCGACGTGGACGTTCGATGTTTCGATCAGCAGCGACGGCCGGAATCTGAGTGATGATCTGGCGCGCACCGCATACATCGTGAATCGCGCCGCAAATAAGAATCAGCCGCCCATCGCCTGGGAAGGCGATGCACCCGGCGGCCGCAGCCGCAAGGGCGTACTGCGCTTCAAGCCATTGGTGCCGCAACCAACGGCAATCAATTTGCGCATCCAGCGCCAAGGCGAGAAGGCACCGCGCGTTTTCGTCTGGGACCTGGGCTGCCCGTGCAACGACCCGAAAATGCACAAGTCCTGATCGGCACTCCCGAGACCCCGTCCTTCGAGCAACGAGCCGACCGCGTTGCCTTCGGCCACTCCTTTCCAATCGTGGTTCCGGAATCCTCGTGACCGGCGAGAACAGCGCGCTCGGCACGGTGCCGTTGATCTGATCCGTTATGCCATTTTCGAATAAGCATAGCGACTAAAAATGGTTGTCCGGCGGAAGCTGTCCCGATACGGTATCGGGCTTGTGCTACGCATCGGACGGCCTTGCGCGGATCATAAGCAAAGTCGTAATGCAAGGCCGCAGCGTTGCATCCGCAGCGCCGACAGCCAGTTCGCGACCGAGAAACGACAACCAATGAAACTCACTTTCGACAAGATACAAAAGAG
>JAGXFR010000044.1 GCA_024637155.1 Burkholderiaceae bacterium | reverse complement strand
CGCTCAACAAGGAGGCGCTGAACCTCGCCGGATACCGCTACGCCGGCCACACCGACATGCTTGCCGCGCTGACCGGCGCAAAGGGCTCGGTGATGATGCTGGCGCACGAGAACATGCGCGTCAGCCACGTCACCACCCATGTCGCGCTCGAGGACGTGCCGCGGCTGTTGACGCCGGAACGGCTGCGCTACGTCATCGACGTGACCGAGCGCGCGCTCGCGGGTCTCGGCCTGACTCGCCGCCGGATCGCGGTCGCCGCGCTCAATCCGCACGCAGGCGAGGGCGGCCTGTTCGGGCGGCAGGACATCGACGTCACCGAACCCGTGGTCGCGCGCTGCGTCGCCGACGGGCTGGACGTGCTCGGACCGGTTCCGGGCGACACCATTTTCGTCAAGCTGCGCGCCGGGCAATACGACGCGGTGGTCGCCATGTATCACGATCAGGGCCATATTCCCGTCAAGCTGCTCGGCTTTCACGTGAATCCGGCCACCGGCACCTGGGACGCCCTCTCGGGCGTCAACATCACGCTGGGCCTGCCGATCATCCGCACTTCGGTCGATCACGGCACGGCCTTCGACATCGCCGGCAAGGGCATCGCCAGCGACCGGAGCCTTGTGGAGGCCATCGAATACGCGGAACAGCTCAGCGCCGGCAACCTTCGCGAGGATTGAGGGGAGAGACGGATACAGCAGCAGTTTCGTTGATAAAAAAATTTATATTACAATACGTTATAGCCTATAGTTAAAGTCCGATCTCGGAAAGATCCGGGCGCTGCCGGTGCCAGTCGGTGGCGCGTTGAAAAGCCATGCCGAGGCGCACCAGCGTGGCTTCGTCGAAGGGTTTTCCCAGCCACTGCATGCCGATCGGCAGGCCCCGGTCGGACATGCCCGCGGGCAACGACATGCCGCAGGCGCCGAGGTAGTTGCCGGCGCGCGTAAAGGCGGCCAGCGGCGTACGGGCTTCGTCCACTTCCTCGAGCGGGCAGGCGGCGAACGGGAGACAGGGCGTGAGCACGGCGTCGAAGCTGCCCATCCACGCGGTCCACGCGCTGACCGTCGCGCGCTGGTGGGCGAGGGCGTCGATGTAGTCCGCCGCGGAAATGCTCCGCCCACTCTGTACGCGCTTGCGGGTCCACGGACCGAAGGGTAGTTTCGGGTCATCGATGTAGGCGCGATGAAGCGCAAAGGCCTCGGCCGCGATGATCTGCCCGTTGCGCAGCATCATGTCGTTGAAATCGAAGGGCAATTCCCTTTCTACCAATTCAGCCCCCAGATCCCGCATGACGCGCTGTGTCTCGTCGAACACGCGCAGCACGTCCGGCGCAACGGCCATCGGAAATTGCGCCGCGGGCATCCGCACGATGCGCATCCCGGCTAGCGGCTTCGGTTGATCGGCGAGGGCGCTCCACCGAAAGATCGGGGCCCGGGCCGTGCTCGGGTCGCGCGCGTCGGCGCCGGCCATCGCCTGGGTGAGCAATGCCGCGTCCTCGACGCTGCGGGTCAGAGGACCGATCGTGTCGAGCGTTCCCGAGAGCGGAAACGCGCCGTACAGGCTGATCAGCCCGCGCGTGGTCTTGAGGCCGGTGATGCCGTTGAGCGATGCCGGAATCCGCACCGAGCCCCCGGTGTCGGAGCCCAGTGCCGCGGGAGCCAGGCCCGCGGCCACCGCGACCCCTGAGCCGCTGGACGAGCCACCCGGGATGCGGTGCACGCCCAGGTCCCAGGGATTGCGCGGCGTACCGCGCACCGGGTTCAGGCCCCAGCCGCCAAAGGCAAACTCCACCATGTGCGTCTTGCCCAGCACCACCATGCCCGCCTGGAGCAAGCGCTGCACCGCCGTGGCCGTGATCGTGCTGCGGCGCTCCAGCCATGCCTGGGAACCGACGCTCGTCAGCTGCCCCTCGATTTCACACAGATCCTTCAACGCCAGCGGCAGGCCATCGAGCGGGCCCAGACTGTGGCCCGACGCGCGCCGCGCGTCGGCCGCGCGCGCCCCCTGCAATGCACCGGACTCGTCGACACTTACATAGGCGCCCAGGCGTGCGTTTGCCAGAGCGATGCGCGCGAGGTATTCACGGATGATTTCCTCGGCGCTGAACCGGCCCGCACGAAGGCCGGAGGCCAGTTCGGTCAGGGTGGAGAATGCGAGATCGGACATGGGCGTCCTGGAAAAGTTTGGGCGGTATGGAGAAGCGTGCCGTGCGGGACCGGGGCCGATTGAAGGACTCGGCTGGCCCGCACCCCGCATAATGCGAGCTTTCAGGGGTCTGGACAACCGTTCCATGACCGCTTGGACTTGGACCGTGTGGTGGCCGGCGCCAGAATCGGTAGTTTAGGCCAAAGGATTCCTAAACACACAATACAACAACAAGTTACAGAGCAATGTGAAGGTTGTATATGAAGTAAAGGAAACGGCTCGGAAGTCGTGAGCCGAACCGCGGAACAGGGGGGTGACGCGATGCGAGCATTGCATTTGCTCGACACGATTACGGCAGCCACGGAGACCATGGCCGGAGCGGTAATCGTCAGCGGCTCTCACGGCGGACGTTCGGTGGTCTCCTACGCGCTCGGCGGGCAGCCGCACGCGGTGTTCTTCAACGATGCCGGTATCGGCAAGGAGGGTGCCGGCATCGCGGCACTGGATGCCCTGGAGCCCGCGGGCGTGATCGCGGCCGCCTACGCCAGCGATTCCGCCCGTATCGGCGACGCCGCGGACGGCCTTCGGTGCGGGGTACTGTCGGCGATCAACAGCTTGGGCAAGGCGGCAGGGCTTGAACTGGGTCAGACCGTGGCGGAGGCGGTGGCCTTGCTGCGCCCGGAGTGACGAAAGGCCCTCGCCGCGAGCACTAACGCAGCAAGTCGTAGGGCCCGCCTTTCTCCAGGGCCCGCTGATAGGCGGGACGGGCGTGGATGCGCTCGAGCCAGGACAGCAGTTTGGGATACCCCTGGTCCAATCCGCCGCGCGCCGCAGATCCCTCCACCACGAAGCTCATCTGGATGTCGGCGGCACTGAAGGTATCGCCGGCGAACCAGGCGCTCTTCGCCAGTTCCGCCTCCATGAAATCCCGCTGCGCCTTGAGTTGCGGCGCCACGAAGCCCTTCATCACCTTGTCGCACAGCCCGCGCGCGACCGGACGCACGAAAAAGGGCATCGGCTGGGTCGGCAACCGGCGAAAGATCAGCGCCAGCAGCAGCGGGGACATCGCCGAGCCCTCGGCGAAGTGCAGCCAGTAGGTGTAGCGCAAGCGCTCCGGCGTGCCGGCGGGCGGAATCAGCGCCGCGCCGCCGTGGCGCTCGATCAGGTACTCGATGATGGCGCCCGATTCGGCAACGGTGAGCCCGTTCTCGGTGATCACCGGCGACTTGCCCAGCGGATGCACGGAGCGCAGAGCGGGAGGGGCCAGCATCGTCTTGGCATCGCGCTCGTAGCGCTTGACCTCGTACTCGGCACCGAGTTCCTCGAGCAACCACAGCACGCGCTGTGAGCGGGAGTTGTTGAGGTGGTGGACGGTGATCATCTGCGCTGGCTCCGGGTTTCGATCCGATATCCTAACCGAGCTGGGTCATCCGCCCGGCGGAGAGCGTGGCACGACCGTGCGTTTCCGTGCATGGGGCCCACGATTCCCTGAAAGAAGGCATGCACAAATAGACATTAGAACAGAGACTTGCAGACACTTGCTAAAGTGGTGTGTAAGGAAGGAATCACCATTTTCCCAGCAGGCGGAAGGGGATCCCTATCGGCTTCCTCCCCGTATCGTATTGGACATAATATACATTCCGCGCAATCTGCGAAACGTGAAGAACTCCACACGAGAGCCCGTGACCATCTGGTACACGGGCTTTTTGACGACTGGAGCACCCCCCATGTACCACCCCAATCGACGCTACGGGAACCCCGAGGCGCTGCGCGCCCTCACCGCCGGGCTACCCCTCGAGGCCGTGGCGCGGATGCTACACCGCCACCCGCGCACCATTCGAGACTGGCTGGAAGCGCGCCGGAAAATGCCCTTTTGGGTCCCTGAGTTGCTGCAGCTGCGGCACGAAACCGCGCTGAACGACTTGCGCAGGATGGGAATTCAAGCCCGAAGCGCACTGCGCCTCTGTCCCGCGGTTGATCCCGCAAAAAAAGACAATCCCACCACAACACCCAAAACAAGCCTCAAAACGAATCAGCAATCCCACCTCCAGAGCACGATCGCAGCTCGAAAAAGCACCTAATTTCCCACTTCGGCCAAAAACGGCAAAGTCACTCGGCACCCTGCAGGAACCCTGCCGCCCGGCCGGCAAGCCGGGGTAAACAGTACGGCGCTCAACTTCCCCGGACTTGCATGGAGTGAGCATTGTCCTGTGCGCGCCAGAACGCCGCAGCAAGGCGCAACCGGGCTTCCGGGTCCACCACCCCCAGAAAATGCTCTGTCGCAATTGGGCGTGGTTTCGGGACCTTCTGGCGGACTTTGGCAGGCCAGCTCGCACACCAGTAGGAGAACATCGCCGCAACTTCCTTGTGAGGATCCCCACGCGGATCAATATGCTCCCGATCCTGAAAACGCTGGCGCGTGTCATAGCACTCGAAGAGATCGTTTCCGCGAAAGGTCCACCGCTCGACAAGAATCGAATCCCGGTCCGTGCCATAACGCACGAAGCCAATGTGAACGCGCGGCATCCGGCCTGTGTGCCGACCGAACGATAAAGCCTTGACCAAGCCCCCGATGAGAGGAATTTTGAGCCGGTCCATGCGTCGACAGATAACGTGATATTCCACCAACGCATCGCGCAATTGCTTGTCGAGCTGGCCCAAGGACTGAGCGATCAAGTACACGTCCCAACCGTACTTTCTGGAATGGATGAAAAAGTCAAGTACCGCTTGGCGGGACTTGTCACCCCACGAACGAGCATTGAGCCAGCTCGAAAGCTCGTCCAAGACCAAAAGCCCATTGGTATTTTCATCAAGAGTTTCGTTGCCCAAGCCGAGCGCCTTCAGCTCGTCGCCCGTAGGCTTGTCGGGCAAGCGAACACAGTTCGCCGCCCCCGGCAATTTCATTGCCTCAAGATCAAGATTGAGATTGGTCGCCACCCTGCGACCAGCCCGCAACGCCTCACGAATGCGACCAACGGCCGAGAGCGACTTACCCGACCCGAGCCGACCCGCGATCAAGTAGACCGCCATGCTAAGCCCGCGAAAGTAGCGTGAGATTGTTCACATTCCAGCGGTACACATACACCGCCGTTTCCACCGCAATTGCGCACGTCGCCAGATAGAACGCAGAGTCAGCCGCGACCGCGTACAAGCCCATAAGGAAGCCCATCGCAGCCCAACCGGGGAACGTCGGCAGCGTCACCGTGACGTAACCGACACACGTCACCGCGACCGCCGCTAGCGCGGCTGTGAGCGCCCCATACGTCGTGATGTAGGCCACAGCCATTGCCGTCTTTTTGGCGATGTAGCCCGACAGAAAGGTGAAGATCGCGCCAAAGAATGTGGAGAACAACGCGCCAAGAATCGGCATATCAGACCCCCATGGAAACCGCGTCACCGACGCGACGATAGACAAAGATCACCATGACCAAACCCCAAAACCATTGGAAGCCAATCCGGGAAATGTCCAACGCCGGACAGAAATCCAACGAGCCGACCTTGCCGAAATCAATCGGCCCGCAGCTCACCGACAACGTGGGCAGAGTGAACACCGGACCGATCCAAGTAGAAACCGCCGTGCGCTCACCGAGTTTCGCCAGCCGTTCGGCCCAAGCCTCAGAGGTTCCCACCCCAAAAGCCGTGACAAGTTCCTTTCCGTCCGTCGTCCCCGCCTCGTCAATCTTGCATGGAGGCGTCCCCGGTAGCCCGCAGGTAATCTGAGCTGGAGCTGGCGCGCCTGGCGCACCAGGTGCACCCGGTAGGGCCGGGTTCGAATCAGGAGAAGGAATCGGCATCGGCACCGGCACCGGCGGCGTTGGGGTAGGGCTTTCCACCGTGCCGGGTTTCTGGTTGACACGCCAAGGCGTCGCCGGACTCGGCGCACCTACCACGTCCACAACGGGCTGCGCCCACTTCGCCGGATCGGCACCGGGAACAGGCTCAGGGACACCCAACGGGATCCGATACGGCGTCACCGCAGGCTCTTCTACCGGGAGCGGGAAACCCTGCTTCATGACCTCTTGCGCCACGGCATCGGGCAACGTGTTCAAGGCATTCCAATCCGCATCATTCGCCGCCCTGTCGGTTTCAGGCTGCGGCGTCGTCGAGCGCGTCGCAGTCATCGAGAAATCATCACCGTCCGGCGACCCAACGTAGCGCTTGCAATAAACCGTCGCGTTGGTCCCCGGCCCAGTGTCAGGGAACCGAATGCGACCCGCGAAGAACGCACCGGCAACACCCGCCGTCGAACAGGTGAGATTTGCCGCTTGTTCGAAAGTACACGTAGGAGCCGACACCGTACCGCAGGCGGGCTGCCCCGACACAAACCAAAAGTTCGCATTCTGACCGCTTGGCGCTTCTTTCTTGCGCCATTGATCGATGACCCACTCAAGGCCACCGTCCAGCGCCCAACCCATCGCCGCAGTTGCCAAAAACCGCTGCGGAGAGAAGCGCAGCGCCACCCGCGCAAATTGAGGAGCATTCGCCGCAAAATTGATACGCGCCGGGATCGAAACAGCCTGCCCGCCGACACCCAAAAGCCCGCTCGTCGAAATGCCGCCACCGACGACCGTAGCAGCCCCCACGACTCCGGCCCCGCCCGCCGCCGACGTGGCAGACCAGATCGAAGGCGGAATCAGATTCGCATATTGCGCGCGAGCTAGAGCTGGCAGGAAGGCGAGAACAACGAGCAGCGCGGCCGACCCATAGCGGAATCGTCGACCGGCAAGAACAGCCCGCACCCCGTCATGCTCAGCACGACCAACAGCACCGCGATTTTCCGAACCATTCATCACACCCCCCAAAAAAACGCCCGCCCCGCCTTGTGAGCGAAGCGGGCGAAACGCGACACGGACCTTACGTAGCCCGACTGGTGATTTTCTTCACCAGCTTGTAACCGAGCGTACCGGCAAGGACCAGACCCAAGAGGGCGTAGCCAAGCGCGATCAGGCTCGTTGCGTCAGCCGTCAGGCTGGTGAATACCGCTTCCCCCGCCGACTGTGCGAACACAGCCGCCGAAGCAAACAGACCCATGACAGCGGCCGCAATTTTCTGAAGGATTTTCATGATAGAAACTCCAACCATTCGACGCTGAACACCGCGCCCGCGTTTGGCCCCATGCCGCACTACCCCGTGGACTCGCGGACGAAATCCGCGAGCATCTTCCAGCCCCTCGTCATGCCGTAGCCAACGCACCAGCAGCCGAGCATAAATCCGATCGTCGCGGCACTCATCGATCCTTCCCCGCGAAGTTCCCCACATCGTCGGCCACCGTGCCAAGAGCGATCAAAAGCGCCCCAACGATGACCACCAAAATCAACACACCTCCGAGCGCCAAGCCGAAGGTTTTCAGCCCGTCCACGAGCGCAGGAGTCATCGTCATAGCCGCAGCGCTCCGGTAATCGCACCCAACGCGAACATGATCACCCCCACCAAATCGACCGCCAGCTCATAAGTGAGTTCCATCACGCAGCCTCGCTCAAGTCATACCAATCCGGCCGCTCAAGCGCCACCAGATCGATAACGCGCACCCGCACGGGGAACGCACTTAAACAACGCGCCTCCATGATGTTCAACCCGTACTCTCGGAGAACTCGTGCATGCCGCCAGAGCGTCGCCCGACTCGCAAGCGCGTGCACATCCTGCCCACCCATCCATGCCGCAGCGTAGGCACGAGACCGGACGGGCAGCGACGCGAGAAAGTCGGGACCATCGTCAAAGTCCACGGCTCGAAGTACGTCAGTCTCCGCGAAGAAAAGCTCGGCGAGTTTTTCATCGGAGACCGCATGGAGGTCTTGTAACCCCTCCTCTGATAGTGATCGTTTACGCATTTCAACCTCCACCCGGACAACGCCCTGCCCCCTCGCCCAGTCGACGACGAACTCGTCACAGCTCGCACCGTGGGCCACCATCTCCAAATGCTTGATGTAAGCCTTGACCATGCGCCGGGAATTGACAAACCAAACTGAATCATCGCCATGATGCCCCCGCTTCATTCGGGAAATAGATCGAGCCGTGAGCCAACGGATAACCGCCCGGGCTCGCGATTCATTACCGGCAGCGTAATTTGCTGTAAGGTCGATACGCGATACGACCGCACCCCGCGTTTCTGTTCCATCGGCAGCCCGGAAACTATTTGTGAAAGGAGGGAGACCGAGACCCAACAGAATTCGATTGCACTGCCTGAGAGTGCCCGCCCATCCATGATTGAAAAGGTTGTCTTGACGAGCAAACCGGCCGACGTTTCCGGAGAGGTAAACACGGAAACCATCGCATTGCACACGCACTGCCGTGTCGTAAGAGCCGCCGATGCTCGCGGCGCGAGCACGCTCAAAACGCGCATTTCCGAAGGCGTCATACCAGACCGTGACCCCGGCGACGAGGACGGGGAGCCCCCCTTGCGGATGAAACTGAGAAACGGTGATCCAATCGATAAAGACCGCGCCATGTGACATCGCTCCCCCGCCGAACTACTGGATACCCGAACAGTGCTTTGTTTCAAAATGAGACAAATCGGACAAGTGTTACTTATCCGTTGGCCTGGACCCGCTCCGGCCTCCAAGCGCGGCTCGATGATCCGATTTCGTTGCCGCACTGGACCCAAGCAAAGTCCAGATCCAACTCCTTGCGCAACGCATCGGCCACCGCCGAAGCGATGAAAACCTCCGGGGTGACCCTTGCCGCTCGAGCTGCAGCGTCGACCAGGTCGCTACCGATCTTCACGACGTACCCGGAGCTCACGCCACCGCCTTCGCCACAACTGGACGCTCCAGTCCGACGATGTACATGACGAATTGGCCACGCCGCGCCCGCGCCTCTTCTTTCAACTCCAATTCCGCCGGGAACTTGATCCCCGCGAATTGCCCGATGGCTTCGGGAGCCAATTCGATTTCGGCGGGTTCGAAGCCGAACCCCTCGATGCGCAGCGATGCGTTATTGACCGCATCGATAGGCGCGATGCAGATCAATCGCGCCATGTCGTACGAATTCCCCGATTCTTTCCCGATGCCAGACATGCGCTTGACGCCAATTACGATTGCTCGCATTGCAATTACTCCTGAGGGATTGAAAAGATGAAGGAAGGACACGCGCCCTGGGGCGGGCGCTGCGCGCCGCGCTGGCGCGCGGCGCTCGCCGCCCGCCCCAGTTCGGCGTCTGTTGCAGAGGTGACCCACACAGCTAGATGACGAGGCATGGTGCTTTCCGGGCGGTGCAGGTACCATCGAACTTCCGTAGATCAGAGACCTACGAGATTCGTAATTTACGAGGATCAAAATCATGCGTCAACAAGAACTCGTTGTCCGCGCCATCGAAAAGGCTGGAACCGGTCGATCCCTTGCACAGGCAACCCACCACCCGGAGACCAGGATTAGCCTCTGGAAGCACGAAAAAGAGCCAATGCCCGACAAGGTGATTGCCGAACTGGCGGTCTACCTGGGACTCGATCCGGTGGCCACGCTCGGCGAGATTCGAGGCGGCACCTGGCAGCGCGTAGCAGCTGCGCTCAAGGAGAAACTTTCAGCGGGTTTTGATTGGCTACTGTCAAGCGCGAAGCCGCGCCGGAGCTTGCTCCCGGCCGGTTGACAGTAGACTAGATTCGCAGCTTACGCGGTATACATTCCCCGCAATGTAAGAGAGACCCCGACAGGCTCTCCCGACAAGCAAATCCAGACCATCGGCGCCCTCTTGCTCCGCCCACTCCTCAGCAGGCCAGCCAGAGCTCGATCTGGTCCCGGCTGGGAACGCCCCCGGCGTGCACGACCTTGCCGTCGATCACCACGCCCGGCGTGCGCATGACGCCATAGGCCGCAATGTCGCGCAGTTCCTCGACCTTCATGACGCTCAGCGTCAGGCCGCGCGCCTGCGCCACCTGCTCGATGAGCGCAATGGTGTTCCGGCAGTTGGCGCAACCGCTGCCCAGTACCTTGATCTCCTTCATGCCCTTCTCCTCACAGAACCGCGTTGAAGACATAACCCACGAGCAGGATCCCGCTGGCGACCACCCCGACGAAGGTGGCGATCAGACGCAGTTTGAGTACCTTGGCAGGATGATCATCTCCGGCAATGAGAGCGCAATCACACTCATCATGAACGCCAGCACGGTGCCCAGGGCCGTCCCCTTGGCCAGCAGCGCCTGGACGATCGGCATGACACCGGCGGCGTTGGTATACATGGGCACGCCGATGATCACCGCCAGGGGAACCGACCACCAGGCCTCCCGACCCATGAACGAGGTCATGAACTCCTCCGGGACGTAACCGTGGATCAGCGAGCCCAGTGCGATGCCGGCCAGGATGTACGGCCACACCTTGCCGACGATCTCGCGTACCGCCGCCAAACCACCCTGAATCCGCTCGGCCAGGCTCATTCCGGCATCCTCGAAGTCGCTCGATGTCCTGGGCATGTCACGCACCCAGTCTTCCAGATGGGCCTCCATCCTCAGCCGGCCAATGATCCAACCGGCCGCGATGGCGATGCCGAGCCCCAGTCCCAGGTAGAGGCTTGCCACCCTCCAGCCAAACAAGCCAAACAGCAGGGTCAGGGCCACTTCGTTGACCATCGGGGCGGAAATCAGGAACGAGAACGTCACCCCGAGCGGCACGCCGGCCTGCACGAACCCGATGAACAGCGGTACGGCCGAGCAGGAGCAGAACGGAGTCACGACGCCCAGCGAAGCGGCCATCACGTTGGCCACGCCTTCGGTGCGCCCTGCCAGCAAGGAGCGCGTGCGTTCCGGGGTGAAGTAGCTGTTGATCATGCCCATGACGAAGACCACGCCGGTCAGGAGCATCAGGACCTTGGGCGTGTCATAGAAAAAGAATTGCAGCGAGCCGCCCAGATGACTGTCCCGGGACACGGGCAACGCACGCACCAGGGCTTCGGAGAGCGGGATGAGGGTTACGTACAGGCCCCACCACAGTAGCGCGGCCGCGACCAGAAAAAATCGTGGGCTTCGCTTTGGCCAGTGCATCAGAACTTGGGTCACGCCGCCCTCTTCCGGTTTGCCGCTCGCGGAGCTCGTTACGCGGGCGTCTCACCCATGAAGACGAGGAAAGGGGAAAAAGGATTCAGGCAGGATCCCGGGGCACGTGGCAACACACCTTCCCGCTTTCGTCGAATCTCACCCGGCAGTTCTGCACCAGCGCGTCGCGCAGGCGCCGCCGGGCGCGCAGCAAGCGGGACTTTGCGGCCGCGAGGCCCAGGCGGTTGCGCGCGGCAAAGTCGCGGACGGTCTGATTCTTAAGATCACACGCCCGGAGAATGTCCCGGTCCGCAGCCGACAGCTCGGCCAGGTTGCGCGCCAGGCAGGCGTCCAGTTCATCGACCGGGGCACGCTCGTCCGGATCGATCGCCGGCAGGTCGTTCGGGCATTCGACGGTGGGTTTGGCCCGGCGCACATGATCGATCAGGGTGGTGCGCGCAACCTGAAACAGCCAGGCGCGCGGCTGGCCGATCGCGCAGAAACCAGCCCCCTCGCGCATGGCTTTCACAAAGACTTCCTGGAGGACGTCTTCGGCAGCGCCCTGGCCAGCCATGCGGCGCGCCAAGTAGCGCAACAGCTCGCGCTCATGGGACTGCCAGGCGCGCACCACACAGGCAAAGGATTGTGCTTGCACGCTCATTTGCGTTCGGTCCACCCCCTGTCGACTTCGACGACACGAACGACCGGCCGAATCACCGGCACGTCAGCCATCAACTATTGCACGAAAGGGCCCGCACCCCAAGTCCGGTCTGAAGAAGCAACCGCGCGAATGCCATGATCCCGGGGCGAACGACCTGACGCCTGTGGATGCCCCTGTAAGTATTCATTTAAAAGACACAAGCTTCCATTTGGTTCTACACTAAAGTTAATGTAGCATTACCACTTGCTTAATCAGGGTTACGTCCGAGTAAAGCGCATGTTCGGCCCGCCCTATTGCTGACGTCCTCGCCGGGAATTCCGGCGGTCCTTGCCTTGGAGAGAGGGAGATTACGGAATGAAACTGACACGGCGATCCTTCATACAGGCCTCGGCCGCCGCCGGCGGCGTGCTGGTGGCCGGTGTACCGCGAGCCCAGCCCGCCAAGAGTGCGATGGAGGTCCGCAAGGCGCTGGCCGCGAGCCCCGCCAAGGGGGAGTGGGTGGCGACCGCCTGCCAGGGCTGCACCCAGTGGTGCGCAATCCAGTTGTTCTCGCAGAACGGGCGGATTACCCGCGTGCGCGGCAACCCGCTGAGCGGGACCAACTTGGGCTACGTGTGCCCGAAGGGACACCTGATTCCGCAACAAATGTACGATCCGGACCGGATCAAGGGTCCGATGAAACGCACCAACCCCGCCAAGGGGCGTGGTGTGGATCCGAAATTCGTGCCCATCAGCTGGGACGAAGCGCTCGGTATCGTTGCCGACAAGATGATGGAACTGCGCAAGGCCGGCGAATCGCACAAGGTCGGCTACATGCGCGGGCGTTACTCGGCTACCTCCGAGGCCCTGCTCTACGGCACGCTGCTCAAGGTATTCGGCTCGCCGCACTCCTATTCGCACAGCGCGATCTGCGCCGAAGCCGAGAAGATGGGCCCCGGCATGACCCAGGGCTTCTTCGGTTACCGCGACTATGACCTGAACAACGCAAACTGCGTGGTGATCTGGGGCTGCGACCCGCTGTCGGCCAACCGCAAGTTGCCGCACACGATCGCGCGTTTCGGTGAGATTCTCGCTCGCGGTACCGTGGTCACGGTGGATCCGCACATGTCCACGTCGGCGGCCAAATCGCACGAGTGGCTGCCGATCAAGCCGGGCACCGACGGCGCGCTGGCCGGCGCCATGGCGCACGTGATCCTGACGGAAGGCACGTGGAACCGCGAATTTGTCGGCGATTTCAAGGACGGCAAGAACCTGTTCGTTGCCGGCCAGATGGTCGACGAAGCGGCCTTCGTCGAGAAGGAAACCCACGGGCTCGTCAAGTGGTGGAACCTGGTCCTGAAGGACCAGACGCCGACCTGGGCCGAAGGCCACACGCTCATCCCCGCCGCGCAGACCGTGCGCGTGGCCCGGGCGATGGCCAAGGCGGCGCCGAAGAGCTGCGTCTGGATGGGCCCCGGTGTGGGGATGAACCCGCGCGGCACCTATGCCTCCATGGCGGTTCACGCGCTCAACGGCCTGCTTGGCTCGATCGACGTCGAGGGCGGCGTGCTGCAGACCAACAGCGTACCGGTCGCGAAGTTCCCGAAGTACGACGATTATCTCGACGAGATCGCCAAGAAGGGCGGCAAGGAGAAGAAGGTCGACAGTCGCGGCGCGAAGGACATGCCGGCGATGACCAGCGCAAAGTCCGGCAACGGCGTGGTCACCAACTACGTCGCGACCGGGATGCTGAAGAACCCGGACGCGATCAAGTTGATGATCTCGTCGTGGACCAACTTCAATCATTCGGCGGCCAATCCGCAGCGCTGGGACCAGGCGCTCTCGAAGACCTTCTTCGTGCACATGGTCACCAATGCTTCGGAGATGACGCAGTTTGCCGATGTGGTGCTCCCCTCCACCTTCAACTCGGCCGAAGGAACGTCGATCGTCACCAACAACGGCAACCTGAGCGGTTACGCAACCATTCAGCAGCCGGTCGCGAAGCGCCTCTGGGATGTCAAGCAGGAAGAGACCGAGGTGGTGTGGTTGCTCGCCGCGAAGTTGAAGGAGCGCGGCTTTCCGAACCTCTTCGACTACTACTCGAAGGAGTTCAAGGATCCGGAAACGGGCAAATTGCCGGCCAACGAGCGCGAATTCACCGAGATCGCGGCCAAGATGACCAGCGCGCCGCTCTGGATGCCCAAGACGCCGATCAAGGGCGACCAGATCGCCGGTTGGGCCGAGTTCAAGAAGAAAGGCATCTACAACACGGCGAAGTATTCTTTCAAGAAGGGCTGGGGCGGCAAGTTCAACACCGCGACGAAGAAATTCGAGTTCTACAGCGAGACCTTCAAGAAGGGCCTGCTCGATCACGCCAAGAAGTACGAGACCACGGTCGACGACATCATGACGGTGACCGGCTACGTGGCGCGCGGTGAATTGGCCTTCCTGCCCCACTACGAACCGCCCAAGCGCCACGGCAGCGTGGCCGAGTATCCGTTCGACTTCATCGACTACAAGTCGCGGCTGAACCGCGAGGGCCGCTCGCAGAACACCGTCTGGTTCCAGGAGTTCAAGAAGGTGGACGCCGGCGATGTGTCGTGGGACGACGTGATCAAGATCCACCCGATCGACGGCGCCAAGCTCGGGATCAAGACCGGCGACAAGGTCAAGGTTTCTTCGATATCCGGATCGATCGTCGTCAAGGCCCGGCTCTGGGAAGGCGTGCGTCCGGGAACGGTTGCCAAGGCCTACGGCCAGGGTCACTGGGCGTACGGCCGGGTTGCTGCGCTGGACTATGCGAAAGCAGTTCCGCACGGCGGCAACAACAACGAAATCCTGGTCGAGGACTACGATCGCCTGAGCGGTTCGACGGCGCGCAACGGTGGCTTCACCGGCGTCAAGATCCAGAAGGCCTGAGACCGAACGAGCGAACGGAAGGAGAGAACAAATGCCTAGACTTGGAATGGTGATCGACCTGCGCAAATGCGTCGGGTGCGGAGCGTGTGCGCTGGCCTGCAAGGCCGAGAACAACACGCGCTATCGGGACAACGGCCAGAGCTACAACTGGGCCGATTTCCTGATCAAGACGGAGGGAAGGTTCCCGGATACGACGATGTCGGTGTTTCCGGTGCTGTGCAATCACTGCACCGACGCGCCCTGCATCGAAGGCTGCCCCGTGGAGCCCAAGAAAGCGATCTACAAGACCCCTGAGGGAATCACGATCCACGACGAGGAACTGTGCATCGGCTGTCGGGAATGCCAGAAGCGCTGCCCCTACAGCCACCGCGAACTCGACGACAGCAGCCTCGCGGGTGATACCTACAGCGTGATCAGCTTCAACTTCCGGCGCCGCGACAGCCAGCCGCAGTGGACCGACAAGGGATCGATCATCCCCGGATGCACGGCCTCGGGTGCGGAGACGGCGGCCAAAGCGGGCGCCGTGATCCCGAACGCGAATCTGTACGATTCGAAGAACCTCACCGCGGTGCGCGGCGACGGCAAGGTCGAGAAGTGCACCTTCTGCTACCACCGGGTGAGCAATGGCATGCAGCCGGCCTGCGTCGAAGCCTGTCCGTCGCAAGCACGGGTCTTCGGCGACCAGGACGATCCGAACTCGGAAATCTCCAAGATCCTGAAGGGGAACGCGTCGACCCGGCTGAAGGAAGAACTCGGGACCAAACCCAACGTTCACTACATCAACAAGTACAGCGTCCGGGCCTGACTCTCGGCCCTTGTGTAGACTTTGGGGGCGGAGGCAACTCCGCCCCTTTTTCATGGAAGCGCCATGCCTCACTTCGATCTGAATCTCGCGCTCGCTCGCGAAGATCTCTGCCGCCTCCTCGCGGCCTGCCACTACCAGCCCGAGCCGGCGTTCGCCGAGGAGCGGGTTTTCGAGACGATCGCCGCCGCTTCGGCGCGCATCGATCCGGCGCTTGGCGAACTCGCCCAGCGGCTCGCCCCCGCGTTCTCGGACGACGGCGTGGATGCGCTGCTGGTCGATTACACCAAACTATTTCTGGGGCCGAACCGGATGCTCGCCGCCCCCTTCGGCTCGGTGTGGCTTGACGAGTCCAAGAGCGTGATGGGGGAATCGACCGCCGCGCTCGAGGCGCTCTACGCGGAAGCCGGGTTCGAACTGGACGAAAGCTTTCACAGCACGCCGGACCATATCGCTGCCGAGCTCGAATTCCTCTACCTGCTGACTTTCCGCGAGAATGAGGCGCGCCGTGCCGACGATCCGGCCGCGGTGGCTGAGGCGCTGATGTTGCGGCGGCGCTTTCTCGACGAGCACCTCGGACGCTGGATCGGCCCGTTTACGAGTGCGGTGAGCGCCGGGGCGTTGTCCGCCTTCTACCGCACGCTGGCCGAGCTCACCGGGCGCTTTGTCGCCCGCGAGGCGGGCGGGGGCAAGACAAGGTGATTTTTGGGCGTCGCGCCCTTCGGCTGCTCCAACCCACCGAGGGCGTGCAGGTCGAAGCCCTGCGCTGCGTGCGCCGCTTCGGCCCCGAACCGCGTTGCGAAGCCTGCGCGCAGGTTTGCCCGGAAGACGCGATCCACTATGACGGGCGCACCCCCATCGTCGATGAGCAGCGCTGCACATCGTGCCGGCTTTGCGAGGCCGCCTGCCCGGCCGACGCGATTCACGGTGATGAACGCGACCTGGAGGCGCTCGCGGCGGAACTTGTGCGAACGCCGCAGCCCGTGCTGGGCTGCCGCGTCGAAGGCGTGCAGGCGAATGTGCGCAGCGGCTGCCTCGGTTTTCTCGAGAGCGAAGCGCTGCTCGCGCTGGCACTCGCGCTTCCGGCGGGCGTGACGCTCAACCTGACCCGGTGCGCGAAGTGCCGCAACGCACCCGTGGCGGAAGGTCTCGACACTGTCCTCGCCGCCGTGCGCGCCCTGCCCGGCGACCCGGCCGCAGAGCGGGTGCGGCTCGTGCGCGACCCGGACCAACTCAGTTTTCAGGAAACAAACCTGTCGCGCCGCGGCTTCTTCGGCGCGCTGGGAAAGGGTTCCGCCGGCGCGGCCGCGAAGATCGTTCCGCCGCTCGGCGACTCGCCACCCCGGATGCCTGCGCACAAGGCCTTGCCGCCGCGGCGTCTGCTGCTGCTGCGCGGTTTCGCGACGCTGCCGGCGCCACAGCGCGAAGTGCTCGAGGATGCGCTCTTCCCGACGCTGCGCTTTCTCCCCTCGTGCGACCACTGCACGGGTTGCGACGGGATCTGTCCCACCGGTGCGATCACCACCAGCACGGCCAATCCGCCGCGCCCGGTCTTTCTGCGCGCGCTGTGCACGGGATGCGGCGCCTGCGCCGCGTTCTGCGGCGAGGACGGCATTGCGCTGACCCCTGCCCGCGTCGGCGCTCGCCCGGCGGCCTGAACCGGTTCGCACCCGCGCCGTCGGGTGCTTCAGTTCGCGGGCTTGGGCTCCGTGCGCGCCCCACCCGCCGGAACGGGTTTCTCCAGCGTGCCGTACTTGCGCACGTATTCATCGGCGCGCTCGCGCAACCATTTCGCCTGCTCCGGCTCGCCGGCGCGCTCCAGATAGTCGGCCGCGCGCAGCCCCGCCTCGTTGACTGCGCTCGGATCCGCCCCGAGTTCCAGCAGCAGCCGCATCGCGTCGATCTGCTTGTGCCGGGCAGCCATCATCAGGGGCGTGGTCCGGTTGGGGGATTGGGCATCGATGTACGCGTTCTGCTCGATCAGGTAACGAACGATCGGCGCGTGGCCGGCGCTCGCCGCGTAATGCAGCGCCGTCCAGCCCGGCCGGTTCGGTTCCGCGCCGCGTTCGACGAGCAGGCGCACGAGTTCGAGCTCGCCGGCGTGGGCGACCAGCATCAGCGCCGTCTCGCCCTTCGGGTTGACCGCCTGCAGGTCGACCCGCGGTGACGCGGCGAGTGCCCGCAGCGCCGCGTACGAGCGCAGCTGCGCCGCCATCACGGGGGCGGCACCGTAGTCGCGCTCTCGCGTGTTCGGGCTGACCCCGCGGCGCAGCAACGCGGCGACCACCGACCCGTCATCCACCTTGACCGCCTCGAGCAACTCGATTCGGGGATCGGCGCGGGCGATGGTGGTCGCCAGGCCCCCCAGCAGCACCGCGAACACGACGGGGACGAAGGGGAAAAAGCCCCTGCGCAAGCTCATAATTAACATCAACATACTCTCATAGGATTTTGAATACGCGATAGAAGTTCTTTGTCGTTTCTTCCCCAACCCGTTCCACCTCGATGCCCCGGAGCGCCGCGATTCGCTCCGCGACGTGGCGCACGAACGCAGGTTCACAGCGCTTGCCGCGGTGCGGTTCCGGCGCCAGGTACGGTGCATCGGTCTCGATGAGCAGTCGGTCGGCGGGAACGCACGCCGCCACTTCCCGCAGATCGCCGGCGTTGCGAAAGGTCACGATCCCGGAGAAGGAAATGCAGAATCCCAGGTCGAGCGCGGCGCGCGCGCTTTCCCAGTCGCCCGTGAAACAGTGCATCACCCCGCCGACGGCGTCGGCCCCCTCTTCACGCAGGATGCGGATCGTATCGATGTCTGCCGAGCGCATGTGCACGATCAGCGGCTTTCCCGCGGCGCGCGCGGCGCGAATGTGCACGCGGAAACGCTCACGCTGCCACTCGGGCGCGTCGGTGAGTCGATAGTAGTCGAGCCCGGTCTCGCCGATCGCGACGACCCGCGGGTGGCGCGCGTGTTCGACCAGCGTCGCGACGTCGGGTTCGGTGATGTCGGGATAGTCCGGGTGCACCCCGACCGATGCGTAGAGCCGCTGATCCTGCTCCGCCAGCGCCAGCACCCGGGGGAAATCCTCCAGAGTCACGGACACGCACAGCGCGGCCTCCACGTCGTTCGCCTGCATCCGCGCCAGCAGCGCGTCCAGCTGGCCGGAGAACTCCGGGAAATCAAGATGGCAATGCGAATCGACGAACATGCGAGGCCCCGCAGGGTGGGAACCCCTCATTGTATCGTCGCTGGTCGGCGGGTCCGCGGCGCCGGGCGCGGCGTGGGAACTCAGATGGTATGGGTGGGCCGGCTCGAGTTGAGCGCACCGCCGAGGCACTTCTCGATGCGCTCACGCGCCCGCTGGCCGGCTTCGTCGGCAGCGAAACGAACGCCGATGCCCTGCTGTCGCCCCGGGGTTCCCGCCGGCGTGATCCAGATGACCGTGCCCGTGACCGGCAGCTTGCCCGGCTCGTCCATCAGCGTCAGCACCAGATAGAGCTCGTCGCCCATGTTCGACGGACGCGTCGTGGGAACGAACAGCCCGCCGCCCTGCACATAGGGCATGTACGCGGCGTACAGGGCCGCGGTTTCCTTGATCGACACCTGCAGCAGCCCGGGGCGCGCCTTCTCCGCTGCGGGTGCCGTCGTGTCCGGTTGCTTGTCTTGGATTGCCATGTTCGTCTGCGGTTCGCGGGCAGTCTACAACATCTGCAAAATCAGGTAACGCGGCGCTGCGCCGGCTCGCCGCCCGACCCCGGTCCGGCGGACCGTCCCCGAGGGGCCGGCCCATCGAACGCCGCACAGTAGCCGAGCAGTGCATCTTCGCACAGCAGCCTCGGGTTCAGCGGGTGCTCTGCGTGACGGGTCAGCCGACGCATCCGGACTTCCAGCTCCGAGATCCGTCGCAAATCCGTCTTGCCTGCCAGCGCCTGGAGTCGAGCTCGTTGTTCAGGATGAAACCTGGGCTCGCCGCCGCTTCGGACTCGTCCCAGATCGCCCACCCAGGTCTGCAGAATCGCGACCCAGCGTGCGGGTTCCACCGAAACCAGTCGTTCCGCCGCGTTGACAGCTGAAGCCTGCGGCAAGGCCGCCACGGTCTCCAGCACCAGCCGATGAGTGGCGCCCTGCGCGGGCTCGGCGAGTTCGCGGGCGCGCAACGGTGCTCCCCCCGCGGCCGCGAGCCAGTGCAGCGCCTGCGCCGGGGTGACCCCGGATTCGGCCGCCAGCCAGCGCGCCGCCTCCTCGGGCGGTGGCGCGCGCAGGGCGATCACGGCGCAGCGCGAGCGGATCGTGGCCGCCAGCCAGTCGGGGCGTGCGCTCACCAGCAGGAACCGGGTATTCCCGGTGGGTTCCTCCAACGTCTTGAGCAGCGCGTTCGCGGCGGCCGCATTGAGTGCGTCGGCGGGTTCGACCAGGATCACCTTGTGTCCGGCGCGGTGCCCGCCCACTGCGACGAAGCCCGCGAGGCCGCGAATCTGGTCGATGCGGATGTCGCGGCTCGGCTTGGCGCCCTTTCCCGCGGGCTCGAAGTGCGGATCGTCGGCATCGGGAATCAGCGCCCGGAAATCCGGGTGGTTGCCCTGCGCGAACCAGACGCACGCCGCGCACGCCCCGCAGGCGCGCCCCGCAGCGCCGATGTTTTCGCACAGCAGCGCCGCTGCCCAGGCCCGCGCGAACGCCGATTTCCCGATGCCGGCCGGACCGATGATCAGCAGCGCGTGATGCTGCGCCTGGCGCGATGCACGCCAGCGGTCGAATTCCTCTTCATGCCAAAAGTACATATTTACCAATAGGTTGAAATGTCTTGTTCGAGTTCTGCGCGAACTTCTGACACGCTCTGCGTGCCGTCCACGACGAAGAAGCGGCCCGGGTCGACGGCGATGCGCCGCGCGTATCCCTCCGCCACCCGCGAGAAGAACGTGAAATCCTCGGCTTCGAAGCGATCGGCGGCGCGGGCCCGCGAACGTCGCGTCGCGGCCAGCGCCGGATCGACGTGAAACAGGTAGGTTCGATCCGGCGCGAAACCGGGGTGCACCCACGATTCCAGGGTCGCGATCCGCTCGAGCGCCATGCCGCGCCCTCCCCCCTGGTAGGCGTAGGTCGAATCTGTGAAGCGGTCGCACAACACCCAGGCACCGCGCGCCATGGCGGGCAGCACCGTGCGCTCGAGATGGTCGTGGCGCGCAGCGAAGATCAGCAGCAGTTCCGTTTCCGACGACATCGCGGCGCCCAGGAGCAGGGTGCGCAGCGTCTCCGCCAGTTCGCTGCCGCCCGGTTCGCGGCTGAGCAGGACTTCGACTCCGCGCGCCGCGAGCTGTGCCGCGAACCACTCGAGGTGGGTGCTCTTGCCCGCGCCGTCGATCCCTTCGAAGGTGATGAACCGGCCTCGCGTCATGCTGTCCCCCCGACCCCGTCGTTTGCGATGCACATCTCAGCGCCGCTTGAGCTGGTAGCGCGCGACCGCGCGGTTGTGTGCTGCGAGATCGTCCGAGAATACGCTGCTGCCGTCGCCGCGCGCGACGAAATACAGCGCCGAAATCGACGCCGGATGCAGCGCCGCGGTGATCGACGCGCGCCCGGGAAGTGCGATCGGCGTCGGCGTCAGCCCGGCGCGCGTATAGGTGTTGTACGGGGTGTCGGCCAGCAGGTCCGGTTTGCGCAGGTTTCCGTCGAAGCGCGACCCGAGTCCGTAGATCGTCGTCGGATCGCTCTGCAGCCGCATTCCGATGCGCAGCCGGTTGACGAAGACCGCGGCGACTTTCTCGCGGTCCGCCTCGATTCCGGTTTCCTTTTCGACGATCGAGGCCATGATCAGCGCCTCGTAGGGACTCGCGTAGGGCAACCCGGGGGCTCTTGCCTGCCAGGCCTCGTCGAGCGTCCTGCGCAACTCACGGTGCGCTTGCCGGTAGATGTCCAGATCGCTGGTTCCGGATGCGAAGCGGTAGGTTTCCGGCAGGAACTGCCCTTCGGCGCCCGGTGCGGTCACGCCGATCTTCCCGACCAGCTCGGCTTCCGGCAGCCCGGCCGAATCGTGGCGCAAGTCGGGATGCGTGTCGATCACCTCGCGCATCTGGGCGAAGGTCCAGCCCTCGAGGAAGCGGATTTCGGCCATCAGTACGTCGCCCGCCACGATTCGATCGAGCAGTACGCGCAGCGTCGTGGGCGCCGCGACAAGGTAGGTCCCCGCCTTCAGGCGGGTCGCATCGCCGCGCAGCCGCGTCGCCAGCCAGAGGGTCGGGAAGCTGACCTCCAACCCCTGGCGTTCGAGCGACGCGGCAATGCCACGCAATCCGCCGCCGCGCTCGATGCTGATCCGCAACTCGGGCTGGGCCTGTTCGAGCGGCGCGAACGCGTAGCGCCACGCCGCGAGCGCGCCGAGCAACACGGCACCCGCAATCAACCACCGAAAGACACTGCGCTTCGCCCGCATCCGAGTCCCCACGTGTCACGGGTTCCTATAATAAGGGCATCGCCGGCCCGAGCCGGTGCGGAGTGAAGACGATGCAAACTGATGAACTGTCCGCGGGCTGGGATCAAGAAGCCACCGCGCGATTTCTCGCCTCCTGCGGCGCGCCCGCCGGCGTCGATGCCTACGGCCCCGCCGCGCTTTTCCCGGCGCTGGGCGCCGATGACGGCATCGTCGCGCCCCTGCCCGAGTTCGGGCTGATCGCGGCGAGCGGCGCCGATGCGACGTCCTTCCTGCACGCGCAACTGACCAACGACCTCGAGCACCTGCCCGCCGAACAGGCGCGTTGGTACGGCTACTGCACGCCCAAGGGACGCCTGCTCGCGACGGTGCTGGGCTGGCGCAGCGCCGAGGAGATCCTGTTGTGGGTGCCGCGCCCGCTGGCCGCGGGCCTTTGCCAGCGGCTCGCCCGGTACGTGATGCGCGCCAAGGTCAAGCTCGAAGACCGCTCGAACGACACCGCGCTCTTCGGTCTGGCCGGGACGAGAGCGGCGGCGCTGCTCGCCGGTCTCGGCGTGCAGGCCCCCGAGCCGCTCGCCGTGGCGGTCGCGGGCGACCTGACGATCGTCGGTCTGCCCCCCGCGCTCCCCGCCCCCGGCACGCCGCGCTGGCTGCTCGTCGCGCCCGCGGTGCGCACCGAAGAGCTGTGGTCGGAACTCGGCGGGAACCTGACCCCGGCTTCGAGCACGCGTTGGCGCTGGCTGGAACTGCGCTCGGGTATGGCGCGTGTCGTCCCCGTGACCAGCGGTCGGCACGTGCCGCAGACGCTGAACCTCGACCTGCTTGGCGGGGTGAACTTCCAGAAAGGCTGTTACCCGGGCCAGGAGGTGGTCGCCCGCACCCATTACCGCGGCACGGCCAAGCGCCGGATGTTCCTCGGGAAGCTCGACGGGAACGAGCCGCTGCCGGGCGAGGACATCCTTGCCGACGGCGCCGCCGAGGCCATCGGCTCGGTGATCATCGCCGCAGCCAATCCGGCCGGGGGCGCGGAACTCCTCTTCGAAGCGCACTCGAGCGTCGTGCTCGCGTCGATCGAACAGGGGACGCCGGTGCTGCGCGTCGGTTCACGCGCGCTTGTGCTGGCGGCGCCGCCCTTCGTCGAGCCCGGTTGATGTGCCTGATCGGCTTCGCGTTCGTGCCGCACGGACCCGTCCGGCTCACCCTGGCGGCGAATCGGGACGAATTCCACGAGCGCGCGACCGCAGCGGCGCACTGGTGGGCGGACGCGCCGGGCGTATTCGGCGGCCGTGATCTGCTCGGCGGCGGCGGCTGGCTGCTGGTGGCGCGCTGTGGCCGGATCGCTGCGCTGACCAACTTCCGCCAGGGTGTGCCCGAACCTACGCTCGGGCAGCCGTCACGGGGCGCGCTGGTGGCGGATTTCGTCGCGCCCGCGCGCTCCGGCGCCCCGGCAGGCGAGTCCGCAGAGGCCTACGCCCTGCGCGTCACCGCCGAGGCCCGGCGTTACGCCGGATTTTCCCTGCTGCTCTTCGATCTGGCGGAGCCGGCAGGCGCCTGGTGCGTCACCAACCGCCCCGAGCCGATGCTTCAGCCGATTCTGCCGGGCGTCCACGTGATTTCGAACGGGGCCCTCGACGCGCCGTGGCCGAAAATGGCGCTGCTGCGCGCGGCATTCACCGGGGAGAACGCCGCGAATGCGCTGCCCGGCACGGGCGCTTCTGGCACTGGCTCCGGAGCGGTCGCGGACACCGAGGCCTGGTTCGCCGCGCTCACCGACGAATCGCTGCCCGAGGACGCCCGACTTCCCGTCACCGGGGTCGGCATCGCCCGCGAACGGCTGCTGGCGCCCGTGTTCGTGGCGGGTGACCGGGCCGACCCGCCGATTCCCTATGGCACGCGCTCATCGAGCCTGATCCAGGTGACCCGCGACGGTCGCGTCGAGATGCACGAACGCAGCTGGCAGGTTCCGGGTGCCCCGGGCGCAGGTTATCGGGACCGCCGCACCGCATTTCGCCTCGACGCGGCGGCGCCGGGCGGCGCCGAGACGCAGGGCCTGCGCCCCGCGAGCTGACGCGCGGGCGGCACCCCGAGCGGCATTTCAGCGCAGCCGGCCGAAGACCTTGCCGAGCAGATCGCTGCCGGCCTTGAGCGGATTGGCGCGCAGCGCGCGCTCCTCGCGGGCGATCATCAGGTAGAGCCCGTCGAGCGCGCGGGCCGTCACGTAGCGGTCCATGCTCGCCGACTCCTCGTCCACCAGACCAAACTTCGCCCCCTTCCCGGCGAGGCGGTCGTAGCTCTGCGCGAGGCCCAGTTTCGAGACCTGCGTCGAGACGGCCGGCAGGAATTGCTCGGTGAGGCCGGTTTCGGTCTTCGCGCGAAAGAACCTCGTCACGGAGTCGTCGCCGCCGGTGAGGATCCCCTTGGCATCCTCCACCGACATCGACTTCACCGCGTCCGTGAGCAGCGTCTTGGCCTTCGGCACGGCGAGTTCGGCGGCCCGGTTCATCGCCGCCAGCAGCGCGTCGAGGTCGCGGCCCTTGCCCATCATCCGCATCAGGCTCTCGCCCTGACGCAAGCCGGCGGGCAGCGGAATGCGGACCTCGGGGTCGTTCATGAATCCGCCGGCCTTGCCAAGCCGGCTGACGGCCGCCCCTGCGCCGCGGGTGAGCGCATCGCGCAGCGCGCCGCTCGCCTCGCCGTCGGTGATGCCGTCGAGCGCTCCGGCGCTGACCGCGACGGGTGTACCCAAGGCTGCGATTCCGGTGAACCCTGCCAGCAGTGCTGTGCTCAGCGCACGGCGAGCACGGGTCGTGAGGATTCGAATCATGGTTGCTTCTCTCCGGTTGCACCGAGGTGGCGGCGCATCAGGACGTGTGCAATACCTTCCTCGTCGAAACGGTTTCCTTCGCTCCGGAAACCGTGGCGCCGGTAGAAATCGGCGGCGGCCACCTGTGCATGCAAAACGAGCTGCAGGTCACCACGCGCGGCGGCGGCTGCAACGAGGCGCTCGAGAATCCGGCTGGCGAATCCGCGCCGCCGATGTGCGGCAGTCACCGCCATTCTGCCGATCCTGCCCGCCGGCAGCAAACGAGCGGTCCCCACCGGCTCGTCGCCGCGGTAGGCGACGCAGTGCAAGGAAGCGGCATCGAACGCATCCCACTCGCGCGTCTCGTCGCAGCCCTGCTCGTGGACGAACACGGCGCGGCGCACGGGTTCGGCGTCCTCGCGCAGTTCCTCCCACGACCCCAGGACGAGGCGCAGCACGGGCTCGGAGTCGCCGTGCGTCATGAACTCACGAGGGGCGCCGGCGGATCCGCGTCGCGTGGCCGCCCGCCCCTCATTGCGGCGCGACGCGCTCGAAGCGCAGGATCGCTTCGCGCAAGGATTCGGGCACGCGCACCGACGCACCTTTCTCGGCGTGAACGTACACGCTCTCGCCGCTCACCAGGTGTTCGTCGCCGCGGTGGATCTCGAAGAGCACCTGCATGCTCGAGCCACCCAGCCGGCTGGTGCGGGCGCAGACATCGAGTTCATCGTCGAAGCGCGCCGGGCGATGGTAATCGAGCGCCGCGCGCACCACGTACATGCGATCGAACACCTCGCGCAGCTTCGCCGTGTCACCATCGCACACCGCCCGCCAGTACTCGGTGATCGCCACGTCGCAGTAGGTCATGTAATGTCCGTTGAAGACCACGCCCTGCATGTCCGCTTCGGCCCAGCGAACCCGCAGACGGTGGCTGAATGCGAAATCCTCTCGTGGCATGCCTGCTCTCCTTCGCCGCCAGCGTGTTCAGCGGCCGGCGCGCGCAAAGACCCGGATTTCCTCGATCGCCTGCTCCGGGTGCTCGTGAATCAGCCAGTGCGACGCCTGCGGCCAGCGCACGAGCGTCAAATCGGGAACGAGTCGATCCAGCCCGTCGAGCAGTCCCGGCAGCAGCGCGGTGTCGCGTTCGCCCCAGATCACCTTGGTCGGAACGCGCACGATGAAGTCCTCGTCGCGCAAGTCCACTGCGCGCGCCCCGGGATCCGCGTCGGTGGGCGGATGCAGCGGCGTGGCCCGATAGTAGTTGACGCCCCCGGCAATCGCGCCGGACTGGGCCCACGCCGCGCGGTAGGCATCGGCGAGCGCGCCCTGAAACCAAGAAGCGGCACCCATGCGCAGAAAGAAGCCGGTGAGCAGCGCGCAGTCGTTCGCGGCAAGCAGCTCTTCGGAGCCGGGCCGGCGCAGCCAGTTCATGTATTCGCTGGCCGCCTGCTGCGCGGGATCCGCGGCGAGCGCGCGCGCGAAGAGCACCGGGTGCGGCGAGTTCAGGATCACCAGCCGCTCGACCAGCGCCGGATGCGCGATCGCGAGCGTCCAGGCAGCCGCGCCGCCCCAGTCGTGCGCCACCAGCGTGCAGCGCTCGTGGCCGAGTCCGCGCATCAGGCCGCGCAGGTCCTTGACGATCGCGCCCGCGCGATAGGCCTCGACCTCGGTGGGCTTGCTCGAGAGATTGAAGCCGCGCAGGTCCGGCGCAACTGCGTGGAAGTCCTCGCCGAGCGCCGGGAGCAGCGCGCGCCACGCATACCAGAACTCGGGGAAGCCGTGCAGGAAGAGCATCAGCGGCGCATCCGGCGCGCCCGCCTGCGCGTAGTGGAGCCGAATCCCGGGCGCCACCTCGCAGTAGTGGCCGCTGCTCAGCGCGACGCTCATCGCAACTCTCCGCCCTGCGGGCAGCCCCGGTTCATCGCTCGGGAGCCGGCCGCGCGGCCACTTCGGGCTTGTAGGTGAAGGGGTCGCTCGGATTGCGCAACGCCAGAATGTCCTCCAGCCGCAAGCCGACCGAGTTGAGGATCTTGGGGTGCGAGAGCACGTAGAAGCGCTTCTCGCGGATCGCCTCGAACGTGAGCTCCGCCACCTGCGCCGCCGTCACGCGCCCCGAAGTCACCGCCTTTGCCGTGCTCGCCTGCGCGATGCGCTGCGAGGCGGTCGGCGGCTCGGCGTTGCGCAGCGCGTCGGGACGGTTGCGTTCGGACTCGTGGATGCCGGTGGGGACGAAAGCCGGACACAGCAAAGAGGTGCCGATCTGCGAACCCGCGACCCGCAGGTCGTGGAACAGCGTCTCGGTGAGCGTGACGACCGCGTGCTTGCTGACGTTGTAGACCCCCATCCCCGGCGCCGAGAGCAGCCCGGCCACCGAGGCGGTGTTGACCACGTGGGCCTCGCCGTCCTGCGCCAGCATCGTCGGCACGAACTCGCGAATGCCGTGGATCACGCCCCACAGATTCACGCCGAGCACCCACTCCCAGTCCTCGCGCGAACTTTCCCAGACCAGCCCGCCGCTGCCGACTCCGGCGTTGTTGAAGAGCAGGTGCACGCCGTCGAACTCGGCGAGCGTGCGCCGCGCCAGATGCGCCATATCGTCGGCGCGGCTCACGTCGGTGCGCACGGCGATGCATGCCGCGCCGGCGCGCCGCAGTTCTTCCGACGTGGCTTCGAGCCCGGCCTCGTCCACGTCGGCCAGCACCAGCTTCATTCCGAGGCCCGCCCCGATCCGGGCGAACTCTCGCCCGAAACCACTGGCGGCCCCGGTGATCACCGCAACGCGGCCCGTGAATTCGCGCATGCTCCTCTCCCGATTCAGACCAGCTTGACGACCTGCTTGCCGAAGTTGCGCCCGGCGAGCAACCCGATGAAGGCCTCGGGCGCTGCTTCCAGTCCCTGCGCCACCGTCTCGCGGTACTTGAGCTTGCCGCCGGCGACCAGCGCGCCGATCTCGCCGAACGCCTGCGGCCACAGTTCCAGATGCTCGGAGACGATGAAGCCTTCGACCCTGAGCCGGTTGACGAGAATCGAGCGCACGTTGCGAATCGGGATGGGTTGCCCGCCGTAGCCGGCGATCAGTCCGCACACGGCGATCCGCCCGAAGGCGTTCATCCGCGCCAGCACCGCGTCGAAGCCCTCCCCGCCGACATTCTCGAAGCAGCCGTCGATTCCGTCGGGCGTCGCCGCCTTCAGGTCCGCGGCCAGGTTGCCGGCCTTGTAGTCGATGCAGGCATCGAAGCCGAACTCCTCGGTGACCGCGCGGCACTTCTCCGGACCCCCGGCGATGCCGACCGCCCGACAGCCCTTCCCCTTGGCCAGCTGCCCGACCACCGATCCGACCGCTCCGCTCGCCGCCGATACGACCACGGTCTCGCCCGCTTTCGGCGTGATGATCCGGTTGAGTCCGTACCAGGCGGTGGCGCCCGGCATGCCGACGACGCCGAGGTAGGCCGACATCGGAATGTGCGTGGTGTCGATCTTGCGCAGCATCGTCCCATCCGAAACGCCGTAGAGCTGCCAGCCGAGCATCCCGACCACCTTGTCGCCGACGGCGAAGGCCGGGTTGTTCGTCGCGATCACCTCGCCCACCGTGCCGCCGAGCATCACCGCGTCGATCGCCTGGGGCGCGCGGTAGGACTTCACGTCGTCCATCGCCCCGCGCATGTACGGATCCAGCGACAGGTAGTGGTTGCGCACCAGCACTTCGCCGGGTCCGGCCGCGGGGATCGGCGCTTCGACGAGCCGGAAATTCTCGACCGTGGCCGGCCCTTTCGGGCGGCTGGCCAGCACGACCTGCAGATTCTTCTCTGTCATCTTCGTCTTTCCTTCTTGAATGGTCTTGGACGGTGTCGCGAGGCGCCGCTCAGGCGCTGATCTTGCGCTGCCGGATATACTTGAAGGTGCCGTTGCCGCGCGCCACCATCTTGCCGCGCTCGTCGAGAATTTCCGCCTCGCAGAACGCCAGCGTCGCGGTGCGGTGCAGGCAGTGGCCGGTGGCCACCAGCTTGCCGTGTGCGGGCTGCAGGAAGGTGGTCTTCATCTCGATCGTCACCATCCCCTGTTCGTTCGCGCTCACGCCGATCTCGCCGGAGTCGACGTGCGCGAGCGAGCGCCCCGCCATCGCCATCGCCACGTCGAGCAGCGTCATCAGCACGCCGCCGTGCGCCACGCCGAAGGAATTCTGATGGTGCTCGACGGCGTCGAGCTCCAACGTCGCGCGACCGGCACCGTGCTCGACCATCTTGATCCCGATCCAGTGCAGGAACGGGATCGTGACCGGAAAAGCCTTGCCCGTCATGCGCGTCCGCTCCCCGTCTGCCGCTTCGTCATCGTGTGCATGGTGCCTCCTAGAAAACCGCGGTGACCCCGCCGTCCACGGCGAGGATCTGTCCGCTGATGTGCTTGCCCGCCTGCGAACACAGCAGCACCGCCGCGCCCTGCAGGTCCTCGTCGTCGCCCAGACGCTGCAGCGGCGTCGCGGCCTTGAAGCGCTCACCGTACACCGCGAGCGTGGCGCGTGTCATCTTCGAGGGAAAGAAGCCCGGTGCGAGCGCGTTCACCGTGATGCCGTAGCGCCCCCACTCGCCGGCCAGCGTGCGGGTGAAGTTCACCAGGGCACCCTTGGAGGTGTTGTAGGCGATCGTCTCGCCGCCGCCCACCGGATTGCCGCGCAGCCCGGCGATCGATGCGACGTTGAGGATGCGGCCGTAGCCGCGCGGAATCATCGAGCGCTTGCCGATGGCCTGCGTGAGCAGGAATACGCCGTTCACGTTCAGGTTGATCAGTTTCAGCCAGGCTTCGTAGGGGTGATCCTCGGCGGGCGCGCCCCAGGCGGTGCCGGCATTGTTGACCAGGATGTCGCAGTGACCAAGGTGCTCGAGCGCGGCGTTCGCGAAGCGTTCCACCCCTTCCGGCTGACCGAGATCGGCCGGAATCGCATGGGCGACGACGTCCAGATTCGTCAGGTGCTCGCGCGCCTGCTCCAGTTCGCCGGCCTTGCGTGCCGCGATGACCACCTCCGCCCCCATCTCGCCGAGCGCCTCGGCGATCTGCAGGCCCAGGCCGCGCGACCCACCGGTCACGATGGCCTTGCGGCCCGTCAGTTCAAACAGCTTGCGTACCGACATGCTCTCCTCCCGTTTCAAGTCGTCCAACGGCGTGCCCGTCGACGATCATTCCGGCATCCCATCCATCCCTCAAAACCACTCGTCGCGCATCTCCAGCGCGGTCGGATCCAGCGCGTCGAGCAAATCCAGCATCGGCCCGATGCGCGGCAGTTCCCAGCGCAAAAAATACCGCGCCGCCTGCAGTTTTCCGCAATAGAAGTCCCGCTCGCGTGGTGAGGCGCTCGCCGCGGCGGCGTCCGGCGCCAGCGCCGCGCGCGCACACAGCGCCTGCTCCAGCCACTGCCAGGCCACCACGAAGTGCCCGAAAGCTTCCAGGAACACCGTGGCATTGGCGAGCGAAAGCTCGGGATTGCCGCCCTCCTGCAGCCGTGCGACCGTCGCCCACAGGCGTTCTCCCCAGCGCGCCAGGTCGCCACCGTACGCCGCCCATTCGCCATCCTGCGCCCCGGCCGACGGTACGGCTTCAACAGCGCGCCCGCCCGAGGGCACCGTAGCCTCGGCGCGCACGACCGTCTCGGCGATGCGTGCCTCGAGGAGGCGCAACGCGCGTCCGCCGTCGAGCTTGAGCTTGCGCCCAAGCAGGTCGAGTGCCTGAATGCCGTGGGTTCCCTCGTGGATGGGATTGAGCCGGTTGTCGCGGTAGTACTGCTCGACGTTGTAGTCGCGCGTGTACCCGTAGCCGCCCATCACCTGGATCGCCAGGTCGTTGGCCGCCAGGCACCATTGCGAAGGCCAGCTCTTGGCGATCGGCGTGAGCAGGTCCAGCAGTCGCGCCGCATCGGCTCGCTGCTCCGCAGCCGGGTCCGTCGCGGCCTCGTCGACGAGGCGCGCACACCACAGGGTCAGCGCGAGTCCACCCTCGACGTAGGCCTTCTGTGCCAGCAGCATGCGGCGCACATCGGTGTGTTCGACGATCGGCACCGGCGGCGAGTTCGGATCGCGCGAACCGAGCGCCCGGCCCTGCGGGCGGTTGCGCGCGTAGTCGAGCGCGTGCAGGTAGCCGGTGTAGCCCAGCGTCACCGCACCGGTGCCTACACCGATGCGTGCCTCGTTCATCATGTGGAACATGATCGCCAGCCCCTGGTGCGCCTCGCCGACCAGGTAGCCGACGGCACCCGCGGCACCGCCGGGCCGGAACGCTCCCTCGCCGAAGTTGAGCAGGCAGTTGGTGGTGCCGCGAAAGCCCATCTTGTGGTTGAGCCCGGCCACCGTCACGTCGTTGCGCTCGCCCGGGTTCCCTTCCCCGTCGAGCAGCCATTTCGGCACGATGAACAGCGAAATGCCCTTCACGCCCGGAATCAGGCGGCCGTCCGCTCCGGGAATCTTGGCCAGCACGAGGTGAACGATGTTCTCGGACAGATCGTGGTCACCGCCCGAGATCCACATCTTGTTGCCGAACAGCCGGTAGCTGCCGTCGGGCTGCGCCTCGGCACGCGTGCGCACATCGGCCAGCGACGAGCCGGCCTGCGGTTCCGAGAGGCACATGGTGCCGAAGAAGCGGCCGGCGAGCATCGGCGGCACCCAGGTGGCGATCTGCCCGGGGCTCGCATGTGCGTGCAGCAGGTTGACGTTGCCCAGCGTCAGCATCGCGTAGCCCGAGGCCGCCACGCTGGCCGCGCTGAAGTACGCGAAGCACGCCTTCTCGACCACATAGGGCAGTTGCATCCCGTCGAACTCGGCGGGCTGGCCGGCCAGCAGCATGCCCGCCGCGGCGAACACATCGAGCGCCGCCTTCAGCGGCGGCGGCGTGTGCACCGTCGTGCCGTCGAAGTGCGGTTCCTGTTCGTCGAGCAGCTTGTTGATCGGATAGAAATGATCGGTCGCAATGCGCTCGCAGGCGTCGAGCATCGCGTCGAAGGTCTCGCGGCCATGTTCGCTGAAACGCTCGCGCGCGCACAGCTGCTCCACCCCGAGCCACTCGTAGAGCAGGAACTCGATGTCGCGCCGGCTCAGAATCCGGGACGGCATCTCGATCGCGTGCTTCTCCCCTGTCATGTCCGTCTCCCTTCAGCCCGCGGGCGCACCGTTCTCGGCGGTGTTCCCGGGAAGCGGAATTCCAAAGGATCGCAGCGCGGCGTGCGCCACCGCTTCGCCACGCTCCTGCAGGAAGTGACCGCCGTCGGCCACCAGCAGGGGCGCGGGGCAGCGCGGAAGCGCCGCGTGGAGCGCGCGCATCGTCTCCTCGCCGAGCACCGGATCCTGCATGCCGATCGCCATGAAGCTCTGCCCCTGCCACGCGCTGCGCCACCATTGCAGCGCGCGCCGCGAGAGCGCCGCCCCGGGTGCGTCGCGCTGATCGGGGACGATGTTCGGAAAGGCGCGCAGCGCGGCCTTGTAGCGGATGTCGGGAAAGGGCGCGTCGTAGGCCGCGGCCTCGGCGGCGCTCAGTTCCGGGCAGCTGCGCGCAAGCAGCTTACCCGCCGGCAGATCGGGGTTGCGGTTGGAGTAGTCGCGCCACGCGACAAAGCCCGGCGACGGCGCCGCCCCCGTGGCCAGCGCCGTGTTCATCAGCAGCAGGCGCGTGAAGCGATCCGGCAGATCGAGCGGCAGGGTGAGCCCCAGCAGGCCGCCCCAGTCCTGCACGACGAGCAGCACTTCGCGCAGGTCGAGCCGCTCGACGAAACGCAAGAGCATGTCCCGGTGAAAGTCGAAGCTGTGCACCGCGTCTTCGAGAGGTTTGTCGGAACGACCGCAACCGATCAGGTCCGGCGCCACGACCCGGAACCCGGCCGCGCTGAACACCGGGATCATCTTGCGGTACAGGTAGGACCAGGTCGGGTTCCCGTGCAGGCACAGCGCCACGCCGTGACGCGCGACGCCCTCGTCGACGTAGTGGATCCGCGTCCCCGCGTAGCCCGGCAGGTCGTCGACGTAGCGCGGGGCGTAGTCGAAGGCCGGCAGATCCGCGAAGCGTTCATCGGGTGTGCGCAACAGCTCCATGGCTGGAATCCTTTCGCGCGCGGCGCGTGTCCGTTCTGTGCTCTGCACCGCGCTGCGCCCGAGCGCGGAACGCCGCGGGGGGCTTGCGCCCCCCGCCAGCCTGCCTTGGCGCGAGCCGGTTTCTATACGATCTCGAAGAGGCCGGCCGCACCCATGCCGCCGCCCACGCACATGGTGACGACCGCCCACTTCGCGCCGCGGCGACGCCCCTCGATGAGCGCGTGCCCGGTGAGTCGCTGGCCGCTCATTCCGTAGGGGTGGCCCACCGCAATGGCGCCACCGTCCACATTGAGCTTTTCGTTCGGAATCCCGAGCCGGTCCCGGCAATAGATCACCTGCACGGCGAAGGCTTCGTTGAGTTCCCACAGATCGATGTCGCTGACCTTCAACCCGGCGCGCTCGAGCAATTTGGGAATCGCGAACACCGGCCCGATGCCCATCTCGTCGGGCTCGCATCCCGCGACCGCGAATCCCCGGAAGTAGCCCAGCGGCTGCAGGCCGCGTTTCTCCGCGAGCTTCGCATCCATCACCACGCACGCACCGGCCCCGTCGGAGAACTGGCTGGCGTTGCCTGCCGCGATGACGCCGCCGGGAACCGCGCTGCGGATCTTCGCAATACTCTCAAGCGTCGTGTCGGCGCGCCGGCCTTCGTCGTCGGACAGCGTCACCTCACGCGTCAACAGCTGGCCGCTCGCCTTGTCGGCGACCCCCATGCGCACCGTGATCGGCACGATCTCGTCGGCGAACTTGCCGGCCTCTGCGGCGGCGCAGGCGCGCAACTGGCTCTGCACGCCGTATTCATCCTGCAGTTCGCGCGCGATCTGGTAGCGTTTCGCCACCATTTCCGCGGTCTGGAGCATCGGCCAGTAGACTTCGGGCTTCGTCTTCCTCAAGCCCTTGTCGATCGACATGTGCCGGTTGGATTCGTTCTGCACACAGGAGATCGACTCGAGTCCGCCCGCGACAAACACAGATCCTTCGCCCGCGATGATGCGCTGCGAGGCGAGCGCGATCGTCTGCAGACCTGACGAGCAAAAGCGGTTGACCGTCATGCCGGCGGCCTGCACCGGCAGTCCCGCGGCAAGCGCCACCTGGCGCGCGATGTTGGCGCCGGTCGCGCCTTCGGGAAAGGCACAACCCATCAACACGTCCTCGACCTCGCCCGGGTCGATGCCGGCGCGCTCGACCGCGGCCCGAACCACGTGTCCTCCCATGGTCGCCCCATGGGTCATGTTGAGTGCCCCGCGCCAGCTCTTCGCGAGCCCGGTGCGTGCGGTGGAGACGATGACTGCTTCACGCATGACTGTTTCCTCTCAAATCGTTGTTCTGCCCGGGACCCGCCCCGGCGTTGCACGTCTTGCCAGGGCGGAAACGCCCGCCCCGAGTCGGCATCATCCCGTGAACGACCCGCCTTCGGCCGCCAGCTTGGCGAGCAGCGGTGCGGGTTTCCATGATTCCGGATCACCGTACGGGTTGGCCGCGAACTCCTGCATCCGGTTGATCACGTTGTAGAGCCCGAACATGTCCGCATAGAGCATCGGCCCGCCGCGCCACAGCGGGAATCCGTAGCCGCTCAGGTAGATCAGGTCGATGTCGGACGCGCGCAGCGCGATTCCGTCCTCGAGAATCTTCGCCCCCTCGTTCATCAGTGCGAACACCAGCCGATGCACGATTTCGTCGTCCGAGATCTTGCGCGGCGTGATGCCGATCTCGCTGCGGTACTCGTCGATCAGTTTGTCGACGACGGGATCGGGCAGCGCGTTGCGATTGCCTTTCTCGTAGCGGTACCAGCCCGCGCCCGTCTTCTGCCCGAAGCGCCCGAGCTCGCACAACCGGTCGGCGAGCCGCGAATAGGACATATCCGGCTTCTCGACGTAGCGGCGCTTGCGGATGTACCAGCCGACATCGTTTCCGGCCAGGTCACCCATCCGGAACGGCCCCATCGCGAAGCCGAATTTCTCGGCTGCCCGATCGATCTGCGCGGGGCTCGCCCCCTCGTCGACCATGAATCCCGCCTGCCGGCTGTACTGCTCGATCATCCGGTTGCCGATGAACCCGTCGCAGACGCCCGCCACGACGCCGGTCTTGCGCAGGGTCTTGGAGAGCTTCATCACCGTCGCCAGCACATCCTTGGCGGTCTTGGCGCCGCGCACGATTTCCAGCAGTTTCATCACATTGGCCGGCGAGAAGAAATGCATGCCGATCACATCGCCAGGCCGGGCGGTGAAGTCGGCAATCTGGTCGACGTCGAGCGTCGAGGTGTTGGTCGCGAGGATCGCGCCAGGTTTCATCACCCGGTCGAGTTCCCCGAAAACGGCGCGCTTCACCTCCATGTCCTCGAAGACGGCCTCGACGACGATGTCGTCAGCCACGAGATCGTCGTAGGACATCGTCGGGCTGATCATCGCCATGCGCCGTTCGACGTCGTCGGCCTTGATCTTGCCCTTCTTGGCCGAGTTCTCGTAGTTGCGCCGGATCGTCGCGACGCCGCGCTCGAGTGCCTTGGCGTCGGTTTCGAGCAGGTGCACCGGGATCCCTGCATTGATGAAATTCATCGTGATTCCGCCGCCCATCGTGCCGGCGCCGATGACGGCCGCACTCGCTACCGTGCGCAGCGGCGTGTCCTTCGGCACATCCGGGATCTTGCTCGCGGCGCGCTCGGCAAAGAAGGCGTGGCGCAGCGCCCGCGATTCGGGAGTCTGGATCAGTTCGGTGAACAACTCGCGCTCGCGCGCGATCCCCTCGTCAAAGGGGAGCTTGACGGCCGCGGCGAGCGCATCGACGCACTTCGCGGGCGCCGGGAAGTTCTTCGCCATCGCCGTCACGGTATTGCGCGAGAACTGCAGGAAGGCCTCGGCATCCTCGTGTTCGATCGCCAGATCGCGCACGCGCGGCAGGCCGCGCTTCTCATCGACCGCGGCGCGCGCGAAAGTCACCGCGCCCGCGACCAGATCCCCCTCGATCATCGCGTCAAACAGTCGGGTCCCCGCCAGCTTTTCGGAATTCACCGGGGAGCCGGAAACGATCATGTTGAGCGCCGTCTCGAGCCCGACGACCCGCGGCAGGCGCTGGGTGCCGCCGGCGCCCGGCAGGAGGCCGAGTTTGACTTCCGGCAGCGCGATCTTCGCCTTCGGTGCAGCCACGCGGAAGTGGCAGCCCAACGCGAGTTCCAGGCCACCGCCCATGCACACGGAGTGAATCGCCGCGACCACCGGTTTGGCGGACCGCTCGATCTCGCGAATCACCGTGAACAAGGTGGGTTCGGCCATTGCCTTGGGCGAGTTGAACTCGCGAATGTCGGCGCCGCCGGAAAACGCGGTGCCGCCGCCGGTGATCACGACGGCGCGAATCGCCGGATCGGCCTGCGCCGCGTGCAGCGCGTCGACGATCGCCGTGCGCAGCCCTTGGCCCAGTCCGTTGACCGGCGGATTGTTCATGGTCAGCACGGTGACGTCGCCGTGATTCTCGGTTGTCAGCATTGCCATTTCCTGTTGGTGGATAAAAGTGAACGAACGTACTATTTTCCGTGTCGGCAACCAGCGTGCCGGCTCCTTCGTCTACCCGCGAGTCTACCCTTCCCTGTCGCCGACCCGCCGTGCGGCAGCCGGCGCGTTCAGACCTCCAGCCATTCGCGCCGCACGCGCGCGTTCGCCCGGAGTTCCTTCGGCGTTCCTTCGAACACGATGTGGCCGTGTCCCATCACGTAGACCCGCGCCGAGATCTCCAGCGCGATCGCCAGTTTCTGCTCGACCAGCAGCACCGAGACACCACGCTGCTTGAGTTCCTGGAGGAAGTGCCCCACGAGTTCGACGAGCTTGGGCGCGAGCCCCTCGGTGGGCTCGTCGATCATGATCAGGTCCGGGTCGCCCATCAGGGTGCGCGACAGGGTCAGCATCTGCTGCTCTCCGCCCGAGAGCACACCCGCCTGGTTGAAGCGGCGCTCCCCGAGGCGCGGGAAGAGCTGATAGACGTCGTCGCTGGACCAGCGCGGCTTCGCTCCCTTGCCCTTCACTCCGAGCACGAGGTTCTGGTCGACGGTCAGGGTCGGAAAGATGTCGCGGCTCTCCGGTACGTAACCCAGGCCCAGATGGGCGATCTCGAAGGGCTTCATGCCCAGGATCTCGCGCCCCTGATAGCGCACCGAGCCGTGACCGTCGACCAGTCCCATCACCGTCTTGACGGTCGTCGAGCGCCCTACCCCGTTGCGTCCGAGCAGACTGACGATCTCCCCCTTTTCCACCGTCAGATCCACGCCGTTCAACACGTGGCTCTTGCCGTAGAAGGCGTGCAGTTCGCGCACCTCGAGCATCGCCTCAGCCATGCGCAGCTCCCGTCGGGTCGGCCGCGTCATCCCCGCTCGCCGCCTCCGCCTCCTCGTCGAGCGTGGTGCCGAGATAGGCCTCGCGCACGGCGGCGTCGCCGCGAATTGCCTCGGGGACGCCGGTGGCGATCACCTCACCGTAGACCAGCACGCTGATCCGATCGGCGAGTCCGAACACCACGCTCATGTCGTGCTCGACCATCACCAGCGTCTTGCCCTCGGTCACCCGGCGAATCAACTCAACCGCCTGTTCGGTCTCCGAGCGGCTCATTCCGGCAGTGGGCTCGTCGAGCATGATCACGTCGGCGTCACCGGCGATCGTGACGCCGATTTCGAGCGCCCGTTGTTCGGCGTAGGTGAGCAACCCCGCGATCGTGTCGCGCCGGTTGCGCAGCCCGATCCGCTCGAGGATGTCATCGGCGCGTTCCTCCGCGTCGCGCAGCTTTCCGAGCCGGTGCCAGAAGGAATAACGATAGCCCAGCGAATAGAGCGTCGCGCAGCGCACGTTCTCGAACACCGACAGGCGGTGGAAAATGTTGGTGATCTGGAAGCTGCGCGCAAGGCCCCGGCGGTTGATCTCGAAGGGCTTCAGACGGGTGATGTCGGTGCCGTGCAGTTCGATGCGCCCGCTGCTCGCCGGGAACCGCCCGGACACCAGGTTGAAGAGCGTGGACTTGCCGGCCCCGTTCGGGCCGATGATCGCGTGGCGTTCGCCGGCTGGAATTTCCAGATCCACGCCGCAGATGATCTCGGTGCGATCGAAGCTCTTGCGCACCTGACTGAGTTTGAGTGCGGCTGTCATGTCAGACGATCACCTCGCGCGCGATCACCGCCTCGATTTCCTCCTGCACCTCGCTCCACTCGCGCATGAAGCGCCGGCGCATCGCCTCGAAGGCCACCGCGCCGCCAACCAGGATGCCCAGCGCGATCACCCAGACATCCGGGGACATGGTGTCGATGCCAAAACCAAACAGGCGCATCCGGCTGCCCGTCGCGATGTTCAGGCTCAGGTGATACGCCATCTCGACCACCATCACCACGCCCAGCAGCAGCAACGCACCGGTGAGCAGCACCCCGACGTAGGGGTCACGCAGCCTGGCGAACAGCCCGTACTTGAGCACCCGCAGGTTCATCAGCACCAGTGCGGCAAGCCCGCCGGGCGAATACATCACGATGAGGACGAAGAAGGCGCCCAGGTAGAACAGCCACGCGGCGGTGAAGTCCGAAAGCGCCACTGCGAAGAAGATGAAAACGATCGCCCCGAGAATCGGGCCGAAGAAGAACATCGCGCCACCGATGAAGGTCGCCAGCAGCACCCCGCCGGAGCGGACCGCCGAAACATTCTCCGCGGAGACGATCTCGAACATGATCGCCGAGAGTCCACCCGCGATCCCGGCGAAGAAGGCCGAGATCACCAGCACCCGAAATCGCACCTGTTGCGTGTTGTAGCCGATGAACTCGGTACGCTCCGGGTTGTCGCGCACCGCGTTCGAAATCCTGCCCAGCGGCGTGTGCGAGAACGCGAACATCCCGATCATCGAGACGACGCACCAGAACACGATCAGGTAGTAGACCTGGATCGAGGGTCCGTAGCTGATGCCGAGCACCGGCTCGCCCACCACCCGGTTGGCGGTGACGCCGCCCTCGCCGCCGAAAAAGCCCGGGAACATCAGGGCGGCCGCAAAGACCATTTCGCCGATGCCCAGGCTGATCATCGCGAAGGTCGTCCCCGCGCGCTTGGTGGTCAGGTAACCGAACACCACGCCGAAGACGGCCCCGAAGAATCCGCCGACGAGCGGGACCAGCGAGATCGGCAGCCAGATCCCCCCTGCGCTGATCCAGTTGATCGCGTGGATTGCGAAGAACGCGCCCATCCCCGAATAAACGGCGTGGCCGAAGGACAGCATCCCGCCCTGTCCGAAGATCACGTTGTAGGAGAGCGTGAGGATGATCATGATGCCCATCTGCGAGAGCAGCGTGAGCGCGAATCCCGAGCGAAAGACGTACGGCATCACCATGAACAACAAGATGGTGAACCCCCAGATCGCCCAGCGGCCGACGCTCACGGGCGCGAAGCGCAATTCCGGGCCGCTGGCCCCCCTGCGAAGTCGCGGTCGCCAGGTTCCCATCTCAGTCGGACCTCGAACCCATCAGCCCGCGCGGCCTCAGGATCAACACCAGCACCAGCAACAGGTAGGGCAGCACCGGCGCGACCTGCGAAACCTTGAGGCTCCACAGGCTGTAGAGCGGCGTGTCCGCGGTGACGTTCAGGCCCACCGCCGCAAACATGGCGGCGAGCGAGGCATCGATCGCCACGGCGAGCGTTTGCAGCACGCCGATGAGCAGCGAGGCGATGAATGCTCCGGCCAGCGAACCCATGCCGCCGACGACGACCACCACGAAAATGATCGAGCCCACCAGGTGCGCCATCGCCGGTTCGGTCACGAAGGCGTTGCCGCCGATCACTCCGGCCAGTCCCGCGAGCGCGGCACCCGCGCCGAAAACCAGCATGAAGACTCGGGGCACGTTGTGGCCGAGCGCCTCGACCATGTGCGGGTGCGAGAGCGCGGCCTGAATGATCAGTCCGATGCGGGTCCGCGTGAGAACGAGATAGAGCGAGAAGAGCATCAGCACGGCCACCAGCATCATGAAGCCGCGATAGGTCGGAAACTGGGTCGTGAACACCATGAAGAGCGGCCCGTCGAGTTCCGCGGGGATCCGGTACGGCACCGCGGCCCGTCCCCAGATGATCTGGACGAGTTCAACGATGATGTAGGTCAAGCCAAAGGTGAAGAGCAACTCGGGCACGTGGCCGTACTGGTGAACTCGGCGCAGCCCATAGCGCTCGACCAGCGCGCCGAGCGCCCCGACCACCAGCGGCGCGACCACCAGCGCGGGCCAGTAGCCGATCCAGACGCTCACCTGATAGGCGACATAGGCGCCGACCATGTAGAACGATGCGTGGGCGAAGTTCAGCACTCCCATCATGCTGAAGATCAGCGTCAGTCCGGAAGAGAGCATGAACAGCAGCAGCCCGTAGCTGATGCCGTTCAACAGCGAGATGGCGGCGAGTTCCAAGCGAAGGCAATCCGATGGGCGTTGCGCGTTGCGTGAGAACAGGGCAAAACCACGCCCGGGACGCGCGCCTGCGCGCCCCGGGGGCGGGATTCGTCAGTGAATCAGGGCCGCGGCGGCCGCTTCATCTGGCACGACGTGGGCTGCGCTGCGACGTACGAGGGGATCATCGTCTGCATTTTCCACCCGTAGCCCGTCTTCTCATCGTCGTACTTGACTGCCTTGCCGTCCTTCTTCGCCCACGTGGAGATGTAGACGTTCTGCTGCAGCTGGTGGTCCGAAGCGCGCATATCGATCTCGCCGTTCAGGCTCGGAACCCGCATGCCCTCCATCGCGAAGGCGACCTTCACCGGGTCGATCGACTTGGTTCTCTTCATCGCCTCGGCAAGCAGCTGAATGCCGACGTAGGTCTGGAAGGTGTAGTAGTCGTCCCCGAACTTCTTGGTCTGCATCTCGCGCAGGTCGCTGCCCGGATAGCTGGGCGGAACGTTCACAATCCAGTTGATGACCTGGTGAACCTTACCCTCGCCCGTGCTCCCCATCGCGGTGGGCACCCCGGTCGTGCCGGCGTAGTAGGTGTAGAAGTTCGCGTCGTAGCCGGCGTCCTTGGCCGCCTTGATCAGCAACTGAAGATCCACGCCCCAGTTGCCGGTGACCACGGTGTCGGCGCCCGCCGCCTTCATCTTCGCGATATAGGGGGCGAAGTCCTTGACCTGCATGATCGGGTGCAGATCCGAGCCGACGATCTCGACGTCGGCGCGTTTGCGCGGAATGTCGCGCTTGGCGGCCGCCGCCACCGATTGACCGAAGGAATAGTCCTGGTTGATCAGATAGACCTTCTTGACCGCCATGTTCTTGGCCATGTAGGCGCTGAGCGCCTCCATCTTCATGTCGGCGTTGATGTCCAGCCGGAAGTGCCAGAACGAGCAGCGCTCGTTGGTCAGCGACGGATCGACTGCCGCATAGTTCAGATAGACGATTTCCTTGCCGGGATTGCGGTCGTTGTGCTTCTGGATCGCGTCCGAGAGGGCGATCGCCGCACCCGAGCCGTTGCCCTGCACCACGTAGCGAATGCCCTGGTCGATCACCTGCTTGAGCACGGTCAGGCTTTCCTGCGGGCTGCCCTTGTTGTCGAACGCGACCATCTGGAACTTCGGTCCGCCGGCCCAGTCTTTCTGATTGGCGACCTCCACCACGGTTTGCCAGGAGTGCAGGATGGTCTGTCCGACCGGAGCGAACGGGCCCGAGAGCGGGTCGATGAATGCAACCTTGACGGTCTGCCCGATCGCGGCAGGTGCGGCAAACGTGGATGCGACGGCGACGGCCATCGCGGCGAAGCGAATTTTGCTCATGTGTACCGGTCTCCTGGCGAACGTTAAACAGCGCTTGCGTTTCTTCATACATCATAAGGGAACAAGTAACGGCGAGACAAGGCCTCCGGCGCGGCCTCCGGCGCGACTCGCTCCCTTCACTCCGACGGCAGCACGTAGTCGCGGAACTGCTCGCGCAGCTTTGTCTTCAGAATCTTGCCGGTTGCGCCCAGCGGAATCGCGTCGACGAACTGCACGTCGTTGGGTGTCCACCAACTCGCGATCTTGCCCTCGTAATAGGCGAGCAATTCCTCTCGCGTCACCTCGGTGCCCGGGGCGCGCACGACGATCAGCAGCGGCCGCTCGTCCCACTTCGGGTGCGCGACACCGATCACGGCAGCCTGCGCAACCCCGGGGTGCGCGACCGCGAGGTTCTCCAGATCGATCGTGCTGATCCACTCCCCGCCCGACTTGATCACGTCCTTGCTGCGGTCGGTGATCTGCATGTACCCGTCCGGGTCGATCGTGGCGACGTCGCCAGTCGGGAACCAGCCCGTGCCGTCCGCGTCGTAGACGAGCGGGTCGCCCCCCTCGCCACGGAAATACTCGCGGATCACCCACGGTCCGCGCGCCAGCAATTCGCCCTGCGTGGTGCCGTCCCACGGCAACTCCTGCCCCTCGTCGGAGACGATCTTCAAGTCGATGCCGAAGATCACGTGCCCCTGCTTGGCGAGAATGCGGCGCTGCGCGGCCGGGTCGAGATCGAGATGCTTGAATTGCAGCCGCGAAAGCGTACCCAGCGGCGAGAGTTCGGTCATGCCCCAGCCGTGGATCACGTCCACTCCGAATTCGTCGCGGAACGCGTCGATCATTGACGGCGGACAGGCCGAACCGCCGATCAGCGTGCGCTGCAGCGTGGAGAACTTGAGCCCGTTGCTGCGCACGTGCGCGAGCAGCCCCTGCCAGATGGTCGGCACACCGGCCGAGAAGGTGACGCGCTCGGCTTCGAAAAGTTCGTAGAGCGACTTGCCGTCGAGGCTGGGTCCGGGAAACACCAGCCGCGCACCGACCAGCGGGCAGAGATACGGCAGGCCCCAGGCGTTGACGTGGAACATCGGCACCACCGGGAGCACGGTGTCGCGCGCCGAGGCCCCGATCGAGTCGGGGAGCGCGGCCGCGTAGGCGTGGAGCACGGTCGATCGGTGCGCGTACATCACCCCCTTCGGGTTGCCCGTCGTGCCCGAGGTGTAGCACAGCCCGACCGCGGTGCGTTCGTCGAGTTCGGGCCAATGGAAGTCCGTCGTGCCGGTCGCGAGGAACTCCTCGTAATTGACCAGATCCACTCCCGGAATCGTCGGCTGGCGCTCCGCGTCGACCAGCGCGATCCAACTCTGCACCCCGGGGCAGCGCGGCGCGATGGCCTGGATGATCGGCAGAAAGCTGATGTCGAAGGCGAGGTGCGTGTCGCCCGCATGGTTGACGATCCAGGCGATCTGCTCCGGATGCAGCCGGGGGTTGATCGTGTGCACGACCGCGCCCATGCCCCCGACCCCGTAGTAGATCTCCAGGTGACGGTAGCCGTTCCAGGCCAGGGTCCCGATCCGGTCGCCGACCCCGACCCCGAGTCGCGTGAATGCGCTCGCCAGACGGCGCGCGCGCTGGTTCAGGTCGGCATAGGTGTAGCGGTGGAGATCCCCCTCCACGCGTCGCGAGACGATCTCGACGCTGCCGTGGTGGCGGGTCGCGTGCTCGAGAATCGACGAGACGAGCAGCGGCATGTCCATCATCAAACCCTGCATGGCGTGTCCCCCTGATGGTTATGGTTGATCGCGGCGATTATGCACTTGGGCTTAGCATGCCGGTAGCCCTCGCGCAAGCGCAACTCCCCTGAACTGCCGGCTCATGAACGACGAAACCACGCTGAAGGACAACGCCTACTGGCGCAAGAAACTTACGGGCACGCAGTACGACGTGACGCGCCGTGGCGCCACCGAGCCGCCCTTTTCAGGGAAATACCACGATCAGCACGCCGCGGGCACCTATGCCTGCGTGTGCTGCGGACGCGCCCTGTTCGCCTCGGGAGACAAGTTCGATTCGGGGACCGGTTGGCCGAGCTACACGCGACCGGCCACGGACGGGTGCGTGCGCACGCGTCGCGACATGCAGATGTGGATGGTCCGCACCGAGGTGCTGTGCGCCGCATGCGACGCACACCTCGGTCACGTGTTCGAAGACGGCCCGCAACCCACGGGCCTGCGCTATTGCATCAATTCGGCGGCGCTGCGTTTTGAAGCCGACGGCGCCGCGGATGAAAACTAGTCGCCTGGTTTCCTGCTTACTTGCCCTTCAGGAGCATCTTGAAGATGGTGCGCGAAGAGCCGTTGAACAGGCGCTTGAGCGACTTGGGCAGACAGCGGCGCTCAAGGGTGTTGCGGCGCTTGCGTGAACGTTCAGCCATGTTGGTTGCCTCGTTGGTAGCTAATCTATAATTATAGCCTGTTGGCAAGCGCCCATCACTGCCCGTTGGCAGGTTGACTTCACGGAATCCGATGAAACTGCTCTTCGACCTCTTCCCGGTCATCCTCTTCTTCGTCGCCTTCAAGGTCTACGACATCTACGTGGCCACGGGGGTAGCGATCATCGCGAGCATCGCGCAGATCGCCTGGCTGCTCGCGCGCGGCCGCAAGGTCGCGGGCATGCAGTGGGCCAGTCTGGCGATCATCGTCGTCTTCGGCGGCATGACGCTGCTGTTCCACGACGAGACCTTCATCAAGTGGAAACCGACCGTGCTCTACGCGGCGTTCGCCATTGCGCTGCTCGTGGCGCGATATGGCTTCCGCAAGAACCTGATCGAAGCGATGATGAACGCCCAGGTGCGCCTGGCGGCACCGATCTGGGACCGGCTCAACCTGGTCTGGGCCACGTTCTTCGTGGCGATGGCCGCCGCCAACCTGTTCGTCGCCTTCAACTTCTCGACCGACATCTGGGTGAATTTCAAGCTCTTCGGTACGATGGGCCTGACGCTCGTGTTCATCGTTGCCCAGGCCTTCTACATTGGGCGCTTCATCCAGGAAGACGCGTGACGAACCGACTGACGGCGGACGATTTGAGCGCGCGGCTGCGCACCGCGTTCCCAGGCGCGCAGGTCGAAGTCGAGGACGAGGGGCACCTGCACGTCGGGCATGAAGGCGCGCGCAGCGGCGGGCATTTCCGCGCGCACATCGTCAGCGACGCGTTCGCGGGACTGAGCACCGTCGCGCGCCATCGCCTCGTGTATCATTCCTTGCGCGAGTGGCTCCCCGGTCCCATTCATGCGCTCGCGATCGACGCACGGACGCCGACGGGCAACACCTCACCAACTCTCCCCAATCCCATCCTCCACAAGGAACAGAAATGATATTTCCGATCCGCGCGGCCCATGCCGCCCCCCTGCTCGCGGCTGCGCTGCTGCTCGCGGGTACCTCGGCCCTTGCGCAGAATGCAGCAGTGGTCAACGGCAAGGCCATCCCCAAGGCGCGGGTCGACGAGTTCGTTCAGATCCTCGCCGGACAGGGCCGCGCCGACACGCCGGAACTGCGTGCCGCGGTGCGCGACGAGTTGATCGCCCGTGAATTGTTCATGCAGGAGGCCGAGAAACGCGGCCTCGCGAAGAACGCCGACGTGCAGCGCCAGCTGGATCTGGCCCGGCAGGACATCCTGATCCGTGCGCTGGTTCTCGACTACGCCAAGACCAACCCGATCAAGGACGAGGAAGTCAAGGCTGAATACGACAAGGCGGTCAAGGCGCAGTCGGGCAAGGAGTACAAGGCGCGCCACATCCTCGTCGAGAAAGAGGAAACGGCCAAGCAGATCATCGAGCAACTCAAGAAGAACGGGAAGTTCGAGGAACTCGCCAAGCAGTCCACCGACACCGGATCCGCGCAACAGGGCGGCGACCTGGACTGGAACGTGCCCACGACCTTCGTCAAGGAATTCGCGGAAGCGCTGGTCAAGCTCGAGAAGGGCAAGTTCACGCAGGCGCCCGTCAAGACCCAGTTCGGCTACCACGTGATCCGCGTCGACGACGTCCGCGACGTCAAGGCCCCGCCCATGGATCAGGTGCGGCCCCAGATCGTTCAGCAACTCGAGCGCCAGCGCATCGAGGCGTTGCAGAAGGATCTGCGCGCGAAGGCGAAGATCCAGTAGAAGTTGTCGTTGCGGGGTCGCCCGGATCAGCCCATCGGCTCCGGGCGTGACCGCCGCCCGGCGAAGAACTCCCGCAGCAGCGCGACGCTCTCCGGCGCCAGCAAACCGCCTTCGACCGTGGCGTGGTGATTGAGCCGCGCCTCGGCGAACAGGTCCACGACGCTGCCGCAGGCCCCCGTCTTCGGGTCGGCCGCACCAAACACCACCCGCGCGATGCGCGCGTGCATGATTGCCCCGCTGCACATCGCGCAGGGCTCGAGCGTGACGTAGAGCGTCGCCTGGGTCAGCCGGTAGTTGCCGAGCGCGCGGCACGCTGCGCGGATCGCGTGGATCTCGGCGTGCGCGGTCGCGTCGGCGCCGCCGATCGGGTGATTCCACCCTTTTCCCACGACCCGCCCCTGGTGCACGACGACGGCACCAACCGGCACTTCGCCTTGCAGCGCCGCCTGTTGCGCCAGGGCGAGCGCCCGGTGCATGAACCCACGATCGTCATCCCGCGCGGCGCTGCGCTCCACGTTTGCATCCGGCATTCGTCTTGCGTCCTCGTTGCTGGTCACGGGTTCGGTCCTCGCCGCCCTTGCCCCCTGCGGGGGTGCATGGCAGCATACGCGCAGCGACCCCGGCCGACGCGCCCGCCGGAGGAATTCCTCCAAATGTTGCGTGGGATGTGAGCGCTCGTGGGCGCCCAGTCTGCGTATTGCACCTATGCTGCCATCGCTTCACCGGGCTGTCCATGCCTCCCGCGAGCGAATGCTATGATCGACGCAGCGTTGCGCCGCCTTGCTGCTCCCCTCGCGGAAACGCATGGTGCGGTCGCGATGTTCCCGCCGCGCCTGTGCGTCTCGTGCCCATTCGTGGCGAGGATTTTCCTTCAAGGACGGACGGCCCAGTGCCGAGAGCGGGAGTCACCGTGAACGCAATCATGTGGGCCGCACGAGCATTCCTTCTCGCTGCGCTCGGGGTGCTCGGGCCGCAAGGCGTCGGCTTCGCGCAGGAAAAGCCGCCGCCGATCGTCTATGTGGCGCCGATCACGGGAATCATCGATCTCGGGCTGGCGCCCTTCATCCAGCGTGTCCTCGACGAGGCGAGCGCAGCGGGAGCCGTTGCGGTGGTCCTGGACATCAACACCTTCGGCGGCCGCGTCGACGCGGCCGTGCAGATCCGCGACGCGCTGCTCAACGCCCGCATTCGAAGCATCGCATTCGTCAACAAGCGGGCCATCTCGGCCGGCGCGCTGATCAGCCTTGCGACGCAGCACATCGTCATGGCCGAGGGCGGCACGATCGGTGCGGCCACGCCCGTGCAGGTCGGCGAGTCGGGCACCAGCGCCCAGCCCGTTTCCGAGAAGACGGTTTCCTACGTCCGCAAGGAGTTTCGCGCCACGGCCGAGGCGCGCAAGCGACCGCTGCTGGTCGCGGAAGCGATGGTGGACGCCGATGTGGTCATTCCCGGGCTCGTCGCCAAGGGCAAACTGCTCACCCTGACCACCGAGGAAGCGCTCAAGCACAAGGTCGCCGACTTCCGCGCCGACACGCTCGAGGCGGCGTTGGAGAAGCTGGGGCTGGGCGGCGCCGAGATCCGGCGTGCCACGCCCAACTGGGCCGAAAACCTGGTGCGTTTTCTGACGAATCCGGTGCTGAGTTCCCTGCTGATCACCATCGCGATGATCGGCATCATTCTCGAGATCCGCACGCCTGGCTTCGGGGTACCCGGCGCGCTGGGCATCACGAGTCTCGGGCTGTTTCTCTGGGGGCACTGGCTGGTCCAGCTCGCCGGCTGGGAGGAACTGCTGCTCGCGCTGGGCGGCATCATCCTGCTGGTGCTCGAGGTGTTCGTCATCCCGGGCTTCGGGATCGCCGGGGTGCTGGGAATCGCGGCGATTCTCACGGGCCTCATCATGAGTCTGGTCGGGAGCGGAGACACCTTCGAGTTCATCGTTGGTGCTGCGACGCGTGTCGTCTTCTCGCTGCTCCTTGCGTTCGTCGCCAGTCTCGTCATACTGCGCTACCTGCCGCGACTGCCATTTGGTCGACGGCTGATCCTCGAGGACGGGCTGGACGCGTCGCAAGGCTACGCTTCGGCACCCGCGAGCGACCTGCAGTGGTTGGGGAGAACGGGCCGTGCGTCTTCCCCCCTGCGCCCCGCCGGCATCGCCGAGATCGACAGTCATCGTGTGGACGTGGTGTCCGACGGTGAACATATCGATGCCGGGGAGTCGATCGAAGTGATTCGCGTCGACGGCAACCGGGTTGTCGTGCAACGCACAACGAACACCAACCGCAAGGAGTAGCACCAGATGGGTATTGAAACGGGACTGACGGGAGCCCTCGGGATCCTGCTGATGATTGTCGCCGGACTGGCGCTGATTCTGTATCTGGTGCCCATCCCGTTGTGGATCGCGGCGTGGGCATCGGGCGCCTACGTGGGGCTCTTGACCCTGATCGGCATGCGGCTGCGGCGCGTCCCCCCCACCACCGTGGTCACCGCGCGGATCAGTGCGGTCAAGGCGGGCATCGAAATCTCCATCAACGATCTGGAGGCGCACTTCCTGGCGGGCGGCAACGTCGTGCGCGTCGTCAACGCCATGATCTCGGCCGACAAGGCCAACATTCCCCTGCCCTTCAAGCGCGCCGCCGCCATCGATCTGGCCGGACGCAACGTGCTCGAAGCCGTGCAGATGTCGGTTCTGCCCAAGGTCATCGAAACACCCAAGATCGCCGCAGTGGCCAAGGACGGGATTCAGCTGATCGCGGTGTGCCGGGTGACGGTACGCACCAACATCGATCGGCTGGTGGGCGGCGCCGGCGAAGAGACGATCATCGCGCGGGTGGGCGAAGGCATGGTGAGCACGATCGGCTCGGCGCTGAGCCACAAGAACGTGCTCGAGAACCCGGATCACATTTCCAAGCACGTGCTGAGCAAGGGGCTGGATTCGGGAACGGCCTACGAGATCCTGTCGATCGACATCGCGGACGTGGACGTGGGGCAGAACATCGGCGCCAAGCTGCAGATCGACCAGGCCAACGCCGACAAGCAGATCGCGCAAGCCAAGGCCGAAGAACGGCGCGCGATGGCCGTCGCGCTCGAGCAGGAAATGCGGGCACGGGTGGTGGAAGCCGAAGCGGAAGTGCCGCGCGCGATGGCCGAGGCCTTCCGCCAGGGCAACATGGGTATCATGGACTACTACCGCATGAAGAACCTGCAGGCCGACACCGTCATGCGTGAAGAGATCGCCAGCGGTGGTGACGAGCCGCCCGCCGCACCCGTCAAATAGGGAGGAAGATCGTGGAAGGTTTCCCCAAAGAGTTTTTGTATGTGTTGCTCTTTGCCGGCATCGTGCTCTTTCAGTATCTGGTCAAGCGCTTCGCCCCGCAACGCCAGCCCGAGGCGGAGGCGGAGCCTCTTTGGGAATTCCCGGAGGAAGGGACCGAACTGCAGGCGCCGCCGGTGGCGCGCGCGACGGCCGGGCATTTCGGCCGCAGCGGGGCGCCGAGCGCCCCGGCCGCGCCGCGCGGGCGTCGCTTTTCCCGACGATCCCTGTTCGGCAGCCCGCGCGACCTGCAGAACGCGGTCGTTCTCGCGACGATCCTGGGTCCGTGCCGCGCGATGGAGGCGCCCGGTGACAACGCCGGCGCCGAGAGCCAACGTGAAATGACCCGGTAGCGACTCCGTTCGGAACGAACGGAGTCGGAGATCCGGATGCCGAACCGCATGCGCCAGGCACTGCGTGACTTCGTCGCGCAGAAGTCGGCGCGCGGCACCCTGCTCGTAATTGCCGCCGCCGCAGGGCTGGCAATGGCCAACTCGCCGCTGTCTTCCCTGTACTTCGCCCTGCTCGACACCTCGGTCGGCTTGCACTTCGGTGCCCTTGCGATCGCCAAGCCGCTGCTCTCGTGGATTAACGACGGACTGATGGCGGTGTTCTTTCTCCTGGTGGGCCTCGAGATCAAGCGCGAGATCCTCGAAGGAGAATTGTCCGACCCGCGGCAGGCCATGCTGCCCGCGGTCGCCGCCATCTGCGGCATGGCGGTCCCCGCGCTGATCTACGCCACAATTAATTTTGGCGATCGGGAGGCGTTGGCCGGCTGGGCGATTCCCGCGGCAACCGACATCGCTTTCGCGCTCGGGGTGCTCTCCCTGCTGGGCAATCGCGTGCCCGTCGGCCTGCGGGTCTTTCTGCTCGCGGTCGCGACCTTCGACGATCTGGGGGCGATCGTGATCATCGCGATGTTCTATGCCGGCAATCTGGCGCCGATCTGGCTCGGCTGCGCCGCGGCGATCCTGCTCGGGTTGCTGG
>JAGXFR010000043.1 GCA_024637155.1 Burkholderiaceae bacterium | reverse complement strand
GGCGCCAGCGGGTTGATTTTCTCGGGATCGCCGCCGAGCGCGTGCATGGCGTCGCGCATCGCGGCCAGATCGACGATGGCCGGCACGCCGGTAAAGTCCTGCATGACGACGCGTGCCGGCGTGAAGGCGATCTCCCGGTCCTGGTGCAGCGCTGGCCGGTTGGCGGCGACGGCCAGGATGTCATCGCGGGTGATGGATTTTCCGTCTTCGAAGCGCAGCAGGTTTTCGAGGAGAATCTTCGTGGCGTAAGGCAGGCGGGGCAGGTCGCAGTGTTCGGCGAGCACTTCCAGGCGGTAGTAAACGTGTTCCTTGCCGCCGACCTTGAAGGTGGCGCGGGCGTTGAAGCTGTCGCTCATGATGTGCTCTCCTGTGCCGTATCTCTCGTTGTTCAGTCCAGAGTGCCGTTCGTGCGGCGGCAGGTGTTCTTGGGCTGCACCGGGATGCCGCGCTTCTCGAGGATGCAGTCCGCCTTGCCGGTGATCACCGCGGTTTCGAGGCGGCGAACGATCTTTGCGTATTCGTCCGCCATCCAGCCCATGATGGTCGGGTTGCGTTCGACGTCCGGTGCCCGATCGTGGATGCGGGTCAGAGGCCGGGCAGAATCGACCTGCCTAAGATTCCTCCGCTTTCTATATAGTAGGCAATGATTTGGCGTGATGCCAATGCACTGGCCGTCGGAACAGGGCGACAAGCATGACCGCCGCAGGCAGATGCGCCGCTTACATACACCGACTATGAGGAAATACTGCGGGAATACGGCCATCTATGCAACGATCGCCAGCCAGATCTGCTCCCTTTCCTTGCAGATCGCCCGACTCCGCCGCACCGGCGGCGCCGTCCCGTTGTCCGCCACCGTGCCCGGCGCGCCGGTTCGCACCATGTGCGACTGTGGATGACGTGCGAGGAAACGAGGGGCCATCATCGTGAGAGGGCAGTTCTTCAAGATCTGGGATCGCGTTCGTTCCAGTTTCTGGTTTATTCCGGTGGTCATGGCCAGCGTGGCCGTGGCCTTGGCCCTCGTGGGCGTCACTGTGGACGTGCCGGTGACGCAGTGGTTGGCGCTCAATCTGGGCTGGACGTTCACCGGTGGAGCAGAAGGGGCGAGCGCGGTGCTCGGGATCGTTGCCGGATCGATGATAACGATCGCCGGCGTGGTGTTCTCGATGACGTTGGTCGCGCTGTCGCTGACCTCCTCCCAGCTGGGCCCCCGTCTGCTGCGCAGTTTCATGCGCGATTCCACCACACAAGTGGTTCTTGGCACGTTCATCGCCACCTTCCTGTACTGCCTGATCGTTCTTCGCACGATCCGCCGCGCGGAGGAGGTCGCTTTTGTCCCGCACCTGTTGGTCACCCTCGGCGTTCTGCTCGCCGTGGCGAGCGTTGGGGTGTTCATCTACTTCATCCATCACGTCTCCGTATCCATCCAGGCCAATGCGATCGCCGCACGGATCGGCAAGGAATTGATCGAGAAGATCGACAGTCTGTTCCCGGAACGGATCGGGCGGGAGACGCAACGGATCCCAGCGGAGCCACCCGATGCGCGCTTCCTCTAGGCGTTCGATGAGCAGGCTCGGCAGATCGGCGCGGACGGCGACGGCTATCTCCAGTTCATCGACGCGGAGGCCTTGCTTGCGCTGGCGACGGAAGAGGACCTGATCGTGCGACTGGAGCGAAGGTCTGGAAACTATGTCATCGCCGATCGTCCGCTGGCGCTGATCTGGCCGGGAAACCGAGTGACCGACCGGCTCACGGACCAAGTCCATTCACTCTTCATCCTGGGCTACCAGCGGACCTCAGGCCAGGACCTCGAGTTCGGGGTGAACCAGTTGGTAGAGATTGCGGTCCGAGCCCTCTCTCCCGGGACGAACGACCCGTTCACGGCGACGACGTGTGTGGATCGCCTTGGGTCCGCGTTGTGTCGGTTGGCGGCACGAGACATGCCGTCGCCATATCGCCATGACCGGCAGAATCAGCTTCGGGTAATTGCGCCCGCGGATACGTTCCCGGAGATCATCGACGCGGCGTTCAACCAGATCCGGCAATATGGTCGCTCAAGCGCCGCGGTAACCATTCGCCTGCTGGAAACGATCGCCATGACCGCGGGATTCACACATCGGCCCGAGGAGCGCATGAGGAGCTGCCCGAAGACGAGGACCGCGGGGCCGTTGAAGAGCGCTGCCAAGCGGTGGGGAAGCTATGCAGCGAAGCGACTTGGCCTCGTCGCTAGAACCACGTACGCGCGAGCCGTACACGCCACGTCGGCGCGTCAGCGCCATCCCGAGTCGCTTCCTGTCGTACGCCGTGCGCTCCGGAGCGACGCGCCGGCCGCCACGACCAAGCGGTCGATCGTCAGGCGCTTCCTCTCTACCCGTCGCTTCGCCTTGCGCGTCCGTAGCCCCAGGGCGAACGCCGCCTCGCACACCCCCAGAGACAGCCGCTGCCGGATGCGCAGGGCTGCACCTCGCGTGGCGACGGGCTCGAGGAAGAGTCCGTGCGTAAAGACGACAGCTACGCTGACGCCGAGAAATCGGCGGAAGTCCATCCCATCAATCATGTCGACACCCCGAAGGCGTGCCGCACACGCCTTCGGTCGCCGCGTTCCTCGAACTTCAGGCCCGCAGTGGCTGTACTCTTGGGCAAGAACACCCACGACCAACAAAAAAGGAAATGCATCATGAGTGCCTGGGAACTCTACGGTGAAGCCGCCAAGACGGCAGTCGGGTTTTTCTGGAAGGCCGGCTGGGCTTTTGTCTTGGGTTACTGGGTTAGCGCGATGATTCAGGCCTTCGTACCGAAGGGGCGGCTGACCCCCCACATGGGCAAAGCGGACCTCAAGAGCGTGTCGCTGGCGACGGTCTTCGGCGCGGCCTCGTCTTCCTGTTCGTTCGCGGCGCTTGCCGCCGCCCGTGCGCTGGTCATAAAGGGTGCCCACTTCGTTGCGGCAGTTGCCTTCATGTTCGCTTCCACCAACTTGGTCATTGAGCTTGGAATTCTTATTGTCATCTTCCTTGGTTGGCAGTTCCTGGCCGCAGAGCTCGTCGGTGGCTTGCTTCTGATCGGCATCAGCAGTGTCTTGATCAAGCTGACCTACCCGAAACGCTGGTTCAGGGAAGCTCGCGAAATAGTGGAGGAGCAGGCCGATGACGAGGACAGCGACTTCAACTGGCGCCAACGCATCCGCAGCCGGGCGGGCTGGGATCTCGTCGGCCATCGCTTCGTCTCGGACTGGAAGATGGTATGGGAGGAGATCCTGATCGGTTTCACCATCGCCGGATTCGTGGCCGTGCTGGTTCCGCCCTCACTGTGGGAGAAAATCTTTCTGATGGGCGCGCGCGGCGATATCCCGGAGTGGTTGATCGTGCTCGAGAATGCGGCTGTTGCGCCATTCGTTGCAGCGGCAACATTTATCGGTTCGATGGGCAACATTCCGCTTGCCACGGTACTGAACACGAATGGCGTGCTGTTTGCTGGCATCATGGGATTCATTTATTCGGACTTGATGGTGCCACCGCTGGTGATGATTAACGCCAAGTACTACGGTTGGCGGATAGCGCTTTACATCGCCGCGGTAATGTACGTGAGCATCGTGATCACTGCGTTGGCGATGCACTATTTGTTTGGGGCACTTGGAATCACTCCGGAAAGCAGCCGCCGTGTGGAGGACGTCGCGCAGTTCGCCCTGGATTACACCTTCTACATGAACGTGGTGTTTGCTTGTCTGGCGGCCGGTCTCGTCTGGCTGCACAAACGGCACCACCGCGAAGCGCATAGCGACATGGATCACGAGATGGACAACGGAATCGGACCAAAACGGATCATTGCATTGTTGTTTCTCGCCGTATTGCTTGTCGGCCTGGTTGTGTACTTGTTGCAAGGCGTATGAAGGATTCCGGAGTAGGTCGTTCAAGAGGGACAAAGAGACGGGATACCTGATGACCACAGGTGGGCCTGACACAGCGCTGCATCCGAGCGCTATTTCGCTGCGCTCAACATCGGCGGGCGAGATGGGTCGTCAGCCCTCAGAGAAAATGCTTTGGCGCACCCCGTTCCAGCGCCGATTGCCGTGGCCGTTGGCATGGATCCCCTGCAACCGGGGATTCGGATCGTCATGATCGCTTTCCTGGAACTCACGCGGTTCCTGCTGACGTTGCTGACTCCCGAATGGATCGGGCGCCGATGGCGGTGGTGAAAATGCCGACAGGAACCGGGCGCCGGAGCACAGACCATGAGCGCAAGCGATCACCCCACCCTGATCGGCCTCGACTGGGGCACCAGCAGACTGCGCGCCTTTCTCTTCGACGCGCAGGGCCGCATCATCGATTCCCGCGCTTCGGCGCACGGCATCCTGCAACTCCCCGCACCCGCCGAGGCCGGCGGATTTCAGCGCGCCTTTGGCGAGGTTGCCGGGGAATGGCTGGCGCGGCATCCCGGCGTGCCGGCCGTGGCCAGCGGCATGGTCGGGAGCAAGCAAGGCTGGCGCGAGGCGCCCTACGTACCCTGCCCCGCCGATCTGAGCACTCTTGCGGCCCATGCCACGCGCGTGGACACTGGGCTCGGAACGACACTGGTCATTGCCCCCGGTGTCGTGCAGCTCGCTGAGGGAACGGACCCCGACGTGATGCGCGGCGAGGAAACGCAGATTGCCGGCGCATTGGGCGCCCATCCGCAGTGGCAACGCGGCGCGCGCTTCGTGCTCCCCGGCACGCACTCGAAGTGGGTGGAGGTGCGCGCGGGACGCATCGAGCGCTTTGCCACCTTCATGACCGGTGAGTTGTTCGCGCTGCTGCGCAAGCATTCCATTCTGGGCCGCATGGCGACGGACGACCCGGCCGCGGACAGCGTGCACAACGACGCGTTCCGGCGGGGCGTTCGCGCCGCCCGGGTCGACGGCGCCGGTGACCTGACGCACCAGCTGTTCGTCACCCGCGCGCTGGGTTTGACCGACCGGCTCGCGCCCAACCTGACCGGAGACTATCTTTCCGGCCTGCTGATCGGCCACGAATTCGCCGCGATGCAGAAAGCCGTGCGCGCCGATGCGGCGCCCGAAACGCCGATGGTCCTGATCGGCGACGCGACGCTCGTCGGGCGCTATGCGCTTGCCGCCGCGGAATTCGACATGGCGATTGCCGAGAGCCTGGAGAACACCGCGCCAATCGGTCTTTGGCAGTTTGCCCGCGCAGCTGGGCTGGTTCCCATCGCCTCCCATTGATGCCCACGACCCTTCCCGACGACTTCCGAGTACGCGCTAGACTCGGCGCATGTGCAACCGCTACGTCTCCCCCGATCAGGCGGCCATCGAGCGCGCCTGGCACGTCGGCCGCGGCAATCCGTGGCACGGCGAGATCGAGATCTTCCCGCGTGCGCAGGGCCCGTTCATTCGCGCGGATGCGGAATCCGGCGAACGCGAGCTCGTCGTCGGCCAATGGGGCCTGATCCCCTGGTTCGCCAAGACCGCGAAGCTCGCCTACTCGACCAACAACGCCCGCTTCGAGGAACTCGCGAGCAAGGCGTCGTACAAGTTTCCATGGCGCGACGGCAAGCGCTGCATCATTCCGGCCTGGTCCTTCGACGAGCCGTGCTGGGAATCGGGGCGCAACATCTGGTGGCGTTTCCGTCGCGCCGACGGGGCGCCGTGGGGTTTGGCGGGCCTGTGGAACACGTGGGTCGACACGGCGAGCGGTGAGATCTGCGAGAGCTACACGATGCTCACCATCAACGCCGACCAGCATCCGCTGATGTCGCGCATGCACAAGCCGGAACCGAAGTTTCCACCCGATCAGCAGGACAAGCGCAGCGTCGTCCCGATCGAATTCGTTGACGTCGATGCGTGGCTGACCGGATCGACCGACGAGGCCGCGAGACTGGCGCGCGTGCCGCCCGTGGAGGTTTTCGACGCGGCCCCGCAGCCGAAACCGATACGCCGCTCGAAACCATGAAACCCGCCGCGCACCCCTCCGCGCTGCGCATCGCGCAACTCCTGCACGAAGCGGGCATCGACACCCAGGTCGTCGAGTTCGAACAACCCACGCGCACCAGTGCCGAGGCGGCCGCGGCGATCGGCTGTTCGGTGGCCGAGATCGCCAAGTCGATCGTCTTTCGCGGCACGGAAAGCGGCCAGGCGGTGATCGTCGTCGCCAGCGGCGACAACCGGGTCAGCGAAGCCAAGGTGGCCGGGCAGGTGAACGAGCCACTGGCCCGCGCCGATGCGGATTTCGTGCGCACGGCCACGGGCTATGCGATCGGCGGCGTCGCACCGCTTGGCCACGCCCGACCGGTGAAGCTGTTGCTTGACGAGGACCTGCAGCGCTTCGACACGGTCTGGGCGGCGGCGGGCACGCCTTTTTCGGTGTTTCCCCTCACTCCGGAACAGTTGCGCGGCCTCACCGGGGTCGACTGGGCCGACATCAGGCAGTGAGCCTCTTGCGCTGCGCGCGGCCTTCGACAACTCGACAGGATTCCGCATGACCCCCAGCTGGTATGAGCGAATCCTTCTTCCCTACCTGACCGACTTCGCCTGCGGCGGGAAGTCGATCGGGAAACAGCGAATGAAGGTGATTCCGCAGGCGCACGGCCGCGTGCTGGAAGTCGGCATCGGCACGGGCCGGAACATGCCCTTCTACGATTCGGCACGCGTGAAGAACATCGTGGGAGTCGACCCCTCGTTGAGCATGCACCGGCTCGCTCTCAAGCGCATTCGGCGCTCGGGAATCGAAGTCGAGCTCGTCGGCCTGTCAGCCGAAAAGCTCGCCGTCGCGGACGAGAGCTTCGAAACCGTCGTTTGCACCTACACGCTGTGCACCATCGAGGACCCGGTTGCGGCGCTGCGGGAAATGCGCCGTGCGCTGGTGCCGGGGGGCAAGCTTCTGTTCTCCGAACATGGGCGTGCGCCGGACGCGCATGTGCGCAAGTGGCAGGCACGCGTCCAACCGTACTGGAGCAGGGTATCGGGCGGATGCATGCTCGATCGGGATATCCCGGCCTTGCTCGAGCAGGCCGGCTTCAAGCCCGACGTGCAGTCCCGCTATATCCCGGGTCCCCGCATCGTTTCCTTCCACTACTGGGGCGAGGCGGTCGTGGCCTGACGACGCCCGTTGCGCACGCGGCGCACGAGCACCAACTCAGTCCGAGAAGGTCGCCGGCGACGGGGCCGCCGAAGGGCTCGAAGACGAGCACGCCGCCGTCGCAGATCCATGCGCCGGTGGCGACGGAAACGGAGCAGCCCACGTCGCAGCCTGAATCACCCGCTTCACTTACTCGCGGCTGGGGTCGGCTCGCTGGCGACGGTACCGACGCCAGGAATGCAGCGCGACCGGAACCAGCATGATCAGACCCAGCGCCAGCACGCTGTACATCGTTCTCGCGACTTCGCCGGCGGCCATTTCGCTGCCGAAGTGTGTGAGAAGGAAACTCGCCGGCGCAATCCCGAAGAGGGTGGCGATCGCGAAGCGCCAGGATGAAAGGGCCGTCAGCCCCGCGGCATAACTCACCACGTCGAAGGAAATGAACGGCACCAGGCGGCTCGCGAAGACGACCGACATCAGCACATTCTGCGAGCCGAGCCACCCCACCGGGAGGCGATCCCCGAACCAGCGCCGCAGGGTGTCGTGCCCAAGCAGGCGCGCCAGGCCGAAGGCGGCGAGCGCCCCGAGTTCCGCACCCAGCATGACGTAGAGCGTGCCCCAGCCATGGCCATAGGCGGCGCCGGCAGCGACGGCGATCGGGGCACTGGGAATCGGGCTCACCATGATCGCAAGCACCATGAGCGCAATCACCGCGAGCGGACCCGCGGCGCCGAGTCCCACGATGCGTCGCTGCAGTTCGGTTCCGTCGAGAATCGTCCTCAGGGCGCCGCTGTCACGGAGCAGCCAATAGGCCGCCGCCAGCGCAAGGACGACGGCGATTCCGGCGAGGATCCTGATCCTGAAAAGCTGCTTCGGTCGACGCGGCTCATGAAGTGCGGGTTCCACGGACGGTTGTTCGCTCATGGGTACGAGTATGCTCGCTCCTGTACGACTTCCCCGCACGCCGACGTGTCAGAAGTCAGGTTCGCACAGGAGACGGATCATGACCGCATTGATCATCATTTTCGGCGCCCTGACCCTATTGGCAGGAATCGTGCTGCTCATCAATCCGGAGACCATCTTCGGCTTTCTGCGCGCGAACGTCGAAGAACTGACCGTACAGGTTCTGGCGGTCGTGGTCAGACTGATTCTGGGCGCGTTGTTCATCCTACAGTCCGGCGCGTCACGCTTTCCGCTGGCGATCGAGATCATCGGTTGGATCTCGCTCGCAGCTGCCGTGGGTCTGGCCTTCATGGGGCGCCGCAATTTCGTCCGGCTGATGTCCTGGGCCTTGTCATTGAACAAGCCTCTTGGCCGCTTTGGCGGTGTCGTCGCGGCGGCGTTCGGCGCCTTTATCGTCTACGCTTTCGTTTCGTAGAAAAACGCAGTGCCGGACCTCTGATGAGCGCTGTTCGATTCGCCCTACGACCGAGGCGGTTGACTGGACGGAGACGCACGGCCTGTCCGTGCCGATTTCTCAGTGCGCCCAGCGCAGGCGAATGCACCGCTCTCGTTGCCTGACACATCGACCAGGGGAATTCGGCGACGTGAAGGTCGACGGATTGAGCGTCGCCCTGGCGGTGCATTCGCCCGGACACATGGCCGAAGTGAAGTGGAAGGTTGCGCTCTCCCTGGATGAGAAGGCCAGGGCGGCGCGGAGGTGAGTATCAGCAACCACCCGTTGTGCATCGCGCCGGGCCACGCTGCGGTGGCGTCGCGATCGAAGGCAGCGCGCTACGAGGATCACGGACTGAGCTGGAAATTCAACAACATGCCGCTCGCCGCTGAGCTTCCTGCTCACTGAATGGCGCGAGGGTCACGGTGGCGTGCTGGTGATGGGGCTGCGCCACGGCGTTTTTTGCACGAGGTGCTGCTGGGCATTGATGACGCTGCTCCTTGTGGGCGGCGTGATGAATCTGCTCTGGGTCGCCGGCATCGCCGCCTTCGTGCTGATCGAGAAGATCGCCCCGCGGGGATGGCATGTCGCGCGTGTCGCGGGGCTCGGCCTCATCGCCTGGGGGGCTGGCTGCTGTCGGGTGCCATTCCCTGACGCGGCGACCTGTGCGAGTTCAGGCCAGTTGCCCCCTCCGGTGGGCGCTACACTGGGTCGTTCACACTTGCCAAGGACGATCATGCCGCTCTCGGAAGAACATCACGCGCAGCTCGCGGGCGCCAAAGCCCTGCTGGAGCACCCCGGTCTGGCGGTGAAGGTTTCCAGCCTGATCGGCACGCCGATCGAAAAGGGCTTTGAGCTGCTGCCGGCCGGCTGGCGCGACAAGGTCGGAGCGGCGACGCGGGATGCGCTGCAGGTCGCGCTCCAGGGCGCCCTGCTCACGATGAACGCGCGTGCCGACCAAGCGCACCCGCGCTGGCACAAGTTCGCTTCCATGCTGAGCGGGGCGACGGGCGGAGCGTTCGGACTCCCAGCGCTGGTCGTCGAGCTGCCGGTTTCCACCACCATCATCTGCCGCTCGATCGCGGATATTGCGCGCGCCAACGGCGAATCGCTGGACGACATGTCCGTGCGCATGGCGTGCCTCGAGGTCTTCGCACTGGGCGGTCCATCGCGTGCCGACGATGCGGCCGAGTCCGGCTACTTCGCGGTGCGCGCAGCCCTGGCGCAGGCGGTTTCCGATGCAGGCAGATATCTGGCCGCCCACGCCGCGGTTCAGGACGGGGCGCCCGCGGTCGTGCGACTCATCTCGCTCATCGCCGCGCGCTTCCAGATCCAGGTTTCACAGAAGGCGGCCGCGCAGGCAGTGCCGATCATCGGCGCCGCGACCGGGGCGCTGATCAACCTCGTCTTCATGGATCATTTCCAGGACATGAGCCGCGGGCATTTCACGATTCGGCGCCTGGAGCGGATCTACGGTGCGACGCAGGTGCGCGACGCGTACGAGCGGATGTAGCGCTGCGCTCAGTCGAGCGGCTGAAGCTGCTGCAGCAAGGTCGGCACCAGTTCGCTTACCGTCGGGTGGATGTGCATCGCGCGCGAGATGACGGTATAGGGCTGCTGCGCGGCCATCACGTCGAGCAGCGCGTGCACCACTTCGTCGCCGTTCAACCCGAGGATCGCCGCGCCAAGGATCTTCTCGCTTTCGGCGTCGACCAGAACCTTCATGAATCCCTGCGTCTCGCCGGCCTCGCGCGCCCGGCCGACGCGCTGCATCGGCATCTTGGCCCGCAGCACCTTGCGGCCGCTGGCGCGCGCCTCGGTCTCGGTGATGCCGACGCGGCCCAGCGCCGGATCGATGAACAGTGCATAGCAGGGAATGCGGTCGCTGATGCGCCGCGGGTCGTCGTCGAACAGGTTGGCGACCACGATCTCGTGATCGTTCCACGAGGTGTGCGTGAAGGCGCCGCGCCCGTTGCAGTCGCCCACCGCCCAGACGCCCGGCGCACTGGTGCGGCACTGGTCGTCGACGACCACGTAGCCGCGTTCGTCGGTGCGCACGCCCGCGTGCTCCAGCCCGAGTCCGTCCGTGTTGGGGCGCCGGCCCACGGCAAGCAGCACGTGACTGCCCACGATGGGAGCCTGTTCGCTTGCGCACTGCGCGCCGACGACGATGCGTTTTCCATCGCGCGACAGGGCGATGCATTCCGAGGCCAGCGCGAAGCGCACGCCCTCGCGCTCGAGGATGGCCCGGATCTCGTCCGACACGTCCTCGTCCTCGCGCGGCAACAGTTGCGCCGCGCGCTCGACCACCGTCACCTCGGCGCCGAATCGCCGCATCATCTGCGCGAACTCGAGACCGATGTAGCTGCCGCCGACGATGACCAGGTGCGCGGGCACCTCGTCGAGTTCCATCACCGACGCATTGTCGAGCGTGGGCACCTCGTCGATTCCCGGCAGGTCGGGGCGCACCGCGCGTGCGCCGACGTTGAGAAAGATGCGTGGCGCCGTCAGGCGGCGCCCCGCCACCTCGAGCGTCGCGGCGGCGACGAAGCGGGCCTCGCCGACGATCACCTCGGTGTCCTTGAGCCCCCGCATCCAGCCCTCGACGCCCTCGCGCGACTGCTGAACGATGCCGTCCTTGCGCGCCTTGACCCGGCGCATCTCGACCCGGATGTCGGCGCCGGAAAAGCCGAACTCGTCGCCGCGCCGAGCCAGATGGATCGCGCGCGCGCTGGCCACCAGCGTCTTGGTGGGAATGCAGCCGACGTTCACGCAGGTGCCGCCAAAGGGGCCGCGCTCGATCATCGCGGTGCGCAGGCCCTCCTTGCTGCAGCGGGCCGCGATGGCCGGGCCGGCCTGGCCGGCGCCCACGATGATGGCGTCGAAGGATTCGTTTTTCATCGGTTCTTCTCCTGTGTGGTGGCCCCGCGCCGCGGCGAATTCGACACGTGCCCGTGCTCGCCCAGCAGATCGGCCGCCAGGCGCCGCAACGCGCGCCGGATCTCGGCCCAGCCGGCGTCGCTCTGCAGGTCGATGCCACCGAAGACGCGGGTCTTGCGGCTGCGCAGCAACAGGTACTGTACCCCCGCCAGAAGCAGCACGGTGACGGTGTGCAGGTGCGGCTGGCTGACGAACTCGGGTCCGCCGAGCACCCGCGCGGCCTGCTCGCCCCAGGCCTCGCGCTCCTCCTCGAGGATCGCCGTGAGCTCGTTGTGCTGCTGCAGCTCGCTCACCATCACCTCGACGGTGAGCGGGCGCTGCCGCAACTCGTCGATGAAGTGTTCGAAGAAGCGCGCGTAGCGCTCGGCAACCGGCAGCGTGAGCAGCGCCTGCGGGTCGGCACCGAGCAGATCCGACACACGCGGCCAGAAGCGCCCGCTCTCGCCCCATCTGCGCAGCAGTTCCGGCAAGCCGCCGAAGTAGCGATAGATCAGCACCTTGTCGACGCCCGCCTGGCGCGCGATGGCGTTGACGCCGATGCCCTCGAAGCCCGCGCGCGCGAGCACCTCGCCCACCGCCGCGACGATGCGCTCTTCGGTCGCGGCGCGGTCGCGCGGTCGGGCAGCGGTGGTGCCGTGCGCGGCGTGGTTCACGGCAGGATCATTCCCTGGCATCTTCCTTGCCCCCGCCTACGCACGCAGGATGTGCGCGTCGAGTCCGCGGCGCGGGGCCGGCGGCACCGCGGGCGCGTAGCCCACGCGCGCCCACATCTGCACGGTGTGCGCCGGTTGCGGCGCACCGAGCAGCCGGTGGATTTCGGCGTAGGGCCCGGCCTGCTCCGGATACTCCTGCAGTGCCTGCGAAATCGGCTGCATGGCGACGCTGTACGAAGTGGCAGCCAGCTGCACGCGCACGTACGCGCGCCCCGCGTCGATCTGGACGCGCCGACCGTTGCCTTCGCTGACCAGCCACAGGAAGCCCGGCGTCGAGTCGAGTTTCTCGCCGAAGTCCTTGAGTTGGCTCGTCGTCGCGTAGCTGTCCGGGGCCGGCGCCTTGCTCAGGTCCAGCAGGCCGACGTAATTGAGCAATACGACGAGCGGATCGGTCAGCGCGAGGCCGTCGCGATGCCGGGCGATCTCGTCGGCCCCGACGCGCAGCACCCGGTAGGACTCCATGATCGTGCGCGGGGTCACCAGTTCGATACGCCATGCCTCGGCGGCGATGCGGCGATGCTGCTGCAGCAGGTCCGCACGATCGGCGCCGACGAAGCCGAAGCGCAGCGGGTGCGGCGCCACCGCGGCGGCCATTGCCTGCCACGCCGCGTCGGGCACCGGACGCTGGAGCTCATAGAGGCTGCGGTTGGTGCGACGATTCAGGATGTCGGCGAACAGCGGATCCCTGCGCACGGCCGCGTCGGGCACCAGCCGGATGTGTGCCACCGGCCGGTCGTCGATCTCTTGCGCGTCGTACTCGCCTTCCGGGAAAAGCGTGATCTGGGCGCGCAGGCCGCGCTCGCGCGCCGCGAGATCGAGCAGTTCGAGAAAGGTCCCGTGGCTCATCATGATCTGGCGCGAGAACGGGTCGGTTTCGGGCAGCAGCCGCCTGCGGTCGCAGCGCAGGATGATCTCATCGGGGTGGCTCAGGTCGACCAGCCAGGACTGCAGGTTGTGCGAATGCGGCGCGAGAATCGCGTAGCTCAGCACCCAGCGGCGCAGGTCGGACTCGTCGCCGGGGCCGCGCCAGGGGGCGATCGCCTCGGGCGGCGGGACGTAGGCGCAGCCGGGAAGCGCGGCGGTGGCCGCGAAGATCACGCCGCCGCCGGCGATGCGGATGAATTGCCGTCTTTGCATGGGGAAGCATATGTCACTAGAGGGTGACATATGCTAGTTACCTATCGGTGACTTGTCAATTCCCCGCGCCGCGTCACGCGCCCGATCCGGGGTTGCGGTACCTTTGAAGCATCCCTCTCCGGGGAGGAGAAGCCCATGTCCGATAAAAGATCCGTCCTCGTCGTCGGCGCCGGCGACGCCACCGGCGGCGCCATCGCGCGTCGCTTCGCGCGCGCAGGCTTCGCTGCCTGCGTGTCGCGCCGCAATGCCGACAAGCTCGAGCCGCTTCTTGAGCGCATTCGCGCCGACGGCGGCGAGGCGCACGGCTTTGGTTCGGACGCCCGCGACGAGGCGGCGGTGCGCGAACTCGTGACCACGATCGAGCGCGATATCGCGCCCATCGAGGTGGCGGTCTTCAACGTCGGCGGCAACGTGCGCTTTCCGATCACCGAGATGACCGAGCGCGTGTACCGCAAGGTCTGGGAGATGGGTGCGCTCGCAGGCTTCCTGGTGGGCCGCGAAGTGGCGAAGGTGATGCTCACGCGCGGGCGCGGCACCATCCTCTTCACCGGCGCCACCGCGAGCCTGCGCGGCTCGGCCGGCTTCGCCGCCTTCGCCGGCGCCAAGCACGCGCTGCGCGCGCTCGCGCAGAGCATGGCGCGCGAACTCGGGCCGCAGGGCATTCACGTCGCGCACGTGGTGATCGACGGTGCGATCGACACGCCCTTCATCGCCGAGACCTTCCCCGAACGCTACGCATTGAAGGCGCAGGACGGCATCCTGAATCCGGAGCACATCGCCGAGAACTACTGGGCGCTGCACTGCCAGCCGCGCAGCGCCTGGACGCATGAAATGGATCTGCGGCCGTGGAGCGAGAAGTGGTGACGGGCTGCCTATTTGCCCTGTGCAAGCGCGGCCGGATCGGACTCGGTTTCGTCGAGCGCCGCGAACGACGCGAAAGTGACCGGTTTGAGCGGCGGACGGACGCGGTACGCGCCGATCTCGCCCGGTGACCGGTTCAACTCTTTGGCCAGAATCTGCGTGACCGTCGCGCCACACATCCGACCTTGGCACGGTCCCATGCCGACCCGGCTGAAGAACTTGGTCTGATTCGGCCCCTGGCAGCCCAACTGCGCCATCTCGCGAACGCGGCCCGCGCTCACTTCCTCGCAGCGGCACACCACTGTGTCATCGGCGGGACTGGCCAGCCATTCGGGAGGACGATAGAGCGCGTCGAGAAAGGGCCGCACGCGCAGGTGACGGCTCAGTGCGCGGCGCAGTGGTTGCGCGCGCGCGTCGCGTTCGTGCTCGCTCAGCCGGCCCAGCGCGTGCGCCGCTCCCAGTGCCGCGAGGGCACCGCCGGCCTCCGCAGCCAGCGCGCCGGCGATTCCGGCGCCATCGCCGGCAATGCGCAGGCCCGCGAGCGAGGTCTGGCCCCATTCGTCCACGCGCGGCTGCCAGGCCGACTGTGCCTCGTTCCAGTCATGCTCGACGCGCATCATGCGCGGGAACTGGGTGTTGGGCACGACCCCGTGCTGCAGCAGCACGACGTCCACGTCGAGCCGCTGCTCGCTCCCGCCGGCAACGAAACGCAATGCCTGCACCCGACCCTGCCCCTCGATTCGCGGTGCCGCCGCGGTCTTGAACATCGGCACCCCGGCCCGGCGCAAGCGCACGAGCAGTCGCAAGCCCTTGACCAGGACGTCGGGCGCGCCGAGCGCGTTGGGCACATGGCGCAACGCCCCGCGCAGGTTCGCGGCCGGAGTGGTGTCAACGACTGCGGCCACGGTGACGCCGGCGTCGAGCAGCTGGCAGGCCACCAGCAGCAGCAGGGGGCCGCTGCCGACCAGGGCGACGCGCCCCGCGGGCACCGTTGCGGCACTCTTCAACAGCAGCTGCGCCGCCCCCGCATTCATCACCCCGGGCAAGGTCCAGCCCGGCAGGGGGGACGGGCGTTCGATCGCTCCGGTGGCGGCAATCAGCTGGGGTGCGCGCACCTGGAACGAGCGGCCGGCTTGCTGCGCGCTGACCAGCAGGTCGTGCGTCACGTCCCAGGCCAGCGTGCCCGGACGCATTTCCGCGCCGCAGCGCAGGAACGCCGCCGCGAGTTCCTGCCCGTGGGCCAGCTCGGGCCCGAGCCGCGCCGCGATGGACGGCGGAATGGCCGTGGCGTTGCGATAGATCTGCCCGCCGGGTCTCGGCTGCTCGTCGAGCAGCACCGTCTTCAAACCGAGCTCGACGGCGGTCATGGCGGCTGCCATGCCGGCCGGTCCGGCACCGATCACGACCAGGTCATGGGTGTCGGAGCTCATGGCGCCTCTCTCGGGCGGCGGGCGCCGTCGGGAAGTCGAACCTGCATGTCTGCCTGCACCTCGGTCATGCAAGCCTGCACGTTCTGCACGCCGTCCACCTCGACCAGGCAGTCAAAACACACGCCCATCATGCACAGCGGAGCGCGTGGCTCGCCCGATACCGGAGTCTGGCGAAAACGCACGATCCCGGCGTTAAGCAGCGTCGCGGCGAGCGGCTCGCCGGCACGCGCCGGCACGGGGCGACCGTCGACGGTGATCTCGATGGCGCGCAGCTGTTCGTGCGCCGGCAGGTTCAGCGGCTTAAACATCGAAGCGCTCCGCCTTGAAGCCCTGAATCTCCGCGGGTTCGGCGCCGCCCCGCAGCCAGCCCGCGAGCGGCCCCGCGTGGAGCGACGCGAGCGTGATACCGCTGTGGCAGGTGACCACGAAAGCGCCGGGACATTCCCGCGAGGCCTGATAGATCGGCAAGCCGTCCGGGCTCATCACCCGCAGCGCCCCCCAGGTGCGCACCACGTTGACGTCGCGCAGCAGCGGGAAACAGCGCGTGGCGCGATGTGCCATGTGGGCCAGCTGCTTCATCGTGGTGCTGTCGTCGAACCCGACATCTTCCTTCGAGTCGCCGATCTGTACCACTCCCTCGCCGGTCTGGCGCACGTAGAGGGATGGGTGACGCACGAAGGGCTGCATCCGCTCGCTCACCAGATTCTGTCCGCGGTTGGGACGCACCGGCGCCTTGAGTCCCACCAGTGGCGCCAACGCCCGATTGCCGAGTCCCGCGGCCAGCACGAGGCGTCCGGCGACATGCACCGTGGAGCCGACGTGCACCCGAAACTCGCCGGCGCGCTGCTCGATGTGATCGACCCGTGCCCCCGTCACCAGCTCGCCGCCCTGCCCCTGGAAAGCCTGAAACAACGCACGCAGCAGGCGCAGCGGGTTGAGGTGCCCGTCGAGCGGACCGAACAGCGCGCCGACGACCTCGGGGCCGACCATCGGTTCGAGCTCGCGCACCCCCTGCGCGTCCAGCACCTCGTAGGGATAGTCGCCGCCGAGCGATGCGCGCAAGGACGCCAGATCGGCGGCACGGGCGCGCAGGTCGGCGTCATCAAGGCACATCACCAGGCCGCCGATCTGCGAAAGTTCGACGTCGACCCCGGTGCGTTCGAGAAGCTCGGCCGCGAAACGCGGCCAGCGCTGCGCCGCGGCCATCGACCAGCGCGCATACGCGGGATGGCCCAGCCCCTTGCCCTGCACCCACACCAGGCCGTAGTTGCCGCGCGAGGCACGATAGGCGTCGTCGCCCTCGTCGAGCAGGCGCACGCGGTCTCCCGCCTGGGCCAACCCGTAGGCGATCGATGTCCCGACGACACCGCCGCCGATGACGAGGGAATCGATCACCGTCATGCTCCGCGCGTTTGGCGCCCGCCGCCGATCAGTTGGCGACCTTGTCGAGGATGGGCTTGGCGAACGACTCACCCAGGTCCTTGATGATTTCCGGCCACACGGTTTTGCGCACCTTCGCGGCATATGCCGCCAGTTCCGCGGGCGTCAGCCGGATGATCTTGGCACCGGCCGCCTCGAGTTTCTTCTCGTTGTCGGCCTGGTCGGCTTCGGCCTTGGACCAGCGCTGGGTCTCGAACTCGGCCGTGGCCTTCTCGAGGGCGGCACGATCGGGGGCCTTCAATCCGGCGAGCTTGTCGCGATTGATCAGCAGGTACCAGAGTTCAAAGTGCGTGTTGGCCACGATGTAGTACTTGGTCACGTCGCGGAACGACGCGTAGTAGCCTTCCGCGCCAGAGCCCATCACGCCGTCGACCACACCGGTCTGAACGGCCGTGAAGGCCTCCGAAAACGGCAGCGGCGCGCCGATGTAGCCCAGCGCGTTGGCGGCGAGCTGAAAGCTCTTGATCGGCGGCACGCGCAGCTTCAGCCCCTTGGCCGCGTTCGGGTCTCCCGCAGCCACCGGCGGCTTGTTCAACGCGATGCCGCCAAAGTACATCGGGTACGCGGCGAGCACCTGGATGTCCTGCTTGGCGAACATCTCCTCCATCGCGGCGCGCAGCGGCGAGCCCTTGCTGAATGCTTTGCGCGCGCCGGCCCAGTCGCTGGAGAGATAGGGGAAGACGCCGATCTGCATGCGCCGGTCGCCGGCCGTGGCAGCCGGTTGCAGCGCCATGTCGATCGCGCCCACCGAAATGCGCTCCTGCACCACCGTGTAGTCGCCCAGCGCGTTGGCGGGAAAGATCTCGAACTTGATCGCACTGGTCTTCGCCAATTCGGCTCCCAGGGCGCGCAGGTCGACGTCGGCGACGGTTCCCTGGGGACGTACGTGACTCAATTTCAGCGTCTGGGCCGAAGCCAGCGTGCTCACGCCGAGCAGCACGGCCAGGGCGAGCGATTTGTAGTTGCGGGGATGGTTCATGACAGATCCTCCATGGGTCGGATTAGTAGCCAAACAGGCGAGGGAAGAACAGCGACAGGTCGGGCCAGAAGGCCGTGAGCAGCACTGTGGGCAGGAAGGCGAAGAACAGGAACTTGAGCGCCGGACCGACGATGTCGACCACCTTCACATTGCCCACCCGGGCGCCCATGTACAGGATCGACGCGTAGGGCGGGGTGATGCCGCCCAGCGCCGTATTCACTCCGATGATGGCCGCGAACTGGATCGGCTCGACGCCGATCGCCGTCATCAGCGGCAACAGCAGCGGCGCCACCAGGATGATTGCGGTGATGTCGTTGACGATCATGCCGACGAAGAACAGCAGCAGGTTCACGAGGACCAGGATCGCCGTCTTGTTCTGCGTGAACTCGAAGATCACCGAGACCATCTTCTGCGGAATGGCCTCGACCACGAACATCTGGCTGAGGATCAGGCTGAAGAGAATCATCAGCATGATCGCGCCGATGGCCGTACCCGACTCCTTGCAGGCGTCGAGGAAGGTGCTGAAGGTCAGGCCCTTGTAGATCAGAAAACCGATCGGAACCGCGTAGATCACCGCCACCGCCGCCGCTTCCGTGGGCGTGAGCACGCCGCCGTAGATGCCTCCGAGGATGATGAAGGGCATCAGCAGCGCGGGCGCGGCGGTGATCGTGCGCTTGCGCGCTTCGCGCATCATCGTCGGCAGGTCGGGCCGTGCGTCGAGCACCAGATCGAACTTGCGCGCCATCACCAGGTTCACCACCGAAAGGTTGAAGGCGATCAGCAGGCCCGGGCCCAGCGTGGCGAGAAAGGCGGCGAGAATCGAGGTGTCGGTGACCCAGCCGTAGACGATCATCGTCACGCTCGGGGGAATCAGCAGACCGAGCACCGACGAACAGGCCACCAGCGCCGAGGCGTAGCCGCGCGGATAACCCTGCTTGGCCATCTCGGGGATGAGCAGCGGCCCGATCGCGGCCACCCCCGTCAGACCGCTGCCGGAAATCGCGCCGATGATCGCGCAGCTGACGGTGGCCACCACGCCCAGTCCGCCCCGGATGTGACCGATGAAGACGTTGACCAGGCGCAGCAAGGACGCCGCAATGCCGCTCACGCTCATCAGGGTGCCGGCCAGGATGAACAGCGGGATCGCCAACAGCACCGGATTGGCCAGCTGGCTGAAGCCCCACATCATCGTGCCCTTCATGGTGATGCCACCCACCAGGCTCATCACCATCAGCGCCGCGCCGAAGCAAAACGGCAGCGGCACGCCGATGCTCAGCGTCAGTACCAGGACGCCGAGCGCGATCAGCGCAATCTCAACCATGGTTCGCCTCCCGGGCAAGGGACAACGCCCGGATGTGAAGCAGTAGCGTGCGCACCGTGAAGCCGATCACCAGCGTCAGGCCCGCCATCAGCGCGAAGTCCGCGTACAACGTGGGCCAGTACAAGGTGGCGCTCTCGCGCGCCGTGCGCCAGGAGTAGCGTGTGAAATCCCAAGCCCACCAGGCCAGCCATCCCGAGACCACCAGGCTGACCGATTCAGTCAGAACACCCAGGCGCGCATGCCCCCGCGCGGTCTTGATGAAGATCTCAAGCACATTGGCGCGAATCTGCGAGTTCTCGCGCGAGGCGTTGGCCGCGCCCAGCATGTAGAGCCACAGGCTCGGGTACACCGTGGCCTCCTCGAGGCCCATCATCGGCGTCTGCAGCACGTAGCGAGTGAATACCTGGACGAATTGCGCGATGGCCACGGTGCAAATGAGCAGGGTCAGCAGCCAACGGGCGCTTCGTTCCATCGGGCCTCCTCACTTCTTCTGTGGTCGTGACTCATGTTGGTCTCGACTCGAACCAATCATCCGTCGTGATGAGAATCGAGGCAACCATTAAACTTCTGATCGCATGATAAGAAACCCCTATACTGACTCACCCTCGTCCGAGGATCCGACCCATGGCTCTCAATCTCTCGCTGCGCCAACTCGTCGTGTTTCGGGAAGTCATGCGTCACGGTTCGGTCTCGGCCGCGGCAAAAGTTCTGCATCGCTCCCAACCCGCTCTCAGCGCCATGCTGGGCAGCATGGAGCGTGAGCTGGGCTTCGAACTCTTCGCGCGCACCGGTAACCGCCTGACGCCCAAGCCCGAAAGCCGCTTCTTCCTGGAGGAGGTGGAAGCGGTGCTCGCGAACTTCGATCGGGCCGTACAGATGATGGGCGAAGTCTCCCGGCAGCAGGCCGGCCAGCTGCGCGTCGCCTGCATGCCGGCGGCATCGCTCTTTCTGGTGCCGCGCCTGATTTCCGAATTCGTGCGCAGCCGGCCCGACGTCGACGTCTCGCTGATGAGCTACAGCTCGACTGCGGTGCATGAGTGGGTCGCATCGCAGCAGTTTGATGTGGGCATCGCTGAACTGCCCGAAGAGCGCGAGTCGCTGCGGGTGCGCGCCATCGAAACCGCTTGTCTGTGCGCCATGCGCTCCGACAACCCCTTGGCGAAACAGGGCTCGATCGGGCCGGCGGACCTCTGCGGCAAGCCCCTGGCGACGCTTTTTCGGGAGCACTTCACCCATGCCGCGACGGCCGCCGCATTCCGCGACGCAGGAGCCCGATTCCGGCCGCGCTTCGAACTGCGCGCTTTCATTTCCGGATTCGACTTCGTAGAGCAGGGCCTGGCCTATTGCATCTGCGACCCCGTCAGCGCCGCCAGCTACCGCATCTATCGCGGGAAGGGCGCTTCGATCGTGTTTCGCCCGTTCCTGCCCCGGGTCTCGTACCCGTTCGCGATCCTCACCCCGGCGCACAAACCCCCGTCCCTGCTCGCCGCGGCATTCTGCGACTCGCTGAGCGAGCGCATCACCGCGCTGATCCGGAGCGTGACTTCCGCCTCGCGGCGCCCATCGCGACGGGCGGCGCCAACCACCGCATCGCCGCCCAGGACAGCCTGACACCATGTCTGCCGGTGCGGCCGCGGTTCAGAAAATATTGCCGCCCATCGGTACTTCCGCTCGAGTCCAAGCTTGCTTTTCGGTCACACTATCTCGCTGCCGGACAGAGAAATGGTTCCGATGACAACCGTTACATAGCTTGGGCCGCGACACCGCCGACCTCCAACCATGAACCTGAAACCGAACTTCCCGGCCGTCTCCCTGCTGTTCCTGCTGGCTGTTGCGCTTTGGGCGGGTGGCGCTGCCGCGCAACCGAAGGCACCGGCCGCTGCGACTGCCGCACCGACTGCGCCTGCTGCGCCTGCCGCATCGGCGCCGGCCACGCCAGCTCCACCGGTCAGCGTCACCACCGTGCGCGCGCAGCAGCGCGACCTGCCCGTTCTGGTCACGGCCACCGGCGCGGTCGCGCCGCTTTCGAGCGTGGACGTGCGGCCGCAGATGACGAGCGTGGTGGCGACGGTGCATTTGCGCGAGGGACAGTTCGTGCGCAAGGGCGAACTGCTGTTCACGCTCGACGCCCGCACCGACGAAGCCAACGTGAACAAGGCGCGCGCGCAGCTTGCTCGCGACGAAGTCGGACTGGCGGACGCGCAGCGCCAGCTCGCGCGTAGCCGGGAACTGTTCGGCAAGAACTTCGTTTCGCAGGGTGCGGTGGACGCCAACCAGACGCTCGTCGACGCGCAGACTGCGCTCATCGCCGCTGACCGCGCGGCGCTCGAGGCAGCGCGCGTCGCACTGTCCTACGCTCGCATCACCGCGCCGAGTGCCGGACGCGTCGGCGCGATCAATGTATTTCCAGGCAGCGCGGTGCAGGCCAACCAGACCACGCTGGTGACGATCGTGCAGATCGACCCGATCCTGGTGGCGTTCAGCTTGCCGCAGCGCCATCTGCCCGACGCGCTGGCCGCGCTCAAGGACGGCGGCGGGGTCGTCAAGGCGACGCTGCCCGAGGGCGGGGTCACGATCGCGGGACGACTTAAGTTCGTCGACAACAACATTGACGCGGCGAGCGGAACCGTCAAGGTCAAGGCGCAGTTCGACAACCGCGAGGCGAAATTCTGGCCGGGTGCCTTCGTCAACGTGGCGATGACGGTGCGCACACTCAAAGACGCCGTGATCATTCCGCAGGGTGCGATCATCCAGGGCGCGCGCGGACCGATCGTCTACGCGGTGGTGGACGACAAGGCCGTGCCGCGGCCGGTGCAGGTGATCTACGCGCAGGGCGATGACGCTGCCGTGACCGGTGTGCAGACGGGCGAGCGCATCGTGGTTCTGGGGCGACAGAACCTGCGCCAGGGCAGTGCGGTTGTCGAGCGCGCGCCGGGCGAGGGCGGCAAACCCAAAGGGGCCGAGGGCGGCAAGGCCGCCGATGCCGCGCCGGGCGCGAAGGGCGGTGGCGCCCCGGGATCGAAAGCACCATGAACCTGTCCGAGGTCTTCATTCGCCGTCCGGTGATGACGGTGCTGCTCAATGCCGCCATCGTGCTGGCGGGCGTCATCGGATATCGCAACATTCCGGTGGCCGCATTGCCGAGCTACGACACGCCGACCATCAATGCCTGGGCGCTGCTGGCCGGGGCCAATCCGGAGACGATGGCCAGTTCGGTCGCGTTGCCGCTGGAGAAGCAGTTCCAGACCATCGCCGGCCTGAAGATCATGAGTTCGACGAGCACGCTCGGACGAACCCAGTTCACGCTCGAGTTCGTCGAAGGCCGCAACATCGACGCGGCGGCGCTGGACGTGCAGGCGGCGATCCTGCGCGCGCAACGCGCCCTGCCCCAGGACATGACGGTGCCGCCGGCCTACCGCAAGGTGAATCCGGCCGATGCACCGGTGCTGCTGGTGGCCCTGACCTCGCCGTCGCTGGCCCCGTCCGACCTCCAGGAGTGGGCCGACCACGTCATTTCTCCGACGCTCTCGACAATCGAGGGCGTGGCGCAGGTCAACATCTACGGTTCCAAGCGCTTCGCGGTGCGCGTGCGGGTGCGCCCCGACGCGCTCTCGGCGCGCAACATCGGTCTCGACGAACTCAGCGCGGCGCTGCGCGCGGCCAACGTCAACACGCCGCTGGGCACGCTCGACGGTCCGACCCAGACGCTCACGCTGCAAGCGAATCGGCAGTTGCGCAACGCGGCGGATTTCTCCGACCTGATCGTCGGCAACCGCGGCGGCAAT
>JAGXFR010000003.1 GCA_024637155.1 Burkholderiaceae bacterium | reverse complement strand
GCGCTGATGTGCTCGAGCGCGCAGATGACGTCGACCACCACCGGGCCGGGGCACGCGAGCGCCTCGCGGGTGACGGCGAGGGCATCTTCGCCGCGCTCGATGCGCAGGCCCGTCGCGCCGTAGGCGCGCGCGAGTTGCGCGAAATCGGGATTGCGCAGGTCGGTGCCGTGGTTGCGCCCTGGGTAGCTGCGTTCCTGGTGCATGCGGATCGTCGCGTAGCTGGCGTTGTTGCACACGAAGATCTTGACCGGAACGCGGTATTGCACCGCGGTCGCAAGTTCCGCGCCGGTCATCAGGAAGCCGCCGTCGCCCACCAGCGTCACCACCTGGCGCCGCGGGTACTGCAGACCCGCGGCGACCGCCGCGGGCACCGCGAGTCCCATCGCGCCGCCGACGGCGCCGATCAGACGGTGCCGCCCCGAGAACGCGAAATGGCGGTGCAGCCAGCCGGAGAAGTTGCCCGCGTCGGTGATGATCACGGCGTCGTCGGCGAGCTGCGCGCCGAGCGCCGCGACGAGGGCGCCCATGTCGAGGCAGCCGTCCGCTGGCGGCTGCCAGGGCTGGCGTGACGCGACGTAGGCGTGGATTCGTTCGATCCACGCGGCGCGTTCGGTCGTCACGGCGGGCAGCGGCGCGCCGGCACCCGCGAGTTCCTGCAGAAAAGCGATCGGATCGGCCACGATGGGGTGATGCGCGGCGATCACGCGACCCAGCACGCGCGGGTCGTCATGGACATGCACGAGCATCTGCCGTGGCGTCGGTGCCTGCGGAAAGCGGTACCCCTGCGTACTGACTTCGCCCAGTCGCGTACCCAGCGCCAGCACGAAGTCCGCCTCGTCGTAGAGTTCCAGTTGATCGCGGGCGATCTTGAAGCCCAGGTGCCCGGCATAGAGCGGGTGCCGGTTGGGGAACTGGTCCTGGCGCTTGAAGGTGAGGGCGACGGGAACCTGCAGCGTCTGCGCGGCGATCAGCAGCGCCACGCGCCCGGAATCGCTTGCGAAGGCGCCGCCGGCCACGAGCAGCGGACGCCGCGCGCTCGCAAGAAGCTGCGCGATGGTGGCCGCGCGCGCCCCAGCGCCGCCGGCGCGCACCGGCGGGTGCGGCGGCACCACGCTGGCGTCGGTCACATCGTCGAGCACATCCTCGGGGAGGACCACGATCACCGGGCCCGGCGTGGGTGTCGTCGCGATCGCGAATGCGCGCGCCACGGCTTCGGGCAGACGCTCGGCTTCGTGCACGACGACCACCCACTTCGCCATGTCCGCGAAGGTCTTGGCGTAGTCGACTTCCTGGAATGCTCCCCGCCCGAGCTCGTGTCGCGGCACCTGTCCGACGAAGAGCACGAGCGGCGCCGCGTCCTGTTCGGCCAGATGCACCCCGATCGCGGCGTTGGTCGCGCCGGGGCCCCGGCTCACGAAGGCAACGCCGGGAACGGCCTCGAGTTTCGCGTGCGTCAGCGCCATCAGCGCGGCGCCGCTCTCGTGACGACAGGTGATGGTGGCGATGTCCTCGCGCGCGCAGAGCGCGTCGAGCACACTGAGATAGCTCTCGCCCGGAACGCAAAAGACACGCGTCACATCATGTGCGACGAGGCAATCGATCAGCAGGTCCGCGCAGCGCCGGTTCATGGGTTTCCTCAAGTTCGATGGTGGCAGTACTTCGATGACCGCACTATACTGCGGTGAGGGTCGCGCAACAGGCGCCCGGCGGCAAGAAATAGACGGTGACGTTCCCTGCCGTGAGGTCGGGGCCGAGTGACAGAGAAAGAGCCCGGAAGCATCGGGCCACACGGAGGAGACATGATGAGAAAAGAAGTGTTCGCGCGCGGGATCGCAATCGCGACGGCAGCGTTGGTCGCGCAGGCGGCATCGGCGCAGGTGAGCCTGCCCGCGCAGATTTCCTGGACGGCGTACGACGTCGGATCGGCTGGCTACAACCAGGCAGTTGCGATCGGCGCGGCGCTGAAGAACGAACTGAAAGTCGACCTGCGCGTGTTGCCGGGCAAGAACGACGTCTCGCGCCAGGTGCCGCTGCGCTCCAAGCAGGTGCAGTTCTCGGCCACCGGGGTGGGCGCGAGCTATCTTGCCCAGGAAGGAGTGATCGACTTCGCGGCGAAGGACTGGGGCCCGCAGGAAGTGCGCGTGCTGCTGACCTCGAACGCGGACAGCAACCTGAGCGTGGGCGTCGCGGCCGACCTGGGGATCAAGACCTTTGCCGATCTCAAGGGCAAGCGCGTCGCCTACATTGTGGGTTCGCCGTCGCTCAACGAGAACGTCACGGCGATCCTTGCGTTTGCGGGATTGACGTGGAACGACGTCAAGAAAGTGGAGTTCCCGGGCTTTGGCCAGTCGTGGGACGGCATCATCAACAATCAGGTCGATGCGGCATTCGCGACGACGACTTCGGGCAAGACCTACCAACTGGAAGCGTCGCCGCGCGGCATCTACTGGCCGCCGCTGCCGCACAACGACAAGGAAGGCTGGAAACGCCTGCAGGACAAGGCGCCGTTCTTCCTGCCCAACATCGCGACCGAGGGTGCGGGGATTTCGAAAGCCAAACCGCATGAAGGTGCCGCCTATCCGTATCCGATCCTCATCGCCTATGCCGACCAGAACGCGGATCTCGCCTACAACATGACCAAGGCGATGATCACGCTGTTTCCGAAGTATCAGGGAAGCTCGCCCGGGATCAACGGCTGGGCGCTGGATCGGCAGAAGTTCGAATGGGCGGTTCCGTATCACGACGGGGCCATTCGCTATTTCAAGGAAATCGGGAAGTGGACGGACGCGCACCAGAAGCACAACGACAACCTCGTCAAGCGCCAGCAGGTGCTCAAGGCGGCGTGGGCCGAGGTGAACAAGAGCAACATCGCGGATGAAGCGGCGTTCGTGAAGGCCTGGATGGAACTTCGTGCCAAGCGGCTCGAGGCAGCCGGATTCGTCGCGGTCTATCACTAGTTGCGCAGGCGTGACGGCCGTTTCCGGATTCGGAAGCGGCCGTTTTTCTTGCGAAACGGGCACCCCCGCGCGTAGCGTGGCGGCGTCCGGATCGGTCCGAGATTCCAGGAGAGCCCCGCGCAATGACTGAGCCCGGCAAGTCCGCGACGCCCGGTGCGTCGCCCGTCGTGAGCGAGCAGACCGAAGCCGAACTGCGCATCGCGATCGCGCGCATCAGCGACGAACTTCGCTATCGCACGCCGCCGGCGTGGTTGCGCCCGATTCTCATCGTGGTGACACTGCTCGCGCTGACCCTCGCGGTCAACCAGCTCTTCAATCTGCATCTCTTCGGAGTGGTGGTCCTGGAGAACCGCTATCTCTATGCGCTCGCCGGCCTGTTTCTCGCGGTTACCTTCTGCGTCTTTCCCGCCACGAAGCGCGCGGCCGCGAAGGGCGCGCCGTGGTACGACCTCCTGCTCGCGCTGCTCGGGATCGCGGCCGCCGGCTATTTCATCTGGACCGGAGAACAGAGTCTCAGGTCCGGCTGGGAGTACGGGGCACCGCCGCCCGCGCAGATCATGTCCTATCTGCTGTGGCTGCTGATCCTCGAGGCGACGCGTCGCACCGGCGGTCTTGTGATCTTCGGGATCGTGCTCGTCTTCTCGCTGTACCCGGTGTTCAACGACCTGCTGCCGGGGCCCATCTCCGGGATCGCGCGCCCGATCACGGACACCATCGTCTTTCACATTCTCTCGAGCGAAAGCTCCTTCGGCATCCCGATGCGCGCCTTCGGTGAGATCGTCGTCGGGTTCATCATCTTCGGCTCGGTGCTCCAGTTCACCGGGGGCGGACAGTTCTTCAACGACCTGGCGCTCGCGCTGGTCGGGCGCTATCGTGGCGGCGCCGCGAAGGTGTCGATCTTTGCCAGCGGCTTCATGGGATCGCTCAGCGGCAGCGTCATTTCGAACGTGCTCACCACCGGAGTCGTGTCGATCCCGGCGATGAAGCGCACCGGCTTCAGCAAGGAGTACGCGGGGGCGACCGAAGCCTGCGCGTCGACGGGCGGCGTGCTGATGCCCCCGGTGATGGGGACGACCGCCTTCGTGATGGCGTCGTTCCTCGGCATGCCCTACGCGGAAATCGCCATTGCCGCGGCGATCCCGTCGGTGCTCTACTACTTCGCGCTGTTCGTACAGCTCGACGCGTACTCCGCGCGGCGGGGATTGCGCGGCATGGAGGCTGCGGAGTTGCCGAGCCTGCGTGCGACCTTTGCGCGCGGCTGGCAGTATCTCTTTGTCTTTGCGCTGCTCATCTGGGTGATGCTCGCGTTTCGCCAGGAAACACTGGCGCCCTTCTACGCGACCGCGCTCCTGCTCGTGATCAACCAGTTCTCGCGTGCGACGCGCTTTACGCTGGAGAGCGCGGCGAATCTCGTGCTGGCGATCGGCCGATCGCTCGCCGAACTCGTCTCGGTGCTGCTGGGCGTGGGACTGATCGTCGGGGCCTTTTCGGCGACCGGGCTCGCCGGCACGCTGGTCAACGATCTGGTTTTCATTGCCGGAAAGTCGACGCTGGCGCTGCTCCTCATGGGTGCGCTCACCAGCTTCATCTTCGGCATGGGCATGACGGTGACGGCCTGCTACATCTTTCTCGCGATCGTCCTGGCGCCGGCGCTTGTCAAGGTCGGGCTTGACCCGCTGGCGGTGCACCTGTTCATCATGTACTGGGGCATGGTGTCATTCATCACGCCTCCCGTCGCGCTGGGTGCCTTCGCCGCGGGGACGCTGGCCGGATCCGGGCCGATGCGCACCGGTTTCGCCGCGATGCGGCTGGGCAGCATCATCTATTTCCTGCCGTTCTTCTTCGTGCTCAACCCGGCTCTCATCGGGCGCGGATCGGCGGGCGAGGTCGCCGTGGTGGTGCTCACCGCAGTTCTCGGGATCTACATGATCGGCGCGTCGCTGCAAGGCTACGCGGCCGGTTTCGGGCGCTTCAATGACGGCGTGATCGACTGGATCGCGCGGGTCTCGCTGTTTTTCGCGGGGCTGTTCTTTGCCGCGCCGGGCGGCGACGAAATCGGGCTGAACCACCTCCAGCTTTCGCTGATCGGGCTCGCACTCGGCGCGCCGGCGCTCGCCTATGCGTTTTTCGGCCGCCGCGCGCGCCGCGCGGCAGGGGACCCCGGGGCCGCGGCGGGCGGACTGCGGGCCGATGGTGCGGCGGTCCGGGCCGATCCGGGAACCTGATCCCACTTGAAGGGAGCAAACGTGAATTCGATTCGCATCGCCATCTGCGACGACTATGAAGGGGCGGCGCTTGCGACGGCCGACTGGTCGGACGTGCGCAAACGCGCCGAGGTCGTCGTCTTCGATCGGCCGCTGGGGAGCCTGGAAGCGGCCGCCGAGGCGTTGCGCGACTTCGACGCGATTTGCCTGATGCGCGAGCGCATGGCGTGTCCCGCGGAACTGCTCGAGCGTCTGCCGCGCCTGCGTTTCATCGTGTTCACCGGGCAGCGCAACGCGGCCGTCGATTCGGCGAGCGCCGCCCGGCGCGGCGTGGTGGTCTCCAATACCCCGGGCGGACCCGTGAAGGCCTGCACGGCGGAGCAGACCTGGGCGCTGATTCTCGCCGGCGCCAAGCGGCTCGCGGCCGCCGACGCCGGCCTGCGGGCTGGCTACTGGCGATCCGATGCGCGAGGCGCTTCCTACCCGCTGCCGTTCTGCCTCGAAGGCGAGCGGCTGGGCGTGGTGGGCCTGGGTGCGATCGGCGAGCGCGTCGCGCGGGCCGGCCAGACCTTCGGGATGGAGGTGCTGGCCTGGAGCACGAATCTCACCGACGAGCGCGCCGCTGCGCTCGGGGCACGACGCGTTTCCCGCGAGGAGCTCTTCGCGACTTCACGCGTGGTGAGCCTGCACCTCGTGCTCTCCGAGCGCACGCGCGGCATCGTCGGCGCCGCCGAACTCGCGCGCATGGCGCCCAATTCGCTGCTGGTGAATACGTCACGCGCGGGCCTGATCGAGTCGGGTGCGCTCGTCGCAGCGCTGGCCGCGGGGCGCCCGGGTCATGCGGCGCTCGACGTGTTCGGCACCGAGCCCCTGCCAGCCGAGGATGCGCTGCTGGCGCTCCCCAACGTGACCCTGTCGCCACACCTGGGCTATGCGACGGAGCCCGTCTTTCAGGCTTTCCACGAGGGGCTGCGCGAGGCGGTCAGCGCCTGGCTCGACGGCAAGCCGATCCGCGTGCTTCAGTCCTCCTGAGCTTCGATGGTCACGCCGGTGGCCACGAGGATGCGCGACACCATGTTGTAGGTCGCGATCGTGGCAATCAACTCGACCAGCGACTGGTGGTCGAACTGCGCACGCGCCCACGCGAAGGTCTCGTCGGAAACCTCCACGTTGCGGGTCATCTCGATGGCGAGCGCGATCACCACACGCTCGGCATCGTTGAACAGTTCCTCGTCGCCGCCGGCGGCCTCGGGCGTGCGCAGGCGCGCAACCTGTGCTTCGCTTCCGCCTGCCTGAATGAATTCCGGTGCGTGGTGCAGAAACTCGTACTCGGCACGATTGAGCACCGCCACCACGCAGATCGCCAGTTCGCGCAGGCGCGGCGGGATCGACAGCCGGGTGCGCACGGCGGCGAGCAGAGGGGCCCAGCCGCGCGCGAACTCGGGGCTGTGCAGCAGGATCCGATCCAGATTGAGCAGCGTTCCGCCGCGGCGCGCGCGTACCGCCGAGACGATGTCGGCGGGTTCCTTCAGATCGAGAGGCAGATAGGGAATGCGCGGCATGGCGGGGACTCCGGGGGGCTTCGGGGCGTGCGACGATCGCGGCAGGGGGCCGCGGTTTCAGTTCTTGTCGGTGAAAAAGCGCAACGGCGCAAGCTCAGTGTACTCGGGCGCGCGGCGTTGCTGGCGCGCGCTCATGCTCTCGACGATCGCGCCGGTGTCCCAGAGCGCCGACTGCAGCCAACCCATCTGTCGCAGGCCGTCGGCCACCGGGTGATCGCGGGCGTAGTCGATTGCCTGCTTGCTGCCCCACACGGCGACCGGGGGCTTGGATGCGATCTCGAGCGCGGTCTCGAGCGCCGTTGCGAACGCCGCATCGGAATCGGGCGCGACGCCGTTGACCAGCCCGACGGCAAACGCGCGCTCCGCGGGCAGGCGCCGCCCGGTGAAGGCAAGTTCGCGCACGACGGCATCGGGAATCAGTTTGGGAAGCCGCTGCAGCGTGCCGAGGTCGGCGACCATGCCGATGTTGATCTCCTGGATGCAGAAGAACGCGTCGGCGCTGCAGTAGCGCAGGTCGCAGGCCGCGACCAGATCGACCCCGCCTCCGATGCAACCGCCCTGGATCACGGCGATGACGGGCATGCGCAGAGCGGCGAGCTTGTCGAGCGCGCGCTGCATGTCCGCAAGAACCGGCGCGATGTTGGCACGCGACGGGGCGCTCGTCTCGTCGAGCGAAATGCCCGTGCCGAACATCTCGAGCGACATGCCGGCGCAGAAGTGCTTGCCGGTGGACGCGATGATGAGCGCGCGCGCGGGTGCCTCACGCTGCAGGTGATCGAGGACCGTTTCGAGCTCCCGCCACAGCGTCGGCGTGATCGTGTTCATCGCATCGGGCCGGTTCAACGTCAACCTGGCGACTCCCTGCGCGACCGAGAAAGTGAAGCACTGCAGATCCATTGGGTTTCTCCGGTGACGTGAGCAGCGGTGCGGGCACCGCGCGACCCTGGCGCCGCCTGCGCCTTTGGTTGCCCTTGATGGTAGCAAGGGCGCAGGAGGGCGCGGCTACAATCGGTCATGCTCAGCGTCCTCCGAATCGCAATTTCGTTCGCCCGGCGCGACTGGCGCGCCGGCGAGCTGAACCTCCTGGTGGCCGCGCTGGTCGTGGCGGTGGCCGCCACCTCGTCGGTCGGCTTCTTCGTTGACCGGATGCGTTCCGCGCTCGCCCTCCAGGCCACGCAGCTGCTCGGTGGCGACCTGGTGGTCGCCTCGGATCGCGCGATCCCGCCGGAGTTTCTCGCGGAGGCCGGCACGCGCGGGCTGCGCGTCGCGCGCACGGCCGAGTTCGCGAGCATGCTGATCGCGAACGACCGCACGCAACTGGCCTCGGTCAAGGCCGTGACCGAGAACTATCCGTTGCGCGGCCGTCTGCGCGTCACCGACGAACTCCACGGCGCCGAGCGCGATGCGGAGCGCGCGCCGGCGCCCGGCGAAGTCTGGGCCGATCCGCAACTGCTCTACGGACTCTCGCTCGCGCGCGGAGATGCGGTCGGCGTGGGGGAGAGCCGCCTGCAGATTGCGCGGCTGATCATGATCGAGCCCGATCGCGGCACGGGCTTCGTGAACTTCGCCCCGCGTGCGTTGATCGCCTGGGACCAGCTTGGCGCCACCGGATTGATCCAGCCGGCGAGCCGGGTCACCTACCGCATGATCCTCACCGGAGCGCCCGAGGCGGTCGCGGCGTTCAAGACCTGGGTACAGGCACGCCTGCAGCGCGGCCAGCGCGTCGAATCGCTCGATGCCGGGCGGCCGGACCTGCGGGTGACGCTCGATCGAGCCGAGCAGTTTCTGTCGCTGGTGGCGCTGCTCTCGGCGCTGATCGCCGCGGTCGCGGTCGCGCTGGCGGCACGGCGCTTCGCCGGGCGCCACCTCGACGGCTGCGCAGTCATCAAGGCGATCGGGCTCCAGCAGGGCAGGTTGCTTGGAATCCTGCTCGTCGAACTGATCATTGTGGCGGTGCTTGGCGCCTTGCTCGGCACGGCTCTGGGTTGGGCACTGCACTACCTGCTCGCCAGCGCGTTCGCGCCGCTCATTGAACTGGTGCTGCCGGCGCCTTCCCTGTATCCGGCCGCGCAGGCGCTGCTGGTGTCGCTCGCGCTGGTGATCGGTTTCGGCGCGTGGCCGTTCGTTCGGCTTGCCGGGGTGCCGCCGCTGCGGGCGCTGCGCCGCGAGCTGGGCGTGCCGGGCGCGTCGGCCTGGGTCGGGGCGGGCGTGGCCGCGGCCAGCTTCGCCGCGCTGATGTTCTGGCTGGCCGGGGATCGCAAGATTGCGCTGATCGCGCTGGGCGGTTTCGCGGGCGCGGCGGTGGTGTTCGTCGTTGTCGGCTTCGGGGTGGTGGCGCTGGTCGGGCGACTGCGCTCGCTCTCGGGCGTGGCGCGCAGCGCCGTGCTGCGGCTGGCGCTCGCGTCCTGGTCGCGCCGGCGCGCGGCGACGGTGATCCAGACGGCGGCGCTGGCGATCGGGCTGATGGCCCTGACGTTGCTGGGCGTCACCCGCACCGATCTGATCGAGGGCTGGCGCAAGGCGACCCCCGCCGACGCCCCCAATCGATTCGTGATCAACGTGCAGGCCGACCAGCGCGAGGCGGTGGGGGCGTTGCTGGCCCGCTCCGGGGTGAAGGGTGCGGAACTCTCGCCGATGGTGCGCGGGCGTCTGGTCGAGGTCAACGGGAGCCCCGTTCGATCCGCACGCTACGAGGGGGACCGAGCGCGGCGGCTGGTCGAGCGCGAAATGAACCTGTCCTACATGGACCAGCTGCCCGGGCACAATCGGCTCGTCGCGGGGAAATGGTTCAGCCCCGGCGCCCGCGAGGCATCGGCCGAGTCCGGGATCATGGAGTCGCTCGGCCTCGCGCTGGGTGACCAGCTCACCTTCGACGTGGCCGGCAGCCGCGTCACCGTTCGCCTGACCAGCGCGCGCAAGGTGGCGTGGGATTCGATGAAGGTCAACTTCTTCATGATTCTGTCGCCCGCCGCGCTCGCGGGCATGCCGCAGTCGCTGATCACGGCCTATCATCAGCCGGCGTCCGCACCGGGGCTGGACACCGAACTGGTGCGCGCCTTTCCCAACCTGACCGTCTTCGACACCGGCAACATCCTGCGCCAGGTGCAGCGTGTGCTCGAACAGGTGATCCAGGCCGTCCAGTTCCTCTTCGTGCTGACGCTGGTGGCCGGCGTGGTGGTGCTCTACGGGGCGCTGGCCAGTTCGCGTGACGAGCGCATCCGCGAGGCCGCCCTGATGCGGGCGCTGGGCGCGTCGCGCCGGCAGCTCGCGGCCGCGCAGCTCTGGGAACTCGCGTTCACGGGCGCGCTGGCCGGGGTGCTGGCGGCGCTGGCGGCACTGGTCGTGGGCTGGGCGCTCGCCGCGCAGGTGTTCGACTTCACGATGACGCTGCGCTGGTCGATGCTGCCGGCGGGCGCGCTGGCCGGCGCGCTGCTCGCGCTGGTGGCCGGCTGGTTCGGTCTGCGCGTCGTCGTTTCCGCACCGCCGATCGCGACGCTGCGCGACGTCTGATTCCGGGACGGCAGGGACGAGCCGGCCGTGGCCGCAGGGGCGGCGCGCGGCGCGCGACAGGCGCGCCTGACCTTGTGTATGCTGCACATCACGCGCGGCGGCCCGGCCGCGCGCAACCCGCCGGCGAATCGAAGAGGCGACGTGAACGAACTGTTGATCCTGCCCTGGCTTCCGGTGGCTGCCGTGGTTCTGCTGATTCTGATCGTGGTGTTGCTGGTGGCGCTGCTGCTGCGCCGAGCGCCCGATCCGGGCGCGGTCGTCCTGCCGGAACTGGCCACGCTCGGGGCCGCGCAGGCGCAGCAGCAGCGCGAGTTGCGCGGCGAGTTCGCCACCCAGTCACGCGACAACCGCGCGGAGCTGGGCGCGATCTTGAACGAGCTCGCGCGCAGCCTGGTGCAGCAGACGAGCTCGATCGCGCAGGTGCAAAACGGCCAGATCGATTCCTTCGCGCGTCAGCTCACGACCCTGACCGAGTCGAACGAACACCGTCTCGGCGCATTGCGCGAGACCTCGATCGCGGACGCGCAGCGCAACCGGGAGGAGGCGGCCAAGAATCTGAAGGACTTCTCCAGCAGCGTGCAGCTCGCACTCACCGAACTCGGGCAGCGCAACGACCGGCGCATGCAGGAAGTGCGCGAAACGCTCGAGACCAAGCTGCGCGAACTGCAGACCGACAACGCGGCCAAGCTCGAGGAGATGCGCCGCACTGTCGACGAGAAACTGCATGCGACGCTGGAGCAGCGGCTCGGCCAGTCCTTCCAGCTCGTCTCCGAGCGCCTCGAGCAGGTGCACAAGGGACTGGGCGAGATGCAGGCGCTTGCCTCGGATGTCGGCGACCTGAAACGCGTGCTGACCAACGTCAAGAGCCGCGGCACCTGGGGTGAGGTGCAGCTCGGTGCGATCCTCGAACAGATTCTGGTGCGCGAGCAGTACGAACTCAACGTCGAAGTGGTGGCGGGCTCCAACGAACGCGTCGAATACGCGATCCGGCTGCCGGGGCGCGGCGACGACACGCCGGTATGGCTGCCGATCGACGCGAAGTTTCCGCGCGAGGACTACGAGCGCCTGGTGCGGGCGCAGGAGCGCGCCGACGCGCCGGGCGCCGAGGCGGCCGGACGCCAGCTCGAAGTCCGGCTGCGGCTCGAGGCGAAGACTATCGCGCAGAAGTACCTGGCGCCACCGGAGACGACCGATTTCGCGGTGCTCTTCCTGCCGACCGAAGGCCTCTACGCCGAGGTGCTGCGGCGCCCCGGCCTGGTCGACGGGCTGCAGCACGACAGCCGGGTCGTGGTGGCGGGCCCCACGACGCTGGCGGCAATCCTCTCGAGCCTGCAGATGGGATTTCGCACGCTGGCCGTCGAGAAGCGATCGAGCGAGGTGTGGCAGTTGCTGGGCGCCGTCAAGACCGAGTTCGGCAAGTTCGGCGACGTGCTCGACAACACGCGCACGCACCTGGAACGGGCGACCAATTCGATCGGCAGCGCGCGGGTGCGCACCCGCGCGATCGAGCGCAAGCTGCGTGACGTGCAGTCGCTGCCGGAATCCGACAGCCGTCGCCTGTTGCCGGAACCGGAAGAAAGCGGCGACGAGGACGAGTCGGAAGAAAGCTGAGTGCGGGCCGGCCGGCCCAAAGCTGAGCGCGGACCGGGCGGACCCGGTCAGGACTCCCCAAAAACCGAGACGAAGCTTGCCGGCTCGGGCCGTGGGCGCCGGGGCTTTGCCTTGACGACGGTGCCGAAGCTCACGAAGCACACTGCGATCTCGGCGTCGGCCAGCTCGAAACCGCGGCGCAGCGCCCGCGAGGCCATCGAGCGCCCGCTGCTCAACCCCGCGCCGTAGCCCATCGACTGGGCAGTCAACATCATGTTCTGGATCGCGCAGCCCAGCGACACGAGCCGCTCGTGCGCCGGTGTATCCGGGTCGCGCGGCGAGAGGTCGGAGACGCACAGGATCAGCACGGCCCCGCGGGCTGCCTTCGCGCGCGCATCGTCGATCTGCTCGTCGGTGACCGTGGCGTCGCGTTCGAGCAGCGCGTCGGCGAACATCTGCGCCAACGCGTCGCGCCGCTCGGGCGGAATCACCACGAAACGCCAGGGAACGAGCAACCCGTGGTCGGGGGCTGCTGCCGCGCCCTCGAAGATGCGCGCGAGTTCCTGCGCTGAGGGGCCCGGCGGGTCGAGCCGTTTGGGCGAGATGTGCTGACGCAGGTGGATCAGCGACTCGGCGAAGGCGAGGGGATCGTCGTCGGTCATGGCGTGCCCCGCGTGGCTTCCGTCAAGCCGACAGCGGGGTCTCGGAAACCAGAATGCCGTCTTCGTCGCTGTAGAGGTAGTGGCCGGGCACGAAGGTGACGCCACCGAAGGTGACCGGCACGTCGCGCTCGCCGGTGCCCTCCTTGGCGCTCTTGCGCGGATTGCTGCCCAGCGCCTTGATCGCGAAGTCCAGCGTGTCGATGGTGGCGGTATCGCGTATCGCACCGTGGACGACGGCCCCGGCCCAGCCGTTCTTCATTCCGCTCGCCGCGATCAGGTCGCCGATCAGCGCCGTGTGCAGCGAGCCCCCGCCATCGATGACCAGCACTTCGCCGTCCGACGGGCGCGCGAGCGTTTCCTTCACGAGCTGATTGTCCTCGTGGCAGCGCACGGTGCGGATGCGCCCGGAGAAGGAGCGGCGCAGGCCGAAGGAGCGAAACTGCATGTCGCAGGACGGGGAGCGCGGATGGGCGTCGAAGAGATCGCAGGTGACGATTTTCATGGCAGGCTTCAGGGTCGGATGAGGGTTTCGAGGGGACGGCCGCTACGCCGCGAAGTATCGCGCATCGGTGCCGGCGCGTCACGGCAGCCGATTCGGAGGGGGTCCGTCCGCCGGTGCGCTCGGCGCCGTGGCCCACGCCGGGGCGCGTTCATCTGGCGAGATTGATATTTCACGATATGGAATCACCCCATTGCGCCGCATCAATCGGGTATTTCAACTGGTTAAGAATCGTCCTGTAATGCGGAAAGCACTTGTAACGCATTGAAATATCAGCAGAAAAACTACCCTACATTCTGTAGGCCTTTATGCTGCCGTGCACCACCCAGACGTTAAGCTTAGAGCGAACCGGTGATCGGTTGGGCGCCTCAGGGGGTCCGCGGTCCCAAGAAGCAAGGCACCGTATTCGACGATTCAACACCAAGGAGTCACCATGCCGTCACGAGAACTGGAAGCACAGAAGCTGCAGAAGGACTGGTCCGAAAATCCCCGCTGGCGCGGCATCAAGCGCGGCTACACCGCCGAGGATGTGATCCGGCTGCGCGGCTCGCTTCCGGTCGAGCACACGCTCGCCCGGCACGGCGCGGAAAAGCTGTGGAAGCTGCTCAACGAGGAGCCCTTCGTCAACTCGCTCGGTGCGATGACCGGCAACCAGGCGATGCAGCAGGTGCGCGCGGGCCTGAAGGCCATCTACCTGTCGGGCTGGCAGGTGGCGGCGGACGCGAACGTCGCGGGCGAGATGTACCCCGACCAGTCGCTCTATCCGGCCAACTCGGTGCCGCTGGTCGTCAAGAAGATCAACAACACCCTGACGCGCGCCGACCAGATCCAGTGGATGGAAGGCAAGACCAAGGCGGATGCCGACTACGTCGACTATTTCGCTCCGATCCTGGCCGACGCCGAAGCCGGGTTCGGCGGCGTGCTCAACGCCTTCGAACTGATGAAGGCGATGATCGAAGCGGGCGCCTCGGGCGTGCACTTCGAGGACCAGCTGGCTTCGGTGAAGAAGTGCGGTCACATGGGCGGCAAAGTGCTGGTGCCGACCCGCGAGCAGGTGGCGAAACTCACCGCGGCGCGCCTCGCGGCGGACGTGATGGGCGTGCCGACGCTGGTGGTCGCGCGCACCGATGCGGAAGCCGCCGACCTGGTGACTTCGGACGTGGACGAGAACGACCGGTCTTTCCTGACCGGCGAGCGCACCGTCGAAGGCTTCTACCGCACGCGCCCCGGCATCGACCAGGCCGTGTCGCGCGGCCTCGCGTACGCACCCTACGCGGATCTGGTGTGGTGCGAGACCGGCAAGCCCGACCTCGAATATGCGCGGGCATTCGCCGAGGCGATCCACAAGCAGTTCCCGGGCAAGATGCTGGCCTACAACTGTTCGCCCTCGTTCAACTGGAAGGCGAACCTGGACGACGACACGATCGCGCGCTTCCAGGTGGAACTCGCGGCGATGGGCTACAAGTTCCAGTTCATCACGCTGGCCGGCTTTCACAGCCTGAACTACGGCATGTTCGACCTGGCGCATGGCTACGCGCGGCGCCAGATGCCGGCCTTCGTGGAACTGCAGCAGGCCGAGTTCGCCGCCGCCGAACGCGGTTTCACCGCGGTCAAGCATCAGCGCGAGGTGGGCACCGGCTACTTCGACGCGGTCACCACGACGGTTGAGCGCGATGCATCGACCGCCGCGCTCAAGGGTTCGACGGAGGAGGAGCAGTTCTCGGTGGGGAAGAAACGCGCCGCCGCCTGAGCGAGCGCTGACCCGCGAGAGGCCCCCGGCGCACAAAGAGTCGGGGGTGTCGCGAACCGCCGCGATGCACGCCCCTGGAATGCCACTCACGAGGTTGTGGGTGGCATTCTTTCTTGCGGCTGCAAGGTGTAAGGTTGATCGGGCATAAATTCTTTGTCCGGCGCGTCCGTCGGCGCTCCCGGGCAACCGCGGTGCGAAATCACGGATCCGTCGGCGGCCGGCACTGCGCCGACGCATGCAGGTGCACACTGGCTCTCGGTGCCACGATCGAGGAGCGAAATGCACGGAAACATCGGACTCGCGCGCGCCAGGGGCGGCACGAGTCTCCTTGCGCGAGCGGCATACGCGCTGGACCGACAGCGGTTGGCGGCGGTGGCTCTCCTAACGTTGCTTCTGTCTCTGCGAGCGCTGGTCAGCCCGGCGCTGCTGGATTTCCTGTCACCGGGCGAAGTCGCGCTGGCCTGGCTGGAGCATTTCGTCGAATTGGCTGTCATCGCAGCGGCGCTGCTCGCAGCCTTCGCCGTGCTCGAGGAAGTGCTGCCGGTGGGCATGGCGCTGCGGCTTGCCGTCATGTGTGCGCTGCTCCTCGGCCTGTCGGTCGTGCTTGCCGTACTCCTGCACGCGTACTACTCCGGGGGATTCGAACGTCTTCCGCCTGCGCTGCGCATGCTCGCCGACTCGCTGCGCTGGGGTCTGCCCGCGGTGTTTCTCGCGCTGATCGCCGACGTCCACCATCGCGCATTGCAGGCGGATTCCGCCGCGCACACGGCGGAGCTTGCGCGCGCGCAGCTGGAGCACGGCGAGAGTGAACAGCAACTCGCGCTGCTCCAGGCGCAACTGGAACCGCATTTCCTCTTCAACATGCTCGCCAATGTGCGACGCCTCTATCAGACGCGACCGCAGGCCGGCGTTGACGCCATCGGAAGTCTGATGCGCTACCTGCGCGTCGCACTTCCTCAACTGCGCAGCCGACGCGCGTCTCTCGGTGAGGAAATCGCGCTGGCGCGCGCCTATCTCGATCTTTTCCAGGTGCGGATGGGCGCACAGCTCGGTTTCGTGATCGAGGTCGATGCGGAGTTGGAAGGTGCCGAATTTCCGCCGATGCTGCTCGTCACGCTGGTCGAGAACGCCATCAAGCACGGGCTGGATCCGGCCGGCGGCGGCATGGTCGAAGTGCGTGCCCGACGTCGGCGCGACCTGCTCGAAGTCACCGTGCTCGATGATGGTGTGGGCTTTGGCGCAGCGGCCAGCAGCGGTACCGGCGTCGGGCTCGTGAATGTCAGGCGCCAACTGGTAGCGCGCTACCAGGGCCGGGCAGCACTGACCCTGGCGGCGCGTGAGCCTCGCGGCGCCAAAGTGACCATCGCGATCCCGCTGCGCCGCGTGCAGGTTGTCGCGCGCAATACAGCTGCCGGATCACCGGCACAAGAGCCATGTTGAGCACCGCGGCGCCCGCACCACCGGGTCTGCAGCCGGGAATGCCGGCCAGCGGTTTCATGCAATGGCTGCGGATGCACCCGGGAGCCGTTGCAATGGCAGCGTTGCTTGCCCTTGCGGGGCCGCTCACGTTCTTCACGGGCGCGTTGAGCGTGATGCGGACGCCCACAACCGTGAACGTCGCGCGGCTCGCCATGTGGTGGATGTTGTATGGCGCTTCGCTGTGGTGCCTGCTGCTGGTTGGCGGCTACGGCTGCGAGCGCCTGATGCATCGGGGCGGGCGACGCGTGCACGCCGGAATTTGCCTGCTGGCCGCGTGCGCGGCCGCCGCCTTCACCAGCATCCTGACGGCAGGGCGGGTATCGATCCTGATCGATCAAGGCCTCGTCCACAGCGCTCGGGCGATGCACCTCAACGGGTTCACGTTCTCGCTCATCATGGCGCTGCTCTTCTTCGCGCACTTGCGCCGCAGCCACCAGCACCGGCAGGCGGCTGCGCGGCTCGCCGCCGCGCAAACGGCTCAGCGCGAGGCTCGGCTGCGCATCGTCCAGACCCGCCTGCAGGGAATGCAAGCGCGTATCGATCCGCAACTCCTGTTCGAGCTGCTCGACACCCTGCGTCGGCTGTACGAAAACGACGCGCCGCGGGCCGAGCGTTTTCTCGACGAGTTGATCGGATTCCTGCGCTCAGCGCTGCCGCGCCTGCGCAGCGAATGGTCGAGTCTGTTGCGCGAGATCGAACTGGTGCGCGCATTTGGGCGGTTGCGCGCGTTGGCAAGCTCCGATGCGCTCGCCATGACAATCGATATCGCACCCGACGCGATGCATGCGCGCTTTCCGCCCGGTGTGCTGCTGCCGCTGCTGGGTACCGCGGTCACGGCCGGCGCCGTCCCGATTCGGTTGACGGCTGCGCGTTCGCGTGACGGCCGCGCAGTGGTCGTGGCGTTCGAGGCCGCTCCACCGGAGACGTCGGTTGCGGGTGTGCGATCCCTCCTGACGGGGTTGTATGGGACGTCGGGAAGGCTGGAGATGGGCGGCGCAACCGGTGCAAGCTCCGTGATCGTGGAGGTGCCTTATGAGCTTGCGTGAGTCATCCGTCGAGTCCACTCCCACCGCGGTCATCGCCGAGGACGAGCCCCTGCTGGCTGACGAACTCGCCGACCTGCTGCAGGGGCTGTGGCCGCAACTCCAGATCGTCGCGCGTGCGCGCGATGGAGTGGCCGCACTGAACGCGATCGAGGCACATCGGCCCGATGTGGCATTCCTGGACATCCACATGCCCCTGCTGACCGGTGTCGAGGTGGCGCGCCAGATCGCGGGCCGCTGCCATGTGGCCTTCATCACGTCCTACGACGAGCACGCGCTCGAGGCGTTCGAGGCCGGAGCGATGGACTATGTTCTGAAACCGCCAACGGCCGCGCGCCTGGCCACGACCGTCGAACGCCTGAAGCGGCGCCTGCAGCAGCCGCCGGCTGATTTGCGCGAGGCTCTGCGGGCGCTCGTTGAGCGCACCGCGGAGGCGCCGCGTTACCTGCAGTGGATCAACGCCTCCCGCGGGGCGTCCGTGCGCCTAATCACGGTCGAGGAAATCCTCTACTTCCAGTCCGACCAGAAGTACACGCTGGTGGTCACGGCGGACACCGAAGCGCTGATCAAGAAGACGATCAAGACCCTCACCGGCGAGCTCGATCCGACGATGTTCTGGCAGGTGCATCGCTCCACGGTCGTCAATGTTCACGCGATCGACCGCGTGATTCGCGATGATCGTGGCAATCTCAAACTGCGCCTGAAGCAGCGCACCGAGCAACTGCCGGTCAGCGAGCCCTACCACCACTTGTTCCAGCAGATGTGATCCGGCTGCGCGCTGACGATGCTTTCCTGACAACACTCGACCGTGGAGGTTTCCATGAATCTGCAGAAGCGCAAGACAACACGCCGCGAGGTCCTCGCCATGCTCGCGGCCTTCGGCGTGACACCGAAGCTGCTCGCGCAGGATGCAGTGACTTCCCATCCACGTTCGTTTCGGGTCGTGCTCGAGAACGAGCGCGTGCGCGTACTGGAGTACCGGAGCCGACCGGGGCTCGGCGTGTGCGGACAGGGGATGCATTACCACCCTGAACGCGTTACGGTCGCGCTGACGAGCGCCAAGGTCCGCCTCACGAGTGAAGACGGAAGCACAGTCGTCAATGACGTTCCTGCAGGTCACGTGTTCTTTGCGCCGGCGGTGACGCACGCAACGGAAAACATCGGAGGCGCAGACTCGCGCATCTACATCATCGAATTGAAGGACAGGGACTGGAAGCCGAGCACCGGCTGATCACTGCGCGGCCCGCGCTGGCCATCGACCCGAGCAGACTCCCCGTCGCTCGTCAAGCGCTGAGCGGTTCCATGCCGCGCTTTCCCCGTTTCGTCGCCGCACTCCCCATCGAATCATCGCCTCGGCCTACCGTGGGGGCTCCGGTGCACGCGCGATCGATCCGGTTCCGGATTTCCACCGCGCACGGCACTGCTACCAGGGAGGATCATGAAATGAACGCCAGAAAGAAAACACCGTTTATCCGTCCGTTCGTCGTAGCCGCAGCGCTCTGCGCTTTCGCGGCCGGATCTGCGCTGGCGGCTTCGATGAAGATCGAGGCTGTCATCACGCCGAAGGCGGATTCCAAACTCGAGTTTGCCGATGGCAGCAAGCGCTACCTGCTGGCGGCGCAGCGCGAGGGCAAGGCCGCCGGGAGCGGACCCCTTGCGGGCGCGTCGGTGCAGGAATGGGGGATGCACGACGTCAACCCGGCAGTCGGGGCGGACGCGAACGGCTATCTGGTGTTCACGACCGCCAACGGCGACATCGCTTACCTGAAGTACCAGTTCCGCGCCATTCCGGTTCCCGGTCCGGATGGCAAGACGACGTTCGTGGCGAATGGCTTCTGGGAGGCCGCGGGCGGAACCGGAAAACTCAAGGGCTTGCGCGGCGGCGGCACGGTGAAGATCAACCCGATGGAACGGCGCTGGACCTTGGACGGCGATCTCGTATCGACGCAATGACGGCTCGCCCGCGAGCCCGGCGGTCCGGGCGGCTCCGCGCCGCGCGTGACCGCCGGCGAACAGCCGGCTCATCAAGGAGACGGCGACCGCCCAACAATCTTTGAGGAAGGCGAGATGAACGCATCGACACGCGTATTCACGGCTATTGCGAGCATTGCATTTCCTGTCGGCGCATTGACGGCGTCGAGCACCCAGGCCCAGGAGTCCGGCCGGGCTCCGGATCATGAGAGTCGGCTCATTTCCGCGATTCAAGGGCTTGCGGAACCGGACTTGAAGGCCACTTACCTGGGGTGCTCGCGCGACGCGCTGCTGGGAACGCTCGACTGGGACGAAATCGCCGCCTGCTCCGTCGTCTACGAGACCTTGTTGACGCGCGAATTCGGTGGCGATTTCTTCGCGCTTCTTGCCTGGTCGAAAAGCCGGTCCACCGATCCAGCCGAGATCGCGCTGGGCGGCGTCCATCCGGTCGAACGCCGCTGACGGCGGTGGCCAGGCAGGCGCGAAGCGCAATGGAGGTGTACCTGCGACGCGAGCTCACCCTCCTGTTCACGCAGAGCGTTCGTTGCGAGCGCCCCGACAGGGATGGTCAACCGACTTGGTCAGCCGACCGCCAGCTTCACCGGCTTCCCGATGCGACTGAGCATCTCGACCAACGCGTCGATGGTGAACTTGGCGGTCTTCCTGTTGACCACATCAGACACGCGCGGACGGGACACCATCAGGATCTCGGCGGCGTCGGCCTGTCTCAGGTGGTGCTGCGCAATCCACGTCGACAGCTCGTCCATCAGTTGCTGCTTCAGCAGACGCGTATCGTTGATCTGCTTGCGCGACGCGGCTTGCAGGCGCCTGGCCTCATGCGGCGCGAAACCCAGTTCCAGGAAGAGATTCGCTCCCGGTATCGTCACGTGGTGGATCTTGGTGTCTATCGTCACTTTTCTGCCTCTCTCGCGTTGCGCACGGCGCGATAGCGTGCCGCGGCAATGGACTTGTCCCGCTTGCCGGTCGATGGGGTGGTCTTGCGGAAGCAGTGAAGGACATAGACCGCTTCCGCGAACTTGGCGACATAGATCACCCGGAAGACGCCGCTCGCGTCAGTGATGCGCAACTCTTTCGCCCCCGCACCCAGGTTGTCAAATGGTTTCCAATCGGTCGGCTCGATGCCCGCCTGAATCTTGCCCAACTGGAAGCCCGCGTCCTTGCGTGCGTCCCGCGGGAACGCCAGCAGATCCTCGTGCGCAGACCCGACCCAACGAATCTCCTTTCCATTGTCCATGGGAGTCTGGATGTAGCAAATTTTATACGCGCTTGTGGGACCAGTCAAGAACCGGGCGCATCGGGTGAGGTTGAGGTAGGACGATCGAAGCGCTGCGTCAGCGTAAGGCCGTTGCAGACCCGCGCACGAATCTCCCGGCCGATGCACGTTGCCGCCGCTTCAGGCCGAGGGGCTTCCGACCTAGGCGCAAAGCGCAATTGAGATGTGCCTGCGGCGCGACTAACGTGGCGCTCATGTTCTTCCACTTTCACCAAGGAGAGATCATGAGCAAACGTGCACACCACGCCGGCCAGGGAATGACCGAGTACATCGTGATCGTCGCGCTGATATCGGTCGCGGCGATCGGCACCTACACCCTGTTCGGCCAGACCATTCGCAACCAGACCGCGGGGCTCGCGATGGAGGTGTCGGGGCAGAACGCGGCCACGGCGATCGGGCAGGCGCAGGGCAACGCGAGCACCGCACAGACCAGCGCGAACCAGCGTAAGGGGCTGGACAACTACAACCTCGACAATCGCTGATCGCTGCCGGGTGCGTTGAGAAAGGTGGCGCAGATGCGCAGGATTGCCGGGCATTTCGAGCACGGGCAGGCGCTTGTGCTCGCCCTGCTGCTGCTGTTCATGGGGCTGCTCGCGCTCTTCTTCCTGTTCAGCACGGGTCAGGTCGCGGCCACCAAGGCGCGGCTCACCAACGCCGCCGACGCGGCCGCCTACAGCGCCGCGCTCTGGCGCGCCCGGGTGCTCAACTTCCACGCCTACGCGAACCGCGCGATCGTCGCGCAGGAAGTCGCCGTGGCGCAAGCGGTCACGCTGGTGTCGTGGTCGAAGTACTTCGAGCACTTCACCCAGAACGCCCAGGTGCTCGCCGCGGTCTTTCCGCCGCTGGCGCCCGTGCTGCAGTCGGCGGCGCAGGTGGCCACGCAGGCGCGCACGCTGACCGAGTTCGCCGCGGCCGACGAGGTGTTCTGGCGCGCGGCGGCGGACACTGGCTACAAGGAAATCCTGCAGCGCAGCCAGGAACTCCTGCAGCTCTCGGCCGGTGTCTTCGGCGCCGGAGCGGCGGCCAACGAGATCGCTCGCGCCAACGATCCGGCGTTCTTCGCCTACGCGCTCACCGACGTCGGTGAGTTCGAGCGATTCACGCGCCGCTATGCGAGCGACGCGGATCGCGAGCGCATCCGCGACCTGGTGCTGCGCTCGCTCGACCCGTTCACCGCCGGTCCGCGCAGCGAGGACCAGATCCTGTGGCTGCTGCCCTCAAGCTGCCTCCTGTCGCTGAGCGACCCGAGCGGGTGGTTTCAGATGTTTCGCAAGCGCGGCGGCACCGCGCTCGCCCCCGGACTCGAGCGCTGGGAGGCCGCCGACACGGCCTCGATGCACGACAACCGCAGGAGCGGCTTCCTGGGGCTGAACTGCCGACGGCGCGAGCTCGTGCCGCTGGGCTGGGGCGCGGCGGAAGCCGGGCCTGCTGCTGGGGCGATTCTGTCGAATCCGGGTGATGTGAACCTCAACCCGGCGGCGCTTGCCGCGGCGACGGGCGAGATTGATGGTGCGAACCTGCCGGGCTTCGACAGCTACGGCGGGATCTCGCGGGTGCGCGAACTCAATTACGAAGGGTTCTCCAATCGGCGCTATCCGACGAGTTCCCTGGCTGTGCTGGCCCGCGTCGAACGTGGCTCGGTGCGCACCGCGAACACGCTCAACTTGGGAACGGGTCGACTGCGGCTTTTCGAGCGCTTCGCGGGGGATCGGCTCTGGGCGCTGGCCGCTGGTGAGGTCTATTTCCGGCGTCCTCCGGATGCCGGCACCGGCTCCGAGTACGCGAGCCTCTACAGCCCGTTCTGGCAGGCACGCCTCGCCGAGCCGACCGATGCGCAACGCCTCGCGGCGGAGGCCTATGTGCGCTGAACTGCGCCGGCCGCCGACCGGGCGCGCGGCACGCGGGCAGGCACTCGTCGAGGCGCTCGTGGCCGCGCTCGTGCTCGTTCCACTCGGCGTGGGGATCGTCCTGCTCGGCAAGTTTCAGTCGCTGCAGATGGCCAGCATCGCCGCGTCGCGCACGCTGGCATTCGAGTGCACGGTCCGACCTCTCGAGTGCGCGGATGCCACGGCGCAGATGGGGCTTGTCGCCGAATTGCGCGATCGGCATTTCACCCGCGGCGATCGGCCGATCGCCAGTCCACCCGGCATTACCGGGGCGGTGCCCGTGGCAGACGCCAACGCCCTGTGGACCGGGCGCACGGGCCAGGCCCTGCTGCCCGATCTGGCCGCGGTCCGCGCCGGATTCCAGTGGGGCAGTTTCGATGCCGGATCAAGCGTCGCGATCGGACAGGGGCAGCTGCGCTTTCCGAATGCCGCCGCGGTCCTCGACCAGATCGCCGGTCCCGCTCGCTTCGGTCTGGCGATGCGCGGCGGGCTGCTCGAAGCGCGGGTGGAGGCGGCCCTGCCGGGAGTCGCACCGGCCGCGGCGCGCGCGCTCGACCCGCTCGCGCTCACCTTTCGTGCGCGCACCGCGATCCTCACCGACGACTGGAGCGCGTCGCGCGCGCTGGGCCCGGCGGCCGATACGCTGCAGAGTCGCGTTGCGCAGGGGCAGAGGCTGGATCCCATCCACGAAGTCGCGCAACCGATCGCCTACCAGCTCACCCTCTGGTCGATGCAGCTGATGGCGATGCTCTCCCTCGACGGGCAGGCAGGCCACTTTCGCTACCACGACAGCGATGTCTCGCTGCTGCCGCCGGATCGGGTGGGGCCATGACGATTCGCCGACTCTTGTTGAGCGCGCTGATCGCGGCGTTGGCCCCGGTTCTCTCGAGGGCGCTCGCCGTCGAGCCCCTGCGCCCGCCGATCCCGTATCGGGAACTCGAACTGGTGCTGCCGCGCGCGGTGCTGGGGGGGCGCGAGGTCAGCACCGCGCGTTTCACCGTGGCTGGGGACGCGTCTCGAGCCGCGGATGCCATCGCCAGCGCGTGGCGGGCGGCCGGCGCACGCGACGTGGTGCGTCGCGACAGCGGACCCTGGCAGATCGTCTCGCGCATCGCCGGAGAGTCGGTTGAGACGGCGCAACTCCGGGATGCGGCGGGGGGCACGAGCACCGGGATGATCAGCCGCTGGGACGCACAGCCGCGGCCGGTCAAGGTCACGCACCACCCGCGGCGACTGCTGCCCGACGACGCGGCGCTGCTCGACCAGGTGGTCAGTCGCGACGACGCCCGCGTGGCGGTGACCACCGTGGCGCTCGTCGCGCGCGGCGTGGCGGCGCTCTCCACAGAGATCGGAGCCCGCGCGCGTGCGCTCGGTTTCGTGCGCGAGCCGGTCGTCGAAGCGGGGACGGGGGGCGAACTCGACATCGCATTCTATCGAAAGGCGTCGCGCGGGGATCGCGCGAAGGCAAACCCGGGAGGCGCCGAACTGGTCGTCACGCTGGAACGCCGGGGCGATCGCACCGCCGCCGTGCTGCACCTCGTCGAGGAGGAAGCGCGGTGAGCGCCGTTCCCGCCCCTGCCCGCACACCCGGTCGTCGCAGCGCTCGCCTTGCGCGCGAGCGCGCGCAGCGCGGCCAATCGCTTCTCGAATACCTGCTCGTGGTCGGGCTCGCGGTCATCGTGCTCGCGATCGGCCCCAGCAGTCCGCTGCAGCGCGTCTTCGACGCGTTCGGGCAGCGCTACCAGACCTACACGGAGGCCATGTCACGACCATGAATGCGTTCGCCTTTCTCAAGCGTCACCGAACTCTCCTTCTGCTCGGCGCGGCGCTGGGCTTCGGCGGCCTCGCCACGCTGGCGGCCCGCGGCTACATCGGCGAGCATCTGGAGCGCGAGCGGGCGCGCCTGGCACCCGCACAGACCATGGCCGAAGTGGTCGTCGCCAAGCGGGAGCTGGAGGCCGGTGAGACGGTGAGCGCCGACTCGATGGCGGTGCGCCGGGTGCCGGTCGAATACATTCCGGGCACGGCCGTGCGTCCGGAGCAGTTCGAGGGCTTCGTCGGCGCGCGCCTGTCGGCGCCGATGCGCAGCGGCGAGACGCTGCTGCAGGGCGCGATCCTCGGGGCCGACGTCGCGACCTTCTCGGCGAAGATCCGCCGCGGCATTCGGGCGCTGACGATCTCGGTCGACGAGATCAACTCAGTCTCCGGGATGCTCCAGCCCGGCGACCGGATCGATCTGCTGCTCTCGGTAAGGCCGCCCGGGTCGAATCCCGCCCAGCCGCTGCCCGAAGCCACCGCCGCGCTGATGCAGGACCTGCTGGTGCTGGCGACGGGACGCCAGGTGCGCCCGGGCGGCGACGACGCGCGGCTCGGGCGCAGCTTCACCACGATCACGGTCGAGGTGACGCCGGACCAGGCGCAGCGGCTGATCGTCGCGCAGCGCGGCGGCAAGCTGACCGCCATGCTGCGCAACCCCGACGATCGCACTCCGCTCGCACGCACCCCGCTCGACCTGCACGGGCTGCTCGGCGTGGCACCCGCCAAGCCGGCGGCGCCGCCGCGGATCGGTCCCGAGATCATCGTCGGCGGGCGCGGCAACCTGGCTGCCTTGAGCCCGGCCGTCGCGCCCGAGGAGTTGCCACCGCGTGCTGCTGCGCCGTTGCCTCCTGCTGCGCCGACGCCTCCGTCTGTGGCTGCGCCGGGGCTGCCGGCGCCGCCGAATCCGCTGACACCGCCACGCCCGTCGAAGGATCCCTCATGAAACGATTTGCATCGCACTGCAGTGCCTCCCTGGCCATGCGCTTCGCCACGCTGCTCGTCGCCGCCGCGGTCACGCTTCCTGCGGCAGCGGAGACGGCCCCGGATCTCGTCGCGACGGGATTCCTGCTCGATGTGGCAGCCGTCGGAAGCACGTCTAGCGGCGCACCCGCCGCTGCCTCGCGATCGATCAATCTCTATGTCGGGCAGGCACGCATCCTCGACGAGGGCTCCGTGCGCCGGATCGCCGTGGGCAACGGCCGGGTCATCCAGGCCACGGCACTCGACGAGCGCCAGATCCTCGTGATCGCCGAGCAGCCGGGCCAGAGCACGCTGCACGTCTGGACCAAGGGCGGCGCCGAACGCACCTACGTGGTCAGCGTGGTGCCCACCGATGCCGAGCGATTGCTCGGCGAGGTGCGGGCGATGCTCGGCGAGCAGTCCGGCGTGCACGCACGGCTCGTCGGAGATCGCGTGATCATCGAGGGCGCGAACATCTCCGAGGAACAGGCGAACCGGCTCGCCGAGATTTCGCGGCGCGTTCCGCAGATCGTCAACCTGGTGAGCAAGCTCGGGCTCGAGCGCATGATCGAGATGGACGTGCGCATGGTCGAAGTCAAGCGCAGCGCGATGGAGAACATCGGGGTCAAGTGGAGCACCAGCGCGCAGGGTCCGAGCTTCGGATTGATCGGGGACCTGCACCGCAGCGAGAGCTTTCGTACCGGCGGGGCGGGTGCGGCGAGCGGCCTGGAAACGCGGCCGCGAGTCCCGCCATTCGCGAGCGCGCTCGGCATCGCCAGTTCGGTCACCTCGATGATCCAGTTCATGGTGCAGTCGGGCGACGCGGTGATTCTGGCCGAACCGCGACTGTCGTGCCGCAGCGGCGGGTCCGCCCGCTTCGTGGCGGGCGGCGAACTGCCGATTCCCTACACGGGTGGCAACGGTGCGATCTCGGTGATGTTCAAGGAATACGGCGTGAAGTTCGAGATCAGCCCCCAGGCGAGCGCCACGGGCGTGATCGCCGCGAAGATCGCCACCGAGATCTCGGCCGTGAACTTCGAGGTCATGGTGCGCGATGTCCCGGGGCTGCTCAAGCGTCGCGCCGAGACCGAGGTGAACCTGCGCGAGAACGAGACGCTGGTGATCGCCGGCCTGGTGAGCGACGAGAGTTCGCGCAGCATCGATAAGGTGCCCGCGCTCGGAGACCTGCCCATTCTCGGCAGGCTCTTTCGCTCGCGACAGTTTCGCGAACAGGTGAGCGACCTCTACGTCTTCATCACGCCGCGTTTCGTCGACGCGGGGACGACCTCGGGGAACGCATCTCTGCGTGCCGCGCAGGAACGGGTCGAGGCAGGCCGCGAACGCGTTCGCGCGGAGCCGTGACATGCTGATCGTCACCATCGCCGCCCAGGGCGCGCCGACGCGCACGGCGCGCGTAGCGCAGTTTCCGTGTCGCATCGGGCGGGGCAGGGAATGCGGGATCGTGCTCGCGAACTGGCGTGTCGCGCGGGTACACGCGGAACTTCACCGGGTCGAGCACGGCGTCAAGATCGTCGATCGCGGCAGTCTCGGCGGCACGACGGTCAATGACGAGCGCATCGTCGAGTTCGGTCCGCTCTCCGAGCACGACGAGGTGCGCATTGCCGGGTACCGGCTGCGTTTCGAAGAGCGCGACGATGGCGAGGAGCAGGCGAGCGCTGCGCCGCCGGAGCGCACAGCGAGAACCATGCGCAAGCCGGGGGCGAAGCCTCTCGGAACGACGGGCGCGTCCGGTGCGGAAGCGGAGGAAACCGTCGACCCCGGCGGCGCGTTCGAGAGCCACCGCCAGCTTCATCGCCGGCTGCTGGCACGCATCGACCTGCGCCGCCAGGAGATCCGCCACCTCGGAGCGCGCGAGTTGCGCGCGCTCACGCTGACCCTGCTCACCGAGATCGTCGACGAAGAGCCGGGAATCGTTGCCCCGTCCATGCGGGAACGTGTGTTCGAACAGGTGCTCGACGAGGCGATCGGGCTCGGTCCGATCGAGCGACTGATGGGCGACGGGCAGATCAGCGAGATCATGGTCAACGGCACCGCACCGATCTTTGTCGAGCGTGACGGGCGGCTGCAGCGCACGTCCCTGCGTTTCAGCAGCGTCGAGGCGATCCGCGCGGTGATCGAGCGCATCGTCACTCCGGTCGGGCGGCGCATCGACGAGGCCTCGCCGATGGTCGACGCACGCCTGCCCGACGGTTCCCGCGTGCATGCGGTCCTCGCGCCGCTGGCGATCAACGGGCCGACGATCACGATCCGGCGCTTCCATCGTCGCGCCTTCGATCTCGCCGATCTGGTGGCGCTGGGGACGGCGTCCGCCGAGATGCTCGACTTCCTGAAGCTGTGCGTCGAATCGCGGCGCAACATCGTCGTTTCGGGTGGCACCGGGTCGGGCAAGACCACGCTGCTCAACGTGCTCTCCGGGCTGATCGGTGCCGACGAGCGCCTGATCACGATCGAGGACGCGGCGGAACTGCGCCTGCGCCACGAACACCTGGTGTCGCTCGAGGCCCGCCCGGCCAACGCCGAAGGACGAGGCGAGGTGCCGATTCGCGAACTGGTGCGCAACGCGCTGCGCATGCGCCCGGATCGCATCGTCGTGGGCGAGTGCCGCTCGGGCGAGGCGCTCGACATGCTCCAGGCGATGAACACCGGGCACGATGGGTCGCTCACCACGATTCATGCGAACAGCTCGCGCGACGCAATCTCCCGGCTCGAGGTGATGGTGTTGATGGCCGGGGTCGAGATGCCGGTGCAGGTGATCCGCGAGCAGATCGCCGCGGCGATCGACATCATCGTCCATCAGGCGCGGATGCCCGATGGACGGCGGCGCATCGTCGAGATCTCGGAAGTCACCGGCATCGAGGGGGCGCGCGTGCTCATGCAGCCGCTGTTTCGTTTCGAGCGTGGGCACTTGGGGCAGGGCGACCCCGAGTCGGGCGGCGGCAGCGGGCGCTTCGTTGCCTGCGACAACATTCCCGAGTTCTTTGAAGCCCTGCGTACGCGCGGCGGCGTGCCGGATCTGGGTGCCTTTTGCGGGGATGCGACGCAGCTTGCCTGGTCGTCCCGCTTCGCGGGGACGCAATGAATTTCGCATGGCCATCGCTCGGAGCGGGGACCGGCGGCCCCGAGTGGATTTTCGCTGCCGTGTTCGGCGCCGCGGCGCTCGGTTTCGTGGCTCTCGCGATGATCGGAACGCGCGCTGCAGCCGGATATCGCGTGCGCTTCGCCACCGAGGTCGGTGGCCGGCTGCACCGCGCCTTCGTCTTCGTCGACTCGGGGCGCCTGCTGGCCATGGGGATGTTGGTCGCCGTCGCGGCAGCACTCGCGGTGACCTGGGCAAGTGCAAGCGCCGCAGCGGGCGTGATCACGGCGCTCGTGTGCGGATTGGTGCCGCGCCTCCTGCTGGGGCGCCTGCGCCGCCGCCGCGAAGCGCGCTTCCGCGACCAGATCCCCGACCTGATCGGGCTCGTCGCCGGCGGTCTGCGTGCCGGAAACGGACTGGCGCAGGCGCTCGCGCAGGCGGCGGCGGAGATCCCGCCGCCTGCGAGCCAGGAACTGCGGCTGCTGCTGCGCGAGCAGCATCTCGGGGCAACCCTCGAGCGCTGCCTGATCGGTCTGGAGACGCGAATGCCACTCGAGGAAACCCGACTGCTCGTCGCGGCGCTGCGCGTCGCTGCTTCTTCCGGTGGCAGCGTCGCAGCCGCGCTCGACGCACTCGCCGAGACGACGCGACGCAAGATCGCGCTCGAAGGACGCATCCGGGCGCTCACCGCGCAGGGGCGCCTGCAGGCGCTGGTCATGGGCCTGCTTCCCTTCGCGCTCGCCGGCGTGCTCTTCGCGATCGATCCGGTTTCGATGGGCGCGCTGTTTCGCAGCGGGATCGGATTGGCAGTCTGTCTGTTCGTGCTGGTCTCCCAGGCGGCAGGGATCTACCTGATCCGCCGGATCGTCGCCATCGAGGTCTGACCGTGCTGCTCGCCATCGCCCTGACTGCGCTTTTCCTCGCGATCGTCCTCGCCGCCGCTTCGCTGTGGAGCGCCGCGCGTGAGGTGCCCGCCGAGGATCGGCGCCACCGCGACCTGCCGCCGCTCGCCTGGCGCCTCGCCTGGCCCGCCGTCGATCTGGTCGCGCATCGCGTCGCGCCGCTCCTGGGCGCCGCTTCGCGCGCACGCTGGCAACGCCGCCTCGTGCTCGCGGGCCTGGACTTCACGATGCGCCCCGAACAGTTCGTGGCGGGCTGCATCGTTGCAGGAGTGTCCGGCGCGCTGGCCGCCGGGTGCCTGGCGTGGCTCCTCGGCGCAGCCTGGCTGCCGACTGTGGGCGCCGGGGCGTTGCTCGGCGCCATCCTGCCGCAGGCCGCCGTGCGCGACCGGATCGCGCGGCGCCGCGCGCAGACGCTGCGTCACCTGGCCTTCCTGCTCGAGCTGATCGCATTGCTGGTCGAAGGTGGTCTGCACCTGCCCGCGGCAATCGCGCAGGCGGTCGAGCGCGGACCCGCCGGAGCGCTGCGCGACGAGTTCGAGCGCGCGCTGCGCGATGTGAAGGCGGGCAAGCCCCGGCACGAGGCCCTGCGCCAGATCGCCGAGCGCCTTGAACTGCCGGCCGTGTCGAGCATGGTCGCCATCCTGCGCGGCGCCGAGCGTCAGGGGGCCGACCTCGCACCGACGCTGCGGGCGCAGGCCGAGCAGCGGCGCACCGAGCGCTTCCTGCGCGCCGAGAAGCTCGCCTCCGAGGCGCCGGTGAAGATGCTCTTTCCACTGGTGGTCTTCATTTTCCCGGGCACCTTCGCGATCCTGCTGTTTCCGGTCGTCGTGCAACTGCTGGAACAGGGGCTCCTCAAGTGAGGCTAAACACCGACCCCGTCGCTCGCCGCGTCCGGGTGCGGGTGGCCGCGAACTTCTTCGCGCGTCTGCGCGGACTGATCGGCGCGCCGCCGCTGGCCAGCGGGGAGGGGATGTGGATCGCACCTTGCTGTGCGGTGCACACCTTCGGCATGACGCGTCCGATCGACGTGGTGTTCGTCAACGGGGACGGGTGCGTCGTGGCGGTGCACGCGCAACTGCCGCCGCGGCGGCTGCGCGCCTGCTGGACGGCACGCGCGACGCTGGAGCTGGCTGCAGGATTCGCTGACCAGGCCGGAATTCGACCCGGCGCGCGGCTGCGCTGGGCCTCCGGTGGCGATCCGAACGTGCGCGCGTGTGTCGTCGAGGAGCGCGCAGGGCCTGCTCCTTCACGGAGCCGTTTGCCACACCGGCGTCCCATCGCCGGCAGCGCCGCAATCGAGTGGCTGATCGCGGCGCCCCTGGTGCTGCTCCTCGGGCTGGGCGCGCTGCAGTGGGCGTTGCTGTTCCACGGTCGCCAGGCGCTCGACTACGCGCTGCAGCAAGCGGCACGTGCCGGTGCGGTGGGCGGGGCCAGCGCCGCGTCGATCGAGCGCGGACTCGCGCAGGGTCTGCTGCCGTATTTCGGAGGCGGGTCGGCCGGGCACCCCGTGTCCCTTTCCCTCCCGGACGCCATCGTGCGCGTTCGCGCCGGCCAGCCAGCGGGCTGGCTGCAATGGCGACAACTGTCTCCGACGCGGGCCAGTTTCGACGACTGGGGAGAACCGGCGCGCGATGCCTACGGGGATCCGGTTGCCGGCGCGATCGAAATCCCGAACGACAACCTGCGCCATCGTCCCCGCGTCGCCGGGGCGCTGTCCGGCCAGACGCTCGCGGACGCGAATCTGCTTAAGCTCGAGCTCCGCTATGGCGCTCCGCTCTCGGTGCCGCTCGTGGGCGCGCTGGCCGTGTGGTGGATGGAAATTCTCGACGGGTGCCGGGCGAGCGAGGCGCGCATGCTCGGCGCCGTGCCGCTGCCCTCCGTGAGTGCTTCGGGAGCGTCCCAGCCGTGGCGCTGCGTCTTCTACCGCGCCCCCGACGAGAACGGCCGGCCGGTTGCCCGCTGGCCGGTGCGGGTCTACGCGCTGGTGCGCATGCACACCCCGGCGCGGCTCTGGGCACATACGCCGGCGCACGGTAGCCCGGCAGCGCCCGGCGGCGCGCCGGGAAGTCCTGCGCCGTCGGGCAGCAGCGCGTCCGCAGGCCCGCAAACGTCCTCGGGTGGCGCAGATCCGCTCGCGCTTCCAGCGGCTTCACCGATTCTCGGCGCCTGGGCGCTGGAACTGCCCCCCGCCGCACGGGTGAATCCGCTAGGGGGCGACGCCACGGCCGACGGAAGCGCCGGGCGGGCCAGGGATTTCCTGCAGATTGGCGCCGACCGCCAGTTGCCGAATCCGGCCTCGTGCGGGCCGAACTAGGTGCTAGGTATGGGTCGAGAATCGGTCCGAGAGCCAGTCGCACGCTTGCGCCCAGTGCCCGGGGTCCGAGAAGGTGTGGTCGGCGCCGGGCACGCGCAGGATTTCTTCCTGCCGCTCCAGACGCTTGTACCAGCGGCTGTCGCTGCGCATCAGCGCTTCGGTCTCGGCGGCGGTCAGGTCGTCCCCGGAGAGCACCGTGAGCACCCGCTTGTCGAAGCGCCCGAGCGCGTCGAGCAGCTTGTCCGGCAGGGTTGCCTCCGCCTCCGCCGGCGTGCCGCCCCCGCCGCCCAGTGCGGTACCCAGATGGCGGGACGACTCGGCGACCGACTGGCGCCACGCGACCTGGCCACGCAGCAGCTTCCACCAGAAGGCGGGCGAGAGAACGCGACGCGCGTAATAGTTGCGCACCATCGCCTGCGCCTGTGTCCTCTCGGAACGCACCCACGGGTTGATCAGCGCGATGGCCGCGATGCGCTGGAAATCCTCGCCGGTGCCGCGCGCCCCGGCGGCGAGAATCGCCGCGGATGCGCCGTCGCACAGCCCGATGATCGCGAGCGCCCGACCGGGATGCTCCCGGGCCAGGTGCAGCATCGCCGCGACGATGTCCGGGACGCTCGCCTCGAAGGTGCCGCGCTCGCCGGGGCTGTCGCCCCAGCCGGCGCAGTCCAGGCGCAGCGAGCAGGTGCCACGGTCCGCCAGGCGGCGCGCCAGTTGGCGGAACATCCGGTGCGCCCCGTAGCGCGTCTGCGGCTGACCGGCCACGATCAGCGCCACCGGCCCGGTCGGGATCGGAGACGAGCGGAACACCCCGATCAACGGCCCCTGCGATCCCGATACGCGCACCGCCTGTTCGTCGAAGCGCTTCATGTCGGAAGAATCGCCAGGAATTCCTCGGTGGCCTCGAACACCTCCACCGGATCTTCGGGCTCGAGAACCGCCCAGAACGGCTCCGCATGCACCGTGCGCGCGCTCAGCAGGTAGCCGGAATCCAGCCACTGCTCGGCGACGATCGAGAACAGCTTCGACGGTGTCGTGGCGCGCTTGGGATCGGCCCGCATTTCGACCAGCAGCACCGTGGGTGGATGGCCCGCGACTTCGCAGAGTTTGTTTGGCGCCAGCGAAAGCTCGCCGATTGCGGCGAGCAGCGATGGCTGATAGCGCGATCCGGCGATCGTTTCGAATTCCTTCTCGGGTGCGGACCCGGTCGTCGGCCGGGTCAAGGTGTCGATTGCCGCCGTCGATCCGGTCGTGGTTTCGGCAACCGTGCCCAGCTCGCCGTATTCGCCCGCGATCTGGCGCAAGCGCCCGAGCCGCCGCCAGCTGGCCAGCCAGGTGCGCCCGAGCGGCGGCGGCGCCCACAGCACGATGCCGTCCACCAGCTGCACCATCGCGGCACTGATGTCCACCGCGAACAGCGCGCCGACGCGGATGCCCCAGAGCACGGTCGGGCCGGAAGCCCGTTCGCGCACGTGCATCGCCGCGCGCAGCATGTCTGCCCGCCACAGCGCCAGGGTTGCGTCCTCGATCTCGCCGGGCGAGTCGCCGCAGCCGTACAAGTCGAGGATCAGCACCGCCCATCCCAGACGCGCCAGGCGGCGCGCCTGCAGCGCCAGCACCCGGCGCGACAGGTTCATCTCCTCGCCGATCGGTTGCAGGCACAGCACCGAGCCGATCGGCTCGCGCCCGCGCGGCGTCACCCAAACGGCGAAACGCGGACCGTGGGCGAAGCCTTCGAGAAACTCCGCCTCAACGAGAATCCCGGTTTCGATCGCCGACAGCGAAGGAGCGCCGCCGCTCTCCTGCCATGCCGCACGGATCGGCTTGCCCGGCCGCGGTGCACGCCGCCTGCCGCCGCCGGCGGAAGTTCGCATCTCAGGAGTTCGCCGAGCCATCCGGGACCGCATCCGGGTCGACGACGCCGGCAACGAAGGCCTTGAGGGTGCCGAAGGTCGCGAAATCGGCCGCACTCACGTCGTCGTCTCCGATCGAACACTCGTAGTCGTCTTCAATTCGCGTGAGGACCGCGAGCAGCGCCATGGAATCCAGTTCCGGAATCGCGCCGAGCAGCGGCGTGTCGTCGGACAGCGTCGCCGGCATGGCGCGCGCGCCGATCGCCGACTTGAGGATGTTCGAGAGTGCCTGATCGAGGTCGGTGTTCATTGCCGTGCATTGTAGACACTGCGCCGCGGGCGCGAAACAAGCGTGCCGCGCCCGGAATCAGGCATCATCGTGGCTGGCCGCCATGGAAACGAGCGTACACCCCCTCGACCAGCCGTTGCCGCCGGGGCTGCGGTCCTTCGTCGCGCGTGCCGCGCCGAACCTCTATCTCGCCCCGCAATGGCTGGAACTGCACGCACGCGTCGCACTGGAACCCGGTGAGCGCGGCGTGCTCCTGTGCGTCGGTCCGGCGTCCGATCCGCAGGCGACACTCGCACTGTGCCTCGGGCAACACCGCCACGGCCCCATCACGCTCGCCCAGACGCGTTCGCTCACGAACTACTACGTGCTCGACTGGCAGGTGCTGCGTGCCGGCGGCCCCGCGCAAGCGCTCGCGCAGAACGTCGCGCGATCGCTGGTGCGTGGCCTGCGCCGTCTGGGCAATCCGCTGCTGCGCTTCGAGGCGCTCGAGCCTGCGCACGCCGACGAGCTGCAGGACCTTCTGGAAGCCGGCGGTTACCGGTGCGAGCGCGACGAAGCCTTCGTCAACTGGGTCGAGCCGGCGGCGGGGCGTGACTTCGATGCGTACTGGGCGGCACGGCCGTCGCAATTGCGCAATACGGCCCAACGGCGACGGCGACGGCTGGACGAGGCGTTTGTGGTGCGCACGCGCATCTGCACGGGTGTTGAAGGCGTAGACGAGATGCTCGCGGACTACGAACGGGTCTACGCGCGCAGCTGGAAGCCGGCCGAGGGGCACCCCGAATTCATCCCGGGGCTGATCCGCCTGGCGGCGGCGCGTGGCGTGTTGCGGCTCGGCGTGCTCTATGCCGACGACGCGCCCGCCGCCGCGCACCTGTGGTTCATCGAAAACGGCTGCGCGCGCATCTACAAGCTCGCCTACGATCAGGACTTTCGGGTGTATTCGCCGGGGCTCGCGCTGGGCGTCGAGATGTTCCGCCATGCGCTCGACGTGGACCGCGTCGCGCTGTTCGACTACGGCTCGGGCGACGAGCCCTACAAGCGCGACTGGATGACCGAGCGTCGCGTCCGTCACGGAATCCAGGCGATCGATCTGCGCCGTCCCACCGGTTTGCTGATTCATGGCGTGATGCGCCTGCGGGGCGCCTTGCGCGCATGGCGCGGCGGGGAGGCGCAGGCGCGTGCGCGCGCTTGGATCGACTCGGGCGCACCGGCACCGGCTGGACCGAGTCCACTTGCCCCTTCCCGTGCACTTCGTCGCAATGTCGCGCGCCAGCGCGCCCTAGAATCAGGCTCATGCTGATCCAGTGCGCCGACCTGATCCGCCGCGCCGCCGCGCGCGACGCGGATGCGTTCGCGCTGCGCGACACCGAGCGCGCGCTGCGCTACGGTGAACTCCTCGCAGCCGTCGCCAACGCCGCGGAAGTTTTTCGTGCCCACGGCATCGTGCGCGGCGACCGGGTTGCGGTCATCGCCGACAAGCGCGTCGAGGCGGTGGTCGCGATGTTCGGCGCCGCGCTCGCCGGAGCCGTCTTCGTGCCCGTCAATCCGGTGCTCAAGGCGCAGCAGGTCGGACACATCCTGTCCGACAGCGGCGCGACGGTGCTGGTGGCCTCCGAGCGTCGGCTGGCGGCCATGCGGGAGGACGGAAGCGGAGGCGGCGACAGCGTGCGTGCCTGGCTCGATGTGGCGTCGTTCGCGGGCGGCCCGCACGATGCAGGCGCGGCAGGGCCGCCGTCGGCCGTCATCGAATCCGACCCGGCCGCCATCCTCTACACCTCGGGGAGCACCGGCCTGCCCAAGGGCGTGGTGCTCTCGCACCGCAACCTGATTGCTGGCGCGCAGAGCGTCGCAAGCTACCTCGAACTGGTTCCGGATGATCGCCTGCTCGCGGCGCTGCCGCTGTCCTTCGACGCCGGTCTGTCGCAACTGACCACCGCGTTCCGGGCCGGTGCGTGCGCGGTGCTGCACGCCTACGTGCTGCCGCAGGACTGCCTGCGCGCGATGGCCGCCGAGCGCATCACCGGGCTGACCGCGGTGCCGCCGCTGTGGGTGCAGCTCGCCGGACGCGACTGGCCGGCCGGGGCCGCGCAGTCACTGCGCTTTTTCGCCAACACCGGGGGCGCGATGCCGCGGCGCCTGCTCGACACGTTGCGCGCGCGCATGCCCGCCGCGCGACCGTTCCTCATGTACGGCCTGACCGAGGCGTTCCGCTCGACCTATCTCGATCCCGCCGAGGTCGACCGTCGGCCCGACTCGATCGGCCAGGCGATCCCCGGGGCCGAGATTCTCGTGGTGCGTGAAGACGGCAGTTCCTGCCGCCCCGACGAGCCGGGCGAACTGGTGCACCGCGGCCCCACCGTTGCGCTCGGATACTGGGGCGACCCGCAACGCACCGCCGAGCGCTTCCGGCCGGCGCCGGGGCGCAATGCGCGCATTCCCGGCGAGGAGTGGGCCGTCTGGTCGGGTGACATCGTGCGCCGCGACGCGCAGGGTTTCCTGTACTACGTCGGGCGGCGCGACGAGCAGATCAAGACCTCGGGCTATCGGGTGAGTCCGACCGAGATCGAGGCGGCGCTCTCGGCGGTGCCGGGCATCGGCGAATGCGTGGCCTTCGGCGTGCCCGATGAGCGGCTCGGGCAGGCGATCGTGGCGCTGGCGTGCGTGGCAGGGGATCGCGGCGCGTCGGACGCCGGCTCCGCTGCGAATGCCGCCCCCGCCCCCGACGTCGACACCGTGCTCACCGCGCTGCGCGACCTGCTGCCGGGATTCATGATGCCCGGCGTACTGGAGATCCGCTCCGGGGCGCTCGCGCGCAACGCCAACGGCAAGATCGACCGCGCCGGGCTGCGCGCGACGTGGCTCGCAGCGCGCGATGAAGGGGCAGGGAAATACCGACAGGGCAGGGACGCGTGATGACGAAGCGAGAGCTCGAGCATGCGATCGCGCTCGGCAGCCACGCCCCGACCGACGCATTCGAGCTCGTCGGCACCGAGCTGTCCGTGGGTACGCAAACCGTCACGGAGATCGTCGCGCAGGCGGGCGGCACGCCGCTCTATCTCTATTCGGAAGCGGGGGTCGCGCGCCGCGTCGCGGCCGTGCGCGCGCTGCTCCCCACCGGCGTGCGTCTCTTCTACGCGGTGAAGGCCAATCCGATGCCGGCGCTGCTGCGCGCGATGGCAACGCGGGTCGACGGATTCGACGTGGCCTCCGCAGGCGAGATCGACTTCGCGCTCCAAGCCGGGATGCCGGCCGAGCGGATCAGCTTCGCCGGTCCGGGAAAGACCGTGGACGAGGTCGCCGCCGCCACCCGGGCCGGCGTCTGCGTCACTGCCGAGTCCGCGGCGCAGCTCCTGCTCGTCGCGCGAGCCGCGCAGGACGCCGGGGCACCTGCCGTGGCGGCGCTCCGCGTCAACCCGAACCTCGAGCTGCGCGGGGCCGGAATGCGCATGGGTGGCGGCGCATCGCCCTTCGGCATCGACGAGGAAGCGATTCCCGCGGTGCTCGCCGGGGCACGAAACGCCGGCATGCGCGTGGCAGGCCTGCACTTTCACTTTGGCTCGCAGATCCTGCAGGGCGCCACCATCGCGGCGGCGATGCGCCATTGCGCGGCGCGCGCGCTCGAGTGGATCGGGCAGGGCGCATGCGCCCCCGCCTGGGTCAACCTCGGCGGGGGTTTCGGCGTGCCGTACTTCCCCGGCGAACGGGCGCTCGACACCGAGCCGATCGCCGCGGCGCTCGCCGACATCGCGGCGCAGTTTCACGCGCAGGCGCCAACGGTCGAACTGCGCGTCGAACTGGGGCGCTACCTCGTTGCGGAGGCCGGCGTGTATCTGACCCGCGTGCTCGAGCGCAAGGTCTCGCGCGGCAAGCTCTTCATCATCGTCGACGGCGGCCTGCACCACCTGCAGGCGGCCACCGGAACCTTCGGGCAGGTGCTGCGCCGCAACTACCCGGTGGCGGATGCGCGCCGTCTGGCCCCAGTGCATGCCGCCGTTGCGGTATCGCTCGCCGCCGAGTCGGCCGTCGCCGACATCGTCGGCCCGCTGTGCACGCCGCTCGACTGTCTCGGACGCGGCGTCGCGCTGGCGCATCTCGCGCCCGGCGACCTGGTCGCGGTGTTTCGCGCCGGGGCCTATGGACGCACCGCGAGTCCAGAGTCATTCCTCGGCCACGAGCCCTGCCGCGAGGTGCTCGTCTAGAATGGGCCGACGTCTCGAAGACGAATTCCCGCAACGCTGCAACGAAAAGGCGCTTCCCACGTGAAACTCCGCAAGGCTGTCTTCCCCGTCGCCGGTCTCGGCACACGCTTCCTGCCGGCCACCAAGTCGATTCCCAAGGAGATGCTGCCGATCGTCGATCGGCCGATCATCCAGTACGCGGTCGACGAGGCCATCGAGGCGGGCTGCGACACGCTGATCTTCATCACCGGGCGCTCCAAGCGTGCCGTCGAGGATTATTTCGATCGCAGCCCGGAGCTGGAAGCCGAGCTCGAAGCCAAAGGAAAAACGGAAGCGCTCGCCGTGATCCGCAACATCATCCCGCCGCACGTGCGCGTGCTCTTCGTGCGTCAGGCCTCACCGCTCGGGCTCGGCCACGCGGTGCTGTGCGCGGCGCCGATGATCGGACGCGACGAGTACTTCGCGGTGCTGCTGCCCGACGATCTGATCGACGGCTATCCGGAAGGGGTGCTCAGCCAGATGTGGCCGATCGCGCTCGAACACCGCGCCTCGGTGCTGGCGGTGGAACAGGTACCCCGGGCGGACGTGAGCAAGTACGGAATCGTCGAACCGTCCTCCGAGGATGGCCCGCTGATGAAGCTGCGCGGCATCGTCGAGAAGCCCGCGGTCGATCAGGCCCCATCGACCAATGCGGTGGTCGGGCGCTACATTCTGCACTCGAGCGTGCTCGATACGCTCGCCAACCAGGCCCCCGGCGCCGGCGGCGAGATCCAACTCACCGACGCGCTGGTCGGCCAGATCGAGACGCCCGGTCTCTATGGCTACCGCTTCGGCGGCAAGCGCTTCGATTGCGGCGACAAGCGGGGGTTTCTGACGGCCAACATTCATTTCGGGATGCGCTAGGGCGCACGAATCGAACATCACGGGAGAAGCACCCATGGGCGTACGAAAACTCTTCGAACTCGACGGCAAAATCGCGCTGATCACCGGCGGCTCGCGCGGGCTGGGCCTGCAGATGGCCGAGGCGCTCGGCGAGATGGGCTGCAAGCTGGCGATCACCGCGCGCAAGGCCGACGAGCTGGCGCAGGCGAAAGCGCACCTCGAGAAGCTCGGCATCGAGGTGCTGACCGTGGTCAACGACCTCTCGAAGCCCGAAGGCATTCCAGGGCTCGTCAATCAGGTGCTCGAGCGTTTCGGCACCATCGACATCCTCGTCAACAACGCCGGGGCCACATGGGGCGCGCCCGCCGAGGATCACCCCGACGCCGCGTGGCGCAAGGTGATGGCCCTGAACATCGACGCGATGTTCTTTCTCTCGCGCGAGGTGGGCAAGCGCGTGATGATTCCGGCGCGCGCCGGCAAGATCATCAACATCGCCTCGATCGCCGGGCTGCGCGGCACGCCGCCGGGCATGAACACGATTTCCTACAGCACCTCGAAGGCCGCGGCGATCAACTTCACGCGCACGCTCGCTTCCGAATGGGGGCAGTACGACATCAATGTCAACGCGATCCTGCCGGGCTTCTTCCCGAGCAAGATGGCGAGCGGGCTGATCGAACAGCTCTCGGAGACCTTGCTCACGCGCACGCCGCTGCGGCGCATCGGCGGGGAAGAGGACCTGAAAGGCGCGGTCATCTTCCTCGCTTCGCAGGCGTCACGTCACGTCACCGGGCACGCGCTCGTGGTCGACGGCGGCAGCAGCATCGTCTGACATTCGCAATCAAGAACAAGGAGCCGCGATGGACTTTTCCTACTCCCCCAAGGTGCGCGATCTGCAGGCGCGGGTCAGCGCCTTCATGGACGCGCACATCTACCCGAACGAGGAGCGTTATCACGACGAGGTGCGGGCGAACCGCGCCAAGGGCGACGCGTTTCAGCCGACCGTCGTGATGGAAGAGTTGAAGGAAAAGGCGCGTGCGCAGGACCTGTGGAACCTGTTCTTGCCCGAATCCGAATATGGCGCGGGGCTGACCAACCTCGAATACGCGCCGCTGTGCGAAATCATGGGGCGCTCGCACATCGCGCCCGAAGCCTTCAACTGCTCGGCGCCGGACACCGGCAACATGGAAGTGATCGCGCGCTACGGCACGCCCGAGCAGCAGAAGCAGTGGCTGGTGCCGCTGCTGGAGGGCAAGATCCGCTCGGGCTTCGCGATGACCGAACCGGCAGTGCCGTCGTCGGACGCGACCACGATCGAAGCGAGCATCGTGCGCGACGGCGACGAGTACGTGATCAACGGGCGCAAGTGGTGGACTTCGGGCGCGCCCGACGCGCGCTGCGAGATCCTGATCTTCATGGGCAAGACCGACCCCGACAATCCGAACCGGCATCGCCAGCAGTCGATGGTTCTCGTGCCGATGCGCGCGAAGGGCGTCAAGGTGGAGCGCGCGCTGCGCGTGTTCGGCTACGACCACGCGCCGCACGGCCACGGCGAACTCACGTTTGAAAACGTGCGCGTGCCGGCGAGCAACATTCTGCTGGGTGAAGGGCGCGGTTTCGAGATCGCGCAGGGCCGGCTAGGACCGGGTCGCATCCACCATTGCATGCGTCTGATCGGCGTGGCCGAGCGCGCGCTCGAGGCGATGTGCTGGCGGGCGCTCGCCCGCAAGCCCTTCGGAAAGCCGCTGTCCGACCAGGGCGTGACGCGCGAACGCATCGCCAACGCGCGCATCCTGATCGATCAGGCGCGCTGGCTGGTGTTGAACGCCGCGTTCATGATGGACACCGTGGGCAACAAGTCGGCGCGCAAGGAAATCGCGATGATCAAGGTGATGGCGCCGAACATGGCCTGCCAGGTGATCGACTGGGCGATGCAGGTGCACGGCGGCGGGGGGGTGAGCGAAGACTTCGGATTGGCGGCAGCCTACGCCCAGTCGCGCACGCTGCGCTTTGCCGACGGGCCCGATGAGGTGCATCGCAACCAGATCGGCAAGATGGAACTGGCGCGCTACCTGACGCCACCCGCGCGCTCGTAGGCAGCGGCCGGAACAGCGGCAAGCGACAGGAACGCCACGGTGTCCGATCGCCACCACGCCCACTGGCCCGCGCATCTGCCGGGCCGGCACCTGACGCTGCCGCAGACGCACCTCTATCGCAACGTCGAGGTGTCGGCGCTGCGCTATCCCGACAAGCCCTTCCTCGTCTTCTACGGGGCGGAGCTGAGTTTCGCGCGCTTCCGCGACGAGAGCGAGCGACTCGCGGGAACCCTGCAGCGGGAGTGCGGGGTGGCGCGTGGCGACCGGGTGCTGCTCTTCATGCAGAACTGTCCGCAGTTCGCGATCGGCTTCTACGCGATCCTGCGTGCCGACGCGGTGGTCGTGCCCGTCAATCCGATGAACCTGACGCTCGAACTCGAGCACTTCGTGACGGACAGCGGGGCCAAGGTGGCGATCGTCGCGCAGGAGCTCTATGCGCAGATGGCGCCCCTGATCGGCAAGGGCCTCGAGCGCATCATCGTGGCGGCGTACAGCGACTACCTGCCCAGGGCCGTGGATGGACCCGCGCCGCCCGCCTTTGTCACCGAGCCGCGCCAGTCGATCGGTGACTCCGGCGTCACGCTCTGGGGCGATGCGATCGAGAGCGGACACACGCCGGAGCCGATCGCCGCCGGCCCCGACGATCTGGCGGTGATGCCCTACACCTCGGGCACCACCGGGCGCCCGAAGGGTTGCATGCATACGCACCGCGGCGTGATGTACAACACCATCGGGACGGTGAACTGGTTCGGCGGGCAGCAGGACGGGGTGTTTCTCGCGACGCTGCCCTTCTTCCACGTCACCGGGATGCAGGGCAGCATGAACGCTCCGCTGTATCTGGGTGCGACCGTGATCGTGCTGCCGCGCTGGGATCGCATCGCGGTCGCCGACGCGATCGAGCGCCATGGCGTGACCAATCTGCACATGATCACCGCGATGGTGGTCGACCTGCTCGCGGACCCCGAGATCGGGCGCTATGACCTCTCGAGCCTGCGCCGCGTCGGCGGCGGGGGCGCATCGATGCCCGAGGCCGTCGCGCAACGCATGCACGAGGTGATCGGGCTGCCGTATTTCGAGGGCTACGGGATGTCGGAGACGATCGCGCCGACGCACCTCAACCCGCCGCAGAACCCCAAGAAGCAGTGCCTCGGCATCCCGATGTTCGACGTGGACTCGCGCGTGGTCGACCCCGAGACACTCGCCGAGCTGCCACCCGGCGAGGTCGGCGAGATCATCGTCAGCGGGCCGCAGGTGATGCTCGGCTACTGGGGCGACGTGGCCGCCACGCATGCCGCCTTCGTCACCATCGACGGCAAGCGCTTTCTGCGCACCGGAGACCTCGGCACCACCGACGCGGACGGCTACTTCTTCATGGTCGATCGCTTGAAGCGCATGATCAACGCGGCGGGCTTCAAGGTGTGGCCCGCCGAGGTCGAGTCGCTGCTCTATCACCACCCCGCGATCCAGGAAGCCTGCGTGATTGCCGCCCGCGACGAGAAGCGCGGCGAGACCGTCAAGGCCGTCATCGTGTTGCGCGCGGAACATGCCGGCAAGGTGAGCGAGCAGGAGATCATCGATTGGGCGCGCACCCACATGGCGGCCTACAAGGCCCCGCGCATCATCGAGTTCGCCGAGAGCATCCCCAAGTCGGGTGCCGGGAAGGTGCAGTGGCGGGTGCTGCAGGAGCGGGAATTCCAAAAGACTCTGCCTTGCTGTAAAACTACGTTGTAGTTACACTTGGCACATGAGTACGCTTCACTTCGAGTGGGATGATCGGAAAGCTGCCGCGAACGCGAAGAAGCACGGCGTGAGCTTCGAAGAAGCCAAATCCGTCTTTGTCGACGAGTGCGCCCGGCTGATCAATGATCCGGATCATTCCGAAGACGAAGATCGCTTCGTTCTGCTTGGCGTAAGCAGCGTACTTCGAATGCTCCTCGTCTGTCATTGTTATCGGAGCAAAAGCAATGTCATTCGCATCATCTCCGCGCGCAAGGCAACGTCCAAGGAAGCCAGGTCTTACCCATAGAGGTGCTACATGAGAAAGGAGTACGACTTTTCCGCTGCCAGAAAGAACCCCTACGCGGCGCAACTCAAGAAGCAAATCACCATTCGGCTCGACGAAGAGTCCATCACGTACTTCAAGGCAATCTCTGAAGACGTCGGCATTCCGTACCAGAGCCTCATTAACCTGTACTTGCGCGACTGCGCGGCTTCTCATCGGAAGCTGAATCTCAACTGGAAGTAGGCGCAACCTGAAGTGGCGCAAATCGCCAAGTACTGGAGGCAGCCATGAAAGTCACCTACGATCGGGAAACCGACATCCTGCAACTGGTGTTCACCAGTGCGCCAGTCGAGGAAAGCGACGAGGACAAGCCGGGTGTGATCATCGACTACGACAGGGATGGCAACGTGGTCGGCATGGAAGTCCTCGACGCCAGCAAGCGCATCGAGGATCCGCAAGCCGTGTGCCTGGAAATCGCCTGACTGCGGCAACAGCAAAGCTCCTTTCTCGCCCCGCCATGCCAACCCAGACCAGCCCGTCCCGACGCAAATCGGCCAAGCCGCTCAAGTCGGCCAAGCCGCCCAAGGCCGCCAAAGCGCCCAAGCTCTCCCGCACGCACGCCCCCGCCGGTCTTTCCCCTGCCGACTGGCAGCGCGCGCTGCGTCGGCAGTTTGGCCGCGAACAGCGCTTCGGGCTGGAGAACCTGGGGTCGGAGCCGTTTTTTTCCGAGTTTCGCGTCAGCAACCCGGAGTCGAAAACCGGCTATCGCGTGGTCATACGCGGCACGCGGCAAGGCGACAACTACTGCGCGTGTCCGGATTACGCCACCAACGAGTTGGGTACGTGCAAGCACATCGAGTTTGCGTTGGCGGCGCTGGAGCGCAAGCGTGGCGCGAAAAAAGCGCTGTCGATCGGCTACCGGCCGGCGTTCTCCGAGCTGTACTTGCGCAACGGCAGCGCCGGGGAAGGTCGGGCGGTGCATTTCCGCGCCGGAATCGATTGCCCGCCTGCGGTGCTGAAAGCGGCAGCGCGGCTCTTCGATGGCACGCGCGACGGGGCGCTGCTCGCGGACCGCTTCGAGGAGCTGGAACGCTTTGTCACCGCGGTGTCGAAGACCGCCCACGAACCGCGCGCCTATGATGACGCCCTGGATTTCGTCGCCGGCCGGCGTGACACGCAGCAGCGCACGGCGGCCATTGATGCCGCCTTTCCGCTCGGCGCCGCCGACCCGCGGCTGGCGAAGCTCCTGCGCGTGCCGCTGTATCCGTATCAGGCGGAGGGTGCGCTGTTCGCCGTGCGTGCCGGCCGCTGTCTGATCGGCGACGAGATGGGCCTGGGCAAGACCATCCAGGCCATCGCTGCGTCCGAGATTCTGGCCCGGCTGTGCGGCGTGATGCGGGTGCTGGTGATCTGCCCGACTTCGCTGAAATACCAGTGGCAGCAGGAGATCGCGCGCTTCACCGGTCGCCAGGGCGAAACCGCAGCTCGCGTCATCGTCGGCGGCCGCGCGCAGCGGCAAAAGGATTACGCGACAGACGATTTCTGCAAGATCACCAATTTCGAGAAGCTCAAGCCCGACCTCGAACTGATCGCCGACTGGGCCCCCGAGCTGGTGATCGTCGACGAGGCGCAACGGGTAAAGAACTGGAACACCATCGCCGCCCGGTCGCTCAAGCGCATCGACAGCCCCTACGCCATGGTGCTCACCGGCACGCCGCTGGAGAACAAGCTGGAAGAGCTGATTTCCATCGTCCAGTTCGTCGATCAGTATCGCCTCGGACCGACCTGGAAGCTGTTGCACCAACATCAACTCAAGGATGAAGCCGGCCGCGTCACCGGCTACACCGGGCTGGAGAGAATCGGCGACACGCTGGCGAGCATCATGATCCGGCGTCGCAAGAGCGAAGTGCTGCGGCAACTGCCGGAGCGCACCGACCAGAACCTGTTGGTGCCCATGACCGAAGCGCAGATGCTGTACCACGACGAGAACGGTCAAATCGTGACCCGGATCGTGCAGCGCTGGCGCAAGACGAGGTTTCTCTCCGACACGGATCAGCGTCGGCTCACCTGCGCCCTGCAGAACATGCGCATGTCGTGCAACAGCACCTACCTGCTGGATCAGGAGAGCGACCACGGCGTCAAGGTCGACGAGTTGGCCGCGCTGTTCGACGCGTTGTTCGCCCAGCCCGAGGCCAAAGCCGTGGTATTTTCGCAGTGGACGCGCACCCATGAGATCGTCATCCGCAGGCTGGAAGCGCGCGGCATCGGCTATGTCAGCTTTCATGGTGGCGTCCCGGCCACGATCCGCCCGGCATTGGTGGATCGCTTCCGCGACGACCCGGGATGCCGCGTCTTCCTGTCGACCGATGCCGGCAGCACCGGACTGAATCTGCAGCACGCCTCGACGTTGGTGAACATGGACCTGCCGTGGAACCCGGCAATCCTTGAGCAGCGCATCGCGCGCATTCACCGCATCGGACAGAAGCGCCCGGTGCAAATCGTCAATTTCATCGCCAAGGGCACGATCGAGGAAGGCATGTTGTCGGTGCTCGCCTTCAAGCGCTCCCTGTCGGCCGGGATTCTGGACGGCGGCACGGGTGAGAAATCGTTGGGCGGTTCGCGTCTCAACCGTTTCATGAAGGATGTCGAAAACGTCACCGGCTCGATGGGCGAGGGCGAAGCCGTGACGCCGGCGGAGGAAATGACACGGGTCGACACCGCTGCGCCGGATGCGGACGAAGTCCCGCGCGAAGCTGCCCCGGGGGTGGCGACCGCCGCCACGCCCGCACCCGACGATCCCTGGGGTGCACTGCTCCAGTTTGGCGCGCAGTTTGCCGCTGCGCTCGGCGCGGCTGCCAGTCCGGCCGGTGCGGCGGACCAGGACCAGCCACGCCATCCCTGGATCGAGCGCGACCCGGAGACCGGCGCCCGCAATCTCAAGGTGCCGCTGCCACCCCCCGAAGCGGTGCGGCAGATCGCCGATGCCTTGTCCCTGATGGCTCAAGCCCTGCGGGGCGGGGCGGATAAACGATGAACCAGCGGGGACTTCAGGACACCCTATGCTCGATCGCCCCCTGCCGCGGGTGGATGCGCGCGATGACCGGACCCGCCGCGTCCTCCGCACACTGGACGTCGTAGTTGTCTTGCAGGTTCAGCCAGAACTCGGGCGAGGCGTTGAAGAACCTCGCCAGCCGCAGCGCGGTATCGGCGGTGATGCGGCGCCGCTGGTGCAGGGCTTCCGTGTCGCTGCATTGGAAGGACGGGATCATCGGCATACAGGATATCGCGTTGCGATTCAGCGCAACATGCGATTCAGCGCAACTTGCCAAATTTTGCCAAGTCACCTAATCTTGCGCCATGAGCACGATGAACATCTCCCTGCCGGACGCCCTGAAGTCATTCGTCGACGAGCAGGTCGGCCAGCGCGGTTACGGAACCAGCAGTGCGTACGTGCGCGAGTTGATTCGCAAAGATCGGGACCGGCAGCAATTGCGTGACCTGCTGATCGAGGGCGCGGCATCTGCGCCGTCCCAACCGGTTGACGCCGCCTACTTCGACGCGTTGCGGGAGACCGTAAGGGGTAGCGTGAAGGCGAGCGGCCACGGGTGAGATCCAGGCCCGTCATCCCCCGCGAGCGGGCCGTCCGGGATGTCGAAGAGGCCGTCCAATACTACTTGGAAGAGGGTGCGGTGCCGGTCGCGTTGGGCTTCATCGAGGCTCTCGAGCAAGCCTACACCCACATCGGCCGCCATCCTGCCACGGGTTCGCCGCGTTACGCCCACGAGTTGAACCTTCCGGGCATCCACTTCCGTCGGCTTGCGCGTTACCCGCATCTCGTGTTCTACATCGAGCGCAACGACCACATTGACGTTTGGCGCGTACTTCACGGACGGCGTGACATTCCCGCGTGGCTGCAGGAATCTGACGAGAATGAATCGCCAGACAGGAAGTAGATCCGGCTCGGGGCGCAAGACCGTAGTATGATGTATTGTCATACCGAGGGCGAAACATGAGCAGCGTAAAGGTAGCGATTACTCTGGACCAGGAAACGCTGATTCGCGTGGACGGTTTGGTCGCAAAGAGCATCTTCCCCAATCGTAGCCGCGCGATTCAGGCTGCCGTGAGCGAGAAGCTGGCGCGCATGGAGCGTGGCCGCCTTGCATCGGAGTGCGCAAAGCTCGATCCGAAGTTCGAAAAAGCGCTTGCCGAGGAAGGCCTGGGCCAGGAGCTTGAGTCGTGGCCCGAATACTGAGAGGTGAAATTCGCTGGGCCGATCTGAACCCTATCCGTGGTCGTGAACAGGCTGGCTTGCGTCCCGTACTGATCCTCAGCCACGATGTGTTCAACGAGCGCTCCGGTACCGTCATCGCGGTTGCGTTGACCAGCCAGCCTCAGCGCGCGGGATTTCCTCTCACCCACGAACTGATCTCCCCGAAACTGCCCAAACGTTCGTGGGTCAAGATCAGCCAGATTCGAACCCTGTCCGTTGAACGCATCGGCGCGAAGCTCGGTCGCTCCACCCCGGAGGACCTGGTGCTGATCGTGGAGGGTCTCAACGAGATCATCGGAGTCTAGAAAGGATGAAAGCACTGGTTTGCCACGCCTACGGCCCGATCGAGAACCTGCGCGTCGAGGAGGTTCCGGTTCCCGCACCCGGTCCCGGGCAGGTGCGGGTGCGCGTGCGCGCCGCGGCGCTCAACTTCCCCGACGCGCTGATCGTGCAGGGGCTCTACCAGGTCAAGCCCCCCGTGCCGTTCTCGCCCGGGGCCGAACTCGCGGGCGAAATCTCCGCGCTCGGCGAGGGGGTGAGCGGCTTCGCGGTCGGTGACCGGGTGATCGCGGCGAGCGGTCATGGCGCGTTCGCCGAGGAGTGCGTGGTCGATGCGAGCCGGCTGATGCCGCTCTTGCCCGGGATGGATTTCGAGCAGGGCGCCGCGCTGGTGCTCACCTATTGCACGTCGCTCCATGCTCTCAAGGACCGGGCGAATCTCCAGCCCGGCGAGACCGTGCTGGTGCTGGGGGCCGCCGGTGGCGTCGGGCTGGCCGCGATCGAGATCGCCAAGGCGATGGGCGCACGCGTGATCGCCGCTGCCTCCACCCCCGACAAGCTTGCGCTCGCGCGCGAGGTCGGCGCAGACGAGACCATCGACTACGAGCGCGAAGACCTGCGCAAGCGCGTCGAGGAACTCACGGCGAAGCAGGGCGTCGAGGTCGTCTACGATCCCGTCGGCGGGGCGTACAGCGAGCCCGCTCTGCGTGTCACCGCGTGGCGCGGGCGCTTCCTGGTGATCGGCTTCGCGGCCGGTGACATTCCCAAGCTTCCGCTCAATCTTGCGCTCCTCAAGGAGCGTTCGATCATCGGGGTCTACTGGGGCGATTCCACCCGGCGTCATCCCGCCGAGCACCTCGCCAATCTGCATCAGCTCGCCGGCTGGTTCGCGGAAGGAAAGATTCGACCGGTGATCAGCGAGCGGGTCGGGCTCGGCGGCGCGGCCGACGCGATCGCGCGCATTGCGAACCGGCAGGTGAAGGGGAAGGTGGTGGTCGTACCCGGTTAGCGAAACAAAGCCGCGCAATCACGCGGCAGTGCGGTCGAACACCCGGATGCGAGGAGCGATCCTGTCCAAGTGATTGCGCGTCGCCAGCCTGCGCGCGGTGATCCCCATCGGTTTCATGAAATCCTCCAGCAGAATCTCGCCCGGATGAATTTCGTCAAGCAGTTCAGTCACGTGTTTCAGTTCCTCGACGTATCGGGCGGTTTGGATGCTCGTCCACGAGATGGAGTGCCCACCCCAGTGGCGGGTGCTGCAGGAGCGGGAGATGGGTCGCGCAACCCCATGAAGCAGTACTTGTGCGCCGATATCCCTGGACGAACCCGCTGAGTTGGCGAAGTTGCTCAGCCTCCAGCCTGGTTACGCTTCGCTGCGCGCAGCAGGCCGCGTGCGAGCTTTTCGAGCTGCCTTGTCAAGCGCACCCTCTGCCCACTTATTGAGACTCTTGCCACTCCATGCCGCTGCCTTGATGGCCGCAGCATGAATCTCCGGTGCAATGCGCAGCATCACTTTGCCACTGGCGGGTTTTTCTGGAGCTGAGCCGAGTTGCTTGGCGGCGGCCAGATAGTCATCAATGGCCGCGCGGAAGTTGGCTTCAAACTCTGATACGGACTCGCCGTGGAAGGAGATGATGTCGTCGATGTCGAGGACACGCCCAACAATGATCTTGTCTTCCGCGTCGAAGACCATGCTCGCCGTGTAGCCCTTGTAGGTCATGGAATTGGTCATGGCTTGATCCCCATTCTGTCGATGAACTCCCGAACGGCCAAGACGCGATAGCGCAACGCCTCTTTACGCGGGTGAGGCCGATGCAGTGTCATCTTCCGTCCGTTGAGCTCGAACGTGACGGAGGATCCGGCACCTTCAGCGACCCGACAGCCAGCTGCCTTGAGACTTGTTGGTAATAGTGCAATCACGCGGCAGTGCGGTCGAACACCCGGATGCGCGGGGCGATTCTGTCCAAGTGATTCCGCGTTGCCATCCGGATGTCGTACTCGGCTTGCAGGTTCATCCAGAAACGCGACTCCATCGCGAAGAACAGCCCCAGGCGCAGCGCGGTATCGGCCGTGATCGGCCGATGACCATGCACCAATTCGCTGATGCGGCTCGGCGGCACGTCCATGTCAGCCGCGAGCCTGCGCGCAGTGATCCCCATCGGTTTCATGAAATCCTCCAGCAGAATCTCGCCCGGATGAATTTCGTCAAGCAGTTCGGTCATGTTGATCTCCTAGTGGTAGTCCACGATTTCGACCTGGTGCGCTCCGTCTTCGTGCCACACGAAGCACACTCGCCACTGGTCATTGATGCGCATACTGTGCTGGCCCTTGCGGCCTCCCTTGAGCGCCTCGGTTTGGTTATGTTCCGTGATACGAGATCCGTCAAGCAGAATCTACACAAAAGCAGCCTTGCCCCGCGGAAGGGAAGATCCGTCCAGTGATCAGTGAGCGGGTCGGGCTCGACGGTGCCGCCGACGCGATCGCGCGGCTGGCGAATCGGGAAGTGAAGGGGAAGGTGGTGGTCGTACCGGATCAGACGGTGGTGATGGAGCCAAGATCGGAGAAGTTACTGATCCTGACCGCACCATCCGGAAAGCGCGCGACCACCTCCAACTGCCCCCCCATCGCTTCAATGTGGCTGCGCAGGGTCGAAAGATACATGTCGGTGCGTTTCTCCATCTTGGCGATGGAGGGCTGTTGGACATGCAGCACATCAGCCAGCATCTTTTGTGACAGTCCGCGCGCCTGCCGTAGCTCGTTGAGAGGCATCTCGACGAGCATTGCCTGTGCCTTGGCCTCGGCTCGCGCCTGAGACTCTGGCGACATGCGCGAGCGGAGTTGTGTGAACTTATTAGCCATTGATCAGCCCTTCCTTTCGAAGTTGTTCCAGATGTTCGTCGTAGAGTCGGTCGGCGATGGGGACCTGTACGTCGTACCATCGGTCGTCCCCGGTCTTGTCCCCGCCGACCAGCAAGATGGCCAACCGCCGAGGGTCGAACGCGTACAAGGTTCGAAATGGCCGGCCATTGTGCTGCGTGCGCAATTCGCGCATGTGACTGTGCTTCGAGTCGTTGATCCCGCTGGTGTGAGGGAAACCCAAATTGGGGCCGAGTTCCTCCAGCAAGCGCACCGACACATCCAACGACTCCTGCTCCTCTGCGGACAAGCCATCCCACCAAAGGCCGAATTCATCGGTGTACTCAACCAGCCAGTTCATGGGGCAGTATAGCTCCGAGGGAATATTCCGTCAAGGGAATGTTCGGGCCATGGAATGTGCGTGCCAGTTGTCGAACTGGCGCGGTTGAGTCCCCTTGACGCAGCGTACGTGTTTACGTACCATTCGTTTCTTCCGAAGGAGAGGCACCGTGGCCGTACTCACCGCAAGCGAAGCCAGAGCAAACCTGTATCGCCTCATCGACCAGGCTGCTGAGTCACACCAACCCATCGTCATTGCAGGAAAACGCAGTTCGGCCGTGCTGGTCTCAGAAGAGGACTGGCAGGCGATTCAAGAGACGATGTTCCTTCTGTCTATCCCGGGGATGAGGAAGTCGATCCGCGATGGCATGGCCGAGCCCCTTTCCAAGAGCGCCAAGGAACTGAACTGGTGAGTTGGGAACTCGTCTACTCGACGCAGGCGCTAAAGGATGCGAAGAAGCTGAAGGCAGCAGGCCTGAAGCCAAAGGCCGAAGAACTCCTTGACGTCCTGAAGAACAACCCCATGCAGAACCCACCGTCATTCGAGAAACTCGTCGGTGATCTTGCGGGCGCCTACTCCAGGCGAATCAATATTCACAATCGACTCGTGTACGAGGTCTTTCCCAAAGAAAGGATCCTACGCGTACTTCGCATGTGGACGCACTACGAGTGAGCCGCGCGTGCGATGTGGACGAACTGCAGAGATCGCCGTGAAGACGCCGTGCGCGACGGTTCGCGCCGCAATACCGGTCAGCGATTCCTGAATGTCGGCGGTGGTGTTGCGATCGCATCATATATCCGCAGCAACCCGCGCCGCAGATCCCCTTTCCTGCGCTCGGTGATCGTGCCCAGCGCCCAAACGCCCACGATGGTCGCGACGACCGTGATGAGTCCCCGCAGCGAAGGATCCGCAACGGGCGCCGACATCGCCGCGAAGAACGACAGCATCGGGACGTGGAACAGGTAGATCGCGAAGGTGTACCCGGCGAGGTAGCGGATGGGCGCCTCGGTTCGCTCCAGCAGGGCCGCGAACCGGGGTGCGAGCGCGGCGGCGCCGAGAAAATGCAGGGCGACGAGCACGCCGACGACGTAACTGCTGAGGAACTCCTTCGAGAAACCGAGCTTCCCGTGCACGAGGTCTTTCCCGAGCAGCTCTGCCGTTGCATCGAGCAGGAGCTGCGGGGTTCCCAGCTGGCGAAACAGGAGATAGCCCGCGATCGAGCCGAAGAACAGCCACGGCCCGAGGCCCGGTGAGATGGTTCCTCTCTTCACCGTGTCGTACGCCCAGACCCCCAGCAGCCAGACCGGCAACAGGATCAGGATTTTGGGGCCGACCAGCAGAGAAATTCCGGCGACATAGAGCCACTTGCGCGGCGTCTGCACGTAGTACGCCGCAGCGAAGAGCACGTAGTACCAGAACTCGTAACCCAGCGACCAGAACGGCGTGTTGCCGAAGGGCTTGACCGACGAGAACCACAGCTCGTTGACGAAGAAGAAGTTCGCAACGAAGCGCCAGACCGGGTTGTCGGTCTGCAGCCAGTCGCCGCGGTAGATTTCGGGCGTCACCCGGGAACCGATGGAATCGAGCACGAAGGTGAGGATCAGCGCCGGAGCGACGACCGAATACAGCCTGGCGAAGCGGCTGATGAAATACGCTCGCGGGGTGCTCTCCTTCTGATCGCAAACGTAGGCGATCACGAAGCCGGACAGCACGAAGAACACCATCACCGCGTCGTTGCCGAGTCCGCCGAGGTGCCAGAGACCCGGAATGCCGCCGGTGAACCGCCCGAAGTTCGCGTGGACGTTGAAGACCGCCATTGCGGCGAGGAAGCGGATCAGGTCGAGATAGAGGGAGAGGGACTTGTGCATCGACAGCTTCGCGACGGGCAACACTCCATTAAGATGGACGACTGCGCGGTGTGTCAAGTGCCCCGCACATCGCCATTTTCCGGAGAGAAACGATGAAAGCACTGGTCTGCCACGCCTACGGCCCGATCGAGAACCTGCGCGTCGAGGAGGTTCCGGTTCCCGCGCCCGGTCCCGGGCAGGTGCGCGTGCGCGTGCGCGCCGCGGCGCTCAACTTCCCCGACGCGCTGATCGTGCAGGGGCTCTACCAGGTCAAGCCGCCCGTGCCCTTCTCTCCCGGGGCGGAACTCGCGGGCGAAATCTCCGCGCTCGGCGAGGGCGTGAGCGGCTTCGCAGTCGGTGATCGGGTGATCGCGGCGAGCGGTCATGGCGCGTTTGCCGAGGAATGCGTCGTCGATGCGACGCGCCTGATGCCGCTGCTGCCCGGGATGGATTTCGAGCAGGGCGCCGCACTGGTGCTCACGTATTGCACGTCGCTGCATGCGCTGAAGGACCGCGCGGATCTCCAGCCCGGCGAGACCGTGCTGGTGCTCGGTGCCGCCGGTGGCGTCGGGCTCGCTGCGATCGAGATCGCCAAGGCGATGGGCGCACGCGTGATCGCCGCCGCTTCGAGCCCAGAGAAGCTCGCGCTTGCGCGCGAGGTCGGTGCGGACGAAACCATCGACTACTCGCAGGAGGATCTGAAGAAGCGCGTCGATGAACTGACCGACAAGAAAGGCGTCGAAGTCGTCTACGACCCGGTCGGCGGGGCCTACAGCGAACCGGCGTTGCGCGTGACCGCGTGGCGCGGGCGCTTCCTCGTGATCGGCTTCGCGGCAGGGGATATCCCCAAACTTCCGCTCAACCTCGCGCTCCTGAAGGAACGCTCGATTATCGGCGTCTACTGGGGCGACTCGACGCGGCGTCACCCGGCGGAGCATCTCGCCAATCTGCGCCAGCTTGCCGGCTGGTTCGCGGAAGGGAAGATTCGGCCGGTGATCAGCGAGCGGGTCGGGTTGGACGGCGCGGCGGATGCGATCGCGCGGATTGCGAATCGGGAGGTGAAGGGGAAGGTGGTGGTGGTGCCGGGTTAGGGCCGCAGGGCGGGGCCGATGTATTCATTGTTCTCGAGGGTGACGGATTCCGTGCCTTCTCTCACGAAGAGGAAGCGCCCGAGCAGGTGAGGGTTGATCAGTCGGCTTCCCGTGATGCGCAGGCGGTTCACCGGCCAACGCAAGGACTCCGCGCCGAACGAAACGAGTGTGCGGTTCTCGGCAAGCGGCCCCTTCTCAAGGACACTGTCGATGATGGCGGCGTCGCCGCCGTCGGAAAGATCGACCGCGTAGCTGGAACGACCGTCGTCATGGTCACTGATTCGGGTGTTTTCGATCCGCGTCACTCTGGCACGCGACTTCAACTGTTGCCCGATTCGTGCGCGGTGGAAGTAGCTGTCGCGCACAGTGAGCGATGCGATCCGGCCGGCGTAGAGGTTGTGCGAGTAGCCGTCTCCATAGCCGTTGCGGCCGAACTCGGACGCCTCGATGACGAGGGTCGCCGTCTCCCGGTTGAATGTGAGGATTCCGTTTTCGTTGCCGAAGAAGGCGCAGCGTCGTACTGTAAGCGCGTCTCCTTCGAAACGAATGCCAGCCCCGTTGCGGTCCGGCACCCGGGCACCGTGGAACTGGATGCCTTCGATTACGGTGTTCGTCCCTTGCACCACCCAGATTGCCTTTCCCTGCGCGCTCTTGCCGTCTGCGAAAAGCCGCACCAACCCTCCGACCGCGCGGATTGTCAGGTTCGATGCGCTCCACACTGCAACGTCCCCACGGTAGTCCCCTGCAGAGATCTCGACGACGTCCCCGTCTCGCGCACGGCGTGCGGCATCACTGGGGGCTGCGAATTCGAGGCCTGATCCCACCGACAGCGTTGCAGCGATGCCGGTGGTGCTGGCTATAAGGAGCGAAACCAGGAGAGCCAGCGCGCTGGCCTTGGGAAATGGCGCCCGTTGCGGGTCGAATTTACGGGATTGGCGGTTCGAGAACAGCATCGGCCCAGTATGCCCTTCCGCGTTGCGCCTGTCCGGCCCAATTGACGCAAGAAGGAAGTGTGCGCGATCGGTTCGGGATCTCCGTCTTCTCGAGCCCGTTTCGAGTGTCGAAGCGCCGGAATCGTTCGAAGTTAGTCGCCCGAAACGCTTTGGCGGACTTCCTTGTCAAATGCGCGTGGGTTGGTCACTATGCACTCGGTCACGGGGTGTATCCGATCCTGAACGAAGAACCTCGGCCGTCTCTTGCTCTCGACATATACCTTGGCGAGATACTCACCGATTACGCCGAGGGACAGCAACTGCACGCCGGAAAGGAGAAACAATGGAACGACGACCGACGCCCATCCAGGGACCGCTTCATCTGTCAGCAATCTAATCCACAGGGCCCAACCACCAAGGGCCAGACTGATGATCGACACCGCCATTCCAAGTGCGGTAATTAGCCGAAGGGGTGCAGCACTGAATGACGTGATTCCCTGCCATGCCAGGGCCAACATCTTGCTGACCGGATACTTGCTTTCTCCAGCGAAGCGCTCTGATCGTGCGTAGCGCACGACCGAACTCGGAAAACCGAGCTGGGGGACGATTCCGCGCAAGAAGAGATTCGATTCATCGAACTCACGGAGCGCCTCTACCGCCCGGCGGCTCATCAGGCGATAGTCGGCGTGATTGAAGAGGATTTCTACGCCTATCTTATCAAGCAGGCGGTAGAAGCCCTCTGCGGTGATGCGCTTGAGCGCCGTGTCGGACTCGCGTTGCGAACGTACGCCATAGACGATGTCGCTACCTAGTGCGTGGTTGGAAAGCATCTGCGGAATGGCGTTCAGGTCATCCTGGAGATCGGCATCGACGCTGACTACTACGTCCCCTTCCGCGCTCAACAGGCCTGCCAACAGAGCCGTCTGGTGTCCCTGATTGCGCGACAAGCGAAGTCCGCCGGCGCGTGATCCAGGCATCGCAGCCAGTTCTCGGATAATCTGCCAAGTATCATCCGTGCTTCCGTCATCGACGAACAAGATCTGGCTTTTCTCGGCAATGCGGTTCATGGCGGCGAGTTCATCCAGCAGCGCGCCTAGGCGCTGTGCAGTTTCGCGCAGCACGGCATCCTCGTTGTAACAGGGGACGACGACACACAGTAGGGGCTGCGCAGGGGACATTGAGTCTTGTATCAGAACCTTGGCCATGTTTGGACCGCAGGGAAAGGGATCATCTCGTTCCGCAAATCTAACCAAAGATCGCAGTATCGTACGGTGACACAGAAACGCGCGGCAGAGAAATTGGTCACAGTTGTAGCGGATGAGCGCTCGTGTCGGTGCGCTGGGCCCAAGATACTATTGCGGCTGCGCAGTTCCGCACAGCCAGAATGAGCAGGAGGGGTATGGTTGGATCAAAGCGCGACAGGAAAGCGTGTGTTCTCAGCCACGCTGGTTGGCACATACACCTTGCGGGATGGTCCCGGCGAATGGAAGTTCTGTGAGATCTGCTCCGTTATTCGGTTTCCTGCCTGCGTCAGCGATCCGCTACGCAGTGGTCGGCCTTGCCAATACGGCTCTCGGATACTCGATTATCTACGCAGGTATGTACTTCGTCGGGCTCGGGACGGTATCGGCGAACGCGATCGGATACAGTGCGGGCTTTGTCATGAGCTTCTTTCTTAACCGCCGGATCACGTTTCGAAGCAAGGTCAAGGCGGTCTCGGCGATGCCGCGTTTCGCGGTCGTCAATGGAATCGCGTATCTCGCCAACCTTGCAACCGTGTTGCTGCTGGAGCGCGTACTTGGCGTGGACCCGTATTTCGCGCAGGCTGGCGGACTCTTCCCGTATCTGGCAATCGGCTATCTCGGGAGTCGTTACCTCGTCTTTAGCGACGCGACCGAGGCGTCTCGCGTTGGCGGTGGTCAGTGATGAAGTCGGCATCTTCCGCGGCCGGGGAAAGCGTCTTGGTTGCTGGGTTTAGATCTGTCCTGACCTCGTGGCTCACACTGCCTCTGTGCATCGTCGTCGGGGTCCTTGCCCGATTCGCCCTGATCATTCTGATTCCGGTTGATCCGGTTTCGGATGCGGACTGGTACTTCCATCGTGCGGGCGAACTCGCTGCCGGGCTCGGCTACCAGGAGGATGGTCTTTTCACAGCCTACTGGCCAGTAGGGTATCCCGCGTTCCTGGCAGGGCTCTTCAAGGTCTTCGGGCCGAGTGTGCTGGTTGCCCAGATTGCGAATGTGGCGTTTTGGGCGGCCACTTTGTTCCTCCTGCACGACATCGTGCGGCGTATCAGCGCGCGCATTGAGCCGGCTAATCTTGCCGCGATCACTTATTCTGTGTACTTAAATGCCGTTGGCTATTCCGCCCTCCTATTGACGGAGACGCTCTTCACCTTCCTGTTGTTGCTTTGTTGCTGGGCTGCAGTAGCCAGGCGCGGCTGGGGCTCAGCAGTGATTTGCGGAGTCGTCCTGGGCCTCATGACTCTTGTGAAGGCCCAAACATGGTTGTTCGGGTTGGCGTGGGCAGGGGCGATCGTGTTCCTGGGCATCGGAGTGGACTTGAAGCAACGGATTGCGCGCGCAGCGCTGATGGTCGTTTTGATGTTTGCTGTCGTGCTGCCGTGGTCGCTGCGCAATCTGGAAGTATTCGGCTCGTTCGTACTCGTATCGACCAATGGCGGGATTTCATTCGCGGTGGGAAATCATCCGAATGGGGATGGAAAGGACGCTTGGGAGTCGAGCCCCTATCGTGAGCAGATTGGAAAATCGGTGGCCGATCAGATCGGTTCGGACCGCCGTGCGAAGGAGATCACCTGGAGGTGGATACGTCAGAATCCGATCGATTTCCTGAAACTGGCACCGAGCAAGTTCTACTGGGCCATACTGCCCGATGGCGAAAGCGAGTGGGGTTTCCAGGAAGGCTACCCGGATTACGAGCGGCACCGAGTGGCGTTCAGGACTGCGCGGTGGGCCAATCAACTCTTCTACTTCGCCCTTCTCGGGGCAACGCTGGGCGGAATCGTGTGGATGGCGCTTCGCCGAGACATCTGGGCGACATCAAAGCGGCCGCTCCTGCTCTTTAGCGCTGCCTATCTGGCGACGTTCGCCGCGGTTACCTTTGTTTTCAATGGGCAATCACGCTATCACTATCCAATGGTGCCGCTCATGTGTGGCTGGGTTGCACTGGCGTGGTGGAGTTGGCGGAGCAGGATTGGGCGAGGCTTTCAGGCAGAACCAGTATGAGCAGGCGACCTGTCGACGAGCTTTGTACATACTCGAGCTGCTGTGCGACGTGCCCTCTACCGGGTCACGTCGTGTTTGACCGGATCCACCACGTCGCGTATCTGGGCCGGGCAGTATGGCCGGGGAGCTGATCTCCGGGTCGGGCACAATCGACGGATGAGTGAAGAGCGAACCGGCATGCCCCGCATCGTGGTCTTCTCGAGCCTCTTTCCGAGCGCCGAAGCGCCGACCGCCGGGCTGTTCATCCGCGAGCGGATGTTCCGCGTATCAAAGCACTTACCGCTCGTTGTGGTCGCCCCGCAGGTCTGGTCGCCGTTCGACGGAATCATCAGGTTCTTCCGGAAGGGTTTCCGACCACAGGCGCGGGCTCACGAAATCGTCGATGGCGTCCCGATCTACCGCCCGAGAGTATTCAGTGTTCCCGCTGTTTTCAAACGTTGGGACGGATGGTTGATGGCGCGCGGCAGCAGGGCGGTCATGCGACGTCTCTGCGCGGAATTTCATCCCGACCTGCTCGACGCTCATTTCCTCTACCCGGACGGCTATGCGGCGAGCCTGCTCGCGGCGGACTTCAATCTGCCACTCACCATTACGCTGCGCGGCAGCAAGGACGAATCACTGATCGGCACGGATCGGGAACCGATGCTGCGCTTGGCCATGGATCGGGCGACCCACCTCTTCGCGGTCTCAGAAGCGCTCAAGGTCGACGTGGCGATGCGGCTCGGGCAACCCCAAGGCAAGGTGACGGTCATCGGCAACGGGGTCGATGTGTCGAAATTCACGCCGGTCGACCGGCTGGAGGCAAGGCGTCGTCTTGGTATCGACGCGGATACGCGCGTATTGATCAGCGTCGGCAACCTTGTGGAAGGGAAGGGATTCCACCGGATCATCCCGCTGTTGCCGGCATTGCGCCGACGATTCTCTAAGATCGTCTACTTGGTGGTTGGTGGCGCGGGCTTGCAGGCTGACATGCTGCCCGCACTGCGGCGCCTCGCCGTCGAGCACGGTGTGACCGATGTGGTCCGTTTTCTTGGTGTCCAACCGCAGGCGGATCTCAAGTGGCTCTACGGCGCAGCCGACGTTTTTGCGCTCGCCACCGCGCACGAAGGTTGGGCCAATGTATTCCTGGAGGCAATGGCCTGTGGGCTGCCGGTGGTGACGACGCGGGTCGGCGGGAATGCGCAGATCGTCTGTCGGGCCGAACTAGGAATCCTGGTCGAGTACTGGAATCCGATCGCCTTTGGGGAGGCGCTCGCACAGGCTCTTGAACGCGAATGGGATCGGCAGCAACTTCTCGCCTACGCCGCGGCCAACAGCTGGGACGAACGTATCGAGCGGTTGATCGCCGAGTTTGTTCGGCATGCCGCGTCGTGCGGGTTGCAGACTGCAAGGCGCAGTGAACCGTGAAGATGAACATTTCAGCCGTCGTCCTCTCGTTCAACTCCATTCGGCACATCCGGTCGTGCATTGACTCATTGGTCAGCGCCTTGTCGTTGATGCCGGGGCCGAACGAGATCTGGGTCGTCGAGAACGGTTCAACGGATGGTTCTGTTGCGGCTCTGCGTGACCTTGAACACAGCTATCCCAAGACACTCCGTGTCATCTACAGCCCGAAGAACTTGGGGACGACGGTGTCGCGCAATCTTGCGCTGAGAAGGGTAACCGGTCGGCAGGTTTTAGTGATGGATTCGGACGCGATGGTGAGCGCGGGGGTGCTCGCACACCTGTCGGTGCTCCTTGACGAGAACCCGCGATTCGGTATCGTGGTTCCCCGGCTTGAGTACGCTGACGGGAGGTTCCAACTTTCTGTCGACACGTTTCCGACCTTGCCGCGAAAATTGCAGCGTCTCGTCGGACTCAGGGAAATCGAGGCGGCAGCCGTGGTGCCGAGCGAGATCGTCGAAGTCGACTACGCGATTTCGGCATTGTGGCTCTTCCGCCGCTCTTTGCTCGAGCGTGTCGGCCTGCTGGACGAGCGGATCTTTTATTCCCCTGAGGATGTCGATTTCTGTTTGCGCGTTTGGCAAGCCGGGTTTTCCGTCGCCTATGATCCGACGGTCAGTGCGGTGCACGACGCGCAAGAGCTTTCCAGGGGCGCCAAACTGAATGGATTCGCCTTCAAGCACCTCAAGGGTCTCTTGTACCTGTTTACGAAGCACCACTATTGCCTTGGACTGAAGCGCCTGTACAAGAGAATCGGCATGCGCCAGGAGGGGCGCGGGTGAGGCACCCACAGCACCTGCTGCACGCATTCTCTACGTTCGACTTGGGGGGCATCACCGCGCGTTTCGTTCGCCTGGTCGATCGATTCGGCGATCGATTCCGACATACGGTCATGGCGATGGACGGGCACTACGGTGCTTTGGAATCGATCGGGAATCGGTCGCTGGTTCAGGTTCTTGATTTACCAGTCCGGAAGGGATGGACGCTCGCGAACGTTCCCCTGTTTACGCGAACACTCAGGAACCTGGAACCTGTGCGCGTCATAAGCTACAACTGGGCTTCGATCGAGTGGGCCTTTGCGGCCGGGCATCGGAAGTTGCCACATGTTCATGTCGAAGAAGGTTTTGGGGCGGAGGAAGTCGAGCGGAGGCTGCTCCGAAGATCAATGACACGACTCGTGGCGCTGCGCTTTTCACGCGCCCATCTCGTCACGGTGTCGTCGACCATGAGGGAGATCGCGCTGAAGGAGTGGGGTGTTCCCGAGGATCGGTGTTCGGTAATCCCGAACGGGGTGGACCCGGACGGTTACGGCTATCGGCCGGCCCGGGTCGGCCCCTCAAAGTACGCGAGATCGGATGACGAAGTCGTTATCGGAACCGTCGCGAAACTGCGTGGGGAGAAAAGGATTGACCGCCTGATTGAAGCGGTCGCGCTGGTCGGCGAGACATGCAGGGTGAGTTTGGTGATCGTCGGCGACGGGCCTGAGTCGTCTGCCTTGGCTACGCGCGCCGCACGGCTGGGGCTAGACGCCAGCTGCCTCTTCCTTGGCATGCGACGCAATCTTCACGAGATCCTTCCCGAACTAGATATCTTCGCGTTGAGCTCCGACACGGAGCAGATGCCGATCGCGATACTGGAGGCAATGGCGGCCGGCTTGCCGATCGCCGCCACTGACGTCGGAGACGTGCGAGTTATGCTTCCGGCCGCATCGACCGAGTTGATTGTTAAGAGAAACGCCACAGAGCTTGCGCGAGCCGTGGCAAGGCTCGCCCAAGATAAGGATTTGCGCATGAGGATCGGCTTGGAGAACCGGGCACATGTCGAGAAGTACTATCGCGAAACGACGATGCTCGAACAATGGGAACGAGTCTACGCGGGGAACGTGCGATGAAGCCACCACCAGAACGAACTGATTCAAGACGACCATGAGTTACAGGGTTCTCCACGTCTTCGATCACTCGATTCCGCTCCAAGACGGCTATTCGTACCGATCCCGCGCGATTATCCGAGCGCAGCGTCACATGGGTTGGGACACGCTGCATGTCACCTCGGCAAAGCATTCTGGTACGCATGGTTCCGAGGAGGAAGTCGACGGCCTCGTGTTTCATCGCACTGCTCCGAGCCCTTTGGGCAGAGTTCCCCTCATCGGCCAGATTGAAGTGATTCGTTCTCTTGTGCCTCGGATCGAGAGCCTGGTGAAGCGGGAGCGCGTCGACCTGATTCACGCGCATTCGCCGTGCCTCAACGGCCTGGCAGCAGTTCGGGTCGGAAGAAAGCTGGAGATTCCAGTGGTGTACGAGGTTCGGGCGTTTTGGGAGGATGCGGCAGTCGATCAGGGTACAGCGAGGGAAGGCGGTATGCGGTACCGGATGACCCGTGCGCTCGAGACGCGAGTCTTTCGCACCGCCGACCAGGTGACGTGCATTTGCGAGGGACTCAGGGCAGAGATCGTTGCCCGCGGCATCGATACCGAAAAGGTCACGGTGATCCCCAATGCGGTCGACATTGATGCCTTTCCGATCCTGCACGGGCCAGACCTTGAACTCGAGAGGCGCTACGACTTGAAAGGGAAAAAGGTGTTGGGCTTCATCGGCTCGTTCTACGCGTACGAGGGGCTGGATATCCTGATTGCGGCGATGCCGAAGATTCTTGCTGCAAACCCCGACGTGCGTTTGTTGCTGGTTGGGGGCGGGCCGGAAGACGCAAGACTGCGAGCAATGGCGAACGAACTTGGTGTGTCGCATGTGGTGATCTTCACTGGGCGTGTCCCGCACGGAGAGGTGCCTAGGCTGTCATCGCTAGTAGACCTCTTCGTCTTTCCGAGAAGGGCGATGCGGCTGACCGAACTCGTGACCCCGCTCAAGCCAATGGAGGCAATGGCGCAGGGGAAACTGGTGGCAGCATCGGATGTCGGTGGACATCGGGAACTGATCGAGCACGGTCGGACTGGCTTTCTCTTTCGGCACGACAATGTGTCTGACCTGTGCAGGTGCGTTGCGCAGGTTTTCTCTACAGTGGCGGATCACACGCAGATGGTTGCTGCCGCCCGCGAATTCGTCGAGACTGGCCGCAATTGGCGTTCGTCGGTGAAGCGGTACGAAACGGTGTATAAAAATGCGCTTGCGATTTTGCGTCCCCGGTCTCGATTCATCGGTTGAACGCGTCGTCAGCGAGTTGTTCGCGATATTTCCTGTATGAATGGCGCGGTTCGTCGGAGCAGCCCAAATGTCCCCCGCGGAAACCGGACTTCCGCCCGAACCGGCGCTTGCACAGCTGTGCTGGATTGTTCGTCCGAAATCGCAGGGACGACCGTTTCGAGGGTAAAAGGCTTAGGATGAACGGAGTGCTTTCGGAATTCGAGGCATCGGATCGAAAGACCATGGGGAACCAGCTATCAAGCCTATTTCCGGAACGGCGACTGATGTCAACAGCCACTCGCAACACGCTTTCTTCTATCTGCCATACCCCACGTGTGTTGGGGATTTTTGCGCACAATGAATCCAGCCGAATCTCGCGCTGTATCGACAGCCTGATCCGATCACAGTTGCCAGAGCCGATGTCTTGCTTTGTCCTCGTCAACGGTTGCACGGATGACACAGTCGCCGTTGCGAGGCATAAAGCTCGCCACCTGCCGTGGATCAAGGTGGAAGAGATCGGGAGGGGCGGAAAGTCCAACGCGTGGAATGTCTACATCCACGAATTGGCGCCAGCCGCAGATACGTACTTCTTCCTTGACGGCGACTGCACAGTGTCGCCGCGCGCACTGCAGGGACTAGAACAGACTCTACAGTCGAACTCAGGGCTGAATGCCGTCACCGCACTCCCGAAGAGACTCGTGAGTTCCGCAGGGGTACTTCGTCGCGCCATGCTCACCAGTCCGGGGCTTGCTGGAAACCTCTACGCGTTGCCCGGGCATTTCGTCGCGCGGATTCGATCCAGCAACGTTCGCTTGCCGGACGGATGCATCGGCGATGACAGTATGGTTGGTGCGCTCGCGTGTTGGAACTTGGACCCCACCTCCGATTGGAATACCGACCGGATCGGCGCCTGCAGGGAGGCAGAATTCGCATACGATACGATACTCGCCACTTCGGTTCACGACCCGTTGTTTTACTATCGTCGTCGCATTCGATACAGCATCCGCCATTTCCAGAACCGGCTACTGGGTGAGGTTCTCGCACGCGATGGTCTCGGAGCGATGCCTCGCGCGATTCAGCAGCTCTATACCCGTGCCGCACTCGACGGACTTCGACCTCGCTCTACCCCCACGGATGCCTTGTTCGATCGGATCGCCCTCCACCGAATGCGCCTGGAGGGCGTGGCTACGTGATCACCTTGGTAGCGCATTAGCGCGTTACAGTTTCTTCTTGGTAGCAGGTGTGATGATCCGGCACAAACTGAGCATGCCGTCTCTGATGGAAGTCGATGCGCCGCGGGTGGGAGAGCACTCGCGGCACAGCGGCAAATTGTTGCGCATTTGTTGCGCGCGCAGGGTCTGGGGAATTGCCTCGTCCTCGGGTTGATCAGGTTCGTTCGAGACTGGCACGGGATCGGTCGACTTCACGGGCGTTGTGGATCCAAAGTATGTACGCGACCGCGTCGCAGCCTTCGACGTCGAGATGCAAGAGGTGGCCCCGGGAATCTGGACAGCTGGATAAGTGAAGTCTCTGCAACAATGGGCCAAACGGCCCGAAGGAGCAGAGAACATGAGACGACCCCGTCGCAACCACTCAGCGGCATTCAAGGCAAAGGTGGCGATCGCAGCCGTCAAGGGCGACGAGACGCTGGTGGCGCTGGCTGAGCGCTTCGATGTGCATCCGAACCAGATCACGCAATGGAAGACCGAGCTGATCCAGCGCGCCGCCGAGGTGTTCACTACGGCGACCGAGAAGCGTGACGCCGGCCCCGATCTCAAGACCCTGCATGCCAAGATCGGGCAACTGGCGCTGGAGAACGATTTTTTGTCCGGCGCGCTCGGTCGCATCGACGATGCGAGCGCAAAACGATGATCGACCCGAAGCACCCACTGTCGGTAGTGAACCAGGCGCGGCTGCTGGAATTGTCGCGCTCCTCGGTGTACTACCGACCGGAACCGACGCCGGCGGCCGATCTGGCGCTGATGCGACGCATCGACGAGTTGCACCTGGAACACCCGTTTGCGGGCGCGCGGATGCTGCGCGACATGCTG
>JAGXFR010000042.1 GCA_024637155.1 Burkholderiaceae bacterium | reverse complement strand
TGGTGACCAGCCCCAGCAGATCGTGGGCGAAGCCGTCGAGTTCGGCCAGCGTGATGCGGTTCACGCGATTGAACGCGTTGTACGCAAGCACGGCGGGGATCGCCACCGCGAGGCCCGCCGCTGTCATGATCAGCGCTTCCCCGACCGGTCCGGCGACCCGATCGATGAGCACCTGTCCGCTGGAGGCGATGTTCAGAAGCGCGTGATAGATCCCCCAGACGGTGCCCAGCAGGCCGAGAAAGGGTGCCGTGCTGCCCACCGAGGCGAGGAAGGTCAACCCGCTCTCCAGGCGGCTCGCCGCGCGGTTGATCTCCTGGCGCAGCGCGCGGGTCACCACTTCGTCCCGATCGATCGACGCGCCCAGCGAATTCTCCGGCGGCATCGTCGCGGCGAGACGTGCCTTTTCGGCAAGCGGCACGAACACCCGCTCCGGGTCGGCCACGCTGAGCTGCCCGATCGCCTCGTCGAGCGAACGCGCGGACCAGAAGCCCTCGAGACCCGTGCGCGAGCCGCGGCGAATCCGCCACGCGCCCCACGCCTTGTAGAGGATGTAGTACCAGCTGACGATCGACATCGCGAGCAGCAGGTACGCGACGCCGTGCGTCACGGCGTCGCCCGCCTGCCAGAAGTGCATCAGTCCGAGAGCGGGAGCGTCGTTCATCCTAGGTGTCCAGTCGGAAGACCCATTGCCAGTCGTGGTACCACTGCGCGATCGGCTTGCCGTCGAGCGTCGCCGGCAGGAAGCGCCAGCGCCGTACCGTGCGCAGCGCCGTCTCGTCGAGCGTATGCGAGCCGCTCGATTGCGTCAGTCGCACGTCGAGTACCCGTCCCTCGGTGCCCACGAACACATCGATGCGCACTTCGCCCTGTTCGCCGAGGCGCTGCGCCAGTTCCGGATACGGTGGCCGCGGATTGCCGCGCCAGTCCGCGTCGACCATGGGCCCGGTGCGTCGCGCCTCGGTTGCCTGCGCTGCGGCGGCAACGCGCAGCGGGGCGGCGGCGAGCGCCGGCGCCGTCTCGCGCCCGACACGCGCGGGCGCGTGGACCGGAGTCGGTGCCGTCGGCGACTGCGGCGCCGACCGGTCTTCGGACAACGACGCGCTTTCGATGCCCGACCGCGCTGCCCCCGGGCGGGCGGCAGCCGGCGGCGAAAGCGCGGGCGGCGATGGGGCCTCCGGCACCTGCTGCGCCGGGGCGCGCGCAGGGGAGGGAGCCGGCGGCGAGAGCGCGACGCGCGGCGCGCTCGGCGGTGCGCTCCGTGTGTCCGGAGCGGTGGCCGGCGTGCGGCGCGCCACCGGCGCTGTCGCGCGCACTTCCGCTGCCGGTGCGCTGCGCGCTTCGGCCACGGCAGCTTCGGGCGTCGCGCCCGCGGGCTCGACAACCAGGGGCGCACGTTCGGCGGCGGCGAGCAGCACCACCGTCATCGGCACGGGCGCTTCCCGCGTGTCGGGCCCCTGCGCAAACGAACCCAGCGCGAGCGCGATCAGCGCAGCGTTCAGGGACAGGGCACCGCCAGCGGCACCGATTCGTCGGGCGTCCATCACGCCTCAGCGCAGGCCCAGCACGTCATGCATGTCGTAGAGGCCGCTCGCGCGAGCGGCAAGGAAGCGGCAGGCGCGCAGCGCGCCGAGCGCGTAGCTGACGCGGCTGGCCGAACGGTGGGTGATCTCGATGCGCTCGCCGTCGCCCGCGAAGAGCACCGTGTGGTCCCCGACGATATCGCCGCCGCGAATCGAGGAGAAACCAATCGTCGCCGGATCGCGTTCCCCGGTGACGCCGTCGCGGGCGAAGACCGCAACGTCGTCGAGCTTGCGGCCCAGCGCTTCGGCGAGCACTTCCCCCATGCGCAGCGCAGTGCCCGAGGGCGCGTCGACCTTGTGTCGATGATGTGCCTCGATGACCTCGACGTCGTAGCCGTGCGCGAAGTGGCGGGCCGCGAACTCCAGCAGCTTGAGGGTGACGTTCACGCCCACGCTCATGTTGGGCGCGCTGACGATGGCAATTTTCGCGGCGGCCGCGGCGATCGCGCCGCGTCCGGCCGTGTCGAAGCCGGTCGTGCCGATCACCATGCGCACCCCGTGTGCCGCGCAGGCCTTGAGGTGAAGCAGCGTCCCCTCGGGGCGCGTGAAATCGATCAGCACGTCGGCGTGCGCGAGCGCGTCGGCCAGCGAGTCGGTGATGAGGATGCCGGTGTTGCGGCCGATCGTCTCGCCGGCGTCATGCCCGATCATCGGCGCGCCGGCGATTTCCAGCGCCCCGGCGAGTTCGCAGTCCGCCGCGGCGAGCACCGCCTCGACCAGCATCCGGCCCATCCGCCCGCCGGTTCCGGCCACCGCGATGCGGATGGGCTGTCGATCGGACTTGCCGCTCGCGTTCATTTTGCGCCCGGCGGCTTGGGTCGGAATCCGGGCAGCGCCGGATCGTTCGGATCCTCGCGGCCCGGCATTTCGTCGGCCTCGAGGCGCTCGACGCGACCGTCGCGGAAGTACACTACGGCGCGGCGCGTCAGCGCCTCGCCGCTCGGGTGCTGATAACGAAACACGTAGACCCAGCGATCGGGCTGGAAGATGTCGGTCAGCAGCGGTGAGCCGAGCGCGAGCCGGACCTCGTCGGGTGCCATGCCCGGCTTGACCTGCGCCAGCATCTCGCGGGTCACGTAGTTGCCCTGCGGCAGGTCGATGCGATGCGGCTCGAACAGCCCGCTGCGCGTGGTGTCTCGCGGGGCGCAACCGGCGAGCGCGAGCGCACCGAGCGCGCAGGCGAGCAGCACGATTCGGGCGGCTGCGCCGGCGGCGGGCGCTCGGTTCTCTTTCGAAGTCATGGTTTCACCGGTGGGGCGAGGCAAAACCGATATGATAAAGCCTCCTGCCGGATGTACAGGGGCGCACGCCATGTCTTCGACCAACGAACTGCGCAGCATGGGGCTCAAGGCCACGCTGCCCAGGCTGAAGATCCTCGAGGTGTTCCACACCTCGAAGGTGCGCCATTTGAGCGCGGAGGACATCTACAAGGAACTGCTCCACGACGATCAGGAGATCGCGCTCGCCACGGTCTACCGGGTGCTGACCCAGTTCGAACAGGCCGGCATCCTCAAGCGCAACAGCTTCGAGTCGTCGAAGGCCATCTTCGAACTCGACGAGGGCACGCATCACGACCATCTGGTGTGCCTGGACTGCGGGCGCGTCGAGGAGTTCGTCGACCCGGAGATCGAGCGGCGTCAGCGCGAGATCGCCAAGACCCGCGGTTTCGCACTCCATGAGCACGCGCTCTCGCTCTACGGCAACTGCCTGCGCAAGGACTGCCCGCACCGCGGGGTGTGATTCGGCGCTCGCCCTCGGCAGCGCGGGGCTGCGTGTGCGGCGCGTCTAACTGGCCAGCAGTTCCCTGGCGTGGGCACGGGTCGTGGCGGTGATCTCGACGCCGCCGAGCATCCGTGCGATTTCCTCGACGCGCTGCGCGCGTTCCAGCGCCGTGATCGTGCAGCGCGCGCCGCCCTCGCCCGGGATCTTGGCAACGCGCAGGTGCTCATGGGCCTGCGCGGCGACCTGGGGAAGGTGCGTCACGCACAGCACCTGACGCTCGGCGCCGAGGCGACGCATCAGCGCCCCGACCACCTCGGCGACCGCTCCACCGACGCCCGCGTCGGCTTCGTCGAAGATCAGCGTCGGCACCGGGTTCGCCTGCGCCGAGAGCACCGCGATCGCCAGTCCCACGCGTGAGAGTTCCCCGCCGGAAGCGATCTTCGCGAGCGTGCGCGGCGTGGTGCCGGCGTGGGCCGCGATGCGGAATTCGACCCGGTCCGCTCCGCTGGGACCCGGATCCGCCTCTTCGAGCACGACTTCCAGCCGTCCCCCCGCCATGCCCAGCGTGGCGATCTGCGTGGTGATCGCCGCGGCAAGCTCCTGCGCAGCGGTGCGTCGGCGCTCGGTGATCTCGCCGCACAGCGCGAGGTGGCGCGCGCGCGCCGCCTGTTCGGCGCTGCGCAACGCCTCGAGATCCTGTGCGGCGGTCAGCTGCGCGAGCCGTTCGCGCAATGTGTCGAGCGCGTCGGGAACGGTCTGGGGCGCGAGCCGCAGCTTGCGCGCCGCCTCGAAGATCGCACTGATGCGCCGCTCGACGCTCGCGAGACGCTCGGGGTCCAGGTCCACCCGCTCGGCGTAGGAAGCGAGCGCCGAGGCCGCCTCGTCGGCGTTGATCGCCGCCGTCTCGATCATCTCGAGCGCGTCGCGCAGGCGGCCGTCGAACTGCGTGAGCGCGCGCAGGCGCTGCACGAGTTGCGCTAGGGCGGTCGCGACCGGGAATTCCCCATCGTTCAGGAGTTCGGCTGCACCCCGCGCGCCTTCGATCAGCGCGGCGGCGTGTGCGAGGCGCTTCTGTTCCTCGTTGATCTCTTCCCATTCGCCGCGCGCGAGCGCGAGTCCCGCAAGTTCGCCGACCTGCCACGCAACGTGCTCGCGCTCGACGAGCGCGTCGCGCTCGAGCGCTTCGGCCGCGACGAACTGCCGCGCCGTCGCCTGCCAGAGGGCGTGCGCGCCGGCGCATTGCGTCACCCGTTCGCCCAGTCCCGCGCAGGCATCCAGTCGGTCACGCTGTCCATGGCCGCGCAGCAGCGACTGGGATTCGTGCTGGCCGTGGATGTCGACCAGCCGTTCGCCGAGTTCGCGCTGCAGCGCCGCCGTTGCCGGCATGGCGTTGATGAGCGAGCGCGAGCGTCCGTCGGCCTCGATGATCCGGCGCATCTGCACCGCGCCGCCGTCGCCTTCGAGGGCATGCTCGACGAGCCACGCGTCGATCGCCGGGTCGGTGCTGAACTGGGCACAGATGTCGGCGCGCGCAGCGCCTTCGCGCACGAAACCGCTCTCGGCGCGCCCGCCGAGCGCGAGGGTGAGCGCGTCGATGAGGATCGACTTGCCGGCGCCGGTTTCGCCCGAGAGCACCGTGAAGCCGGGACCGAGGTCGAACTCGGCGGCATCCACGATGACAAAGTCGCGCAGGCGCAGATTCAGCAGCAATGCGGCTCCCCGCTCAGTCAGGACGCCGCAGGATCGGCAGTTCGTGCCAGTTGAGCTTGCTGCGCAGCGTCGCGAAGTGGTTGTGGTTCTTGGGGTGCAGGAAGCGGCAGCTGAAGGGGGCCCGGCGCACGACGATCTCGTCGCCCACCCTCAGTTCGCTGAACACCTGCATGTCGCAGCTCACGCGCGGTTCGGTGGCCTCGATCACGCGGATGCGAACGGTGACGCGATCGGGCAGCGTGATCGGCCGGTTCGACAAGGCCTGTGGCGCGATCGGAACCAGCACGATGCCGGCCAGTTCCGGGTGCAGGATCGGCCCGTTCGCCGAGAGCGCGTAGGCCGTCGACCCGGTCGGCGTCGCGACGATCAGACCGTCGGCGCGCTGGTTGTACATGTACAGGCCATCGACGTCGACCTGCAGTTCGATCATCCCCGAGCGCGACGAGCGGTTCACCACCACGTCGTTCAGCCCGATGTCGCGCCAGATCTCGGTGCCGTCGCGCAGCGCGCGGGCGGAGAGCAGCGAGCGGTCTTCCGCGTCGTAGATGCCGTCGAGGATCGCGGGCAGCGCCGAACGCCAATCGGCCAGCGAGATGTCGGTGATGAACCCGAGACGTCCGTGGTTGATGCCCACCATCGGCACGCGCGTCGACGCGAGACTGCGCGCGACGCCGAGCATCGTGCCGTCGCCGCCGACCGAGATCGCGAGATCCGCCTCGCGGGCGATGCGCGCCATGCTGGCGCCTTCGAAGGAGTTGCTGCCGATCGACTGGGCGGTCTGCGCCTCGATCAGGACTTCCGCGCCGTGTTCCGCGATGAAGGCGGCGATCTCGAGCAGGGTCGCGCGGATTCCTTCGCTTTGGTAGCGACCGATCAATGCCACGTGGCGAAAGGGTTGGGCCATGCGCGCGATTAGAGCATATCCCCACGGCCACGGAAGCTCGGCCGCAGGGGGCGGCCGATGGGGGCAGCCGGTCGGCCCACGCGCGCTAGCGGTGGACGAGGACCGGGATCTGGCAGTGGGTCAGCACCTTCTGTGTTTCGCTGCCCAGCAGCAGTCCCTTGATGCCGCGCCGACCGTGCGAGGCCATCACGATCAGGTCGCAGCGGCGCGCCTTGGCGGTGCGGATGATCGCCTTGTAGACGCTGTGATCGAACACCGTCACGACGCTGGTGGGCACCTCGAGCTTGGCGGCCAGCGCCTGGGTTTCGGCGAGGATTTTGCCCGAGGCCTCACGCGCGATCTGGTCGTACTCGGCCGGATTGTGCAGGAACGCCGCGGGGACCTCGCCGGCAATGGGCGGCTGGTAGGGTGGTTGGACGTTGAGCGCGACGATTTTGGCACCGAAATCGCGCGCGATGCGCAGCGCCGCCTTGACCGCTTTCTTCGACAGCGCCGACCCGTCGGTGACGACAAGAATGGAACGATACATGGCAGGCTCCTGGTGGGCGAGCGAACCGCGCGCCGATTGGGGGGAACAGGCTCAGTATAGAATGAGCGCGAACCCGGCGAAAGCCGCGCGAGCCATTCGCGCACAGCCGAAACGCCCGCGCGTGGAGGTCACTTTGCTCCGAATTCTTCTGGCGATTCCCACAATCGCCATTGCCTTTCTTGTCGCCCCCCTGAACGCGCACGCCGCCGACACCGCGCTGCACTGGGTCGAAGGCTGGCTCAACCGCGGACTCATCGAGATCGGCGGCGTGAAGCTCTCGGTCATCGACTTCGGCAGCGCGCTGTTGATCCTCGTCGGCGCCTGGACGGTGTCGCTGATCGTGCGCCGCGGCCTCGAACGCCTCTCCCGGCGCCGCCCGGCGGACACGCACGCGGCCTTCTACGCGATCGGTCGCCTGCTGCATTACACGCTGCTCGTCGTCGGTCTGATGATCGCGCTCTCGACGATCGGGGTCGACGTCGGCAAGGTGACGCTGCTCGTCACCGCGCTCGGCGTGGGCCTGGGCTTCGGCCTGCAGCAGATCATCAACAATCTGGTCTCGGGCCTGATCCTGCTCTTCGAGCAAAGCCTGAAGATCGGGGACTTCGTCGAACTGAGCTCGGGCGCGCGCGGCGAAGTCAAGGAGATCAACATCCGCAGCACGCGGATCACCACGAACGACAACATCGACATCGTCGTCCCCAACTCGGACTTCGTCAGCGGCACGGTGACCAACTGGACGCTGCGCGAGGCCTCGTGCCGGCTGCGCATCCCCTTTGGCGTGGCCTACGGCAGCGACAAGGAAGTGGTGAAAAAAGCGGCGCTCGAGGCCGCCACGGAGGTGCCCTTTACGCTGCATATGCCGGAGCGACGCCGGCCGCAGGTCTGGCTCACCGGATTCGGCGACAGCAGCCTGAACTTCGAGCTGGTGGTCTGGCTCGGTCCCGCCGCGGTCAAGCGGCCGCGCACCGTGATCGCCGCCTACAACTGGGCCATCGAGTCGGCGCTGGGCCGCTATGGCCTGGAGATTCCGTTCCCGCAGCGCGACCTCAACGTGCGCACCCTGTTCGGGCTCAATGAGGCGGAGGCCCTCGCTGCGCTGGGCCTGACCAAAGGGATCGCGACGGTCGAGTCGCATGCGCACCCGAAGGTGGAGCTCGAGAGCGCGGAGCGGCGCGAACTGCAGAAGAACGACGCGGTGGCCGATGCGCAGCGCGAGATCGACGCCGATCGCGAAGCCAAGGAGCAGGAAGCGCGCGAGCTGGAAGGCCGGGGACCCGGCGGCGAGTCCGGCGAGAAGGGCGCCAGCCGCACCCGCGAGGAGCCGGAAGCTTGAACATCTCGCTGGTGCTCACGGGCGTGGTGGTGCTCGGGGTGCTGTCGAACTGGCTTGCCTGGCGCTGGTCCGGCCTGAAGGGGGGCGGCGCGGTGGGCGAGGCCCCCGCACTAGTAGAATGAACGCCATGCTGGATCGACGTGCACAGGCACTGCTCAAGGCACTCGTCGAGCGCCACGTGGCCGATGGCCACCCGGTCGGGTCGCGCACCCTTTCGCGCCACTCGGGGCTCGACGTGTCGCCGGCGACCGTGCGCAACGTGATGGCCGACCTCGAGGAACTCGGACTCGTATCAAGTCCCCACACCTCGGCCGGGCGCGTGCCCACGCCGCGCGGCTATCGGCTCTTCGTCGACACGCTGCTCACCGTCGAGCCGCTGAACGTCGCGCAGGCCGAAGTGATCCAGGAACAGCTCGGCGCCGAGACGCCGCACCGGGTGCTCGCCGCCGCCGCGGGCCTGCTGTCGCAACTCTCGCATTTCGCCGGGGTGGTCAAGACGCCGCGGCGCTCGCATCGCTTCCGCATGGTTGAATTCATGCGCCTCTCCGAGCGGCGCACGCTGTTGATCATCGTCACGCCCGAGGGAGACGTGCAAAACCGCATCCTGCATCTCGAGCGGGACTACAGCTCGAGCCAGCTGATCGAGGCGGCCAACTACATCAACCATCACTTCGCCGGGCTGTCCTTCAGTGAGATCCGCAGCCGCCTCAAGAGCGAACTGGTCGGGTTGCGCGCGGATATCGACGCGCTGATGCACCGCGCGCTGGAAGTGAGCGACGAGGCCCTGCATGACCCCGGGGATCCGGTGGTGATCACTGGTGAGCGCAACCTGATGAGCGTGGCCGATCTTGCCGACAGCATGGATCGCATGCGCGGCCTCTTCGATCTGTTCGAGACGAAGACGGGGCTGCTCCAGCTGCTCGACCAGTCCAGTCGCGCCCAGGGCGTGCAGATTTTCATCGGAGGCGAGTCCGAACTCGTCCCCATCGAACGACTCAGCCTGGTCGTGGCGCCCTACGAGGTCGACGGGCGCATCGTCGGCACGCTCGGCGTGATCGGGCCGACGCGCATGGCCTACGAGCGCGTGATCCCGATCGTGGACATCACCGCACGGCTCGTCTCGAGCGCGCTCAGTCCCGGCCGGGGCTGAATCCGAACCCCCGCACCGACGCAGGAACATGAACCGCTACACGCGACCCGAACAGTTCGACCACGCGATGCCCCAACGCACCGGTGTGCTGCTCGTGCAGCTGGGCACCCCCACGCAGCCGGAGGCCGGTGCGGTGCGCCGCTATCTCGCGGAGTTCCTTGCCGACCCCCGCGTCGTCGAGATTCCCCGGCTGGCCTGGTGGCCGATCCTGCACGGAATCATCCTGCGGTTTCGGCCGCGCAAGTCGGCGGCCAAGTACGCGATGATCTGGTCGCGCGAAGGGTCCCCCCTGATGGTGCATACGGTGGCGCAGGCGAAACTGCTGCGTGGTGCGCTCGGGCAGCGCGGACATGACGTGGAGGTGGCCTTCGCGATGCGCTACGGGGATCCGTCGGTCGCCACGGTGCTGCGCGAGATGCGCGAGCGCAACGTCACGCGCCTGCTGGTCGTGCCCCTGTACCCGCAGTACGCCGGGGCGACGGCGGGGACGGCCTTCGACGCGGTGTTCGGCGAACTCGCGCGCTGGCGGAACATCCCGGAAGTGCGCACGATCCGCAGTTTCCCCGGGGATCCGGGGTGGGTCGACGCGCTGGCGTCGAGCATCGAGCATGCGTGGCGCGTCGATGGCCCGCCGGATCGGCTGGTGATGAGTTTCCACGGGCTGCCGCGGCGCACGCTGCTCGCGGGCGATCCGTACTTCTGCGAGTGCCACGTCAGCGCGCGGCTGCTGGCCGCACGGCTCGGGCTGGGTGCCGAGGACTACGTGGTGACCTTCCAGTCGCGTTTCGGGCGCGCCGAGTGGCTCAAGCCCTATACCGCGGCGACGCTCGAGGCGCTCGGCCGCCAGGGGATGCGCCGCGTGGACGTCGTCTGCCCGGGCTTCGTCAGCGACTGCCTCGAGACGCTCGAAGAGATCGCGATCGAGGGCAAGCAGAGTTTCCTCGCGGCGGGCGGGTCGGACTTCCGCTACCTGCCGTGCCTCAACCAGTCGAGCGCGCTGATCGATGCGCTCGCCGGACTCGTCGAGCGCCACCTGGCAGGCTGGCCGACGGCCTGGCCGCTGGAGAACGAGGTCAAGCCGGAGCACAGCGCGCGGGAGGCCCGGCGGGAGCGGGCCCGGGCGCTGGGCGCGGCGAACTGAGCGTCACACCGCCGGGCGAGGGGCCGGGCGCGCGCGCCGCGCGTCGCTTGAAATCGCGCGCTGCTGCCCCCATATCGATTGGATGCCGCAGTGGGCAATAGCCAATTCATTGATTTCATTCGGGGAATCTGGATGCAGCAGGACAGGAAGCCAGGCGCGCCGGGGCAACCGGCGCCCATGAGTGAAGACCAAGACGGAGCCCGGACGGGTGCCGCAAAGCCGGGCGCCGTCGGCGCGCAGCAAGCTGCGGCTGATCCGGACCACGCGCTCGCGGGCGAGGATCTGGGCGATCTGCCGCAGCGCTTCGCCGACGCCGAAGCGCGGGCGAACGAGAACCACGACCGCTACCTGCGGGCCGTCGCCGAGATGGAGAATCTGCGGCGTCGGATGCAGGAAGACGTGGCGCGCGCGCACAAGTTCGGCATCGAGTCCTTCGCCGAGGGGCTGCTCGCGGTGCGCGACAGCCTCGAGATGGCGCTCAAGACCGAGCAGCCGAGCGTGGAGAGCCTGCGCCAGGGGGTGGAAATGACCCTCAAGCAGCTCGGCACGGCCTTCGAGAAGAACCGCATCGTCGCCATCGACCCGCTCGGCGAGAAATTCGACCCGAATCGCCACCAGGCGATTTCGACGATCCCCAGCGCGCAGGCCAACCCGCCCACGCCGCCGAATCACGTCGCGGCGGTGCTGCAGAAGGGCTACCTGATTCACGACCGAATCCTGCGGCCCGCGCTGGTCATCGTCGCGCAGGCCTGAGCCGCGCGGGGCCGCCGCCGCGGCCCGGCGCTTGAAACACGACCCGTCGGCCCCCATCTGGGACGCAGGGTTCGCAAACAGATCAATCGGAACGAAGGAAAGAAAATGGGCAAGATCATCGGAATCGACCTGGGCACCACCAATTCGTGCGTTGCGATCATGGAGGGCGGCAAGCCCAAGGTGATCGAGAACTCCGAAGGCGCCCGCACCACGCCCTCGATCGTCGCGTACATGGAGGACGGTGAAATCCTCGTGGGTGCGCCGGCCAAGCGCCAGGCGGTGACCAATGCGCACAACACGATCTACGCGGTCAAGCGTTTGATCGGGCGCAAGTTCGCCGAGAAAGCCGTGCAGAAGGACATCCAGCTGATGCCCTACAAGATCATCCAGGCCGACAACGGCGACGCGTGGGTCAGCGTGCGCGACAAGAAGCTCGCACCGCCGCAAATCTCGGCCGAGATCCTGCGCAAGATGAAGAAGACCGCCGAGGACTACCTGGGCGAGGAAGTCACCGAAGCCGTGATCACGGTGCCGGCGTACTTCAACGACAGCCAGCGCCAGGCGACCAAGGACGCCGGCAAGATCGCGGGGCTGGAAGTCAAGCGCATCATCAACGAGCCGACTGCCGCGGCGCTTGCGTTCGGCCTGGACAAGGAGTCGACCAAGGACCGCAAGATCGTGGTCTATGACCTCGGCGGCGGCACCTTCGACGTGTCGATCATCGAGATCGCGAATGTCGACGGCGAGAAGCAGTTCGAGGTGCTCTCGACCAACGGCGACACCTTCCTGGGCGGCGAGGATTTCGACCAGCGGATCATCGACTACGTGATCGCCGAATTCAAGAAGGAGCAGGGCGTCGACCTGGGCAAGGACGTGCTCGCGCTCCAGCGCCTGAAGGATGTCGCCGAGAAGGCGAAGATCGAGCTGTCGTCGTCGACCCAGACCGATCTGAACCTGCCCTACATCACCGCCGACGCTTCGGGACCGAAGCACCTGAACATGAAGCTCACCCGCGCGAAGTTCGAGTCGCTGGTCGAGGAACTCATCGAGAAGACCGTCGAGCCGTGCCGGATCGCGCTCAAGGACGCCGGGATCAAGGCCTCGGAGCTCGACGACGTGATCCTGGTGGGCGGCATGACCCGCATGCCCAAGGTGCAGGACACGGTCAAGGCCTTCTTCGGCAAGGAGCCGCGCCGGGACGTCAATGCCGACGAGGCGGTGGCGGTCGGCGCAGCGGTGCAGGCTTCGGTGCTGGCGGGTGATCGAAAGGACGTGCTGCTGCTCGACGTCACCCCGCTCACGCTGGGCATCGAAACGCTCGGCGGCGTGATGACCGCGATGATCAAGCGCAACACCACGATCCCGACCAAGCACGCGCAGGTGTTCTCCACCGCGGACGACAACCAGCCCGCGGTGACGATCAAGGTGTTCCAGGGCGAGCGCGAGGTGGCGCACGGCAACAAGCTGCTGGGCGAGTTCAACCTCGAGGGCATTCCGCCGGCGTCGCGCGGCACGCCGCAGATCGAGGTGGCCTTCGACATCGACGCCAACGGCATCCTGCACGTGCACGCGCGTGACAAGGCCACCGGCAAGGAGAACAAGATCACCATCAAGGCGAACTCGGGCCTGTCGGACGAAGAGGTCGACAAGATGGTCAAGGACGCCGAGATCAACGCCGGCGAGGACAAGAAGCGGGTCGAGTTGGCGCATGCGCGCAACCAGGCCGACGCCCTCGTGCACACGGTTAGGAAATCGCTGGCCGAGCATGGCGACAAGGTCGAGGCCGACGAGCGCACGAAGATCGAGGAAGCCCTGAAGGCTGCCGAGGAATCGCTCAAGACCGAGGACAAGGACGAGATCGAAGCGCAGGCCGCCGCGCTTTCCGCCGCCGCGCAGAAGCTCGGCGAGAAGGTGTACGCCGAGGCGCAGGCGAAGGCTGCTGCCGCCGGCGAGGGTGCCGAGGCCGGCCACGCGCAGGAGGCGCGGCGTCCGCAGGAAGACGACGTGGTCGACGCCGACTTCAAGGAAGTCAAGCGCGACGCTTGAGCAGCGCGGCGCGGGCGTCGGGGCGAGCGGCGCTCGGGCGGCGAGAGCAACGACGGCAAAGGGCGTGTAGATGGCCAAGCGTGACTTGTACGAAGTTCTGGGAGTCGGGAAGAACGCCAGCGACGAGGAAATCAGGAAGGCCTATCGCAAGCTGGCGATGAAGCACCACCCCGATCGCAACCCGGACAGCAAGACCGCCGAGGAGCAGTTCAAGGAGGCCAAGTCCGCCTACGAAATCCTGAGCGACTCTGCCAAGCGCGAAGCCTACGATCGCTTCGGCCACGCGGGCATCGATCCCAGCGCCGGACCGGGTCCGGGCGGGCCGGGTTTCGGGGGCTTCGCCGACGCTTTCGGGGACATCTTCGGGGACATCTTCGGCGGCGCGCGGGGCGGCGGTCGCTCGAACGTCTATCGCGGGGCCGACCTGCGCTACGCGATGGAGGTCACGCTCGAGCAGGCGGCGCACGGATACCAGACTGAAATCCGCGTCCCCTCCTGGGACAGCTGCAGCGCATGTCATGGCAGCGGGGCAAAGCCCGGCACGCAGCCCAAGGTCTGCCAGAGCTGCGGCGGCCAGGGCAGCGTGCGCGTCCAGCAGGGATTCTTCTCGATCCAGCAGACCTGCCCGACCTGTCACGGCACGGGCAAGGTGATCTCGGATCCGTGCGTGAGCTGCGACGGTGTCGGACGCGTCAAGCGCACCAAGACGCTCGAGGTGAAGATCCCGGCCGGAATCGACAGCGGCATGCGGATCCGCTCGACCGGCAACGGCGAACCAGGTTTGAACGGCGGTCCGCCGGGCGACCTGTACGTCGAGATCCGGGTGCGCGAGCACGGCGTGTTCACGCGCGAAGGCGACGATCTGCACTGTGAGGTGCCGATCTCGATCACTTCGGCGGCGCTCGGCGGCAAGACGCAGGTGCCCACGCTCAGCGGGCGCGCGGAGATCGATTTGCCCGAAGGCACCCAGTCGGGCAAGACCTTCCGGCTGCGCGGCAAGGGGATCAAAGGGCTGCGCTCGAGCTATCCGGGCGACCTGTACGTGCACGTCGTGATCGAGACGCCGGTGCGGCTCAACGATCGCCAGAAGCAGTTGCTGCGCGAACTCGACGCATCGCTTGCCGATCCGCGACACAGCCCGCATACCAAGAGCTGGACCGACCGGGTCAAGGAGTTCTTCCAGTAGCCGCGCGCGCCCGGCACCGCGGCCGGGCAGGGTGGACGAGGGGTAAAATCGTCGCAGGATCCGGGCGCCGCCCGGTGAATCGAGGAGAGTTCCGATGCCCATCGTCCCGGCGGTGCCGCGCACGCAACTGGGGACCCACAGCGTCGTCAACCAGAGCGAAGCCCTGGTCGACGTCAACCTGTTCGACTCCGACTGGATCCTCACGGCGCTCGTCGAGGCCTCCGGCGGCGCTTCGCACGGGGCGCTGCTGTCGCGCTTCGGCGCGCGCGTCGGCAGCGAGGAAGTCCAGTACTGGGGCGAACTCGCCAATCGGAATTCCCCGCAGCTGCGCGCCTTCGATCGCTTCGGGCGACGCGTCGACGAGGTCGAGTTCCACCCCGCCTACCATGCGCTGATGGCGCTCGGCCTGGAGGCCGGCGCGAGTTCGATCGCCTGGACCACGCCACAGGCCGGGCATGTGGCCCACAGCGCGCTGCTCTACCTGCTCACCCAGGCCGATCCCGGCGTCGGCTGCCCGATTTCGATGACCTATGCGGCGGTTCCGGCGCTGCGTCACGACGAGGACGTGGCGGCGCAGTGGATCCCGCGGGTCACCGCCGCGCGCTACGACGCGCGCTGCCTGCCGGCGAGCGCGAAGTCCGGATGCACGCTGGGCATGGCGATGACCGAGAAGCAGGGTGGCTCCGACGTGCGCTCCAACGCAACCGTCGCTGTCGCGCAGTCCGACGGCAGCTACGCGCTGACCGGCCACAAGTGGTTCGTCTCCGGCGCGATGGGCGACGGTTTCCTGTCGCTCGCCAAGGTCAACGGCGACGATGCCGGATTGACGTGCTTCTTCGTGCCGCGCTGGCGCCCGGACGGGAGCCGCAACACGCTCGAGCTGCAGCGGCTCAAGGACAAGATGGGTGATCGGTCCAACGCCACCGCGGAGATGGAACTGCGCGAGACGTGGGCCGCGCGCGTCGGCGCCGAGGGGCGCGGGGTGCCGACCATCCTCGAGATGGTGCAGCACACCCGGCTCGACTGCATCACGGGCGCGGCCGGGACGATGCGCTGGGCGCTCTCCAACGCGATCTGGCACGCGCAGCGGCGCAGCGCCTTCGGTCGCCGACTCATCGAGCAGACCATGATGCGCCAGGTGCTCGCCGATCTGGTGCTCGAGAGCGCCGCCGCGACCGCGCTGTCGATGCGCGTCGCGATGGCCTTCGATCGGGCGGCCGACGGTGAGCGCGCGCAGGAACTGCTCGGGCGCATCATGACGCCGCTGGCCAAGTACTGGGTGTGCCGGCGCTGCACGCCGGTGGTCGCCGAAGCCATGGAGTGCATCGGGGGCAGCGGCTACGTCGAGGAGTCGCCGATGGCGCGCGCCTTCCGGCAGGCGCCGCTCAACGGGATCTGGGAGGGTTCCGGGAACGTGATCGTGCTCGACACGCTGCGCGTGGTGCGCCGCGAGCCCGAGGCGGTCGAGGCGCTTGCCCAGTTCCTGCTCGCGCAACTCCCGCGCAGCGCCGAGACCATCGATTCGGCGCTCACGGTCTTTCGCGAGGGCGACGAGAACCGGGCCCGGCAGTGCGCGGGATACCTCGCGGTGCTGCTCGGCGCGGCGAGCCTCACCGAGTTCGGTCTCGAGGCGCTGGGTGCGGCGTACCTCGACTCCCGGCTCGTCCCCGGGGCAGCCACCAGTTTCGGGGCCGCGGCGCTCGACTCGGCGCTGGTCGCCGAACTCCTTGAATGGGGCACCCTGGAGAGCGGACGATGAAGCTGACTTTTGCGGGTGCGGCAGGCACGGTCACGGGTTCGCGCCACATTCTGCAAAGCGAGCGACGCCGGATCCTGCTCGACTGCGGACTGTTCCAGGGCTACAAGCAGTTGCGGCTGCGCAATCGCGCCCCCTTTCCGGTGTCCCCGCGGCGCATCCACGCGGTGCTGCTGAGCCACGCGCATCTGGATCACAGCGGTTATCTGCCGGCGCTGGTGCGCGACGGTTTTCGCGGCCATATCCTGTGCACGGCGGGCACCCGGGACCTGTGCGAATTGCTGCTGCGCGACAGCGCCCATCTGCAGGAGGAGGAGGCGAAATACGCGAACCGGCGCGGCTTCTCCAAGCATTCCCCGGCGACCCCGCTCTATACCGTCGAGGATGCGGAGCGCGCACTGCGCCGCTTTCGCGTCGTGCCCTTCGATACCGAGTTCGATCTCGGTGACGACCTGCACGGGGCATTCCTGCCCGCCGGACACATCATCGGGGCATCGCTGGTGCGCGTCAGCCGCGCCGGACGCTCGCTGGTGTTCACGGGGGACCTGGGTCGACCGAACTCGGCGCTCCTCAAGGGCCCGACCCGGCTGCGCGAAGTCGACACGCTGATTCTCGAGTCGACCTACGGCAACCGGGCGCATCTCGACGGCGACCCCTTCGAGAAGCTCGGGGAAATCGTGCGCAAGACCGCGGAACGCGGCGGCACGGTGCTGATCCCGTCCTTCGCAGTCGGGCGCGCGCAGGACGTGATGCTGGGCATTGCGCGGCTCAAGCGCGCCGGAGCCATCCCCGATCTGCCGGTTTATCTCGACAGCCCAATGGCGATTGACGCGACCGAGCTCTACCGGCGCCATCGCCTCCAGCACCGGATCACCATTGCCGAGTGCCGCGAGATGGGCCGGGTCGCGCAGATGGTCAACACACCCGAGCAGTCCAAGGCGCTTGCGGGAATCGCGATGCCGTCGATCATCATCGCCGCGAGCGGAATGGCCACCGGCGGGCGCGTTGTGCACCACCTGAAGCGGCTCGCGCCCGACACGCGCAACCACATCGTGTTCGTCGGTTTCCAGGCGGGCGGGACGCGCGGCGCGCATCTGGTCGCGGGCGAGCGCGAGGTGAAGATCCACGGCGAATGGCATCCGGTGCGTGCGACGGTCTCGCAACTCGACGGGCTCTCCGCGCACGCCGACGCGGACCAGATCATGACGTGGCTGGAGAGCGTGCGCCGCGCCCCGCAACAGGTGTACCTGGCGCACGGGGAACCGGCGGCGGCCGATGCGCTGCGCATTCGCATCGAGGAGCGCTTCGGCTGGAAGGTGCGGGCCGCCGAGCACCTGGAAACGGTCGAGGTCGCACTTTGACGAAGGCCGCAGCCAAAAGCAGGGCTCAGGGGAAGGGCCGCCGGGTCGACCCGGCCGCGCGGACGCGGGTGCGCGCGTTGCTGGGCGATGCGCCGCGGCGCGCCGATCTGCTCATCGAATTCCTGCACCGGATCCAGGACGCCGAGGGGCACCTGGGCGTCGCGCTGCTCGCCGCGCTCGCCGAGGAGTTGCGCCTCTCGCAGGTCGAGGTCTTCGAGGTGGCGAGCTTCTATCACCATTTCGACGTGGTGCGCGAGGGCGAGACGCCGCCGCCGGGGCTCACCGTGCGGGTGTGCGAATCGGTCGCCTGCGAGATGGCCGGATCGGCGCAACTGCTTGCGCGCCTGCGCGCGACGCTGGGCGCCGGCGTGCGGATCCAGCCGGTGCCCTGCGTCGGGCGCTGCGCGCAGGCGCCGGTCGCGGTCGTGCACCAGTACCCGGTCGCGCCGGCCACCGTTGACGCGGTGGCGGCGGCGGTCGCCGCCGGTGCGCGCGACTGTCCGACCCCGCATGCGCCATCCGCCCCGGAGGAATTTGCGGTTCTGCGCGCGCTGCTCGCGGCTTCGGCGCCGCGCGAACAGGTGTTCGCCACGCTCGAGGAGAGCGGGCTGCGCGGCATGGGCGGCGCCGGTTTTCCGGCCGGGCGCAAGTGGCGGATCGTCGCCGCGCAGGATGCGCCGCGCATGCTGGTCGTCAACGCCGACGAGGGCGAGCCGGGCACCTTCAAGGACCGGCTGCTGCTCGAAACCGGGGCACAGCGCTTTCTCGAAGGAATGCTGATCGCCGCCTGGGCGATCGACGCCGAGGCGTGCACGATCTACCTGCGCGACGAGTATGCGGGCGTGCGCGCGCACCTCGCGGGCGCGATCGCGGCCCTGCAGGCCGAGTGGCGCGCCGGGGAGGCTTGGCGCCTGCCGGAGATCGATCTGCGCCGCGGCGCGGGCGCGTACATCTGCGGCGAAGAAAGCGCGATGATCGAGTCGATCGAGGGCAGGCGCGGCCTGCCGCGCCTGCGCCCGCCCTACGTCGCCGAGCGCGGGCTGTGGAACCGCCCGACGCTGGTGCACAACGTCGAGACCTTGTGGTGGGTGCCGGAGATTCTGGCGCAGGGTGCGGCCGCCTTTGCCGGGCACGGTCGCCGCGGGCGCCAGGGACTGCGCAGTTTCTCGGTGTCCGGACGCGTCGCGGATCCCGGCGTCAAGCTGGCGCCGGCGGGAATCACGTTGCGTGAACTCGTCGACGAGCATTGCGGCGGCATGCTGCCCGGCCACGAGCTCCATGCCTATCTCCCGGGCGGCGCCTCGGGCGGCATCCTGCCGGCCTCGCTCGCCGGGTTGCCGCTGGATTTCGGGACGCTCGAGGAGCATGGCTGCTTCATCGGCTCGGCCGCGATCGTTGTGCTCTCGCAGCACGACCGGGTGCGCGAGGTCGCGCAGGGCCTGATGGAGTTCCTGCGCAAGGAATCCTGCGGGCAGTGCACGCCGTGCCGGGTCGGCACCGCGCGCGCGGCCGCGCTGATGAGCGAGCCCGAATGGGATGTTCCCCTGCTCATCGACCTGGCCCAGGTGATGCGCGACGCGTCGATCTGCGGACTCGGGCAGGCGGCGCCCAACCCGCTGCTGAGCGCGCTGCGGCATTTTCCGGCGGAGTTCAGCGGCGCGGAGCGCGCGGCCTTCGAGGAATCGCAATGAGCGCGGCCGACGCGACCCGGCCCGACGATCGCGCGCCGATCGAATTCGAACTCGACGGGCACGCGATCCTCGCGCAGCCGGGTGAGACGATCCTGCAGGCGGCGCGGCGCGCCGGCGCCGAGATTCCGACGCTGTGCCACCAGGAGGGGATGCGCCCCGAGGGGAACTGCCGCGCCTGCATGGTGGAGATCGACGGCGAGCGCGTGCTCGCGGCATCGTGCTGCCGAACGCCGACGCCGGCGATGAAGGTGCACGCAGGCAGCGAGCGGGCGCGCCGCGCGCAGCGCACGGTTGTCGAACTGCTCGCCGCCGAAGCCGGATTCGCGACGGTCGCAACCACGGCCGACACCGACTACCGTGCCGGCTCGGAGCTGGCGCATTGGGCGCAGGCGCTGGCGATCGGCAGCCCGCGCTTTGCGCCGCGCGAGCCAGCGGCTCCCGACGACAGTCATCCGGCGATCGCGGTGCGGCTCGACGCGTGCATCCAGTGCACCCGCTGTCTGCGGGCGTGCCGCGAGGAGCAGGGCAACGACGTGATCGGCCTGGCGGGACGAGGCGAGCACGCGCGCATCGTCTTCGACAGCGAGGATGCGCTGGGCGCGTCGAGCTGCGTGGCCTGCGGCGAGTGCGTGCAGGCGTGTCCCACCGGCGCGCTGATGCCGCGCCTGCTGGGTGTGGCGGCGGCAGTGGCACCGGCCCCCATCGCACCGCGCGCCACCGAGCGCCAGGTCGAATCGCTGTGCCCGTACTGCGGCGTGGGCTGCCAGATGACCTACCATGTCAGCGGCAACCGGATCATCCACGTCGAGGGCGCCGCGGGTCCGGCGAACCTGTCGCGGCTGTGCGTGAAAGGGCGCTTCGGCTTCGACTATGCGATGAGCCCAGAGCGGCTCACTGTGCCGCTCGTGCGCCGCGCAGGCGCAGCCAAGAACGCGCGCTTCGAGCGGGTGCCCGCGAACTGGCGCGATGATTTCCGCGAGGCCAGCTGGGACGAGGCACTGGCGCTTGCCGGCGGCGCGCTCACCCGGATTCGCGACACGCACGGTGCCGGCGCGCTGGCCGGCTTCGGCTCGGCCAAGGGCAGCAACGAGGAAGCCTACCTGTTCCAGAAGCTCGTGCGCACGGGCTTTGGCAGCAACAACGTGGACCACTGCACGCGGCTGTGTCACGCATCGTCGGTGGCGGCCCTGATGGAGGGGCTGGGCTCGGGCGCGGTGTCGAACCCGGTGCGCGACGTGCTCGCGGCCGACGTGGTGATCGTCATCGGCGCGAACCCGAACATCAACCACCCGGTGGCCGCGACCTGGATCCGCAACGCGGTGCGGCGTGGCACGAAGCTGGTGGTCGCCGATCCGCGGCGCGGCGCGCTCGCGCGCTACGCGACCCACGTGCTGCAGTTCCGGCACGACACCGACGTCGCGCTCCTGAACGCGATGCTGCACACGATCATCGCCGAGGACCTGGTCGACCGGGATTTCGTCGCGCGGCGCACGCACGGCTTCGAGGAACTGCGCGCGAACGTCGCGGACTTCAGCCCGGAAGCGATGGCGCCGATCTGCGGGATCGACGCCGGGACGATCCGCACGGTGGCGCGGCTCTACGCCGGCAGCCGCGCGGCGATGATTCTCTGGGGCATGGGCATTTCGCAGCACGTGCACGGCACCGACAACGCACGCTGCCTGATCGCGCTCGCGCTCATCACCGGCCAGATCGGGCGGCCGGGCACCGGGCTGCACCCGCTGCGCGGTCAGAACAACGTGCAGGGGGCTTCCGACGCGGGCCTGATCCCGATGGTCTTCCCCGATTACCAGAGCGTCGCGAGCCCGGCGGCCGCCGCGCGCTTCGAGGCGCTGTGGGGCGTGGGTCTCGATCGCAAGCCGGGCCTGACCGTGGTCGAGACGATCGACGCCGCACACGCGGGGACGGTGCGCGGCATGTACGTGATGGGCGAGAACCCGGCGATGTCGGACCCGAACCTGGCGCACGCGCGCGAGGCGCTCGCGCGCCTGGAGATGCTCGTGGTGCAGGACATCTTTCCGACCGAGACTGCGGTTCTGGCCGACGTGGTCCTGCCGGCCTCGGCCTTCGCCGAGAAGGGCGGCACCTTCACCAACACCGACCGCATGGTGCAGCTCGCGCGACCGGTGCTCACGCCGCCCGGCGACGCGCGCCAGGACCTGTGGATCGTCAACGCGATGGCGCGTGCGATCGGGCTCGACTGGAACTACGACGCGCCGCGGGAAGTGTTCGCCGAAATGACCGCCTGCATGGACTCGATCGCGGGCATCCGCTGGGAGCGGCTCGAGCGCGAGGGCTCGGTCACCTATCCGTGCCGCGCCGAGGGCGACCCAGGCGAGCCGGTGGTGTTCCGGGAGACCTTCCCGACCGCCGACGGGCGCGCGCGCCTGGTGCCGGCGACGCTGATCCGCGCCGCCGAACTGCCCGACGCCGACTACCCGCTGGTGCTCGTCACCGGGCGCCAGCTCGAGCACTGGCACACCGGTGCGATGACCCGGCGCTCCCAGGCGCTCGACGCGCTCGAACCGGTCGCCACCGCGCTGCTGCACCCCGACGACCTGGCGCGCCTCGGCGTCGCGCCCGGGGAGCCGATCACCGTGCGTTCGCGGCGCGGCGCGATCACGCTGGCGGCACGCGTGGACGACGGCGTCGCGGCGGGCAGCGTGTTCATTCCGTTCGCCTACGCGGAAGCCGCCGCGAACCTGCTCACCAATCCGGCGCTCGACCCGTTCGGGAAGATCCCGGAATTCAAGTTCTGCGCGGTGGCGGTGACTGCGGCCGGGCGCCCGGCGGGCTAAGGCGCCCACGACGTCCGCGGCCACGCCGCAGGAGTGTCAGCCGGCGAGGCGCAGTTGCGCTTCGAATCCCGCCGCCGCGAGGGCGGAGAGCGTGGCCTCGAGGTGATCGCTGCCGCGCGTGCTGATCACCATGTCGATGCGCACATAGCGCACGGGCAGGTCGGCAAAGGCCCGCTGGTGGGTGACCTCCTCGACGTTGGCCCCGAGCTCGGCGATGATCGCCGTGACCCGCGCGAGCGAGCCCGGCTTGTCGGGCGCGCTGATCGACAGGCGGACCAGCCGCCGGTTGCGCACGAGGTTGCGTTCGATGATGTCGGCCAGCGTCAGCGAGTCGATGTTGCCCCCGCACAGCACCAGCCCGACGCGTTTGCCGGCAAAGCGCACCGGGTTGGCGAGCACCGCGGCCAGCCCGGCCGCTCCGGCGCCCTCGACCAGTGTCTTCTCGATTTCGAGCACCAGCACGATCGCGCGCTCGATCTCGGCTTCGCTCACCAGCACGATGTCGTCGACCAGTTCCTCGATCACCGGCATCGTCAGCGCCCCGGGATGCTCGACCGCGATGCCCTCGGCGATCGTCGGGCCGCCGCTGGCGCAGCCTGCGCGCTCATCCGCCCCGCGACTCGCCTGCCAGCGCTCGTATGCGCCGCGAAAGAGCTCGGCCTGCACGCCGATGATCTCAATGTCGGGGCGCAGCGCGCGGGCCGCCGTGGCGATGCCCGCGATCAGCCCGCCCCCGCCGATCGACACGACCAGCGTGTCCAGGTCCGGGAAGGCCTCGAGCATCTCGATGCCGATCGTCCCCTGTCCGGCGATGATGTGCCGGTCGTCGTAGGGGTGAACGATGGTCAGGCCGCGCTCGGTGGCGATGCGCGCCATCTCCTCGCGCGCGGCGGCGAACGTCTCGCCGCAGAGCACGACTTCGGCGCCGAGGCGCTGCGTGTTCTCGATCTTGACGAAAGGGGTGAAGCGCGGCATCACGATCACCGCCGGGATGCCGAGGCGGCGCGCGTGGTAGGCAAGGCCCTGCGCGTGATTGCCCGCCGAGACCGCGATGACGCCCGCGCGACGCTCGTTCTCGCCGAGCAGCGCCAGCCGGTTGGCCGCGCCGCGCTCCTTGAAGGACGCGGTGAACTGGCGGTTCTCGAACTTCAGGAAGATCCGGCAGCCGGCGATCTCGCCGAGCGTCAGCGACTCTCGGGTCGGCGTCTCCACCACCTGTGCGCTGATGCGTTCGCGGGCGGCGACAATCTCGTCGAATCCGGGGGCGGTGAGGGCGGCAGGGTCGCGCATCTTCGGCGGCAAGCTCGTTGAAACGGGGTCCCGAGCATACCGGATTCACTGCGCCGGACGCCGCAAGGCGACACCGCGCACGCGGAAATGCCGCTGCGCGGGACGGCGCCGCCGGGTCGAACCCGACGGCGCGAAGCGGGGACTACTTGTCGCGCACCGTATTCCAGTAGATGCGCCGGCGTGTCGGCGGGATCGGCACCTTGGGCTTCTCGGCCTCGAAGGCCGAACCGCGCGCACCACCACCGATCAGGAACAGGTGCTGGGTGCCGTTGATGTCCACCACCCCGGATACCGGGGAGGGCGGCAGCCCGCCGCCGGTGAGCACGATCGACACGTCGCCCGCGTCGACGCGGCCGTCGCCGTTGCGATCCAGCGTCGCCGTTCCCGACAGAAAGCTCACCGCATAGGCCTTGGCCTCGCCGAGGTTCGCCGCGCACGATCCCGCCACGGGCGGGGTCGGGCGATGGGTCGAGAAGAAGGTGGTGCCGGCCACCGTGAGTGGCGAATTAACCACTTTCTCGCCCGCGACCAGCCCGACGTACCAGCCTTTCGCATTCGCCAGTACGGTTGGGTCAGATTGTCCGACCACCAGCTCGCCCAGGGTGGTCGCCACCGGGTAGTTGCTGCCGGTCGTGTTCGGGAAGCCGGATAGCTTGTCCTTGACCATAAAGAAGCGGTTCGATGTGACCAGTTTCAGCGGCTTTTCCCGATCGCCGGAGCCGACCAGCACATAGCCGGTCTGCCCGCCGGGGCTGCCCGGACTGCCGGCCAGGACCACGTCGGGAGCACCGAAGAACTTGTAGCCGCTGCCGAGGTCGGCGATCGCGCTGTGCCGCCAGTTGGCGGCTGCGTTGTTGCCGACGCTGTCCTCGAAGTCGATCCGGTAGATCTTGCCGCCCATGTCGGCGGCGTAGCCGCGGTCGATCTTGCCGTCGTAGTTGGAGTCCACCAGCGTGATGTCGCCCGGCACGCTGCGCGTGGTCGGGAAGCTCTTGAGCAGGGCTCCGGTCACGGCGTCGAACACCAGCACCGCGCGCCCCATCGTCGTCGCCACCGCGGGATCGAGATCCTCCGCCGCGGCGTCGTAGCCGGCGCCCATGATGAGCACCGGATTGGCGTGGCCCTTGATCGTCGCGGGTCGCGGTTCCGACCAGGTCTGTCCGAGTTCCGGGATGTCGACGTTGGACTTGCGCCACAGCAGCGTCGGGTTCGCGGGGTCGGTGACGTCGAGCGCGTAAAGGAAGCGCCCGCCCCGGCGCATCGGAACGTACAGGTAGACTTTGCCGCCGCCCTGGTAGATCGTCATCGAACCGTCGGCGCCCCAGTCGCGCGGCAGCGGATTCACACTCGGGAGCACGTTGGGGAAGTTGACCAGAGGCGTGTTGTCGCGCAGCCGCTTGAAGATCCGGTAGTGCTCGGGCGGGACGAATCCCCAGAGCTCGCGGCCGTTGCCGTCGGCCTTGTCGCCGGTGACCGCACGCACCATGCCGTCGTTCGAGCCGTAGAACACTACGACGCCGGTGGTGCCGCCGTAGTCGACGGCGGCCGGACGCGAGTGGACGATGTCGCCGTGGATCGACGGGCGCACGGTGGTCGTTCCCCCGGGACCCGCTTCGTCCCCTTTGTTGTCCGTGCCGCGCGCCCAGTTCACGAGATCGGTGAGCGCGCTGGCGCTGCTGACGCCGAACGCGCTCTCGTAGCTGGCGCCCGAGAGATTGCTGGTCGTGAACGGCTTGAACAAGCCGCACGCGCCGCTCAGGTTCGTACAGGTGAGCAGGTTGCGTCCGGCCTGGCTGATTGCTCGGTCGACGCGCAGCCGCTGCGCGACACCGCCTTTTTCGACGACCTCGCCGTCGGGCGCATCACTCGCGTGCGGCGGCGTGCCGGCCAGCGCGTTGGCCCAGAAGGTGCTCGACGTGCTCCAGATGCTGGTCGCGGTCGGCAGGAAGAAGCCGGTGATCGCGCTCACCGCCAACTGGTTGTTCCGGTCGACGAGGCGCACCGTGCCGATCGCCGCATCGAAGGCAAGCTGGTACTGTTTGAGATTCCCGGCCCAGCGCGGTTGCGCCCCGCCATCCGGACGGAACATGCCGAGGAACACCTGGTTCAGGTAGGTGCCCTGGGTGTTGACGCTGATCGGCAGGCTGGCCGCGGCGAACACGCTGTTGACCGCCTGTACCTCGGCGATGATCGAGGTCAGTGCCGCGATCAGTTCCGCGGCGTTGTTCGCGTTGAAGTAGCGCCCGCCACCTTGCGACGCCATGCTCTTCAGTAGCGCGGTGTTGTACGGCCCCTGTCCGGTCGTGCTCGGCAGTACCTCGATCGTGTAGACGAGCGTGTTCTGGCGATCGGCGAGCGTCGCCGAGAGGTCGGTATGCTGGTTCAGGTAACGGGACCACTCGTCGCCGAGGTTGCCCTCGTTGCCGCCGGTGGGGTCCGGCGGGATGATCTTGGTGGTGTTGCCGCCGAAGGAGGCGAGTTGCGTACTCGCCTCGGCACTGTCCGAGTTGTTGTCCGACGACGGCCCGTTGCTGATGTAGACGACGATCGATTTCTGGCAGGCATCGTTCAGCGGACTCAGGTAGGTGCCGCTCCAGTTCTTGCTGCTCGGGTTGCTGATGGACGCGAACGCGCCGCGGTCCGCCTTGACCTTGCCGTCGCCGGCATAGGCGGGCTTCCCGGCCAGATAACGGTAGACCTCGGCCATCCCGACGCCGAGTTTGCCGCCGTTGCTCTTGTCGTTGAGGACGTGGAAGTCGTTGACGATCGTCCCGAGGTCGGTCGCGTTGTCGGCGACGTTCATCGGGCGCACTGCGTAGCGCACGTAGGCGCCGTCCGTATTGGTGTCATCCCCGCCGGTCTCGGTGAAGAGCATCAGGCCGGCGGCGAGCGCCTTGCCGCTCAAGGCGTCGAAGACGGTCTTCAGCGCCGCTTTCTCCCACGTGAAGGCGGTGTTCCAGTTCGCGGTGTTGTCCACGTAGAAGAGGATGCTGGGCATCGACGTCGCCGGCGGCCCGCCGGTGTAGATGTCGATGTCCTCGGATTGCGCCGTGGGCGAGAGCGTCAGCGCGGCGAGCGCGGCGAGTGCCGAGATCGCGGACAGCGCGAGACGCAGGGTTCTGTTCGTGGCCTTCATCCCGATACTCCCTACTTGCAAAAGGTGTCGGCGTCGATCGACGAGATGCGGATGCCGACGCCCTGACGCAATTCAACGCGTGCCTTGCTGACCGGGTCCTGCACCTGCGCGCCGATTTCCCAGCGGCTGTCGGCGCAGTAGGACTCGACGCTGCCGGCCGCCGACCCGGCGAGACCGGAGCCGGTCACCGCGGCGGACTTGTAGCAGGGGATGTCGGAAGCCAGCGTCGGGTCGAGCTCGAAGGTCTTCAGCTTGCGCACGCCGATGCAACTGGGCTTGGGCAGCATCGCCACCGACATGTCCGCGACGCCGTTGCCGGTGATGTCGATGGGAATCGGGTTCGCGGCGATGAAGTCCGGGTTCGTGGTGAAGACCGCGGAACTGATCACGAACTCGATCGCCTGCTGGGCAGCGGCCTTGGCTTCCTGGCGGAACTGCGCGTTGCCGACCACTTGCACGCTCATGCGGCTGGTTCCCACCGCGGTGAAGCCGATGAGCGCGAGCATCAGCAGGATCACGAGCGTGACGAGCAGCGTCGAGCCACGCTCGCGGCGCCATGTAGCGGGGGGGCAGGTTCGTATGGTCATGGCCGCTCCCGGCGTCCGGCGGGGTTCTCGGCACGCACCACCGCGCTGTACACATGGCGCTTGAAGCTGTCGTTGAACGGCCCGACACTTCCGGCCGCACCCAGCGCGTAGGTCTTCTGGTCGACGTGACCCGGCGTGGCCTCGGAGGCGCGCGAGAGCACGAACAGGCGCACCGTGACGACGTTGCGCCATGCAACGGCATCGCAGGGCGTGGCGCCGGCACAGGTGCTGTAGACGTCCACCTGCCCGTCGAAATCGTTGTCCAGCCCGTACTCGATCTTGAGGTTCTCGATCCCCTCGACGAGCGTCGCGTTGCGGATCGTCTTGGAAGGTCCGTCGAGCTCGGCGACGCGCAGCGATGCCAGGCCGTCAGCGGTCGGGCAGTTGCTGCACGTGGCGATGTAGTAGGTGCGGGTCAGGTAGCGGCGGATGCTTTCGCGCGTCGCGCAATCGCGCTGGTTGAGCGTGAAGTCGCCTGCCGTTTCCGAGAACACGAAGGGCGTCGCGCTGGGGTCCGTGTTGCAGTTGGAAATCTGCAGGAATGCCGATCCGTCGATCGCCGCCGTGGTGAGTGGGACCGTCTCGACGCGGCGCACCGTGATCACGTCGGGCACCGGCCCGGAGGCCGGAACGCGGCGATCGGTGAGGCAGGTCTCGCCCACCGGCACCGCGGTGCCCGCGTAGCCGTAGATCGGCACCGGCATCGAGAGCGTGGCGACGTTCCAGCCCAGGTTCGCCGTCGCTGCCGCGCACATCAGCGGCAGCGTCGGCGTGTCGGAGGCCGTCGAGTAGGGGCCCCAGAAGCCGGCCATCTGGATCTCCTCGGACAGCACCTCGAGCGCGTAGCGGCCGTTCTCGATCTGGGTCGCGTTGCGCTGGAGTTCCGCGTGGCTGCGCGACGTGTTGGTGAACACCGTGGTGACCGCGAGGATCACGAACATCCCGATGGTGATCGCCACCATCAGCTCGACGAGCGAGACCCCGCGTTCGCACGTCGCGCCGCGCTCGGGCACCAGGTAGGGGCGTGTGCTCATCTCAGGGGGCAGCCAGGGTTGCGATGGTCAGTGGCACGGTCACCGCGCGGCGCGTGCCGTCCGCCGGGAAAGCGGCCGAGGCGCAGAGGTTGATCGCGTCGCGGGTGCGCTGCGAACCCTGCCAGACGACGGAGACGAGGTAGGAGTTGGGCGCGGTCTGCACGATGCACCCGTGGGCGTTGGTCGCTCCGCCCACGCGCTTGGCGGCGATGGTGAGTTCCGATGTGCCGTCGAGCGCTGCCTTCCACTGGCACAGGTCCCGGTCGACCACCGCGGTACCCGCGGGATTGGGACAGTCCGCCGCGCCGCCGATGTAGCCGGGCAGCACGTAGGCGGCGGCATTCCCGCGGTTGGCGTTGATCCGATTCGTCATGTCTTGCGCGAGGATCAGCGCCTGCGAACGCTGGTAGGCCTCGATTTCCCCGACCATCGCGCCGCCCTGCAGCCCGGCGAGCGCCAGCAGCGCGAAGGCGGTGACGAGGATCGCGATCAGCACCTCGATCATCGCCGATCCGGCTGCGCGCCGCGCTGGTTTCCAAGGGGCGCGCATCAGCAGGTTCCCTTGCGCGCGGTGGCGCGGCCGCTGGGCTGCACTTCGATGCAGCGCGCGGCGTCGGTGGCCGTGGTCAGCGCGCTGTTGAGCGTAACCGTCAGGGTTCCCGCCACGCGTCCGTCGCGGTTGAACGGGATGCTCGTCCCGCCGGCCGTGCTGGTGATCCCCACGCCAAAGGCCGGGCGCTGCGAAATCTGGTCGCCGCTGGCGGCCTGAACCGTCCAGCCCGCCGCCCACGTGGCGCCGGAAGCGGCTACCGTCACGGTTTCGTTGCGTTTGATCGCCTCGCTGCGCGCGAGCAGCAGGTCGCCGACGAGATCGAAGGCGCCGGTGCGCAGGCGCTGACGCGCGATCATGTCGGTGAACGAGGGCGCGGCGATGGCCGCCAGAATGCCCATGATGGCGAGCACCGTGACCAGTTCGACGAGCGTGAAGCCGCGTGCGCGCCGTGGCGCCGGCGCCTCGCGTTGCCCGCGCTGTGTCATCGGGTTCACCAGCACCCCGGCTTCGCGGCCGTCTTGGTGCCGCGGTTGTCGAGCGTCATCACGCCGCACGCCTCGGACGCCTGGCTCCCCTGCGGCGTGGCGGTGACGGTGAAGCTGGCGGCGCTCAGCGGTGACGCGGGGACGGCGACGAAGGTGACGTCGTACCAGGTCAACTGGTCGGCGGGGATGGTGAAGTTGAGCAGCGCGGCCGTGCCGGCGTATTCGCGCGCGTCCATCAGGTACTGCTGCTGGCGGTTGCCGATCTCCTGCAGCGTGGCCTGCATGGCGACCCGGCGCGATTTGCGCACCGAGTCCTGGTACAGCGGAATCGCGATCGAAGCCAGGATCGCAACGATGGCGACGACGATCATCACCTCGATCAGGGTGAAACCGCCGGCCCGGGGGCCGGCAGTGGATGTTCGCAGTGCTTTGGTCATGGCGTGTCGCATGGGGCGCCTGGTATGCGCAATGGGTCAGCGGTAGGGTAACGGCATTGTAGTTGGGGGTGGGTGGCTGCTTCCGACGGCCGGCGCCTGCCGGGGGCCGGAAGGCGGTCGAGCAACACTTGGGTTTAGACTTCGGGGTTTCCGGGAAGGACACAGGCATGACGACCAACCAGATCGAATTCGAGCGCGCGACGAAGGTACTCGTCGGCGGAGTCAACTCGGCAGTGCGCGCGTTTCGGGCCGTCGGCGGCACGCCGCGCTTCATCGCGCGGGCCGAGGGCGCCTACCTGTGGGACGTCGAGGGCAAGCGCTACATCGACTATCTGGGCTCCTGGGGACCGATGATCGTCGGGCAGTCGCACCCGCTGGTGGTGGAGCGCGTGCGCGAGGCGGCGGGACGTGGCCTTTCTTACGGCGCGCCCAACGTGATGGAGAGCGAACTCGCCGAGCGCATCTGCGCGCTCTTCCCGCAGGTCGAGCGGGTGCGCTTCACCAGTTCCGGCACCGAGGCGACGATGTCGGCGCTGCGGCTCGCGCGCGGCTTCACGAAGCGCACCAAGATCATCAAGTTCGAGGGCTGCTACCACGGCACGGCGGACAGCCTGCTGGTGAAGGCCGGTTCGGGCGCGCTCGCCTTCGGCACGCCCACTTCCGCCGGGGTGCCCGCGGATCTGGCGCAGCACACGTTGGTGGCGCAGTTCAACGACCTGGAGAGCGTCGCGGCGCTCTTTGCGCAGCATCCCGACGACATCGCCTGCCTGATCGTGGAGCCGATCGCCGGGAACATGAACCTGATCGCGCCGGCGCCGGGCTTCCACGCCGGCTTGCGCGAGTTGTGCACACGCTACGGCGCGCTGCTGATCTTCGACGAGGTGATGACGGGTTTCCGCGTGGCGCTCGGCGGCGCGCAGGAAGTGATCGGGGTGACGCCGGACATTTCGACCTTCGGCAAGGTGATCGGCGGGGGCATGCCGGTGGGCGCGATCGGCGGCCCGGCGCAGATCATGGAGATGATGGCGCCGCTCGGCCCGGTGTACCAGGCCGGGACGCTGTCGGGCAATCCGCTGGCGATGGCCGCGGGGCTGGCGACGCTGGAACTGATCTCGGTTGCGGGCTTCTACGATCGGCTGCACGAGCGCTGCGGCCGTCTCGTGTCCGGGCTGAGCGAAGCGGCGGCGGCCGCGGGCGTGCCCTTCTCGGCGCGCCACCAGGGCGGGATGGCCGGGATGTACTTCATGAATCAGGCACCCGGCGATTTCGCGGCGGTCCAGACGCAGGATGTCGAGCGCTTCAAGCGCTTCTACCATCGGATGCTCGACGAAGGGGTCTACTTCCCGCCGTCCGCGGTGGAGGCCTTTTTCTTCTCGTCGGCGCACAGCAACTCCGACATCACCGATACGATCGCAGCGGCCCGGCGCGCGTTCGCGGCGGTGGCGGGCTGAGGCGCGCGGTGGCGGACTCGCGGGCCTCGCCCGAGGGCTCGCGCGCCGCGCCGGCGGGTTCGTACCTGCCGGTCCTGATCTTCGCCTGCGCAATCCTGATCGTCTCCACCGGGGCGCGCTCCTCCTTCGGGCTCTTCCTGCCCGAGATGACGGTGGCGCGCGGCTGGTCGCGCGAGACTTTCTCGCTGGCGATCGCGTTCCAGAACCTGATGTGGGGCATCGGCGGCACCTTCCTCGGCGCGATGGCCGACAAGTACGGTGCGGCGCGCACGCTGATCCTGGGGGCGGTGCTCTACGCGCTCGGCTTTCTCGGGATGGCATGGGCGCAAACCGGGGTCGAACTCACGCTCTCGGCCGGCCTGCTGATCGGGATCGCGATCGGGGGCACCAGCTTCGGAATCATCTTCGCGACGCTCGGTCGGCTCGTGCCGGAGGACAAGCGCAGCATGGCCTTCGGCGTCGCGGTGGCGTCGGCATCGTTCGGGCAGTTCCTGTTCGTCCCGGCGGCCGGCGCGCTGATCGGCGCCATCGGCTGGCAGCCGACCCTGTGGGTGCACGCGGGTCTGGGCGCGCTGATCGTCGTGTTCGCGCTCGCGCTGGGTCGCAAGGAGGGGCATCCGGGCGGCGGCGCCGATCTCCAGATCCGCGCCGCACTGCGCACCGCCCTCAGGGACCGCAGTTTCCATCTGCTGTTCTGGGGTTACTTCGTCTGCGGAATGCAGGTCGTCTTCATCGCGCTGCACCTGCCCGCCTACGTGATGGACCAGGGACTGGACGGGAGCACCGGGGCGGTGGCGATCGCGCTCATCGGGCTCTTCAACATCGTCGGGTCGCTCTCGGCCGGTGCGCTCGGGCAGCGCCATTCGAAGAAACGCCTCCTGTCGACGATCTACATCGTGCGCTCGCTCGTGATGAGCGCTTTCCTGTTCCTGCCGCTCACCACGGCTTCGGTCTACGTATTCGCCGCGCTGATGGGACTGCTGTGGCTCTCGACGGTGCCGCTCACCAACGCGCTCGTCGGACAGATCTACGGGGTGCGCACGCTGGGCACGCTCGGCGGC
>JAGXFR010000041.1 GCA_024637155.1 Burkholderiaceae bacterium | reverse complement strand
GCCGCGCCCGGGGCCGCGTTCGCCACCAGCAGCCGCGGCGTCATCGGATCAGGCGATCAGGTCGCGGAAGTAATTGGGCAGTGCGAACAGCGCCGGGTGCACGTCGCCGTTGTAGTAGCGCAGATCGGCGATGTTGCGCTCGGCCAGGCGGCGCGCCGCGTCGGAGGCGGAGAGCGCCAGCGGGTCGAGCGAATCCGAGGCGCACGCAAGTCCCCAGTAGGTTCCGTAGAGCGGGATGTAGAGCCCGAGCGGGCGCACCACCGCGAAGACGCTGCGCAGATCCGCGACGAGCCGCGCCACCCGTTCCGGCTTGAACACCGGGGAGCCGATGTGCAGCGACACCACGCCGCCCGGTTGCAGCACGGTGCGCAGCAGCTCGAAGAACTCGCGCGTGTAGAGGCGATGCGCGGGCGTGTCCGGGTCGGTCAGGTCGAGAATGACCAGGTCGAAACGCTCGGTCGTGGTGGCGACGAATTCCCAGCCGTCGCCGATGCGCACTTCCAGCCGCGGGTCGTCGAAGACGCCGCGATGCACGCGGTGCAGGTACTTGCGCGCGATGCGCACGACCTCGGGATCGAGTTCGGCCATCACCACGCGCGACATCGTCGGGTGCTTGAGCAGTTCCTCGCTGGAACCGCCGTCGCCGCCGCCGATCACCAGCCCCGTGCGCGGCGCCGGATGCGTCAGCGCGCCCGGGTGCACGATGGCCTCGTGATAGAAGAACTCGTCCTTCTCGGAGGTCATGTACAGGCCGTCGAGGCGAAAGAGCTTCCCGAACTGCGGCGTCTCGAACACCTCGAGCGTCTGGTACTCGGTGCGCAGCGCCTCGATGCGGCGCGATGCCTTGTAGCCGAAGGCGGAGTCGGCGTTGAGCCACTCGATCAGCAGTTCCTCGGCGCCGGTTTCCGGCTCGGTCGAGCCGCGCAGCAGACGGTTGACGTGGCTCTCGTCCGGGTCGAAGGCCGCAATCAGCGCATCCATCAGATGCTCGGCCTTGCTCGAATTGTCGGTCGAGAAGTTGCAGACGTAGACATCGAGCGTCACCCCGCGCCGCTCCGGCCAGGTGTGCACGGCGAGGTGCGACTCCGCGAGCAGCACCGCGCCGGTGACGCCACCGGGCTGTCCGAGATAGTCGGGAAAGGTGTAGAAGCGCTCGTCGACGCGCTGCAGACCGGCTTCCGAAACCGCGTCCCGGCACAGGCGCGAGAGCGTGTCCGCGCTCAGGAATGCGGCGTCTGCACATTTGCATCCGTGCAGATCGGCAGTCAGGTGCAGTCCCTGCATTTCGTCGCAACCCCGTTTCGTGACGCCTGGATCGACCGGCGCGAAGCCGGCAAGCCCGGGCAGGCCATGTGAACTCCGCCGATTGGCTCCGCAGGAGTTCCCGAGTGTCGTTTGGAAAGCGCTCAAGTATAGCGGACCTCGCGTGCCCGCGCCGCGTGCGGCCCCCCGGCAGGGCGTCGCGTTTTGCTAAACTCCAATGCTGTGCGGGTCGCAAAGGACTCGCGCGCGCGATGCCCACCGAAGCCCCCCGCCACCCCAAGCCACCCCAAGCCACCCCACTCATCGACAAGCCCATGATGACGACCGCCGCCAGCGACGAAGCAACGTCCCCCGACCACAAGAAAATGGCTGATGCGATCCGCGCGCTCGCGATGGACGCGGTGCAGCGTGCCAACTCCGGGCATCCCGGAATGCCTATGGGCATGGCCGAGGTCGCCGTCGCGCTTTGGTCGCGGATGCTGCGCCACAATCCGGCGAACCCCGCGTGGTTCGACCGGGACCGCTTCGTGCTTTCGAACGGTCACGGCTCGATGCTGCTCTACGCCGTGCTGCACATGCGCGGCTATGACTTGTCGACCGAGGACCTGAAGGCCTTTCGCCAGCTTCACTCGAAGACGCCCGGACACCCCGAGATCGGACCTACCCCCGGCGTCGAGACCACCACCGGACCGCTCGGTCAGGGACTCGCCAACGCGGTTGGGATGGCGCTGGCGGAGAGACTGCTGGCGGCCGAGTTCAATCGCCCGTCGCTGCCGATCGTCGATCACGACACGTTCGTGTTCCTGGGGGACGGATGCCTGATGGAGGGCATTTCCCACGAGGCATGCTCGCTTGCCGGCACCTGGAAGCTCTCCAGGCTGATCGCGCTCTATGACGACAACGGCATTTCGATCGACGGGGCGGTCGCCGACTGGTTCGGTGACGACACCGTGCGACGCTTCGAGGCGTACGGCTGGCACGTGATCCCCGGCGTGGACGGCCACGATGTCTGGGCGCTCGAGCGTGCCATCGAGATGGCACGCGACTGGGCGCGCCAGGGGCGCGACGGCGTGTTCGCGCCGACGCTGATCCAGTGCAAGACGGTGATCGGCAAGGGATCGCCGGGTCGGGCCGGAACGGCCAAGGCCCACGGTGAGCCGCTCGGACCTTCCGAGATTGCGCAGACGCGTGCGCAACTGGGGTGGACGGACGCACCCTTCGAAATTCCCGAGGACGTCCGCGCCGCCTGGTCCGGGCTCGAGCGCGGCGCACAGCTCGAAGCGGAATGGAACGAGCTCTTCGCCCGCTACCGCATGTCGCACCCGGAAATGGCGGACGAGTACGAGCGGCGCATGCGCGGCGGGCTGGGCCTCGCCTACGACGAGGCGCTCGACGCCGCGCTGGCGCACGCGCTGCAAGCGGGCGAAACCATCGCGACGCGCAAGGCGTCCCAGAACGCGCTGCAGTACTTCGGACCCGCGCTCCCGGAACTCCTCGGGGGCTCCGCCGACCTGACGGGAAGCAACCTGACGGACTTTGCCGGCGCCGGTGCGATGCGCGAACGCGGCGGCATGCTCACCGGACGGCACATCAACTACGGTGTGCGCGAGTTCGGCATGGCGGCGATCATGAACGGGCTGTCGCTCCACGGGGGGTTCATCCCCTACGGCGGGACATTCCTGACCTTTTCCGACTATTCCCGCAACGCGCTGCGCATGGCGGCGCTGATGAAGCAGCGCGTCATTCACGTCTTCACGCACGACTCGATCGGTCTGGGCGAAGACGGGCCGACGCATCAGGCGGTGGAACACGCCGCATCGCTGCGCCTGATCCCGAACATGGACGTGTGGCGTCCGGCCGATCCGGTCGAAACCACCGTCGCCTGGGCTGCCGCAATCGCGCGGCGCGACGGTCCGACCTCGTTGCTGTTGTCGCGCCAGGCCGTCCCGTTCGTGACCCGCTCGAGCGGGCAGATCGATGCCGTCTGGCGCGGCGCCTATGTGCTGCGCGATGCGGACGAGGCCTGCGCGGTGCTGATCGCCACCGGCTCCGAACTGGGTCTGGCCCTGGCAGCGCGCCATCTGCTCGCCGAGCGCGGCGTTGCCGTGCGGGTGGTATCGATGCCGTCGACTTCCGTGTTCGACCGCCAGGATCGCGCCTATCAGTTGAATGTGCTGCCCGCGCGATTGCCGCGTGTCGCGATCGAGGCGGGCCTGCCCGATTCCTGGTGGAAGTACGGCTGCGCGGCGGTGGTCGGTGTCGAACGCTTCGGCGAGTCCGCCCCCGCAAGCGAGCTCTTCCCCCTGTTCGGACTCACCCCCGAGAACGTCGCCGCGACGGTGCTCGAGGTGGTGCGCCGCTCTCTCCCCTGACTCCACTGCCGACAAGGAAAAGATCATGACGATACGTGTTGCCATCAACGGCTACGGCCGGATTGGCCGCAACATCCTGCGGGCCCACTACGAGGGTGGCAAGAAGCATCCGATCGAAATCGTGGCGATCAACGACCTGGGCGACGCGAAGACCAACGCGCACCTCACGCGCTACGACACCGCGCACGGGAAGTTCCCCGGAACAGTGGTTGTCGACGGCGACGCGATCATCGTCAACGGCGATCGGGTGCGCGTGCTGGCGAACCGCAATCCGGCCGAGTTGCCCTGGGGCGAGATCGGCGTGGACGTGGTGCTGGAATGCACGGGATTCTTCAACAGCAAGGAAAAGGCCAGTGCGCACCTGGCCGGTGGCGCGAAGAAGGTGATCCTCTCGGCGCCGGGTGGCAAGGACGTCGACGCAACCGTGGTCTACGGCGTGAACCACTCGGTGCTCAAGGCGAGCCACACGGTGATCTCGAACGCCTCGTGCACCACGAACTGCCTGGCACCGCTCGTGAAGCCGCTGAACGACAAGATCGGGCTCGTCACCGGGCTGATGACCACCGTGCATGCGTACACCAACGATCAGGTGCTCACCGATGTCTACCATTCCGACCTGCGGCGCGCGCGCTCGGCAACGATGTCGATGATCCCGACCAAGACCGGCGCCGCCGGAGCGGTGGGGCTGGTTCTGCCGGAACTCGCGGGACGTCTCGACGGCTACGCGATTCGCGTTCCGACGATCAACGTGTCGCTTGTCGACCTGTCGTTCATCGCGGCACGCGACACGACCGTGGAGGAAGTCAATGCGATCATGAAGGCGGCTTCCGAGGGGGCGTTGAAGGGGGTGCTGTGCTACACGAGCGAGCCGCTCGTTTCGGTCGACTTCAACCACGATCCGGCTTCCAGCACTTTCGACTCCTCGCTCACCAAGGTTTCGGGGCGGCTGGTCAAGGTGGGCGCCTGGTACGACAACGAGTGGGGCTTCTCGAACCGGATGCTTGACACCACCATCGCCCTGATGAGCGCGAAGTGACATGGAATTCAAGCGGCTGGTTGACCAGGAGTTGAAAGACCGGCGCGTATTCGTGCGCGCGGACCTGAACGTTCCGCTCGACGACACGGGCGCGATCTCGGACGACACGCGCATCCGCGCGTCGGTGCCTGGGATTGCGCATTGCCTGCGAGCCGGCGCGGCGGTGATGGTGACCTCGCACCTCGGTCGACCCCGCGAGGGCGAACTGCGTCCGCAGGATTCCCTGGCACCGGTGGCGCACCGGCTGGGCGAGTTGCTCGGTCGCGAGGCGCGGCTGGTGCGCGACTGGGTCGACGGCGGCTTCACGGTCCGTCCGGGCCAGGTCGTCGTGCTGGAGAACTGTCGCAGCAATCCCGGCGAGAAGGCCAACGACGAGAATCTCGGGCGCCGCATGGCGGCACTGTGCGATGTCTACGCGAACGACGCTTTCGGTACGGCGCACCGCGCCGAGGCGACCACCGTCGCGATCGCGCGCTTCGCCCCGATCGCGTGCGCCGGGCCCCTGCTGTGCGCCGAACTCGACGCGCTCGGCAAGGCGCTCAAGGACGCGCGGCGGCCGCTCGTCGCGGTCGTGGCAGGCTCGAAAGTCTCGACCAAGCTCACGATCCTCAAATCGCTCTCCGAGAAAGTCGACCAGCTGATCGTCGGGGGCGGGATTGCGAACACCTTTCTGCTCGCCGGCGGAACGGCCATCGGGGCCTCGCTCGCGGAACCCGACCTCGTCGACGACGCGCGCGCGATCCTCGCGGCGATGCGTGCACGGGGTGCGGCCGTGCCGCTGCCCAGCGACGTGGTCGTCGCCACCGAGATCAGTGCGAGCGCCCGCGCGCGCACCATTCCGGTGGGCGAGGTGGGTGCCGACGACCGGATTCTGGATTTCGGTCCGCAGTCGATGGCCGAACTGGGAAAGCTGCTCGCGGCGGCGGGCACGATCGTCTGGAACGGGCCGATCGGGGTGTTCGAGTACGAAGCGTTCGCGGGGGGCACACGGGCATTGGCCGGAGCGATCGCGGCGTCCAGCGCCTATTCGATTGCCGGTGGCGGCGACACGCTGGCCGCGATCGCGCGCTTCGGTGTCGCGGAGCGCATCAGCTACATCTCCACCGGTGGCGGCGCCTTTCTCGAATTCCTCGCGGGCCGGGAACTTCCGGCCGTCGCGGCGCTTCTTGCGCGCGCCTGAGCCGGAATTCGCGTATTTTCTCTGTTAACGCAACGAACGAGCCGAATCCATGATCGAATCCTCTCCCCGTGCCACGAAGATCGTGGCGACGCTGGGTCCCGCATCCAACACGCCGGAAATGATCGAGCGCCTGATCCTCGCCGGGGTCAACGTGGTGCGCGTCAACTTCTCCCACGGCACGGTCGAGGAACATACGGAAACGATCCGCCACGTGCGCGAAATCTCCACGCGGCTCAATCGGGACATCGGAGTGCTCGCCGACCTGCAGGGACCGAAAATCCGGATCGGGAAATTCGCCGACGGGAAGGTGCAGCTGGCCTCGGGGGATCGCTTCACCTTCGACATCGAGTGCGAAACGGGCGATGAGAAACATGTCGGGCTCGACTACCCGGACCTGGTGAACGACGTCAATCCCGGTGACACGCTGCTTCTGAACGACGGGCGCCTCACGATGCGCGTCGAGCGCGTCGGGCCGACGACGATCGAGTGCACGGTGCTCGTCGGCGGGACGCTGTCCAACCGCAAGGGAATCAACCGCCAGGGCGGGGGACTCTCCGCGCCGGCCCTCACGTCCAAGGACATGGACGACATCCGCACCGCCTGCAAGCTCGAAGCCGACTTCCTCGCCGTGTCGTTTCCCAAGAACGCGGCCGACATGTACATGGCGCGCGAGCTGATGCGTGCCGCTGGCGGCAAGGCATTGACCATCGCCAAGATCGAGCGCTTCGAAGCGATCGGCAATCTCGAGGAAATCCTGCGCGCATCCGACGGAATCATGGTGGCGCGCGGGGACCTGGCCGTCGAAGTCGGCGACGCGGCCGTGCCGGCGCTACAGAAGACCATGATCAAGCTTGCCAAGAACCTCAACAAGCTCACGATCACGGCCACGCAGATGATGGAGTCCATGATCGAGTCGCCGGTACCGACGCGCGCGGAGGTTTCCGACGTTGCCAATGCGGTGCTCGACGGCACGGACGCAGTGATGCTCTCGGCCGAGACGGCGGCCGGCAAGTATCCGGTCGAGACGGTCGAATCGATGGCGCGGGTCTGCGTCGAGGCCGATCGGCACCACACCACGGCCTTCGACAGCGAGTTTCTCAACCGCACCTTCACGAGGGTCGACCAGTCGGTGGCGCTCAGCGCATTGTGGGTCGCGCTGCGCCTGAAGGTGAAGGCGATCGTTTCACTGACCGAGTCCGGGTCGACCGCCCTGTGGATGTCGCGGATCGATTCGGGCGTGCCGATCTATGCGCTCACCCCGGGGGCGGCAGGTCGGCGCCGCATGAGCCTGTTCCGTGAGGTGCACCCGCTGAGCCTCCAGGCGCATTCGGCGGATCGCGAAAAAGTGTTGCTCGAGGCCGAGATGCGTGTCCTCGAGGCCGGGGTTGTCGCGCGCGGCGATCTGATCGTGATGACGATCGGCGAACCGATCGGCAAGGCCGGCGGAACCAACACGATGAAAATCGTCAAGGTCGGCGACACGCACTGAACCCGACGGGCCGCATGTGCGGCCCGAATCAAACCCGACGGCCGGCCACAGGCCGGTTTACCGAAGGAGGAATCGCAATGCCCCTCGTTTCGATGCGCCAGCTTCTTGACCATGCCGCCGAGAACGACTACGGCATCCCGGCTTTCAACGTCAACAATCTCGAACAGGTGCAGGCGATCATGTCGGCGGCCTCCGAGCTCAACGCGCCGGTGATCATGCAGGCCTCGGCAGGGGCACGCAAGTATGCCGGGGAGGCCTTCCTGCGGCGCCTGATCGAGGCAGCGGTCGAGAGCTACCCGGATCTGCCGGTGGTGATGCACCAGGATCACGGCCAGTCGCCGGCGATCTGCCAGCAGGCGATCCGGCTGGGCTTCAGTTCGGTGATGATGGACGGGTCGCTGCGCGAGGACGGCAAGACCATCGCCAGCTACGACTACAACGTCGAGGTGAGCCGCAATGTGGTCACGCTTGCCCACGCCGTCGGCGTCACGGTGGAGGGTGAACTCGGTTGCCTCGGCTCCCTCGAGACCATGAAGGGCGACAAGGAGGACGGGCACGGCGCCGAGGGCACGATGACCCGCGAGCAGCTGCTCACCGATCCCGAGCAGGCGGCGGACTTCGTGCGACGCACGCAGGTCGACGCGCTGGCGATCGCGATCGGCACGAGCCACGGGGCGTACAAGTTCTCGCGCAAGCCCACCGGGGACATCCTCGCGATCGATCGGATCAAGGAAATCAACCGCCGGATTCCGAACACGCACTTGGTGATGCACGGTTCCTCGTCGGTGCCCCAGGAACTGCTCGCGCAGATTCGCAAGTACGGCGGCGAAATGAAGGAGACCTATGGAGTTCCCGTCGAGGAGATCCAGCAGGCGATTCATTTCGGGGTGCGCAAGATCAACATCGACACCGACATCCGGCTGGCGATGACCGGGGCGATTCGCGAGTACTTTGCGAAGAACCCCGGCAAGTTCGATCCGCGCGATTACCTCAAGCCCGCCTCCGCCGCGGCACGCTCGATCTGCCTGCAGCGCTACGAGCAATTCGGCTGCGTCGGGCAGGCCGGCCGCATCAAGCCGCTCTCCATGTCCGTGATGATCGATCGCTACGGCAAGGGGGAACTCCAGCAGGTCGTCCAGTAGCGGCGCGCTTGGCGTACAATCGGACCCCCGCTTTCTGAAGCGGGTGTGAAGACGCGGCCGCGGGTCGCGAACGCAACGGACACGAGAAGGGCAGCCGCGTCGGCTCCACAATGAACGTACAGATCGCACTCACTGCGACGGGCGGCCTCGCGCTGTTCCTGCTCGCGATGCACATGATGACCGAGGGGCTGAAGACCTTCGGTGGCGGCCGGCTCAAGCAGATCCTTGGCACATGGACCTCGAGTCCGTCGCGCGGCGTCTTCGTCGGGTTCCTGATCACGGGCGTCATTCAGTCCTCGGGTGCGGTGACCGTGGCGGCGATCGGCTTCGTCAACGCCGCGATGCTTACCTTGCGCCAGGGCCTCGGGCTGGTCTTCGGCGCCAACATCGGCACGACCACGACCGCCTGGCTGGTGACGCTGATCGGCTTCGGATTCAAGATCGAACTGCTGGCGTTGCCGATTCTCACGGTGGGCGTGGTGCTGCGCCTGATGCTTTCGGGCAAGCGGATCCAGGGGCTGGGCGAGGCGCTCGCCGGTTTCGGCCTTTTCTTTCTCGGCCTGGCGATCCTCAAGGATGCGTTCGGGGGCATGGCCGGGACCTATACCGCGACGGTTGCCGGCAACGGTGGGGGCTGGGGCGCGTTCCTGCTGCTCGGTTTCGTCGCCACGCTGCTCACGCAGTCATCGAGCGCATCGATCGCCCTGGTGATCACGGCGGCGCTGGGCGGCGTGATCGGCCTGGAAGCAGCGGCGGTTACGGTGATCGGAGCGAACGTCGGCAGCACCTCGACGGCGGTGTTCGCCGCGATCCGCGCCACGCCGGCGGCCAAGCGGCTCGCGCTCGGGCACGTGATCTTCAACATCGTGGCCGGGGTATTCGGCCTGGTGATGCTGCCGTTCCTGCTGTGGTCGATCGGCCAGGCCTTCGCGTTTCTGCACTTCAATGGCGGGGTGGCGGTGACGATCGCGGTGTTTCACACGACGGTCAAGACTTTCGGGGTAGCCGTGATGCTGCCTCTCATCCCTGCGATGTCCAAGGTGCTGGACCGGATGTTTCGGACCTTGCACGAGGATCTCGGCCGACCGCAGCACCTCGACCCCTCGCTTGCGTCGGTGCCCGAGATGGCCGTATCGGCGGTGCGCGAGGAACTGCTTCGTCTGCGCGCCCTGGTGACCGGGGTCGTGCACGCCGCCATCACCGGGCCGGCTCGAGGGATTTCCGACGAAGTCCAGCGCCAGGCCGCTGCCGTGCACCAGCTCGGCGAAGCGATCGGCAGTTACGTGGGCACCCTGCGGATGGAAACGATGCCCGGCGACGTCGAGGCGGAGCTGACCCAGTCCTTGCGCGTCGGACGCTATCTCGGAGAAGCGGCGCGGCTGACGCACTACGTCGACAGCCTGCGTCGGGACGGGGCGGAACTCGCGGATCTGGCCGTCGCCGCCGCAGTTGCGCAGGTGCTGGAACGGGCCGTCGATTGCGTGGTTCTGGCCGGGCAACCGGGCGAGCGTTATGCACGCGAAGGAGACGACGCGCAGCGCCTGGCGGCGCTCGAGCTCTTCGGCGAATCGTACGAGCAGACCAAGGTGGCGCTGCTGGGATCAGCGGTTGCGCACCGCGTCTCGGTAGAGGCCACCGACACGCTGCTGGCCGAGCTCAGCGCGACCCGGCGGGCCATCGAGCAACTCGTCAAGGGCGATCGCCTGCTGCGCAGCCCGAGCCATGCCGCCACCATCGAGGCGGAAGAGGACATGGCCGAGCTGCAGCATCAGCGCGGCATTCGTGGCGACGATCTGCGCGGCGCCCCCGAGGAGGCGCCGGCAGGTCCGTCAGAGACGCACAGCGCGCGCTAGGACGGTTATTTCGGTGCGCAGGGGTTCTTTGCTGCGCAAGGATTCTTCGCCTTGGCCGCGCACGGGTTCTTTGCCGCGCACGGGTTCTGGGCCTTGGCCGTCGTCGCAATGTAGTCTTTCTGAACTTTCGCCGAGTAGGCGGTCAGGGCCGCGAGTTCGGCGGAGTTCCACGCCAGCGGCTTCGACGCCATCGGCACGACGAGACAGAACTGGACCATTTCGTCGAGCTGCACCTGCTTGACCCCGCCGCGATCGAGCGGCATCTGGACGCGGTGCGGGTAGGCCTTCGCGAAGCTGGGCGCGAAAGCGTTGTTGCCCTGGTGACAGGTCTGACACGACAGCCCGTTGGTGCTGAGCTTCGCATCGTTCCAGAGTTGCTTCCCGCGCTCGAGCAACTGCGCCGGATTGCCGGTGAACGGCTTGTAGCCGGCCGGACGCGTCACGGTCCGTGCGTCGACGTCGGGCTTCGCCGCCGCGCAGGGGTTCTTCGCAGCACATGGGTTCTTCGCGGCGCAAGGGTTCTTCGCGGCACAGGGATTCTTGGCCTTGGGCGCGCACGGGTTCTTGGCGGCGCACGGGTTCTTGGCCCCACAAGGGGCGCCGGCACGCGACGCGGTGCGCGAACGGGACGAACAGGGGCTGCACGGGGCGGCCCCTGCGGGGCCGGCGCCGAGCGCGAGCGAGAGCACGCCCGAGGACATCAGTGCGCGGGCAACGGGGGTTTGTCGAAGCACCATGGGACTCTCCTTGTGGCAGGAATCGGTACGAGGCAGCGGCGAACCGGTACCTTCATTCCCCCTTGCGTCGCGTGACGCCTCGAATCCTTACGGTCGCTGATCGGTTGCGCCTATCATAGGAAGACCCAGCCCTCGCGGGCGCGCCGGTGCCGGCGGGAGACTTTGGCGGGCCTCGAGCCGTTTTCGGCAGCGCGACGGGTTCGGGCAAAATAGCGCTTTGATCCGGAGTCCGAAATGTCCGAGTGCCTTTACGAATCCCACCTGCAATCGCTGCCGCTGCTGCACCGGGGGAAGGTCCGCGACAATTACACGGTGGGGGACGACCGGCTGTTGATGGTCACGACCGACCGGCTCTCGGCATTCGACGTCGTGATGAGCGAGCCGATCCCCGACAAGGGGCGCGTGCTCACCCGGATGGCGCTGTTCTGGTTCGATCTGCTCGCCGATGTCGTGCCGAACCACCTGACCGGGGCCGCGCCGGAAAGCGTCGTCACCCCCGATGAGGTCGACCAGGTGCGCGGGCGCTCGATGCTCGTCAAGCGGCTCACGCCGCTGCCCGTCGAGGCGGTGGTGCGCGGCTACCTGATCGGCTCGGGGTGGAAGGACTACCAGGCGAGCGGCGCCATTTGCGGCATCGCGCTGCCGGCCGGACTGGAACTTGCGCAGCAGTTGCCGGAGCCGATCTTCACCCCGGCAAGCAAAGCGCAGGGGGGCGAACACGACGAGAACATTTCCTTCGACGAAATGGCGCACCGTGTCGGCGCGCCGCGCGCCGAGCAGGTCCGCACCGTGAGCCTGGCGCTCTACGAGAAGGCGCGCCGCCATGCCGCGACCCGCGGGATCCTGATCGCCGACACGAAATTCGAATTCGGCCTCGACGCGCAGGGCACGCTGCATCTGATGGACGAAGTGCTCACTGCCGATTCGTCGCGGTTCTGGCCGGCGGATTCCTACCGTACGGGCATTTCTCCGCCGTCGTTCGACAAGCAGTTCGTGCGGGACTATCTTGAGACGGTGCCGGACTGGAACAAGCAGGCGCCGGCACCGAAGCTGCCGCCGGAAGTGGTCGCGCGCACTGCCGAGAAGTACCGGGAGGCGCTGCAGCGGCTCACCGGCCAAGAGCTCGGGGAGGAATGAGCGATGGCAAAGCCGCTGGTCGGCGTGGTGATGGGCAGCGGCAGCGACTGGGACGTGATGCAGCACGCGGTGGAGGTGCTGCGCGAGTTCGATGTGCCACACGAGGCGCGCGTGGTTTCGGCGCACCGGATGCCGGACGAGATGTTCGCTTATGCGGAACAAGCGCGCACCCGCGGGCTGCAGGCGATCATCGCCGGGGCCGGCGGCGCGGCGCACCTGCCGGGGATGCTGGCCGCGAAGACGAGCGTCCCGGTGCTGGGCGTGCCGGTCCCTTCCCGGTACTTGCGCGGCGAGGATTCGTTGTTGTCGATCGTGCAGATGCCGCGCGGCGTTCCCGTGGCCACCTTCGCGATCGGTGAAGCGGGGGCCGCCAACGCCGGACTCTTCGCGGTCGCGATGCTCGCCGCGGCCGACGCGACGCTCGCCGAAAGACTTGACCAATACCGTACTCGCCAGAGCGACCTCGCGCGCGCGATGACGCTGCCACCGCGCTAGCACTCACGAACGTCACGCCACCAGGAGTCAGAGAATGATGCAGCTACCAACGCACCACTTCCGCCCCTTACCTTCGCTGCCGCCCGGCAGCTGGCTCGGCCTGCTGGGGGGAGGGCAGTTGGGGCGGATGTTCTGCAGCGCCGCGCAGTCGGTCGGCTTTCGCGTCTGCGTACTCGACCCGAGCAACCAGAGCCCGGCCGGTTCGGTGGCGGACCGGCACATCCAGGCGGACTATCTTGATGAGGCGGCGCTGGCCGAACTCGCCGGGATGTGTTCTGCGGTGACGACCGAATTCGAGAACGTCCCGGCGCGCGCGCTCGAGATTCTCGCCGAGCGGCTGATCGTCAGTCCGGCGGCCGATGCGGTCGCCATCGCGCAGGATCGGATCGCGGAGAAGAACTTCCTGCGCGGGTGCGGGCTGGCGGTGGCACCCTTTGTCGAAATCCGCAGCGCGGACGATATCGCGGCGGCGCCCGATACGCTCTTCCCGGGCATTCTCAAGGTCGCCCGGCTTGGTTACGACGGCAAGGGCCAGGTGCGCGTCGCGACCCGCGAGGTGGCGACTGCAGCCTTCGCCGCGATGGACGGGACGGCGTGTGTGCTCGAACGCCGCCTTGCGCTCGCCTCCGAGCTCTCGGTGGTGGTCGCCCGCGGTTTCGACGGCGAGACCGCGCCCTATCCGGTCGCCGAGAATGTCCATGGCAACGGGATTCTCGTGCGCTCGAGCGCCCCGGCGCGCGTCGACGCTTCGCTCGCACGCGAGGCGACCGACGCGGCGGTGCGTGTCGCGCATTCGATCCAGTACGTCGGCGTGCTGTGCGTGGAATTCTTCGTGCTCGACGACGGATCGCTGGTTGTCAATGAAGTTGCGCCACGGCCCCACAACTCGGGGCACTACACCATCGACGCCTGCGTCACGAGCCAGTTTGAACAGCAGGTCAGGGTGATGACCGGCTGGCCGTTGGGCGGCACGCAGCAGCACGAACCGGCGGTGATGATCAACGTGCTGGGCGAATGCTGGTTTCAGGGCGAGGAGGGCGCGCGCCGCGAGCCCGACTGGAGCCGGGTGGTGATGCACCCGCGTGCGAAGCTGCACCTCTACGGGAAAGCGGAACCGCGACCGGGCCGCAAGATGGGCCACATCACGGTCATGGGCGATTCCCTCGAGCAGGCGGGCGGACTCGCGCAGCGCATCGCGACGGATCTCGGCATCGTCGGCGTTTGAGCAGCGCGGCGAGGCTTTGAATCCCGCCCGGCACGAAGCACACGACAACGGCGCCGCGCTCGTGGCGCAAGCCGTAGCGCGTCTGCGCACGGGAGGCGTCGTCGCGTTTCCGACCGAGACGGTGTACGGGCTCGGGGCCGATGCCGAGAGCGCGGCCGGCGTGGCGGCGATCTATCGGATCAAGGGCCGACCACGCGGGCATCCGCTGATCGTCCACGTTCCCGATCGAGCCAGCGCCGCTTACTGGGCCGACCTGGACGCTCGCGCGACGGCACTGATCGAAGCGTTCTGGCCGGGGCCGCTCACCCTGGTGCTGGCGCGCCGACCGGGCGTCGCGCGCTTTGCCTGCGGCAACGAGAGCACGATCGGCCTGCGCTGTCCGTCGCATCCAGTCGCGCATCGCCTGCTCGTGGCCTTCGTGGCGGCGGGTGGACACGGCGTCGCCGCGCCTTCGGCAAACCGATTCGGGCGCGTCAGTCCGACGCGCGTCGCGCATGTGTTCGACGACCTCGGAGACGACGCGCCGCTGGTTCTCGAGGGTGGCGAGTCGGAGCACGGCGTCGAATCGACGATCGTCGACCTGAGCCGGGAAGAAGCGGCGCTGCTGCGTCCCGGATCGATCTCGGCGGCACAGGTCGAGGCGGTGCTCGGTGTCGCGTTGCGACCCCCCGACGCGCAGGTGCCCCGGGTTTCGGGCACGCTCGCTGCCCACTACGCCACGGCCACGGCGCTGGAATTGATCACGCCTTCGCGCCTCGCGGCGCGGGTGCACGAGTGCCTGGCACGTGGTGAGCGTCTGGCCGTGTGGTCGCGGATTTCCCCGGAGGAGCCGGTCTCCTGCTGGGAGCCCGCGGCCGGTGAGCCGCTCACCTATGCGCGCCAGCTCTACGCGACGTTACGCCGGCTCGACGCCCTGCGCGTCGATCGAATTCTGGTCGAGGAACCGCCGGCCGAGCCCGCGTGGGTCGCGGTGCGCGATCGCCTGGGTCGCGCGCAGGCCGGCGCGGAAGCGCGTGGCTAGCGAATCGCATCGTGCCGAGCGCGCGCACGCGCTCGATGGCGACGCCACAAGAGCGTATAGACGACGGCGTTGACGGCGAGCACGACGCTGCCGAGCACGATCTGGACGTCGCGCTCGAGCCCCGCCGGGTAGACGACGGCCAGCAGGTACTCGCCGAGGAAATCACCCGGGTAGGGCGTGTCGCCCGAAAGCGCGCGGAGCCGGTTCTCCAGCGGGGTGAGCGGGCAGATCCAGCCGCCGAACTCGATCGCGGCGCCCCATGCGGCTGCCGGCAGGTGCGCCCAGACGATTCCCCCGTGGCGCAGCGCGAGGAAACCGCCGAACAGGACGAAGAGGATGAAGGAAAAGTGCGCCAGCACCACCGCATCGGCAAGGATCGCGTAGCCCATCGTGGTGTGTCCGGTGTGCCGCGCGCGGGTCGACGCTAGACGCTGAGGTAGCGCTCGACCGCCACGGAATCCGCGCTCAGTTCCGCGCTGTCGCCCTGCCAGGCGATCCGACCCTTCTCAAGGATGTAGTGCCGGTCGGTGAGGGGCAGCAGCGGTCGCAGGTTCTTGTCGATGACGATCATCGCGAGGCCCTCCGCGCGCAGCAGCGCGAGGCACTTCCAGATCTCGGTGCGCACCAGCGGCGCGAGCCCTTCGGTCGCTTCGTCCAGGATCAGCAGGCGCGGGTTGGTCATCAGCGCGCGGCCGATCGCCAGCATCTGCTGCTCCCCCCCGGAGAGCTTGCCCCCGAGCTGGCGTTCTCGTTCGGCAAGACCGGGGAACAGGGAGAAGACCCGCTCGAGCGTCCACGGATGGGATCCCGCATTGCGCCGCGACGCGGTCGCGACGAGGTTCTCGTGCACGGTCAGGCTTGGAAACACCTGTCGGCCTTCCGGCACCAAGCCGACTCCCGCACGCCCGATCCGGTAGGCCGGCGCTCCGGCCAGCGCCGTTCCGTCGAGTTCGATCGTTCCCCCCGAAGGGCGCAGCAGCCCGCTCAGGCACTTGACCGTCGTCGACTTGCCCATCCCGTTGCGACCGAGCAGGGTGACGACCTGCCCGGCCTCGACGTCGAAGTCGAGCCCGAAGAGCACCTGGCTGTGTTGATAGCCGGCGGTCAGTCCGCGCACGCGCAGCAGGCTCACGCGAGGAGCTCCTCGTCGCCGAGGTAGGCGCTGCGCACCTCGGGGTTGTTGCGGATCTCGTCGGGTCGGCCCGATGCGATGACCCGCCCGTAGACCAGCGTGCTGATCCGGTCGGCGAGCGTGAAGACGGCCTTCATGTCGTGTTCGACGAGCAGCACCGGGTAGCGACCACGCAGCCCCGCGAGGAGCTGCACCATCGTTTCGGATTCCGCGCCGCTCATTCCCGCGAGCGGTTCGTCGAGCAGAAGAATCTTCGGCTCGAGCGCGAGCGCCATCGCGAGCTCGAGTTGCCGATGCTCGCCGTGCGACATCGTGCCCGCGATGGTGCCGGCCTGTGCGCCCAGCCCCACGGTCTCGAGCGCCGCGCGCGCCGGGTCGAGCAGCCGGCGCTCGGCATGCAGCGGACGCCAGCTCGGGAACGCGCTGCCGCTGCGGGCGAGCGCGGCCATCGCCACATTCTCGAGCGCGGTGAAACTCGGGCAGAACTGGGTGATCTGGTAGGAGCGCCCCAGCCCCCGCCGCGAGCGCTGTGCGACCGAGAGTCGGGTAATGTCCCGTCCGTTGATCAGCACCTGCCCGGCGTCCTGGCGCAATTCGCCGGTGATCTGCCCGATCAGCGTGGTCTTGCCGGCCCCGTTGGGGCCGATCAGGGCATGGATTTCACCCGGCAGCAGCTGCAGGCTGACGTCGTCGGTGGCGAGCAATCCGCCGAAGCGTTTGACGAGTCCGCGGGTCTCCAGCACCGGCGGCGCGGCGCCCGACGGCGACGGCCGAGGCGTGGGTTGGCGCTCGGCCCCACTCATCGCCGGGTCTCCCGTTCGCGATGCGTCGCCCACGCCTGGAACGAGCCGTAGAGTCCGCGCTTGGCAAGCAGCACCACCGCGACGATGATGAGTCCCAGCGGCGCCATCCAGTGCTGGGTGACCGACGCCAGCCATTCCTCGAGGAGCAGCAGCGCGAGCGCGCCGACCAGGGGCCCGATGATCGTTCCCATGCCCCCGAGCACGACCATGACGATCAACTCGCCGGAAACGGTCCACGCGGCGTAGGCGGGCGAGGTGTACTCGGTGAGATTGGCGAGCAACGCGCCGGCCACCGCGGTGACACAGCCGGCCACCACATAGATGGCGAGCTTGTAGCGCAGCGTGCGAAAGCCCATCGCCTTCATGCGGCGCTCGTTCGCCTGGATGCCGCGCAGCGTGAATCCGAATCGTGCGTGGACCAGCCGCCACGACAGGTAGAGAACGGCGAGCAGCAACGCGAAGCACAGGTAGTAGAGCGTCACGCTGGACGAAAGATCGAGGGATGCGAACGCCGAACGGCTGTCGAGCCGGATTCCGTCGTCGCCGCCATAGTTCTTCAGCGACACGCCCAGGTAGTAGAACATCTGCGCAAACGCCAGCGTGATCATGATGAAGGCCATCCCGCTGGTGCGCAGCACGACCAGCCCGGTGGCGAAGGCCACGAGCGCGGCGGCCAGAATCGCGGCGCCCACGTGCAGCCAGCCGTTCAGGATGCCGTGCGTGCTCAGGATGCCCACCGCGTAGGCGCCCAGCCCAAGGTAGAGCGCGTGGCCGAAGCTCACCAGGCCGGTGTAGCCGATGAGCAGATTCAGGCTGCACGCGGCGATCGCATAGATCAGGATTCGCGAATACTGCGTGACATAGAACGGCTGCGCGGCGAAATGGGCGTAGACCGGCACGAGCGCGAGCAGCGTCAGCAAAACGATCACGACCCAGGGCCGCGGCGAGCGCAACGAGACGGGTTCGGGAAACATGTGCGAGCGCCTCGCTCAGCCGTGCCGCACGGGGAAGAGTCCCGCGGGCTTGAACGCGAGCACTGCGGCCATCAGCAGATAGATCATCATCGATGCGAGCGCCGGGCCGGCCGCCTGCGCGAAGCTCGGACTCATCACCGTCATCATCGCGATCGGCAGGAACACGCGACCCATCGTGTCGACCACGCCGACGATGAGCGCCGCGAGGAACGCGCCGCGAATCGATCCGATGCCCCCCACCACGATGACCACGAGCGTCTGGATCAGGATGGCCTCGCCCATCGCCGACTGAACCGAGAAGATCGGCCCGGCCATCAACCCGGCGAGTCCCGCGAGTCCCGCGCCCAGGCCGAAGATCAGGGTGTTGAGCAGCCGGATGTTCACGCCCAGTGCGCCGACCATCTCCGCGTTGGTCGCTCCCGCGCGGATCAGCATCCCCACGCGCGTGTGGTTGATCAGCCAGTAGAGAAAGAGCGCGACGAGCAGCCCGACGGTGATGATCGCCACGCGGTAGACCGGATAGAACAGGCCGCCGAAGGTGAGGATCCCCGAAAGCCACTCCGGCGTCTGCGCGTACAGCGGCGAGACACCCCAGATGATGCGCACCAGTTCGTTGAAGAAGAGCACCAGCCCGAATGTGGCGAGCACCTGGTCGAGGTGGTCGCGCGCGTAGAGTCCGGAGAGTGCGATGCGCTCGATCAGCATCCCGGCGAGCATCGTGCCGGGAACGGCGACGAGTGCCGCGATGAGGAAAGAACCGGTGGCATTGGCCGTCGCCGCAGCAAAGTACGCGCCCAGCATGTAGAGCGAGCCGTGTGCGAGATTCACGAAGTTCATGATCCCGAAGACCAGCGTCAGCCCCGCGGCGAGCAGGAAGAGCAGCACGCCGAGTTGCAGTCCGTTGAGCAACTGGGTGAGGACGAGACCGAGGGTCATGAGTGATCCGGCATCGGACAGGGAGCACACAAACGCGCCGGGCGAGGCGCGTGCCCCGTCCGGCGCGACTGGAGCCCGTCTATTTCAGCGGGCACTGCGTGTAGAACGCGTCCTTGTAGCCCTTGAGCGGTGTCGCCACGGTCTTCAGCGTCATCCGGCCCTGCGCGTCCTTGACCGCCTCGAAGACGTGGAAGTCCTGAATCGCGAAGTGATTGGTGTTGTACTTGAAGTCGCCGCGCAGCGACTTGAAGTCGGCCGCCTTGAGTGCCGCCATGAACGCCTTCTTGTCGTCGACCTTGCCGCCCACCTTGGCGATCGCCGAGTCGAGCAGCAGCGCGGCGTCATAGGACTGGGCCGCGTATTGCGAGGGAATGCGCTTGTACTTGGCCTCGAAGTCCTTGACGAATTTCTGGTTCACCGGATTGGCGAAATCGGGTCCCCAGAAACTGCCGGCGATCACGCCGAGCGCCGCATCGCCCATGGCCGGAAGACCGATGCCATCCGCAGTCGAGGCGGTGAGCAGCGGGATCTTGCCCTTCAGGCCGGACTGGTTCCACTGCTTGACGAAATTGATTCCCATGCCGCCCGGGAGGAAGGCAAACACGGCCTGCGGCTGGCCCGCGGCGATCTGCGCGATCTCGGCGGAATAGTCCTGCGTGCCCAGCGCCGGCCAGAGTTCGCCGGTCGTGGGCGTCGTGTAATTGCGCCGGAACCCGGCGACGAAGTCCTTGCCGGCCTGATAGTTCGGCGCGATTGTCATCACCTTCGTGTAGCCCTTGTCGGCAGCATACTTGCCCACGACCTCAGGCTGCTGGCCGCCCTCCCACGAAGTCGAGAAGAAATACGGCGAGCACTGCGCGCCCGCGATCGGGGACGGCCCGGCGTTCGAGCCGATCAGGAAGACCTCCTTGTCGGTGATCTTCTTGTGGATTGCCATCATCACGTTGGAGAACGTGACTCCGGTGATGATCTGAACCTTCTCCTTCTCGATGAGCTTGTCGGCGACCTGCACCGCGACTTCGGGCTTGAGCTGAGTGTCCTCGCGAAACACCTGCACCGGGACGCCGCCGAGTTTTCCGCCGTTCTGCTCGACGACCAGCATGAAGGCGTCGTACTGGTCCTGGCCGAGCGGGCCTTGCGGTCCGGACAGTACGGCCATGAAGCCGATCCGGATCTGCGCCTGCGTAAGCGCCGGTGCAGCGAGCGCGGCGGTGACCGCGGCCGCGGCGACGGCCAACCTCAATGTGCTCTTCATCGTCTGTCTCCTCCTTGTAGTGCGATCCTCGTTGGTATTCGGCATTACGGTACCGGAATGCCGAATTGGCTCGCTACGCGTAAGTGTATGCGAAACCGGGCAAATTTCACAAGTCAAGGGGATAACCTCCAAGATAGCCCTCCTGTGCGCCGGGATTCGCCCTCACCCGATCCGGTTTTTCACGAAGCGCACGATCTGCGAGGCCACTGCCTCAGGCTGCTCGAGGTGCGGGCTGTGCCGCGCTCCCGGGATCGCCTGCGCATGCCCATCGGCCGCCAATTCGGCGACGCGCTCGATCTGGCGCAGCGTTGCGTACTGGTCCTCGGTCCCCTGCAGCGCGAGCACCGGACAGCGCACGCGGGCCACTTCGGACTCGATATTCCACGCCAGGAATTCGGGCGCGAGCCAGATTCCGCTCCAAGCCGCGAAGGTCCGTTGCGGGTCGCGGTGATAGCGCCCCAGGGCGCGCGCGAGACGGCCGTCGGGGAACGCGTCGGCAGTGCGGGCGATCATCTCGACGCAGACGGGTTCGACGAACAGGTGCGGCGCGATGGCGATGACCGCGCTGATCTGAGCCGTTGCATCGGCGGCGTGCAGCAGCGCGATCGAGCCGCCGTCGCTGTGGCCCACCAGGATCGGGTGGGTGATGCCGAGATGCGCCAACAGTGCGGGCAGCGCCTCGTTCGCCTCATCGTGCATGAAGCGGGAAGGAAGCGGCCCGTCGAAGGGGTCCGAATCGCCGTAGCCGCGGCGCGAATAAACCAGCGCAGGCAGATCGAGTGCGCGTGCGACGCGCGTGGGAAAGTCGCGCCACATGGCGAGGCAGCCCAGGCCTTCGTGCAGGAACACGAGCGTCGGGTCCGCCGCAGAAGGGTCGCCGAGCGTGGCGAATTCGATCATGTACGAGCCGATGCGCGCCCGGCGCGTCGCCGCGGCAAGCCGGGGGCAGGGACTGGATTCGATGGGTGCTGGACTTTCCATGATCATGCGCTATAGTGCCACTCAATTCGGTTCTTGTGGCTATCTTGCTATCCAATGCCAGCCCGAGGCAACCATCAGGATGACGACCCGTACCTCGCCCGACTCGGCGCGCGGGTGCGCCAGCGCCGCGAGGCGATCGGGCTGACGCGTCGCGCCCTGGCGGAAAAGTCCGGCCTCTCCGAGCGCTATCTCGCGCAGCTCGAACTGGGCGAGGGCAATGCCTCGATCCTGCTGATCCGGCGGGTCGCCCTGGCGCTCGAGGTCGTCCCCGAGCTGCTGCTGCTCGACGCGCCCGACGGGCCCGCCACCGCGCAGATCCTTTCCGTGTTGCGTTATCTGGATGCCGACACGCTCGCCCTGGCGGCTGTGACGCTCGAGCAGCGTTTCGGGCGCATCAGCCAGGCGCGCCGCCAGCGCATCGCGCTCATCGGCTTGCGCGGGGCGGGCAAGTCCACGCTCGGGGCGGCGCTCGCGCGGCGGTTGCAGATCCCGTTCCACGAGCTGGATCAGGAGGTGGAACGCGAAGCCGGGATGAGCCTCGCGAACCTGTTCTCGCTCTACGGGCAGGACGCGTACCGTGCGCACGAGCGCCGCGCGCTCGAGAAGCTCGTGGCGCGGGAAGGCGCGCGGGTGATCGCCACGGGCGGGTCGCTGCCGACCGAGCCGCAGGTCTTCGAAATGCTGCGCACGAACTGCTTCACCGTGTGGCTGCGCGCGGAGCCGCAGGACCACATGAAGCGCGTGATTGCCGACGGCGATCTGCGCCCGATTCGCGGCCGCGCCCAGGCGATGAGCGAACTGCGCGCCATCCTCGCCGAGCGTGAGTCGCTCTACGCACAGGCGGACCTGCGCATGGACACGAGTGCGAACCGTGTCGAGCGCTGTGTCGAGACGGTGCTCGCGGCGATCGGTGAGGCGCGCGGCGGCGCCGGCGCGACCCGCCGCAGCGGGAAGGCTGCGCCGCGCTGAACGGTTGCGGATTCAGTTCGTGCGCGTCGCGGCGCGGGCCAGTTCGAGCCAGTCCGGCATCCATTCGAGCGCGAGGTCTTCGGGAAGTTCGCTCCCCGAAGCGTCGATGCGGGCGCGTTCGCCGATGCGCTGCGCGCCCAGTTCCGCAAGGAGCTCGTCGAACTTCTGGCCGCCGAAATTGAAGGTGTCCTTGTAGGTGTTGTCCCCCAGGCCGATGACGCCGTAGCGCACCGCTGATAGATCGGGGCGCTGCGTGCGCAGCGCCTCGTAGAGCGGCTTGCCGTTGTCCGGCACATCGCCCTGTCCGTAGGTGGAGGTGCAGATGAGGTAGATCTCGTCGCCCTCGAACACCTCGGGCCCGAGGCTGTCCATGGGCGTCACGATGATTTCGGTGTCATCGTCGCCATAGGTGAGCTCGATTTCCTGGGCGACCATTTCGGCGGTCCCGGTCATCGTGGCGACAAGAATATGTATGCGCATGAAAGGCACTATAAAGCATGAAACGGCAGAGAAGGCATTTTATTGCAATTCCTTTCCCGGCGCAGTAAGCTGTGGCAAACACCGGGATCCGCAACCGCGCCGGCAAGCTGGCGTGGTAGCTTTGCCTGAGCGGCCCGCCCGACGGCGTTGAAGCGATCCAGCGCCGCGACGTCACAGCTGCAGGAGACAGCGATGCCAGCCGAAGCATACAGCGGCGCCACCGCGCCGATCCGATTCGCCACGGAGCCTTCACGGTATAAACACTGGAAGCTGAGCGTGGACGGAGTCCTCGCGCGCCTCGAACTCGATGTTGCTGAGGACGGCGGCATTGCGCCGGGCTACCTGCTCAAGCTCAATTCCTACGACCTCGGTGTGGACATCGAGCTGAACGACGCGCTCAACCGGATTCGCTACGAGCATCCGAGCGTGCGTACGGTGGTGGTCGCAAGCGCGCGCTCGCGCATGTTCTGCTCGGGGGCCAACATCTACATGCTCGGGCTCTCCAGCCACGGCGACAAGGTGAACTTCTGCAAGTTCACCAACGAGACGCGCAACGGCATGGAGGACTCCAGCAGCTTCGAGGGGATCCACTTTCTGGCTGCGGTCAACGGCGCCTGCGCCGGAGGCGGTTACGAGCTCGCACTCGCGTGCGACGAGATCCTGATGGTCGACGACCGCTCCAGCACGGTCAGTCTTCCCGAGGTGCCCCTGCTGGGGGTGCTGCCCGGCACCGGGGGGCTCACGCGGCTGGTGGACAAGCGCCGCGTGCGGCGCGATCTGGCCGACCTGTTCTGCACGACCGCCGAGGGCGTGCGGGCGGATCGGGCGCTGCAATGGCGCCTGGTGGACCACATCGCCAAGCCCGCCGCATTCGACGATGCGGTGGCGACGCACGCCGCGCGGCTCGCCGGCGACCAGCGCCGCCCGGCGGCGGAGAAGGGCGTCGCGCTCGCGCCGCTCGAGTGCCGGGAAGAGGCGGATGCGCGCACCTATTCGCTGGTGCGCTGCGTGATCGATCGCGCCCAGCGCAGCGCGACGATCACCCTGTCGGGCCCGCAGGAGGAAGCGCCCGCCGATGGCGCGGCCGCGCAACGCGCCGGCAGTGCGGTTTGGGCGCTGCGACTGGCGCGGGAATTCGAGGACCTCGTGCTGCATCTGCGCACGAACGAAACCGAAATCGGCGTCTGGCTGCTGCGTGCCGAGGGCGATCTCGCCGGCGTGCTCGCGCACGACGCGTTTCTCGAAGCGAACCCGGATCACTGGTTCGTGCGACAGGTAGTCGGTTCCTGGCGCCGGCTGCTGTCACGGCTCGACGTGGGATCGCGCTCGATGTTCGCGCTGGTCGAGCCAGGCTCGTGCTTCGCGGGCCTGCTGCTCGAGGTGGCGCTCGCCGCGGATCGCGTCTACATGCTCGATACCGAGGACGCAGAGCCCGGCGCGACGCTGGTGCTGGGGAACTCGAATTTCGGGCGCTTCCCGATGGCCAGCGGCGCAACGCGAATCGAGGCGCACTACAGCGGACGGGTCCCGGACGGCCTGCGCGCAAGAGTCGGCGAGGCGCTCGGGGCTGCGCAGTGCGACGAGCTGGGGCTGGTCACTGCGGCACCCGACGATCTGGATTACGAGGAAGAAGTGCGCATCGCCGTCGAGCAGCGCGCGGCGCAGTCGCCCGATGCGCTCACCGCGATGGAGGCCAACCTGCGCTTCCCCGGCGCCGAAACAATGGCGACGCGCATCTTCGGGCGTCTCACGGCCTGGCAGAACTGGGTCTTCCAGCGGCCCAACGCCACCGGCGAAAACGGCGCGCTGCGCGTCTACGGCACGGGTTCGCGACCCGATTTCGATCGCCGACGCGTCTGAGCGTATCCGGCACAGCGCACACAAGTCGCCGCGGCGACAAAGCGACAACAGGGAGAACGAAAGCATGTCGACGATTCAATACGGGGACCGGATTCCGAACAACGTCCGGCTCGACGAAGACAAGGTGCTGCAGCGCGCGCTCGAGCATTGGCAGCCGCGTTTCCAGTCCTGGTGGCAGGAGTGCGGCCCGTCGGATTTTCAGGCCTCGGACGTGTACCTGCGCACCGCGACCGGGGTCGACGCGCAGGGCTGGGCCTCGTACGGGCAGGTGCGCATGCCCGACTACCGCTGGGGAATCTTTCTCGCGGACCCCGAGCCCGGGCGCAAGATCGGCTTTGGCGACGCCATGGGACAGGATGCCTGGCAGACGGTGCCCGGCGAGTATCGCTCGATGCTGCGCCGCTTCATCGTCACGCAGGGTGACACCGAGCCGGCGTCGGTCGAGCAGCAGCGCCTGCTCGGGCACTGTGCCCCCTCGCTCTACGACCTGCGCAACCTGTTCCAGATCAACGTCGAGGAGGGGCGGCATCTGTGGGCGATGGTCTACCTGCTGCACGCCCATTTCGGGCGTGACGGTCGCGAGGAAGCCGAGGCGCTGCTCGAGCGCCATTCGGGAGATTCGGACAACCCGCGCATCCTCGAAACCTTCAACGAGCCGATCGAGGACTGGCTGTCGCTCTACATGTTCACGTACTTCACCGATCGGGACGGCAAGTATCAGCTGAAGTCATTCGCGGAGTCCGCATTCGATCCGCTCTCGCGCACGTGCCGCTTCATGCTGACCGAGGAGGCGCATCACATGTTCGTCGGGGACACCGGCATCGGCCGGGTGATCCGACGCACGCTGGAACTGATGAAGGAACTCAAGACGGACGATCCGGCGGCGATCCGTCGCGCCGGCGGGATCGACCTGCCGCTGCTGCAGCGATACATGAACTTCTGGTTCAGTTCGTCGATCGATCTCTTCGGCGGCGAGGATTCCTCCAATGCCGCCAGCGCGTTCGCCAGCGGCATCAAGGGGCGACCCGACGAGGCCGGCTACAGCGATCATCTCGAGCGCGACACGCACTTCGAATTGGCGCGCCCGGTAGCAGACTGGGACAGCCGCGGCGAGGGCGTCGCGGTGGACGAGATCCCGATGCGCAACGCCACCAACGAAGTCGTGCGCCAGTCCTACATCCGGGACTGCGAGGTCGGGCTCAAGCGCTGGAACCGCACGCTCGAGCGCGCCGGATCCGGATTCCAGCTGGCGCTGCCCTCGTCGCGCTTCCGGCGCAAGATCGGGGCGTGGGCGGGTGTCTGCGTCGACCCCTCCGGGCGACGCATCGCTTCCGAACCCTTCGCGGCCGGAATGGCCGAGTGGCTTCCGAGCGCCGAGGACCGGGCCTTCGTCAAGTCGCTGATGGTCAAGGTGCACGAGCCGGGCAAGATGGCGGGCTGGATTGCGCCGCCGGACCGGGGCATCAACAACCTGCCGGTCGATCACGAGTACGTGCGCGTTGACTGACGCGCCGCGCGGCGCGGTAACATCGCCCGAAGAAGAGGGATAACGAACTGGAGACACCGATGAACGAGCTATCGCGCGCGGATCATGGCAGCAGCCCGCCGGTCATTGAGATTCCGCGGACCTACAACGCCGCCAGCGACCTGATCGGACGCAATCTCCAGGCGGGACGCTCGGAAAGCGTCGCGTTCATCGATGATGCGGGCAGCTGCACCTATTGGGAACTGGCGCGCCGGGTCGATCGCTTTGCCAGCGGCCTCGCATCCCTCGGGCTGCGTCGGGAAGAGCGCGTGATGATCTGCATGCACGACACGATCGATTGGCCGGTGGCCTTTCTCGGTGCGATCAAGGCGGGCATCGTCCCGGTGGCCGCCAACACGCTGCTGGTGGCGCGGGACTACGAGTTCATGGTGCGCGACTCGCGCGCGCGCGTGGTCTTCGCCTCCAAGCCGCTGCTCGCGCATTTCACTGGGCTCGTGGGCGTCGTACCCACGCTCGAGCGCGTTGTCGTCGCGGGCGCCGCGGCGCAGGAGGCCGGCGAGCTGATGCGTTTCGAGGATGTGCTCGCGGCCGGCCGGGATTCCTTCGAGGGGCCCGAGACCACGCGCGACGAGCCGTGCTTCTGGCTGTATTCCTCGGGATCGACCGGGACCCCGAAGGGCACCGTTCACGTGCACTCGAGCCTGATCGAGACGGCCGAACTCTACGCGCGACCTGTGCTGGGCATCCGGGAATCGGACCGGGTTTTTTCCGCTGCGAAACTCTTTTTCGCGTACGGACTGGGCAACGGATTGAGCTTCCCGATGTCGGTCGGCGCCACCGCGATCCTGATGGCCGAGCGGCCGACCCCCGCGGCCGTTTTTGCCCGGCTCACCGGGGCGAACCGGCCGACCATCTTCTACGGCGTTCCGACGCTCTTCGCCGCGATGCTCGCCGACCCCGCGTTCCCGGCGCGCGATGCGCTGCATCTGCGTGTGGCGACTTCCGCCGGCGAGGCGCTGCCCGCGCAAATCGGCGAGCGTTTCCGCGAGCGCACCGGGGTGGACATTCTCGATGGGATCGGTTCCACGGAGATGCTGCACATCTTCCTCTCGAACCGGCCCGGCGAGGTCCGCTACGGCACCACCGGGATGGCCGTTCCGGGCTACGAGCTCAAGCTGCTCGGCGACAGCGGCGACCCGGTGTCTGACGGCGAGGTCGGTGACCTGTTCGTCAAGGGCTCCACCGCAGCGGCGATGTACTGGAACCAGCGCGAGAAGTCCCGCGCGGTGTTCCGCGGCGAGTGGACCCACAGCGGCGACAAGTACGTGCGCGACGCGGACGGCTACTACACGTATTCGGGGCGCTCCGACGACATGCTCAAGGTGAGCGGCCAGTACGTCTCGCCCTTCGAGGTCGAGTCCGCGCTCGCGACGCACCCCAAGGTGCTTGAGGCGGCGGTGGTTGGTGTGCCCGATGCCGAGCAACTGATCAAGCCGCGCGCGTTCATCGTTCTCAAGAATCCGGCGGACGCGTGTGACGAACTGGCCGAGGAACTGCGCGCGCACGTCAAGAGCCAGCTGGCGCCGCACAAGTATCCGCGCTGGATCGAATTCATCGCGGAACTGCCCAAGACCGCGACCGGCAAGATCCAGCGTTTCCGACTGCGCAGCTGAGCGCGGGCGGCGTGCCGGCGGGCCGCGCCCGGAGGCCCGGAATGGTCACGTGATGCGCTGCGTCGATCGTGGGGAAAGCCGTACAATTGGTGCGGCGCGGCAGATGGTCGCGTTGTCGCGCCGGCGGCCGTCCGGGCTGCGCGGGCGACCCCCCGACTCCCGGTCGGAAGGACCCCGATCCCATGCGCAAGGACCCCCGCTTTCCGAATCTTTTCATCCTCGAGCATCCGCTGGTGCAGCACAAGCTCTCGCACATGCGCGACCGCACCACGTCGACGCGGACTTTCCGTGAACTGCTCCGCGAACTGACGCTGCTGATGGGCTACGAGATCACCCGGGACCTGCCGATGACCACGCGCACCATCGAGACCCCGCTGGAGTCGATGGATGCTCCGGTGATCGCCGGCAAGAAGGTGGCGGTGGTGCCGGTGCTGCGCGCCGGACTCGGAATGGCCGACGGGCTGGTGGAATTGATTCCCTCCGCGCGCCAGGGACACATCGGCCTGTACCGCGGCGACGATGCGCGGCCGGTCGAGTATTACGTTCGGCTTCCGGAGATCGAGGGCCGGCTGTTCATCGTCTGCGACCCGATGCTCGCGACCGGCTACTCCGCCGCGTACGCGGTGCAGACGCTCATCGATCGCGGTGTTCCGCCCGGAATGATCCGCTTTCTGGCGCTGGTCGCCGCACCGGAGGGCGTGGAGGTATTCCAGAAGCACCATCCCCAGGTGCCCGTCTACGTTGCGTCGCTCGATCGGTGCCTGAACGAGGTCTCCTACATCCTGCCCGGGCTGGGCGACGCGGGCGACCGGATCTTCGGCACCAAGCACTGACGCGCGCCGCGGGTCTTCACGGCGCGAGCACGATGCCGTAGTTTGCCGCGAGCCACGCGCGGTAGCTCGCCATGTCCACCGTTCCGGCCAGGGAACGTGCCGGGTCCGGTGCCGGTGTCACGAACGCGCCGCTCGCCGTGGTGTCCAGACCGGCGATCGGCGCCACGCGCTGGGCGGGCGGCGTCATCGGTGCATTGGCCGCGCCGGGGTAGCGCACGCTGCGATCCTGATCGATGCCCCATGCGGAAAACGGCAGGCCGTGGATTTCGGTGTGCAGCAGTGGCTGGGACACGGTACGCAGCGACGGCGCCAGCGCCGCGAGTGTGACGCCTGCACGGCGCGCCTGCTCGCTCATCCAGTTGAGCGCGACATCCGACAGATCACCACCGTCGCACCCCCTCACGCAGGCGTATCCGCCCCCGACGTCGGAGTGCGAACCGACGAAACCCAGCTCCACTCGCCTCGGGGCCGAGCCGATCGCCGCGAAGTCGGGCTCGATGGACTCGAGCGGGAACAAGGTGCGGTGCTCGTTGACGGCAACCGCATGGGCGGCAACCGCAAGGGCGGAGGGAATTCCCAGCTCGAAGCTGCCGGTGGCAAAGCTCAACACCGTGTCGAACAGGCCCATGAAACGCAGCTGGACGTCGACGCAGCGGCCTTGCAGCAGGCGCAGGTAGTAGCCGTCCCGGGCTCGCGCCGCAACCTGGTTGGCGAAACTGCGCGCCGCCGCGGCCCCGCGCGAGAAGCCGACGATGTCGATCACCGGCCGTGGCGCGGTGAGCGAAGCCGCGGTGAGCGTGCCGCTGCGCGCCACGCTGGCGAGCAGGTAGTCGTCGAGTCGCCCGAGCTGACGCGTCACGGCGGCCGAGAGCGTGTAGGCGATCGCCGCGTCGCCCGCCGCCCACCATGCCGAGCCGGGGCCCGGCTCGTAGAACGGCAGGCTGGCACCGATCACGCCGGGGTCGTTGTCGCGGTAATGCTCGACCAGCCAGGAGATGTTGGTGCGCGACTCCGGGCCATTCCCGGTGCCGTCGAATGCGAACAGGATCAGGCCCAGCGGGTCGAGGGCGCTGCGCGGATTCGCGTCGACGTAGGCGTAGGCCGCGAGGGTCGCGGCCGGGCCCAGCGGGTCGGGGCTCAGGTATTGACCGCTGCGCGGGTCGTAGTAGCGCTGGACGTTGTAGTGCAGTCCTGTCGACTCGTCGCGAACCTGACCGGCGAAGGCGAGGGGCTGACGATAGCCGGCGTCCCGCGCGGCCGGCGCGGACGCTTCGGAAGGAGTCGCGGCCAGATTCGGGGGCTCGCCGAAGGGACCGTATGCCGCGCGCCAGACGGCGCGTCCCTGCTCGTCGGTGGCCAGCTGCGGAGCGCGCAGGTGGTTCGCGTGCAGGAAGCGGATTCGTGCGCGTGTTTCAAGGCGTCCCGCGGGATACCGCGCGCTCGCGTGCTCGCGGTCGATCGTCGCCACCGGTACACCGTCGAGGTAGATGTAGTGCCTTCGCACGCGGCCGTCGGCGTCGAGTTCGGCGGAAACGCGCCCGCCGTGATGGAGGAAATAGGTCGGCCGGTCGGCCCCGCGCGCCTGCACGGCGACGCGTTCGCCACGAGCGTTGTACGCGTAGCGCGCGATCGGCGCCGTGCCCGCCGCGTCGTCGAGTCCCCGCACTTCCGCCAGTCGTCCCTCCGCGTTCCAGAGGTAGCGGTGCCGCGCGTCGGCGAGCATGCGGCCGGCCGCATCGAAGCGCGTCGGCGGCGTCGCCGGAAAGCGCGCCGCGTCGTGATCCGCCTCGTGCTTCGGTGCAGGCGACACGGCCGCAGGCGCTGCCAGGGAGGCAAGGCGCCTCCCGCCGGCGCCGTAGGCGTAGCGGTGCACTGCGCCGTCGGCCCCCGAGACCACGAGCCTGCGGTGGGCGTCGTAGCCGTGCACGGCAGCCTGGCCGTTGGTGCGCTCGCTCGCGACGTTTCCCAGCGCGTCGTAGCGCAGTGCGATGTGCAGCAGGGACGCGCCGGCAGGGGTGTCGTGGCGCAGTGCCGTGATGCGACCCGTGGCAGCGTCGCGCTCGGCCCGGAAGCGCACGCCGTTGCCATAGGTCCAGGCATGTACCCCGAGGCCGTCCTGCCCGATGTCGGCGAGCAGCGGGAGTGCCGCCCTACCCGGAGCCGCGATCCAGTCGAGCGCGACCATCCGGCCCGCCGTGTTCCGGCGGGCGCGCAACACGCTGCCGTCGGCGAGCGTGCGCGTCGCGAGTTGCCCGTCGGCCGTGTACGAGAAGGACTCGGTCACGGTGGCGGGGCGCGCGCCGTGGAACCGGCGCGTGATGGCGACGACGCGCCCTTGTTCGTCGAAGCCGCGCTCTTCGGTCTGTGCGCCGTCGTCGATGGCCGCCACGCGCCCGCGCTGGTAGTGCAGGGTGACCCGCGCGGGCGCCCCCCCGGGGGCCGTGGTGGCCCGCTCGACCAGATGTCCCGCTTCATCGTAGCGGTAGGAGTGCAGCGTCCCGTCGGCGTCGATGCGCCCGATCAGCCGGTCGGCCTCGTCGTGCAGGAAACGGGTGGTGCCCGCGTCCGGGTGCATGGTCGCCACCACGCGTCCGAAATCATCACGCACCGTCGTGTACCGGCCGCCGTCGGGAGCGCGCAGCGTCGCGAGTTGTCCGTGGGGGTCGTGCGTCATCGTCAGCACAGCCGGCAGGGCGGTGTTGGCCGCATCAATGCGGACGCGGGCTTGCAGGCGATCATCGTAGGCGATCGCCGTGACGATGCCGGCCGGGTCGCGCAGCAGCTCGGGCAGCCGGCGGCCGTTGTACTCGATCGAGGTGACCCCGCCGTCGGTGGCGAAGTGCCGCAGCAGCCGGCCGGCGCCGTCGAACTCCTGCCGATCGGACGCGGTGGCGCGGTGTGTCCAGCGCGTCTGTCCGATCGGATTGCCGGCCGCATCGTGGTCGAACGCCTCCAGCGCGAAGCCGGCGCTCGCCGCGAAGCGCAGGCGGCCCGCCGGGTCGTGGACGAGGAGTTTCTCCGGAATTCCGTCACGCAACATTTCCCGTACGCGGCCGTATGCGTCACGGCGCAGGGCGATCACTTTGCCCGCTCGGCGCGCCGTGTGCACCATTCCCAGCGCGGTGCGCGCGTACTCGATCGCCTCGCCGCCGGCGGGGATTACCCGCGCGACGCGGCCCGCCGCGTCGTAGCCGATCCTGCTCACCGCGCCGGCTGGCGAGGTGATGCGAACGATCCGGCCCGCGCCATCGTAGGCGTAGTGCAGCGTGTCTGCGTCGCCGGCGAGCGGCCCGTCGACCGCCACGAGGCGCCGCTCGGCGTCATAGGAGAGACGCAGCGTGCGGGTCAGCGCGGCGGGAGCCGGTGCGGGCGCAAAGCCGGATTCGGTCACCTGTTGCAGTTGTCCGTTCTCTTTGAACGACAGCGCGATCGCGTGTTCGCGTCCGGGCACCACGCTGGGACGCGCGATGCGCGCCGGCAGATCCGAACTTCCGTGATAGGCGATGCGCAGCAGCGGCTCTGCCAGGGTTTTGTCCCGGTCGCCGCCCGGGTGCCGCGTGACGAGCACCACGCGCCCCAGCGCATCGCGGTGCGCGCGCGTATGGCCGATGGCGCTGCCGTCGTCGGCCAGCAGCGTGATGCCGCGCAGCGTGCCGTCGCGCCCGTATTCATAGCGCCGATTTCCCGATGGGCAGGTGGGACACCCCGGACCGACGGCCTCGACGATGCGGCGGATCCCGGCCACCGCTGCATGCCGGTAGACCGTTTCGGCTCCCTGCGCATTCGTGAGTCGCGTGCGCGCGTCGGGGAGAAACGCGAGACGCACGCGCCCGGCGCCCGCGAAGCCCTCGCTCGCCACCGCGCGCCCGAGTTCGTCGTACGACCAGCTTGCGATGCGCACCGCGTCTTCCGTGCGGGCGCGCTGCGCAGCGACTTCCTGCCCGCCGGGGTCTCGCCACTGCGACGCCACGCGAATCCCGGCGAGCAGCGCGCCCGGCGGCGACGCAGGTGCCGCGGCGTAGTCGTACTGGCGCACGACCCGGCGTGTCGTGCCCGCCGGCAGCGCGCGGCCGGCGTCGTCCACCGCGACGGGTTCATCCGGGGGCGTCACCGAGGCGAGCCGGCCATGCGCGTCGTAGCCGTAGGTCCACTGTCCGACTGGCGTGATGATGCGCGCGATGCGGCGTGCGTCGTGCGTGCCCGGCGCGTACGCGAGGTGCAGCGTGCGCCCCTGCGGGTCGCGCACACGCACCGGTCGACCGTGCGTGTCGTGCGTGATCGTGAGCGTTGCGCCATCGGCGAGCCGGATGCGACGAAGCGGTCGCGGATCGTCGCCGCTTCCGCGAAACTCCAGTTCGCGCCCGTCGGGCCACAGCCAGCGATAGCGCGTCGTGCCCTCCGTCGTGTCGACCCGCACGCTGCCATCGGTGCGGCGCGCGGCCGCGCAGCGCCGCGGCGTTCCGGACGCGCAGCGCAGCACGATGCGGCGCCCGTCGGCCTGCACGATCATCAGCCCGGTACCGTGCTCGTGGAGTTCGACTTCATAGCCCAGGCGCCAGCCCGTGCCGAGCGCGCCGGCATGCGCATCCTGGCTGTTGTAGTGTCGGCGGATTTCCAGTCCCAGCGCGCCGGGCAGTGGCGGGAGGTCCGTTTCGAGCTGGTACTTGTTGCCGGTGACGACGTCGATGGGATTGCCGGCGCCGCGGCCGGGACCGTGGTCGGCGATGGCCGCCGGCGCCGGCGCCGGGCAATCGGCCGGGTTGCCGGCCTGGTCCGGGACGCACGACGGGCCCGACTGGCTGTGCGCCGCTGCAGCGACCACCAGGCCGGCCGCGGCCAGCATTCGAGTGAGCCACGACTTGCTTCTCGCCACGGGGGTTGGACCGGAGGCGGACGAAGGCAGCGGCGGCAGGCGGAGTGGCATCGGTGGAGCTCCCATCTCGGTTACGCCATGATCGTCGCCGTTGCGCGTCGCCGCGACAATCCGACGTGCGACTCATCCGCACGGATCAACGGTCGTTCGGTTCAGGCGCTTGCGCGTACACTCGTCGGGGTCATTGGGAGGAAGCTCGTTCTGCGGCCGGCAGAGCGCCGTGAGACCGCGCGGAGACGGAATCATGCGAATCTTTTCGACGCTCGCCGAACTGCGCGAGTGCGTGGGCAGCGAGATTGCGGTCAGCGACTGGGTGACGATCACCCAGCAGCGCATCGACCTGTTCGCGCAGGCGACCGGTGACCACCAGTGGATCCACGTCGACGCCGAGCGCGCGGCCCGCGGACCCTTCGGAACGACGATCGCGCACGGCTACCTGACGCTCTCCCTGATCCCGGAATTCTTCGCGTCGTCGATCGAGCTGCGCGGCGTGCGCATGTCGGTGAACTACGGACTCAACCGCGTTCGCTTCACCGCGCCGGTGCCGGTCGACAGTGAACTGCGCGCTCGCTTTCGGCTCGAGAGAGTCGAGGATCTGGCCGACGGCGGCATGCAGACGACCTGGCAGGCGGTGATCGAGCGCAAGGGTTCCGAGCGCCCGGTGTGCATCGCGGAAACCATTGCGAGACGTTACGAATGATCGCTTCGTCCGAGAGCCGTGCGCGGCAAGTCGCGATTGAAAAATCGATTATTCCGCTGATCGCTGTGCTGGCGGTGATCGCGATCCTGCCCTTTTCCGTCCGGCGTTTCCTGCGTGAGGAATGGCTCATCGGGGGGCTTGATCTGGCTCTCGCCGTGCTCTTCGGCGCCATCGCCTGGTACGTCCGGCGCACGGGCGACGTGCGACGTTCGGGGGCCATGCTGCCCTTCGCGGCGTTTCCCTGGATCATTTTTCTGGTCCATTCGCAAGGGGTGCTCTACGCCTACTGGGCGTTCCCGGCGATGGCCGCGACCTTTTTCGTGTTGTCGCCGCGCCTGGGTGTCGTGACCAGCGGAATTGCGGCGATTGCCTTGATGATTGCCCTCTGGCCGAGGGTGCCGGGCTTCGAACTGGCGATCCTCTTTGCCGCGCTGATCCTGGTCCCCGGCTTCGTCTACTTCTTCGCGAAACGCGCCGGCGAACAGGCGGAGGAACTGGCCCGGCTCTCCCTGACCGACACCCTCACCGGCGCGGGGAACCGGCGGGCGCTCGACGCACGGCTCGCCGAGGCGCTTGCGTTGCGGCACCGCTCCAGCGAGCCCACCGCGTTGCTCGTACTCGACGTCGATGGTTTCAAGCGAGTCAACGATAGCTTCGGGCATGCACGGGGAGATCAGGTGCTCGTCGCGTTGAGCGCGCTCATCAGGAGCCAGATGCGTGCCTGTGACGGCTTATACCGCTTTGGTGGCGACGAGTTCGTGGTCGTCGCCCCTGCCACGGACCGCCGCGGCGCGACGACGCTCGCGGAAAAACTGCGCGAACTGGTGGAGGCGGATGGCCGGAACTGGGGGCTGTCGATGTCGGTCACGATTGGCATCGCCGAGGTCCACGAAGGGGAGTCGGTCACGAGCCTGATGCACCGGGTCGATGAGGCGCTCTTCTCGGGCAAGCGCAGCGGCCGCAACTGCATTCACATCGCGAACGCCCCCGCAGTGCCAGCGCTGTCCATCGCCGGGATCGACAGTTAGGCCTCGATTCCCGCCGAGGTTCCAGGGACGATAGCGCGCGGCAGACCCAGCGCACAACCCAGCGCGATCCCTGCCGCCAGCGCGGCCACGCCATAGGCGGCACGAAACGCCTGGTGCGCACGCTCCGTTCCCGCCTGGGCGACGGACCCGAGAATCGCGCCCGCCGCGGGCCGCTCGTCGGGTGCCGCACCGACCCGCAGTTGGGCGAACAGCACCGAAGTGAGGATGGCGATGCCGACCGCGCCGCCGAGCGTGCGAAACAGCGCACTCGTTGCCGTCGCGATGCCGATCTGGTGCACGGGGACGGCGCACTGGATCGCAACGAGTCCCGCGGGCAGCGTGGTCCCGATGCCGAGTCCCATCAGGAGCATCCACGCGGCCAGGAGCGCGCGTGCGTCGTGCGGCGTGAGCGTGATCCCGATCAGGGCCACGACCGCCATCGTGCCACCGATGACCATCAGCGAGCGATAGGTGCTGGTGCTCATCATCAGCCGGCCGGAGACCAACGCACCCAGTGGGATTCCCAGGGTCTGCGGGAGCATGCGCAGCGCGACCTCGTCGGGTTCGGCCGCGCCGACCGCCTGCATCGCGATCGGCAGCAGCACGGTCATGCCCACGAGCACGAAGAACATGAAACCGTGCACCCCGTAGCACAGCGCGGTCGTGCGGTTGGTGAAGAGTTCCGGCGGCAGGATCGGCTCGGGCGCGCGACGCTCGCGCCAGGCGCAGGCCACGAACAGGGCGACGCTGGCCGCGAGCAGTCCGAGTGTGGACGGCGCGCTCCAGGCCGCGCCCTGCCCAAGCCGCGTGAGCGCGATCATCAGCGCTGTGAGTCCCCCGCCCAACAGCAGCGCGCCCGCGTAGTCGATGGGGCGGCCTGCGCGTCCGCTGCCGGCGGGCAGCCGGCGCAGCGCGCGACGCACCGTCAGGAACGCCACCAGCGCGATCAGAACGTTGAACGCGAATACCGCGCGCCACGAGATGAACTGCGTCAGATAGCCGCCGAGCACCGGGCCGGTCACCGCGGCGAGCGCGAAGACCCCGGAGATCATCCCCTGGTAACGTCCGCGCTCCGCTCCGGGTGCGATGTCGGCGATCGTCGCGTGCGCCAGCGACAGCAGGCCTCCGGCGCCCAGGCCCTGGATGATGCGCAGCACCAGCAGTTGCGGTGCCGACTGCGCAAGCATGGCGAGCACCCCGGCAGCCAGGTAGATCGAGATCGCGACGAGCAGCAGCGGGCGCCGGCCGTAGAGGTCCGAGAGCTTGCCGTAGATCGGCGTGCTCACGGTGGCCGCGACCAGGTAGCCGGATACCAGCCAGGGCATCAGGTCGAGGGCGTCGAGTTCGCGGGCGATCGTCACCAGCGCGATCGCGAGAATCGTCTGGTCCATCGCCGCGAGGAAGATCGCGAGCGAGAGCCCGACGACGATGCTGCGCCGCTCGGCCAGCGTCAGTCCGGCGATGCCTGCACCGCTCTCCGGGCGCGGATGCGCCGGGGTGTCACGCGCCATGCCGACCGCCCCGCGGGCGCCGGCTCAGAAGAACGCCTGGATGCCGGTCTGCGCCCGTCCGAGGATCAGCGCGTGGATGTCGTGGGTGCCCTCGTAGGTGTTCACGGCTTCCAGGTTGACCATGTGGCGGATCACGCCGAACTCGTCGCTCACCCCATTGCCACCGAGCATGTCGCGCGCCATGCGGGCAATGTCGAGCGCCTTGCCGCAGGAGTTGCGCTTCATGATCGAGGTGATCTCGGCGGCGGCGGTGCCCTCGTCCTTCATCTGGCCCAGCCGCAGCACGCCCTGCAGACCAAGCGTGATCTCGGTCTGCATGTCGGCGAGCTTCTTCTGGATCAGCTGGTTCGCTGCCAGCGGACGCCCGAACTGCTTTCGATCGAGCACGTACTGGCGCGCCGTGTGCCAGCAGGACTCCGCGGCGCCCAGCGCGCCCCACGCAATCCCGTAGCGCGCCGAGTTCAGGCACGTGAACGGACCCTTGAGTCCCTCGACTCCGGGCATCAGCTGCTCGGTGGGCGCGAACACGCCGTCCATCACGATCTCGCCGGTGAGCGAGGCGCGCAGCGAGACCTTGCCGTGGATCGCCGGGGCCGACAGGCCCTTGGCGCCCTTGTCGAGGATGAAGCCCTTGATGCGCCCGTCGAAGTCGCCGCCCACGCACTTGGCCCAGACGATGAACACGTCGGCAAAGGGCGAGTTCGAAATCCAGGTCTTGGTGCCGGTGAGTTCGAAACCACCCGAAACGGCCTTCGCACGGGTCTCCATCGAGCCCGGGTCGGAGCCGTGATTCGGCTCGGTCAGCCCGAAGCAGCCGATCCACTCGCCGGTCGCGAGCTTGGGCAGATACTTGCGGCGCTGCTCCTCGGTGCCGAACTCGAAGATCGGCACCATCACGAGCGAACTCTGCACGCTCATCATCGAGCGATAGCCCGAGTCCACCCGCTCGACTTCGCGGGCGATCAGCCCGTAGCTGACGTAGTTGAGGCCCGGACCGCCGTATTCTTCGGGGATCGTCGGGCCCAGCAAGCCGATCTCGCCCATCTCGCGGAACACCGCGGGGTCCGTCGTCTCGTTGCGAAACGCCTCGAGAACGCGCGGCTGCAGCTTCTCCTGGCAGTACGCGGCGGCCGCGTCGCGCACCATGCGCTCGTCTTCGGTCAGTTGCGCATCGAGCAGCAACGGATCTTCCCAATTGAACGACGCGCTGGATTTCTTCGAACTCGACATCGATTGCTCCTGTCTCGCGGGGTCGTGGACCGTCGTCATGCTCGCGCGCTGCGCCCCCGTGCGCTTGCGTCGCGGCAACGTCCTGTGATGCCGTGAATTCTACCCGTCCCCGCAGCGGGGGCACGGCGCGGCGCGCGCACCGCGGTGGTATCGTGGCGCCGAGCGACGGCGCGACTGGCGCAGGGGCGAAACGCAGGGGAGGGACGGCAGATGGCGAACGAGGTGGCGATTCTCGGTGGCGGGTGCTTCTGGTGCCTGGAGGCCTGCTACAACGAAGTGGACGGCGTCATCGGCGTCGAATCGGGATATTGCGGAGGTGAAGTGCCCGAGCCGAGTTACGAGCAGATCTGTGGCGGGGGCACGGGCCACGCCGAGGTCGTGCGCGTCGAATTCGATCCCGCGCGCATCGGTTTTGACGAAGTGCTGGAGATCTTCTTCTCGATCCACGATCCGACCACCCGCGACCGGCAGGGCAACGACGTCGGGACGCAGTACCGGTCGGTGATTTTTGCGCTCGACGCAGGGCAGGAGGCGGCGGCCCGGAAGATGATCGACCGGCTCGATTCCGAGGGTGTTTTCGGCCGGCCGCTCGTCACCGAACTTGCTCTTGCGCACGAGGGCGAGGCGCAGAGCGGGGCCGGGTCACACCGTTACTACCCGGCCGAGCCATACCACCAGCGCTATTTCGAGCGCCATCCCGGCGAGGGTTACTGCCGCATGGTCGTCGCGCCCAAGCTCTCCGGATTCCGCAAGCGCCACGCGAAGCGCCTGCGCGGCTGAGCACGCCGCGTCACTTTCCCGCCGGCGCTGCCCGGCGTGCGGAAATTTCGCGCGCCTTGGCCTGTGCGGCGATGTCTCCCTGGCGCGCGGCCTCGATGTACCACTCGAGTGCCCGCGCGAGATCCACCGGCACCCCGAGACCCGTCTCATACATCGAAGCGAGCACATACTGGGCGCCGGGATCACCGGCGCGGGCGGCCACTTCGTACCAGCGTGCGGCCTGCGCGTAGTCCTGCGGACTGCCGCGCCCGAGATAAAAGCCGGTGGCGAGCGCTTCCGCGGCGTCCGGGTGTCCCTGCGCAGCGGCGCGGGCGTACCAGCGCTGCGCGGCGGGAAGATCCTGCGGGACGAGCGACCCGTAGTCGAGCAGCGCGCCGTAGCTGAACTGGGCCGCGGCGAAGCCGGCCTCGGCGCTCTCGCGCAGCATGGCGATGGCACGCGCCAACGCCGGTCGCTGCGTTTCGCCGCGCATGCGGATCACCGCCGCGTTGTAGAGCGCGCTGCGATCGCCCGCCGCCGCGGCTTTCAGGTACAGCGTCACCGCCGCTTCGACCTCACCCGCCTCGTAACGCACGAAGGCTTCGCTGGTCCAGAGTCGGACCTGTGCCGGGCTCACCGGCGCGTTCGATTGGACGGAAGGCGGCGCCGGGCGCACCGGATCCGCTGCCGAGGCCGCGGCCGGGGCAAGCGCGCCGAGGCATAAGACCAGTGCGACGTCGCGCAGTCGAGGAAGTCGAAGTGCATGCATTGCTCGGTCCGTTCCCATCGGCATCGTTGCGGACCATGTTACTGCAGCGCCTGCTCCGGTATGCTCTCAATCATCCTGAACCCGAATGGAGCTTTGCGCAATGCTTGATCGCACATGGCGGCACGCGCGTGCCGCAGTCATCCTCGCCGTCGCCCTGACGCTCGGCGGTTGCGGCTACAACGACATCCAGTCCAGCGACGAACTGGCGGCATCGAGCTGGTCCGAGGTGCTCAACCAGTACCAGCGCCGCGCCGACCTGATCCCCAACCTGGTGGCCACCGTCCAGGGTTTTGCCACGCAGGAGCGCGAGGTGTTCATCGCGGTCACCGAGGCCCGCTCCCGGGTGGGCCAGATCAAGGTCGATCCGTCGGATCCGGCGTCGCTCAAGCAATTCGAGGACGCGCAGCGCGACATGGGCAGCGCGCTGTCGCGCCTGCTCGTGGTCGCGGAGAACTACCCGCAGCTGAAATCCGACGCGAACTTCCGCGAATTGCAGGCGCAGCTCGAGGGAACGGAGAATCGCATCGCGGTGGCGCGCATGCGCTACATCGACGCGATCCGCCAGTACAACACGCTGGTGCGGCGCTTTCCGGTCAACCTCACGGCGATGGTCTTTGGATACGGGGTGAAGCCCCAGTTCAGCGTCGAGAACGAAGCGGCGATCGCGCGGCCGCCGACCGTCAACTTCGGAGCCCCGGCGCCCGTCCCGGCTCCGGCGGAAACGCCGGCCAAGTGAGCCGATGAACCCGGCGCGTGCGCTGCTCGCCAGCGCGTTGCTGCTCGCCGCGCTCGCGGCGGGCGCCCCGGCGCGCGGGCAGGCGCTGCAACCGGTGCCGGCGCTTTCGGCGCGCGTCACCGATCAGGTCGGGATGCTCACCGGCGAGCAGCGTGCGCAACTCGAATCCGAACTCGCTGCAATCGAGCAGCGCAAGGGCAGCCAGATCGTGGCGCTGATCGTCGCGACCACCGCCCCCGAGGCGATCGAGCCGTACGCGGTGCGCGTCTTCGAGGCGTGGAAGATCGGCCGCGGCGTGGTCGACGGGAAGCGCGTCGACGACGGTGTGCTGATCGTCGTCGCGCGCGACGATCGGCGGATGCGCATCGAGGTCGGCTACGGCCTGGAGGGAGCGATCCCCGACGCGCTCGCCAAGCGCATCATCGACGAATCGATGACGCCGCGCTTCAAGCGGGGCGACTGGTTCGGGGGGCTGCACGCCGGTGTCGTCGACCTCGCGCGGCTGCTCGAGGGCGAGGAACTGCCGCCACCCCAGCGCGCAGCCGGCGACGACAGCAGCCCCTCCGACTGGCTGGGCCCGGCGATCGGCGTATTCGTGCTGGGCATGGTCGCGCGCGCCATCCTGGGGAAGTTCCTCGGGTCGCTGGCCGGCGGAGGCGGGGCCGGTGTCGTCGCGGCGAGCTTCGGGGCCTCGCTCGTCGTCGCCCTGGCGCTCGGTCTGTTCGCCTTCATCGCGCTGCTGTTGTTCGGCACCGCGGCGGCGGGATTGCAGCAGCGCGGTCGGCACACCTATCGCTCGGGGGGCCACTGGGGCGGTGGCGGCTGGGGGGGCGGTGGCATGGGTGGCGGCGGAGGCGGCTTCGGAGGCGGCGGCGGTTCCTCGGGCGGCGGCGGCGCTTCGGGCGGCTGGTAGGAGAGGGCGATGCGATCACGTCCCGCGCGCTTCTGGGCGCACCTGTGGAACGGCGGCTGGCAGTTGCGCCGTGCCTTCCCTGCCGCCGTGCTCGATGCGATCGAGGCGCGGATCACCGCCGGTGAGCAGCGCCACGGAGCCGAACTGCGCTTCGTCGTCGAGGCGCGACTGCCCGCCCGCGCGATCTGGTCGCGCCTGAGTCCGCGGGAGCGGGCCAGCGCCGTATTCGCCGAACTCGGCGTGTGGGACACGGCAGGCAACAACGGGGTACTCGTCCACGTGCTGCTCGCCGATCGAGCGGTAGAGATCGTCGCCGATCGGGGGGCGCGCGCGCTCGTGAACCCGGGTGTCTGGGATCAGGCTTGCGCAACGATGACGCAGGCCTTTGCCGCAGGCGCATTCGAGGACGGCACGCTGCGCGCCATCGAGATCCTCAACGAGGCGCTGGCGGCCGCTTTTCCGCCGCTGCCCGAGAATCCGGACGAACTGCCGAACCGACCGCTGGTGCGCTGAGCTGGGAGCGCGTCACCAGCCACACCCCCAGGCATGCGGCGCCGGCCCCCACAAGGCTGATCGCGTCGGGCCACACATCGAAGAACAGCCATTCAACGGCGAGCGTCACCACCGGCGTCAGGTAGAGCAGGCTGGTGACGCGCGTCGCCTGGCCGCGGCGCATCAACCAGTGCAGGGCACTGACGGCGAGCAGGGTCGCGAACACCACCAGGTAGAGCGTCGCGCCGAGCAGGCGCAGGCTCGGTCGGATCTCGAAGCCCTCCACCAGAACGGCGAGCGGGGCGAAGAGCGCGAGTGTGGCCGCGGTCTGGATCAGCGCCGCCGAGCGCAGATCGGCCGCCGGGCAGAAGCGGCGCTGGTAGAGCGTCGCGGTCGAGATCGACACCAACGCGATGAGCGCGCATCCGAGCCCCGCGAGGCTCAGCGTGCGCAGGTCGAGTCCGCGCCAGACGATGCCCGCAACGCCGATCAATCCCGCCGCGACGCCCAGCCACTGCAGCGGCGTCAGGCGGTCGAGTCCGCGCGCGGTGAGCCAGCACGCCGTGACCAGCGGCTGGAAGGCGAGGATCAGGGAGGACATCGAAGCCGAGAGGCCGAGGAACTGTGCGTAATGGCTGCCGCCGAGGTTGAAGCCGTGCATCAGCAGGCCGGCGACGATGACGTGAAGCCATTCGGCGCGCGTCGCCGGCCAGCGCGGGCGCAGCCACAGGATCACCGGGATCAGCACCAGCGTGGCCAGCGCGAAGCGAATCGTCAGGAAGCTGAACGGCGAGGCATCCTGCAGTGCGATCCGGGTCGCAACGTAACCGGATCCCCAAACCAGCACGAAATACGCGGCGAGCAGGCGCTGCGGGTCCGCGAGCGGCAGGCGATCGGCAGGAGTCGGCACGGGCGGCGTCTGGAGAGGTTGGCGGGCAGAGAGTCCGCAACGCTAGCACAGCGCGCGCGCTGGCGGGGTGTGCCGTCGCGGTAGCATTGGCACATGCCCCGCACGCAAAGCCAGCCGCGCAGCCGCGAAATCCTCCGTGACGGGCGGCCCGTGCGCGCTTCGCAGCTGCTGCTGCTGGCGATGATCGGCGTCGCGCACGCCGCGCTGCTGGGCTGGATCGTGCGCGCCTCGGAGGCGCCCGGGCACGCCCCGGACGCCGTCGTCGAACCGCTCTCGGTGGCGCTCGTCGCACCGCCCGCACCGCCCGCGCCCCCCGCGCCGGCACCCGTTGCGCGCAGGCGCCCGGTGGTGCCCCGCGAGCCGCCCGCGCTGCGGGAGTGGCGCCCACCGCCGCTGGCCCCCGGGGTTCCGGGAGAGACTTTCGAGCCCGCGCCCGCGGTCACCGCACCGGTCCCGCCCCCGCCTGCCGCAGTGGAACCGGCCCGCGTGGCGGAGCCGCCGCCCGTGGTCGAACCGCCGCCCGTGGTCGAACCGCCGCCTCCGCCTCCGCCGCCCGCCGCGCCCGAGCCGCCGGCGCGTGCCGAACCCCGCTACACGGTGGCGCTCGGGCCGTTCCCGGGCGAAGGCGTGCTCGAATTCAAGGTGTATTCCGGGGACTACACGGGAGGCAACGCGGTGGGGCGCGCCCGCATCCGGGTCGAATCCGAGGGAGCCCAGTATCGCTTGCGCAACGAGGCCGAGCTGGTCGGCCTGATCAGCCTCTTCTACAAGGGCGTTTGGATCGACCAGAGCAGCGGGCGCCTGGGGCCCGACGGCCCGGAACCGCTGCGCTACAGCGAGTGGCGCCGGACCAAACCCGAGCGCTGGGTCGGCGTCGACTACGAGAGCAAGCGCGTGGTCCTCGCGTCGGTCCCCGGCGGCTTGCCGCTCACCGGCGGCGCGCAGGACCGGCTCTCGGTGCTGTGGCTGCTCGGGATGGTGGCGCGCGCGAATCCCGAATTGCTCGCGCAGGGGAGTGCACTCGAGGTGCCGCTGCTCTCTTTTCGCGGGGTGGAGAGCGCGCGCTTCGAGAGCCGGGGCAACAAGGTTCTCGTGACCGAGGCCGGGCCGCTGCAGACCCTGCATCTCGCCTATCGTCCGCGCGGCGCCGAGGGCGGTGGCATCGAGGTCTGGCTCGGGTACGATCACCAGATGCAGCCGGTGCGCATTCGCTACCGGGAATCCGCGCAGGAAATCTACGACATGGTGCTCGCGCGCTGAAGCGCGCTTGAAAAAGGAAGCCGATGAAACTCCTGATCGTCCCCGTGACGCCCTTTCTCCAGAACTGCTCGGTGCTGGTCTGCGAGGAAACCGGCAAGGCCGCCGCGATCGACCCGGGCGGCGATCTGGATCGGATCGACGCGGCCATCGCCGCGCAGGGAGCCAGCCTGGAGAAGGTGTTCCTCACCCACGGCCACATCGACCACTGCGGGCAGTCGCGCGTGTTCGCCGATCGCCACGGCGTGCCGCTCGAGGGGCCGCATCGCGCCGACCTGTTCTGGATCGCCCAGTTGCCGCAGCAGGCGCAGATGTTCGGCTTCGATCCGATCGAGCCCTTCGAGCCCGACCACTGGCTCGACGAGGGCGATACGATCCGTTTCGGCGCGCAGTCGCTCGAAGTGCTGCACTGCCCCGGCCACACGCCGGGGCACGTCGTGTTTTTTCACCGCGATGTGCGGCTGGCCATCGTCGGCGACGTGCTGTTCCAGGGCTCGATCGGCCGCACCGACTTCCCCGGCAGCGTGCACGAAGCGCTGATCCGCTCGATCACCGAGAAACTCTGGCCGCTGGGCGACGACGTGCAGTTCGTCCCCGGGCACGGGCCGATGTCGACCTTCGGCGAGGAGCGCGCGGAGAACGCGTTCGTGTCGGATCGGGCGCTGCGGCGGGGGTGATCAAGCCCCCTTTGGGGTCGCCAGCCGTTTCAGCCGCTCGCCGTGCGCATGCGCTTCCTCGAGCAGGGATTCCCAGTCATCCGGTGGGTGTCCGCTTTCCAGCATCTTCCGAAACACCCGGTACGCGTCATCGTCGCTTTCGTAAGCCCGTTTCGTGTCGGCGTCGTTCACCCATGCGTAGACGATGAGCTTGCTCTCCAGGTGATAGCGAAAGAACAGGCGGTACTGTTGAAAGAACTTGGCGCGAAACCAATGTCTGTGCTCAGCCCCGAGCGTATTTCCCTGCCTGTACTCGGGTCGGCCCGGGTCCCGCGGGATCACGCCGAAGGCCAGCTTTGCGATCGCCGCCAACCGCTTGGTCGCGTTCTTGTTGATGTAGTCGATGGGATCCTTGCGACGCAAAACATCGACCTGTCGGATCATCGTTTCAAGCTGGTTCAGAAACAACGGATGAGCGAAGAGCGACCAGCCGTTGAAGATCAACGGTGCGCCCGGAGGAGGCGTCATTCGTTGCTCGGGGACAGCGGGGTGTCGAGATTGACTTCGGTTTGTCCAATCAGCGACTGGATGTGATCCAGCAAGCGGGAGTCGATGGCGCGCAGATGATCCGGATAACGAGCGATGTCTTCGGCCAGAAAGCCCAGAAACCGTTCGAGTGCGGGATCTTCATCCCCCGCCTTTGAGCCGCGCGTGACCACCACCGCGCCATCCGGGCGAATCGCGTATTCGATCTTGTCGCGCTTGCGCAGCTTCAGAGCCCGGCGCACCGTTTCCGGGATCGTTGTCTGATAGCGGTCCGTGAGCGTGGATTCAGCTTTAAGTGTCGCAGCCATGGGATTTCTCGCGAGAGCGGAACGAGATGTCTATGGTAATGCAAACGCATTACCAGGTCCATAGCCCCTATGGCGGATCACGAAGGGCGCAGTACTCGTCGGCGTCCGTGACGCTGGCACCTACTTCCCGCCGCCACCCCACGAATCACGCAGCGACACCGCGAGGTTGAACACCGGGGCACCCGGCTTCGAATCGACCCGATCGGCGACGAAATAGCCGTGGCGTTCGAACTGGAAGCGCTCCTCGGGCTGCGCCGCGGCGAGACCCGACTCGACGTAGGCGCGGATCACCCGCAGCGAGTCCGGGTTCACCGCCGCGAGAAATTCCGCGCCGCCGGCGCCCGGCTGCTCCTCGCTGAAGAGCCGGCCGTAGAGTCGCACCTCGGCCAGGAGGGCGTCGCGCGCCGAGAGCCAGTGCAGGTTGCCCTTGACCTTGTACTGGTTCGCGCCCGGCGTGCCGGACTTCGAGTCCGGGAAGTACTCGGCGTGAACCGCGATGACGTTGCCCTGGGCGTCCTTCTCGCAGCCGGTGCAGCGCACCACGAAGCCGTGGCGCAGCCGCACCTGGTTGCCCGGGAACAGTCGAAAGAAACCCTTGGGCGGGCTTTCCTCAAAGTCGCTGCGCTCGATCCACAGCTCGCGGGTGAACGGGAAGCTGCGCGTGCCGCGCTCGGGCAGGTGCGGATGCACCGGCGCGGTGCACGGTTCGGATGCGTCCGCCGGGAAGTTCGTGATGACGAGCCGCAGGGGGTCGAGCACCGCGGTCGCGCGTGCCGCCTGCGGGTCGAGGTCATCGCGCAGTGCCTGCTCGAGCGTGCCCATGTCGACCCAGGAATCCGCCTTCGCGACGCCGATGCGCTCGCAGAACAGCCGGATTGACGCGGGCGTGTAGCCGCGCCGGCGCAATCCCACGATCGTCGTCATGCGCGGATCGTCCCAGCCGGCGACGTGCCCGCCCTGCACGAGTTCCTGGAGCTTGCGCTTGCTGGTGATCGTGTAGCTCAGGTTCAGCCGCGCGAACTCGATCTGCTGCGGCAGCGGATGGTCGAAGAACCCGCCCTCGGCGAGGCGTTCGAGCAGCCAGTCGTAGAGCGGGCGATGGTCCTGGAACTCGAGCGTGCACAGCGAGTGCGTGATGTTCTCCAGCGCATCCTCGATCGGGTGTGCGTAGTCGTACATCGGGTAGAGACACCACTTCTCACCCGTGCGGTGATGCGCGGCGAAGCGGATCCGGTAGAGCGCCGGGTCACGCAGGTTCATGTTGGGCGAGGCCATGTCGATCTTCGCGCGCAGGATCTGCGTGCCCTCGGCGTGCTGGCCGTCGCCCATCTCGCGCAGCAGCCGCAGGTTCTCCGCCGGCGCGCGGTCGCGAAAGCGGGAGTCGCGCCCCGGCTCGGTCAGCGTGCCGCGATTCGCGCGCATCTCCTCGGCGTTCTGCGAATCGACGTAGGCGTGGCCGGCCTCGACCAGCCACTCGGCCATTGCGTAGAAATGATCGAAGTAGTCGCTGGCGAAGTAGAGGTTGTCTTCCTGCTCGTCGGCCCAGCGAAAACCCAGCCAGTGCACCGCCTCGATGATCGAGTCGACGTACTCCTGCTCTTCCTTCTCCGGGTTGGTGTCGTCAAAGCGCAGGTGGCAGCGCCCGCCGTAGTCGCGCGCCAGCCCGAAATTCAGGCAGATCGACTTGGCGTGACCGATGTGCAGGTAGCCGTTGGGCTCGGGGGGAAAGCGGGTGCGGATCGCGGCCGGGTCGGGCGAACCCGCGCGGTGCGCCGTCGCGATCGTCGGACGCCCGACCCAGCGCCGCTGCGCGTAGGTGCCGGACGCAAGATCCGCATCGACAGTGGAGCGGATGAAGTTCGAGGCGGGGCTGGCGGGGACGTCGGTCATGCATTTCCGGGAGAGGGCGAACAAAGCAGTCATTCTACTCACCGTCCGACACGTTTCTCGAGCACGAGGTCTCCCGCCACAGCGTTTGTTCCAGGGATCGGCAATCGGGGCGGCGTAATCCTCCTGGACGAAAACCTCCTGGACGGCTGTTCGTCGCGGGCTTCCTGTGCTAGTCTGATTTTCAGATATCCATCGGGGGTTCAATCGTGACCATCACCCAAACCAGGCGCGTCACCGCCACCGAGCTGTCCCGGAACCTGTCCGCGCTACTCGGTGAAGTGCGTCATCTGCAGATCGACCTGGAAGTGACGAAAGGCGAAGAGATCATTGCCCGCGTATTACCGCCCGCGACGGTTCCGGTGGGTTGTCCGGTCGATCGACTGGATGACGTGTTCCGGCGCCTGCCCGTGCTCGACCCCGACGAAGCAGACGCCTTTGTCGCCGAAGTCCGGGCGGGTCGCGACGCACTGGTCGGAACGGAATCAACATGGGACTCCTGATCGACACCGATGTCCTGATTCTGGCCGAGCGGGGAAGTGGCGCGCCGAATTTCACTCGCTGGGCCCACCATGGCGATGCCTATGTGTCGGCGATCACCGCCTCAGAGTTGTTGGTGGGAGTCCACCGGGCGCACACTGCGGAGCGACGCGCTCGCCGCGAAGCTTTCGTCGAGGCAATTTTGTCGGTGATTCCCGTGCTCGATTTTGGGCTGTCTGTTGCGCGCGTGCACGCGCGCCTGGTCGCGTCCCTGCCGGCGAACGTCACCGTGGCGGCGCATGACGCCATCATCGGAGCCACCGCGCTCTACTATGGTTGCGCAGTTCTCACGCGCAACCGGCGGGACTTCGAGCGTCTCGCCGGTTTGGAGGTGCTGGCCTGGGATGCGCCCGCGGGGGTGTGAACGACGCCGCTACACTCCCGGCAACTCCACCTCAAAGAACAATGTCGCCCCGTTCAAGCAGATCGACTTGGCGTGACCGATGTGCAGGTAGCCATTGGGCTCGGGCGGGAAGTGTGTGCGGATCGCGGCCGGGTCGGGCGAACCCGCGCGGTGCGCCGCAGCAATATCCGGCCGTCCCGCCCAGTGTCGCGGTGCGTAGGTTCCCGCCGCCAAATCCGCGTCGATGACGCTGCGAATGAAGTGGCCCGGCAGGGGAGCGGCAGGGGCGGATGCAGGTGGCTGGCTCATGATTGCGGCAGTGCAACGGCGACGCGCCGATTGTACGGGGTCGGCGCGTCCTGTCCGTGTTTTCAGCAAAACAGAAGAAAAGTGTCGGTTTTCTTTACAAATTAACCATGCGAATTTTGCGGATATTTGCTAAGTCACTGATAGTAATGAAGAAACGAATTCTGGCATGAATCGTGCATGCCTATTGGGTGTCACAATACTCTTAATAATTTATCACTGGAGATCACCATGAAACATACCAAGAAAACTCTTCTCGCCGCGCTGTCGGTAGCGTTTGGCGCGTTCGCACTGCCGGCGCAAGCTGCACTCATAGATGGCGCCGTGTCATTTTCCGCAGCTGGTCAGACCCCGACGTGCACGGTGTCCCCCTGCCCCACGGACGGAACGGCGGTCTTTACCGGGGTCACGTTCGGGGACGGTGGCTCCGCGTTAACTTTGGACGCGACAGGCGACTTTGCAGGCATCGGCGGAGCGACATTCACCAATATCGTGCTCGGATCGATTTCGCCTGTATCGCCGGACGTGATCTGGACGGCAGGCACCTTCACGTTTGCTGCCTCGGACGTAGTGGGCTTCGATTACACGGTGAACCTGTACACGATCCGTCTCGCTGGTATGCTGACAAGCACGAACCCGCTTCTTGACGCCACGGACGGCCTGCTTTACTTCTCTGGCAACAAGGCTGGTGTATCGACCTCATGGTCCGCTTCGACAGCAACCGTCCCAGTCCCAGCTTCGGCCGCGCTGCTCGGCATCGGTCTGCTGGGCCTCGCCGGAATGGCCCGCCGCCGTCGCGCCTGATCAAAGTCAGCAGCAAAGTCAAAGGGCAGCCGCAAGGCTGCCCTTTTCTCATGGGGCGCCGCGTTCAAACCCCCAGCAACTCCACCTCAAACAGCAACGTCGCCCCGCCCGGAATCACGCCCCCCGCCCCGCGCGAGCCGTAGCCCAGTTCCGCCGGGATGATCAGCATCCGCGTGCCGCCGACCTTCATCCCCTGCACGCCCTCGTCCCAGCCCTTGATGACCTGGCCGCCGCCGAGCGCAAACCCGAACGGGTCGCCCCGGTCCTTGCTCGAATCGAACTTCTTGCCGGCCTTGCCGTTCTCGTAGAGCCAGCCGGTGTAGTGGACGCTGACGCGCGTGCCGGCCTTGGCTTCGGCGCCGCTGCCCACGACGGTGTCCTGGTACTGCAATCCGGAGGGGGTGGTCTGGTAGCTCATCGGTTCTTTTCCTTCAGTGGTTTTGGAAGATGTTGCGCCGCCAGGCGCGGACGCCGCCAGGCGCGCTCGCAGACTCTCGATGCGGGTACGGTTGACGCCGAGGTCCCCGCGCCCGAGCCGGGATGCCGAGCGCACGTGGATCACGCCCGCCGGCGCGTCGAGCAGAAACTCGACGTCGTCGACGAACTTGAGCCATCTGGTTTCGAACTCGGCGTAGAGGTAGTCGGGTCGTCGTTCAATGACGCGCGCCGCGGCGCGGTCGGCGACGAGGCGCACGAGCCGCTCGAACGCCGCGCTCGGGTCGCCGTCCGCCGCGAGCGGCGCGATGCGGTGGTACTCGGTCGTCGCGAAGCTGCTCACGGCGTTCCGGTTCTGCGTTTGCACCGCCGCCAGCTTGCCGTCGGTGACACCTAGGCCCTGAGGGCGCTTGCCGGAGAGTATTCCCATTTGTACTCCCAGAATCGCGATCGCCGCGAACGCGGCGATTATCAAAAGAATCGGTCGTGCCTTCACTTGGGTCGGCGCAACCGGCGAATCAGGCTCGAGGTGTCGTGGCGCGACCCGCCCATACGCTGGACGTCGCCGTAGAACTGGTCGACCAGTGCGGTGACGGGCAGCGGCGCGCCGTTGCGCTTCGCTTCGTCGAGGCACAAGCCGAGGTCCTTGCGCATCCAGTCCACGGCGAAGCCGAAGTCGAACTTGTCGTCGACCATCGTCGTGCCGCGGTTGTCCATCTGCCAGGATTGCGCGGCGCCCTTGCCGATCACCTCGAGCACGAGCTTCATGTCCAGTCCCGCCTCGAGCCCGAAGTTGATCGCCTCGGCGAGCCCCTGGATGATCCCGATGCAGCAGATCTGGTTGACCATCTTCGCGAGCTGTCCGGCGCCGGGTGCGCCGATCAGCGTGAAGGCCTTGGCGTAGGCCATCCCGACGGGTTTGACCGGATCGAAGGCCGCCGCTTCGCCCCCGCACATCACAGTCAGCACGCCGTTCACCGCGCCGGCCTCGCCGCCCGAGACCGGCGCGTCGACGAAGCCCAGTCCCTTGCCCTTGGCGAGCCCATGGAGTTCGCGCGCCACCTCGGCCGAGGCCGTGGTGTGGTCGACAAAGATCGCGCCGGCCTTCATGCCGGCGAAGGCGCCGTGCTCGCCGAACGTGACCGAGCGCAGGTCGTCGTCGTTGCCGACGCAGCAAAAGACGATCTCGGCGTCCTTCGCGGCCTGGCGCGGCGTGGCCGCGGCGCTGCCGCCGTACTCGCCGGCCCACTGCTCGGCCTTCGCCGCGGTGCGGTTGTAGACGGTGACCTGGTGACCTGCGCGCTGCAGGTGCCCGGCCATCGGATAGCCCATCACGCCGAGCCCGAGGAAGGCGACGCGGCATGACGGAACGGGGTCGTAGCTCTTCTTGCTCATGGTGTAGGTGCCTGCGTGGAATGCGGAGTTGCGATCGGGGAAGGATACCGCAGCGTCTTCAGTCCTCGTCCGGGGGCAGGCCGGTGACCTCGAAGAGCCGCGCGAGATCGACTGCGTTGCGCACGCCCATCTTGGTGAAGACATTGGAGCGGTGCACCTCGACGGTGCGCATGCTGATCCCCAGTTCGGCGGCGATCAGTTTGTTGAGCTGGCCAGCGAGGATCAGACGCATCACCGAGCGCTCCCGCGCGCTCAAGCGCGCGAGCCGGCTGTCCAGATCGGCCGTGGTCTGCCGGGTGGCGATGCGCAGTCGCGATTCCGCGATGGCCTGCGCGACGCGATCGACCAGGCGGTTGTCCGCGAAGGGTTTCTCGAAAAAATCGAATGCCCCGCGCTTGAGCGCTTCCACGGCGATCGGGATGTCGCCGTGCCCGGTGAGGAAGATCACCGGCACCGGCAGGTCGGGGTGGCGCCGCAACAGGCGCTCGAAGACCTCGATCCCGGACATGCTGCGCATGCGCACGTCGAGGAGCACGCAGCCCGGCACGTCGCCCCATTCGGCGCGCGCGCTGACCACGGCCCAGAACGATTCGCCGCTGTCGAAGCGCTCGCTGGGGAGCCCGCGCGACTCGAGCAGGAAGGCGAGCGCCTCGGCGACGACCGGCTCGTCGTCGACGATGTAAACCGTTGGGCTGCGCGCGGCGCTGCGCGGCGGGCTGGTGCTCATGGCGTCTCGGTGGGGATCGCTGCAATGGTAGCGCTGAATCGCGCGCCGCCGCCGGGGCGCTCGGCATAGCGCAACTGACCGCCGTGCTTCTCGACCACCGAGCGGCACAGGCTCAGTCCGATGCCCAGGCCCTGCTCCTTGGTGCTGAAGAAGGCGCTGAACAGCTGCGCGCGTGCCTGCGGCGCGACGCCGGGACCGTGGTCGAGCACGGCGATTTCCACCTTGTCTTCCTCGCCGTCGTGCGTGTTGCGCGTGACCTCGATCTCGAGCAGCCGTTGTTCGGGATCGGTATGCTCCATCGACTCCACCGCGTTGCGGGTCAGGTTCAGGATCACCTGCTCGAGCAAGGTGCGATCGGCGAGCACCCGGGCGCCGGGCTGCGCGGACCAGGCGAGGCGCACGTCGAACTTGCGCCCCTGCAGTTCGATCAGGGGCTCGAGCGCGTGCAGCAATTCCGCGAGGTCCACCTCGGCGCGATCGAGCTTGCGGCTGCGCACAAAGTCGTTGACGCTGCGGATTACCAGTCCGGCGCGCTCGGACTGCGTGCGGATGCGCGCGAGTGCGACGTCCAGATCGGCCGTCTTTCCGGTCTCGAGAAGGTTGCGGCAGGCCGTCGCATAGCCGTTGATCGCGGCGAGCGGCTGGTTGAGTTCGTGCGAGAGCGACGAAGCCACTTCGCCGAGCAGCGCCATGCGCGCGTTCTGGTGCAGCTTCTCTTCCTGCCGCCGGCTCAGTTCCTCGATGCGCTTCTGCTCGCTGATGTCGAGAATCGAGCCCATCCAGCCCGCCTGTTCGCTGCGCTCGTCGATCAGCGGGGCCTCGAAGATCAGCACCGGGAAGTGCTCGCCGCTCTTGCGCCGAAAGACGGTCTCGAATCCCTGGCGCAGATCGTCGCCAGCCGGAAACAGGGTCTGGCTGCGCTCCGGGTCGACCTCGGTGTCCTTCACCCAGTAGGGCATGGGCGCGCGGCACCCGATCAACTCCTCGGCGTCGTATCCGGTCATCGCGCAAAAGGCGGGGTTGACGTAGGTGATCACCCCGTCGCGATCGCGCGCGCGCAGGCCCGTGACCAGCGAATCCTCCATGGCCTTGCGAAAGGTGTACTGGTCGCGCAGCGCGCGTTCGGTGCGTGCGCGCAGGTGTCCGTGACGGCTGAGCAGGACGCCGATGATGGCGAGTGCGGCAATGGCCGCCACCAGCATCGCCGCGAGCAGGTTGGGAATGAACCTCGGCTCGCCCGCGCGGCTGTCGGCGCGCAGCGAGATCGAGCGCCCCCCGGCGAGTTCGAGCGGCGCCGTCGCCCGGTATACGCCGGCGCCGCGCACGCCCGAGGCCGCGCGCGCCAGCGTCGAACCGTCGAGTTCGCTCAGGGTGACTTCGTGAGCGGCCAGGAATTCGGGCGGAGCGAAGTGCTCGAGAATCCGCTCGAGCGCGTAGATCGCCAGCAGCGTGCCGCGGCGCTCGCCGTCGACGGGAACCGCGAGTTCGGTCACCGCGAACGGCAATTCGCCGGGTATCTGGACGGGGTAGGGCCGCGAATAGGCGAGGCGATCGGCACCGCGCGAGGCCGCCAGCGCGATCTGTGTGTCGAAGCCGAGACCGGCGCGCCGCGCGGCGCCCAGGCGCGCGCGGGGCTGCGGCGCGTCCGCGGCGGCGATCAGTTCGCCGCCGGCGCGGCGTTCGATGCGCAGCAGCGCCGGATTGTTGGCGACGAGTTCCGTGGCCACCGCGGCAAAGCGCGCGTCGTCGCCGGCGCCACGCAGTTCCGCGGCGAGACCGCGCAGCGCCTGCTCGGTCTCGGCGAGCCGGGTGCGGATCGACATGACCGCCGCCATGCTGGCGTGCTGCAGCGCCTCCTGCTTCTCGTTGCGCTCGTTCTCGCGCGCCAGCCAGAGCGTGGTGGCGAGCAGCGCGCCGAGCAGCACGACGATGGTCGCGGTGAGCCAGTGCGAGCGCGCCGGGAACGTGGGCACGGCCCAGGGCCCGATCGGCGCTTTGTCCGTGCTCCGGCGCGCGAGTTCAGGCGGATTCACGGCCCGGGTCCGCCATCACCGCGGCAATCTGTGCCGCGTCGTAGCCGAGGATCTCGCCGAGCACCTCGTTGGTGTGCTCGCCGAGCCGGGGGGGCGCACGGCGGTAGCTCACCGGCGTGGCCGAGAAGCGCATCGGCGAGCCCACCAGCGGCACCGGCCCGGCGTCCTCGCGCGGCACGTCGATGCGCAGCCCGCGCGCGCGCACCTGCGGGTTGCGAAATACCTGGTCGAGATCGTTGATCGGGCCGCAGGGGACGCCGGCGGCCTCGAGGCGTTCGAGCCAGTAATCTGCCGGTTGTGCAGCCATCATCGGCACGAGCAGGGCGATGAGCGCCTCGCGGTTGCGCACGCGCCCCGCGTTGCGCGCGAAGCGCGGGTCGCTGACCAGCTCGGGGCAGCCGCCGATCTCGCAGAAGCGCCGGTACTGTCCGTCGTTGCCGACGGCCACGATGATCCACCGGTCGGATGTCTTGAAGGTCTGGTAGGGAACGATGTTCGGGTGCGCGTTGCCCCAGCGCCGGGGCGGCTCGCCGCTCACCAGGTAGTTGGTGTTCATGTTCGCGAGCATCGCCACCTGCACGTCGAGCAGCGCCAGATCGATGAACTGGCCCTCCCCGGTGCGCTCGCGGTGCAGCAGGGCGGCCAGCACGGCCTGGGTCGCGTACATGCCGGTCATCAGGTCGGAGACCGCGACGCCCACCTTCTGTGGGCCGCCGCCCGGTTGGTCGTCGGCCTCGCCGGTGAGCGACATCAGCCCGCCCAGGCCCTGGATGATGAAGTCGTAGCCGGGGCGCTGCGCCCACGGTCCGTCCTGCCCGAATCCGGTGATCGAGCAGTAGACCAGTCGCGGGTTCACCGCCCGCAGGCTCGCGTAGTCGAGCCCGTAGCCGGCAAGCTGCCCGACCTTGAAGTTCTCCAGCACGACGTCGCAGTGCAGCGCCAGTTCGCGGATCGCCTGCTGTCCGGGCGCGCCGGAGATGTCGATCGTCACCGAGCGCTTGCCGCGGTTGGCCGCGAGATAGTAGGCGGCGTCGGTGGTGTCGTTCCCGTCGCGATCCTTGAGAAACGGCGGCCCCCAGCTGCGCGTGTCGTCGCCTGCGCCGGGGCGCTCGATCTTGATCACGTCGGCGCCGAGATCCGCGAGATTCTGGGCGCACCACGGTCCGGCAAGCACGCGGGTGAGGTCGAGGACGCGGATCGAGTCGAGGGGGCTGGGCATCGTGGGGAGGCGCGCGAGAGAGGTGGGAAAGGGCAATTCTCGCGCGAAACGCGTCTCGCGGGGACGATGTCCGCTTCGAGCGATGGACACTCGCGGCGATTTCGCCGTTTCACGCCACGCGCATTGGGTAAAATGAAAAGTTGCGTTCCATCCGCGGTGCCACCATGAAATCGGCTGAAATCCGAGAGAAATTCCTGCGCTTCTTCGAGGCGAACGGCCACACGATCGTGCCCTCGAGCCCCGTCGTGCCGGGCGACGACCCGACACTGCTGTTCACCAATGCGGGGATGAACCAGTTCAAGGATGTGTTCCTCGGCTTCGACAAGCGGTCGTATCAGCGCGCCGTGACTGCGCAGAAGTGCATCCGCGCGGGCGGCAAGCACAACGATCTCGAGAACGTCGGCTACACGGCGCGTCACCACACCTTCTTCGAGATGCTGGGCAACTTCAGCTTCGGCGACTATTTCAAGCACGACGGCATCCGCTTTGCCTGGGACCTGCTGACCAAGGAGTACGGTCTGGCACCCGAGCGGCTTTGGGTGACGGTCTACGCGGAGGACGACGAGGCCTACGCGATCTGGGCCGACGAGATCAAGGTACCGCCCGAGCGCATCATCCGCATCGGCGACAACAAGGGGGCGCGCTACGCCTCGGACAATTTCTGGGCGATGGGCGACACGGGGCCCTGCGGTCCGTGCAGCGAGATCTTCTGGGATCACGGCGCGGCGATCGCGGGCGGTCCGCCGGGCAGCCCCGAAGAGGATGGCGATCGTTACGTCGAGATCTGGAACATCGTCTTCATGCAGTACAACCGCGACGACCAGGGCGTGATGAATCCGTTGCCCAAGCCCAGCGTCGACACCGGCATGGGTCTCGAGCGGGTGGCCGCCGTGCTCCAGGGCGTGCACTCGAACTACGAGATCGATCTCTTCGTGAGGCTGCTCGCCGCGGCGCGTGCGGCGGTGCAGGCTGCCGGCGGCGCCGCCGACGCCGACGCGCAGAGCCCGTCCTTCAAGGTGATCGCCGATCACATTCGCGCGTGCACGTTCACGGTCTGTGACGGCATCATTCCGGGCAATGAAGGGCGCGGTTACGTGCTGCGCCGGATTGCCCGGCGGGCGATTCGCCACGGCTACAAGCTCGGCGCGCGGCGCCCGTTTTTCCATCGCCTGGTGGCGGCGCTGGCCGCCGAGATGGGCGACGCGTACCCCGAACTCATCGCCCAGCGTGACCGGGTGACCGAGGTGCTGCGTCAGGAAGAAGAGCGTTTCTTCGAGACGATCGCGCACGGGATGGAAATCCTCGAGACCGCGCTCGCGGCGCTCGCTGCCGGCGGCGCCAAGACGCTCGACGGCGCGATCGCCTTCAAGCTGCACGACACCTTCGGCTTTCCGCTCGACCTGACGGCGGATGTCTGTCGCGAACGCGGCGTCGCGGTCGACGAGGCGGCCTTCGAGGTTGCGATGCGTCACCAGCGTGAGCAGGCGCGTGCTGCGGGGCGCTTCCGCTCGGCGGCGCAACTCGAGTATGCCGGCGAGCCGACCCGCTTCCACGGCTACGACACGCTCGTGCACGAGGCTCGCGTCACCGCGCTGTACCGTGAGGGAACGAGCGTGGCCGCGCTGCGTGCCGGCGAGAGCGGTGTCGTCGTCCTCGACGACACGCCCTTCTACGCCGAATCGGGCGGGCAGGTCGGCGACCGGGGTCGGATCGTCGCGCCGGGCGCCGTGCCGGTCTCGTTTCGGGTCAGCGACACCCTCAAGATCCAGGCGGACGTCTTCGGACACCACGGTGAACTGGAAAGCGGCGAACTGCGCGTCGGCCAGGGCGTGCGCGCCGAGGTAGACGAGGAGGCGCGCGCACGCACGCTGCGCAACCACTCGGCAACGCACCTGATGCACAAGGCACTGCGCGAAGTGCTGGGCGCGCACGTGCAGCAGAAGGGTTCGCTCGTCGACGAAGACAAGACGCGCTTCGACTTCAGCCACAACGCGCCGGTGAACGGGGCACAGGTTCGCGAGGTCGAGCGGATTGTCAACGCCGAGATTCTCGCCAACTCGGCCACCGCCGCGCAGGTGATGGGCTTCGACGAGGCGGTCAAGGGCGGGGCCGTGGCGCTCTTTGGCGAGAAGTACGGGGATGCGGTGCGCGTGCTCGACATTGGTTCGTCACGCGAACTGTGCGGCGGCACGCACGTGGCGCGCACCGGGGATATCGGGCTCTTCAAGATCGTCTCGGAAGGCGGCGTGGCGGCGGGGATCCGCCGGGTCGAGGCCGTAACCGGTGAGCACGCCCTGGGCTGGGTGTTCGAAGCCGAGGAGCGACTCGCGGCGGCGGCAGCGGCCCTCAAGGTTCCCGCGGAGGACGTCGCCGCCCGCATCGGGCAGTTGCTCGAGAGCAGCCGCGCGCTCGAGCGCGAACTCGCGCGCCTGAAATCCAAGCTCGCTTCGGCGAGCGGGGACGACCTCGCCTCGCAAGCCACCGAGGTGAACGGCATCCACGTCCTGGCGGCCGAGATTCCCGAGGCGGATGTCCCGGCACTGCGCGAGACGGTCGATCGCCTCAAGGACAAGTTGAAGACCGCGGCGATCGTGCTCGCCTCGGTCGACGGCGGCCGGGTGAGCCTGATCGCCGGCGTGACGCCCGACGCGTGCAAGCGCGTCAAGGCGGGCGATCTGGTGAACTTCGTCGCGCAGCAGGTCGGTGGCAAGGGGGGAGGGCGACCGGAAATGGCGCAGGCGGGCGGCACCGACCCGGCCGCCCTGGGCGCGGCGCTGGCGGGCGTGGCGGGCTGGGTCAAAGACCGCGGCTGACTTTGGCCGCGCTGATCGCTCCGGGCCGCATGGGCGCGATTCTCGCGCTCGCGGTGCTCTCGCACACGGCGTTCGCCGCGAGCCGCATCAGCGTCACGCTGGCCGCAATCCAGTGGGGGGCGCCGACCCTGGTGGTCGGCATGCTGCTGGCGCTCTATTCGTTCTTCCCGATGCTCGCGGCGGTGATCGCCGGACGCTGGATGGACCGGGGCGGCACCCGAATTCCGATGCTGATCGGTTTCTCGCTGCTGGCGCTGGGCACCGCCGCGCCGGCGCTCCAGCAGGAACTGATGTCGCTCTACGTTTCGAGCACGACGGTCGGGCTGGGCTTCCTGCTCGTGCACCTTCCGCTGCAGAAGCTCACCGGCGAGGCACTCGCGGACCGCTCCGACGCGACCGGCGTCACCCGCAACTTCGGTCGACTGGCCGTCGCCTTCTCGATCTCGGGATTCGTCGGGCCGCTGATCGCCGGCTACGCGATCGAGTATGGCGGCTTTCGCACATCGTTCCTGGTCGCCGGCGGGATCGCGGCGGTGGCCGGGCTGCTGCTCTACCTGCGGTGGCGCTTTCCGACGCAGGTGCGCGCACCGTCCCTCGAGCCCGAGATCAAGGTCAGCGCTTTCGCGCTGCTTCAGGTGCCCGAGCTGCGCCGGCTCTTCGTGGCCGTCGTATTGCTGTCCTCGGCCTGGGACGTGCATCTGTTTCTGGTGCCGATCCACGGAGCGCGAATCGGGCTCTCGCCGTCGCAGATCGGGCAGGTGCTGGCCTCCTTCGGGGCGGCGACCTTCGTCGTGCGCCTCGCGTTGCCGATCATCACCCGCGGCATCAGCGAGTGGCGGGTGATCACCGTCGCGCAGATCATCGCCGCGCTGGTGTTCGCCGCCTATCCGCTGCCGTCGCAGGCGAGCGTGCTGATGGCGCTGTCCTTCGTGCTCGGACTCGGGCTGGGCTGCGGCCAGCCGATGGTGATGTCGCTGCTGCACCGGCACGCGCCGCCCGGGCGCATCGGCGAGGCGGCGGGCGTGCGCCAGACATTGATCGCTGCGACGCAGACGGCGCTGCCCGTGGCCTTCGGCAGCGTCGGCAGTTTTCTCGGTCTCATGTTGGGTGGACCGCTGATGTTTGCGCCGCTCTTCTGGGGCTTTTCCGGGTTGATCGGCTGGGGTGCGTGGCGTGGATGGCGGCGGCAGTGAGCGCCGGAAGCGCGGGCAAGGAAAGCGCCCCGTGGCGCCTTAGGCAATGGGAGCAGTGCGCATGAGCGAGAGCATCGGATTTGATCGTGAAGTGGACGCAAGCGGGCTGAATTGCCCGCTGCCGATCCTGCGTGCGAAGAAGGCGCTGGCCGACCTGCCAAGCGGTCAGGTGCTGAAGATCATCTCGACCGACCCCGGGTCGCGCAAAGACTTCGAGGTCTTCGCCAGGCAGACCGGGCACGAACTGCTGCAGGTCGAGCGGGGCGAGAAGAACTGGACCTTCTATCTGAAGCGGCGGTGACCGGCGGCGGGGAACCCGGGTGCGGGTTCGCCGTCGGCGTGGCGATGGCGGCGGCCCGCGCGGGCCGGACGCGAATCGGCCAAGTACTGCGCCCGCGCGTCACGGCAAAGAAAAACGCCCCGGTTTAAAGGCCGGGGCGTTGGCGTGAAGCCGGTCAGGGTCGCGGGATCTGGATACCTGGCAGGGGGCTGGGAGCGGTCAACGTGGGATTTGTTCCCACAACGCGCAGTACCTGGAAGTCCGTGGAGTCGTCGCTGATCGTATCACTGTTCAGCGTGCACGTTCCGTCGCTGCCAGTCAGGCAGCTTGCGGTCCCCCCCGGCGTGAAGTCGCCGGACACCGTTGCGTTCGCGACCGCGGCGCTGTCCGCTGCATTGCTGATCGCCACGGTGACACGGGCGCGCCAGTCGTCCTTGCCGGCCTTTCGGCTGCTTGGGTCGAGGCTGACTGCAACCGTGATTGTCCCCGGCTCGGTACCGGAGCCCGAATCCGTAGCGAGCAACGAGTACAGCAGCAGGTTCGGCGAGTCCTTGCCGATGGAACTGAGTCGGCTGACGGTTGCGTTGTCGATCAGGATTGCGGCAACGCCCGCCGGCAACGCGGTAGTGTTGTATTGCAGCGCCAGCGCGGCGGCTCCAGCGACATGCGGAGACGCCATAGACGTGCCGCTGATCGTATTCGATGCGTCAGCGCCGCCTTTCCACGCGGAAGTTATACCGCTGCCCGGCGCAAAGATGTCCACGCACGACCCCCAGTTCGAATACGAAGCGCGTGCGTCGTCCCGCGTCGTGGCGCCGACGGTGATGGCGCTCTGTTCAGCGGCGGGCGAGTAGCGACACGCGTCGGACCGGCTGTTGCCGGCCGCCACCACCATCGTGACGCCCGAGTTCACCGCGCCTGCAACGGCCTGATTCACTGCGGTGGAAAAGCCGCCGCCGAGCGACATGTTGGCCACGGCGGGCCGTAACGAACTGCTCGCCACCCAGTTGATACCCGCGATCACGCCACTCCAGTAGCCGGAACCGCTGCAATCGAGCACTCGAACCGAAATCAGGTTAACACCCTTGGCTACGCCCCACGTCATGCCTCCGACGGTGCCCGCGACGTGCGTCCCGTGGCCGTTGCAGTCGGTGTTGGCAAAGGCGTCTCCGATCACGTCGTAGCCCGCGACGCGGCGGCCGGTGAATTGCGTATGCTCCGCATAGATCCCGGTGTCGATGATGAAGGCGGTCACACCCGCGCCGGTGGCGTTGTAGGTGTACACGGTGTCCAGCGGCAGATCCCGCTGGTCGATCCGGTCGAGGCCCCACGTCGCGTTGTTCTGCGTGGTGGCACGGATCGAAACGGTCTGATCCTGCTCGATGTAGTCGACATTCGGATTTCTGCGAATGCCCTGCAGAGCAGCTTCCGTAAGGGTGGCCGCAAATCCCTTGAGCGCGTGCGAGTAGACATGATGAATCTGGCCGCCACGACCGCGCATCACATTCGCGGCCTCCGCGGCGGGATTGCCGATGCTCTTCTTGAACACCACGATGTAGCGCCCTGGAACAGGGCGCGAATCGGCGAACGGATGGGTCGCCGGCGGATCGTTTGCCGGGGCGGGTGACGCCGCAGTCTGGGCGCTCGCGGATTCGACCGGCTGCGAAGACGCAGTGCCTGCGCCGCCCTGGGCCGCCGAGCTCGCGGCACTTTTCGCCGCGACCGCCGCGCTGCTGGGTTCGAGATCGCCACTCCCGCACGCAACCAGCACAGTCGTGATCGCCCCAAGCAAACCGGCGCGAAGCAGATTCCGGATCGTCATCATCGCCTCTCCTCCTTGACGGATTCCCAAGCTCCGGACGGCATTCTTCTCAGTTTTTTCTCACCGACAGGCCCGACAGCGGATCAGCATAGGCCGTTCCCGCCCATTTGGCGACAGTACCCGCATTGTTGTGTACCCGCATTGTTGTTGCGTTCTCGTCACCCGAGTCGGACAAGCTGCTCCTCGAGCTTCGCCAGCGTTGCGTGGAAGCCACTCAGCCGGTCACGCTCCTGCTCGACCACCGCCCCCGGCGCGCGCGCCACGAAGCTCTCGTTCGCGAGCTTCGCCTCGGCCTTGCCGATCTCTGCGGTGATCCGGGCCACTTCGCGGGCCAGCCGCTCGCGCTCGGCGGCGATGTCGATCTCGACCTGAAGCATCAGGCTCGATTCCCCGACGATCTGTACCGGCGCCACCGAGCCCGCGGGCAGCGCATCGGCGATTTCGACGTCGGAGAGCTTGGCGAGCGCCGTGAGATAAGGAGCGAAGCCGGTGAGCTCCGCCCGGTCGCCCACCACCACCAGCGCGAGGCGCTGCGCCGGTGAGATGCCCATTTCGCCGCGCAGCGCGCGGCACGCGTCGACCATCGCGCGCAAGCGTCCCACCCACTCCTCCGCCGCGACATCGATGCGCTCGGGTTGCGGCAGGGGGAAGGGCTGGGTCATCAGCGAGTGGCGCCCGGCCGCGAGCGCCTCGTCGAGGGCGGCGCCGGCAAGCGTCTGCACGCCGCTTGCCCCGTAGCGCCGGGCGAGCGGTGCGACCCGCTGCCAGAGTTCCTCGGTGATGAACGGAATGATCGGGTGCGCGAGTCGCAGTACGGTTTCGAGCACCCCCAGCAGGGTGTGCCGCGTGGCGCGCTGGCTCGCCGCATCGCCGAGCTGGACGCGCACCTTCGCCAGTTCGAGGTACCAGTCGCAATATTCGTTCCAGACGAATTCGTAGGTGGCGCGCGCGGCCAGGTCGAAGCGGTATTCGTCGAAGTGTCGCGCCACTTCGGCTTCGAGACGCTGCAGCCGCGAGACGATCCAGCGCTCGGGCTCGCCGAGGTGGGGCTGTGCCTGCGCGGCATCGGCCGCGCGATCTCCGGTGAAGCCGCAATCGTGCCCCTCGCAGTTCATCAGCACGAAGCGCGTGGCGTTCCAGAGCTTGTTGCAGAAGTTGCGGTAGCCCTCGCAGCGGCTCAGATCGAAATTGATGTCGCGCCCGGGCGTGGCGAGCGAGGCGAAGGTGAAGCGCAGCGCGTCGGCGCCGTGCGGCGCGATCCCCTGCGGGAACTCCTTGCGGGTGCGTCGCGCGATCGCGTCGGCCTGCTTCGGGTTCATCAGGCCCTGCGTGCGCTTGGCGACCAGTTCCTCGAGTCCGATGCCGTCGATCAGGTCGATCGGGTCCAGGGTGTTGCCCTTGGACTTCGACATCTTCTGGCCTTCCGCATCGCGCACCAGCGCGTGCACGTAGACCTCATTGAACGGAATCCTGCCGTCAAACGCCAGCGTCATCATCACCATCCGGGCGACCCAGAAGAAGATGATGTCGAAACCGGTGACCAGCACCGACGAGGGCAGGTACTGGGCGAGTTCGGGCCGGATGTTGGGGCGGCCGTCGGCGATCGGCTGATCCCGATCGGCGAGCGTCGAGAAGGGCACCAGCGCCGACGAGAACCAGGTGTCGAGCACGTCGGGGTCGCGCACCAGTGCGCCGTCCCAGCCTTTGGCGCGCGCATCCGCAAGCGCCTCGTCGGCGCTGCGCGCGACAAAGACCGTGCCGTCGTGAATCGGGTTGCCGGCGGCGTCGGCCTTGTACCAGGCCGGAATCTGGTGACCCCACCAGAGCTGGCGCGAGATGCACCAGTCCTGGATGTTCTCGAGCCAGTGGTTGTAGGTGGCCCGCCAGTTCTCGGGAACGAAGCGGATCGAACCGTCGGCCACGACCTCGAGCGAGCGCGCGGTGATGCTCTTGCCCGCCAGCGGCGAATCAGCCGGGGAGGGCGCGCTCATCGCGACGAACCACTGGTCGGTGAGCATCGGCTCGATTACCGAATGGGTGCGATCCCCACGCGGCACCATCATCCGGTGCGCCTTGACCGACTGGACCAGGCCGAGCGCTTCCAGATCGGCCACCACCTTCGCGCGTCCCGCGAAACGGTCGAGCCCCTGATAGCGTCGCGGGGCGTTTTCGTTGAGATTTCCCTCGGGCGTCAGCACCCCGATGATCGGCAGGCCATGGCGCTGCCCCACCGCGTAGTCATTGAAGTCGTGCGCCGGGGTGACCTTGACGACCCCCGTGCCGAACGCGCGATCGACGTAGGCGTCGGCGATCACCGGGATTTCGCGCCAGTGCCCGGCCGGCGCCACGGCGTCGGCATCATCCGTCGCACCGGTGAGCGGCAGGCGCACCGTGCGACCGACGAACTGCGCGTAACGCTCGTCCTCGGGGTGCACCATCACCGCGGTGTCGCCCAGCATCGTTTCGGGACGCGTGGTGGCGACACACAGGTGCCCGCTGCCGTCGGTGAGCGGGTAGAGAATCTCCCAGAGCTTGCCTTCCTCTTCCTCGCTGATGACCTCCAGGTCGGAGACCGCCGTGAGCAGTTCCGGATCCCAGTTCACGAGCCGCTTGCCGCGATAGATCAGTCCCTGACGATGCAGCGTGACGAAGACTTCGCGCACGACCTCCGAGAGCCGATCGTCCATCGTGAAGTACTCGAGCGCCCAGTCGGTCGAGGCGCCCATGCGGCGCATCTGGCGTGTGATGGTCGAACCGGATTGCTGCTTCCACTCCCAGACCTGCCGGATGAATTCCTCGCGACCGAGGTCGTGGCGCGAGACGCCGCGTGCGTCGAGCTGGCGCTCGACGACGATCTGCGTCGCGATTCCCGCGTGGTCCGTCCCCGGCAGCCAGAGCGTGTTGTCGCCCTTCATCCGGTGATAGCGGGTCAGCGCGTCCATGATCGTCTGGTTGAACGCGTGTCCCATGTGCAGGGTGCCCGTGACGTTGGGCGGCGGCAGCTGGATCGAGAAGGCGCTCGCGCCGGGCGTACTGCCGGCCGCGAAATAGCCGCGTTCCTCCCAGCTCGGGTACCAGCGCGCCTCGATCTGTGCGGGCTCGAAGCTCTTGGCAAGCGCCTCGACAGCGGCGGCCGGTCCGGGTGCGGTCATCTGCAGTCCTTTGCGAAAAAGATTCAGCTCAGGTCGGGTCGTTCGGATCAGGAACCCGGGTGGTGTGGCCGCGATACAGGATCTCGGCCTGGACCCGCGTGAGTTCCTCGGCGACGGCGAGCGCGATCGCCTCGCGCACGCTCTCCTCGACGCTGGCGCGGATCTCGATCGCGAGCGCCCTCGTGCCGCGCTCGACGACGCGCTGCACGCGCTCGCGCAGCGGTTCGTCCAGGAAGCGTTCGGGCTGGCGCAGCAGGTCATCGAGCACCTGCTCGCGCACCTGCAGCGCGAGACGGCTCCAGTCGACCTCGTCGAGGGTGCGTGGCAGCCCGTCGTCGAGCTCCGGGGGCAGTTCGAGCACTTCGGTGAGCAGCGGGATCGTCTCGTCGAGCGCCCGGGCGACGGGCTCGGGGGCGTCGGCATCCGGCGGCGCCGCCGCAACGACGCTCGGCGCTTCCGGGACAACCGGCGCGGTCCGCTCCGGCGCGACCCACGGCGTCGCCGGGATCGGCGCGGGTCGCTGTGGTGGCGTGCGTTTCAGCACGTCTTCGCCCGTGGCGTCGTTCCCCGACGTCGCGTCGTCCGCCTCGCTCTTCTCCGGGTGCGCCTGCGGCCAGAGGGCGCGCCAGGCGCTGTGGAACGGGTCCTGATCGCTCATCGCCTCAACCTCGCGCCACGTCGTGATTGCGGATCTCGTATCCGCGATCGCGATAGAAGCGCCAGCGCTCGCGCGCGGCCTCCCGATCCGCGTCGTCGGCCCCGACCAACTCGACCAGCCGGTCAAATCGGCTGAACCCGTCCGGCACCGCGCGCCCGAGATTCACCAGCACGTCACGGCACACCGAGTCGGGCGTCGCGACGGTGAGGAGCACCCGTGTCTCGGCGGCGAGTGCGTCGAGCGCGTCGACGTGCGGGATGAAATCAAGCTCAGAAAAAGACCACAACAGGCGATCGAACTCCGCGTGCTGCGCCGCGTCGGCGCAGACCACCACCGCACCCAGACCCCCGTTGAAGACCTTGCGCAGGAGCCGGCAGCCGTACGCGAGCTTGTCGGGGGTGTTGAAGTGGAAGTCGACCTGGGTCATTGCTCGGCAGGGGCGCGGGTCAGCCGCGGGTGGCCCGGGAAATCAGGAAGGAAGCCAGCAGCGGCACCGGTCGACCCGTCGCGCCCTTGTCCTTGCCCGATTTCCAGGCGGTGCCCGCGATGTCCAGGTGCGCCCAGTCGTATGCCTTGGTGAAGCGCTGGAGGAAGCAGGCCGCGGTCACCGCGCCGCCGGCGCGCCCGCCCACGTTGGCCATGTCCGCGAAGGGCGACTTGATCTGCTCCTGGTAGGGATCGTCGAGCGGCATCCGCCAGCACGGGTCGGCGCTCTCGCGGCCGGCTTCGAGCAGTTCGGTGGCCAGCGCGTCGTTCGGGCTGAAGAGCCCCGAGCGGTGGTGGCCCAGTGCGATCACGCAGGCGCCGGTGAGCGTCGCGATGTCGATCACCGCTGCCGGTTTGAAGCGCTCCGCGTAGGTGAGCGCGTCGCACAGGATCAGCCGCCCCTCGGCGTCGGTGTTCAGGATCTCGACGGTCTGTCCCGACATGGTCGTCACGATGTCGCCGGGCTTGCTCGCACGTCCGCTGGGCAGGTTCTCGCAGGTGGGAATCAGCCCGATCACGTTGATCTTGAGCTTCATCTCGGCAATCGCCCGGATGGTGCCGAGCACCGACGCCGCGCCACACATGTCGAACTTCATCTCGTCCATTTCGGCAGCCGGCTTGATCGAGATGCCGCCGCTGTCGAAGGTGACCCCCTTGCCCGCGAGAACCACCGGCGCCTTGCCCGCGGCCGCGCCCTGATAGTGCAGCACGATCAGCTTGGGCGGCTGTTCGGATCCTTTGGAGACCGACAGCAGGGCGCCCATGCGCAGCGCCGCCATCTGCTTTTCCTCGAGAACCTGCAGACGAAGGTTGAACTCCGTCGCCAGTTCGCCCGCGCTGTGCGCGAGGTAGGTGGGCGTGCACACGTTGCCCGGAAGGTTGCCCAGATCGCGAGCCAGGTCGACGCCGTTGGCGATCGCGACCGCGCGCTGCACCGTCGTGTGGCTGCGTGTGGTGTGGGCCTTGGCTACGCACAGCACAACCCGCGTGGGCCGCAGCGCGCGTTCGCTGGGTTTGGACTTCAGACGCTCGAAGCGATAGGCCTGGGCGCGACCGACGAGCACCTGGGTGGCGAGCGTCCAGGACTCGTCGCGACCCGCGACCGCGACTTCGCCGAGCAGCGACACGGCGTCGTCCGAAGCGAGCGCCCCGGCGGCCTGGATCGCCCCCGCGACGGCGTCGCGAAACGACTTCTCGCTGACTTCGCGCCGCTCGCCCAGCGAGACCAGCAGCGCGCGCTTCGCCGGCTTGTCGGTGCGCACCAGCAGCGTCGCACCCGCCTTTTCCTCGAGGTCCCCGCTTTTCAGCGCCGCCTTCAGCGCTCCGCCGTGCGCGGTGTCGAGGAGCGCGCCGCCGGCAGTGAATTCTCGGCCGGCGAGCACCGGAACGATCACACAGCCGGTGCGCACCTTCTCGATCGACAAAGCCTTTGTGCTAAATTGCATCGGGTTTCCTCGGGTCATCCCTCGAAGTCAACGGGGCCATGGCGGCAGGCGCCACGGCACGCCGGAGCGGGAGATCGCCCGACCCGACGAACCGCACATTATAGCGATCGGATCGCGACCCCAAGCCCAGGCATGCTCTTTCGCAAAGCGCTTCGTCGCGAGCTCGCCACCCTGGCGGGAGTGGTCTTCTCGACCCTGTTCACCATCATGGTGACCACCACGCTGATCCGCATCCTGGGCCGGGCGTCGAGCGGCAAGGTCGACACCGACAGCGTTCTGCCGCTGATCGCGTTCGCCTCGATCGACATTCTTCCGGTGCTCCTGGTGCTCACGCTCTACGTTTCCACGCTGATGGCGTTCACGCGCGCCTACCGCGACTCGGAGATGGTGATCTGGGCCTCGAGCGGGCGCAGCCTGTACAACTGGATCGGGCCGGTGCTCGGGTTCGCAGCCCCCTTTGTCGTGCTCATCGCCGCGATCGCCTTCGTGGCCGCGCCCTGGGCGAATCGGCAAAGCAGCGAGCACAAGCAGCGCTTCGAGCAGCGCGAGGACGTGTCCCGGGTGGCACAGGGTCAGTTTCGCGAATCCGGGAGCGCGAACCGCATCTTCTTCATCGAGACCCTGGACAACACCCAGACCGAGGTGCGCAACGTCTTCGTCACCCAGACCAAGGGCGACCAGCGGCTGGTCGTCGTTTCGCGCGCCGGGCAAATCGAAACCGAGGCGAACGGAGACCGTTTCCTCATCCTCGAGGCTGGCCGGCGCTACGACGGGAATCTCGCCACGTCCGAACTGCGGGTGATGGAGTTCGCGCGTTACGGCTTGCGCCTCGACCCGCGGCCGGCGGCGCGCGGCGACACGTCGAGCAAGATCAAGCCGACCGCCGAGTTGATCTCGGACCCGACGCCGCGCAACCGCGGCGAACTCCTCTGGCGCGTCAGCATGCCGATTTCCGCTGTGCTGCTGGCGCTGCTGGCGATCCCGCTGTCGTCCGTGAATCCGCGGGTGGGCCGATCGATCAACCTCGTGATGGCGCTGCTGATCTACGTCACCTACAACAACCTGACTTCGATCGCGCAGGCCTGGGTGGCGCAGGAACGGGTGGGCTTTGGCGTCGCGGTATGGATGGTGCACGCACTCCTCGCGCTGGTCGTGGCGATCTTCTTCGTCGCGCGCGTGACGCCGCCGCGTGTGCGCCTGCGCCGGAGGGCGCGCTGATGCGCGTATTGCAGCGCTACCTGGCACGCGAGATCACGGGCGCGGTGCTGTTCGTGCTCGCCGGATTCCTGGCGCTCTTCGCCTTCTTCGACTTCATCAACGAACTCGGCGACGTGGGTCGCTCCGGCTACGGTCTGCAGCACGCGTTCGCCTTCGTGCTGCTCAGCCTGCCGGGTCACATCTACGAGCTGATGCCGATCGCGGCACTCATCGGCACCATCTACGCACTGGCGCAACTTGCGTCGCACTCCGAGTTCACCGCGATGCGGGCCGCCGGACTCGGGACGCAGCGGGCGCTGTGGGCGATCTTTCGCGTGGGAATCCTGTTCGCGCTGGGCACGCTCCTGATCGGGGAACTGCTTACCGCGCCAGCCGAGCGCATGGCGCAGCAGGTGCGCATGTCGGCCCTCGGGGGCTCCGTGTCGGGCCAGTTCCGCTCCGGCCTCTGGATCAAGGACACGCTGCGCGGGACCGATGGCGGCGGCGACCGGCAACGCTTCGTCAACATCGCCGAACTCGCGCCCGACGTGACGCTGCGCGGGGTGCGCGTGTTCGAGTTCGACAGTGCCTTGCACCTCACCGAGATCCTCGAGGCGGCGAGCGGCCGCTTGATTTCGCCGGGTTCCTGGATGCTCTCCGATGTCACGCAGATCCGGGTGAGTCCGGTGGCGGGCGCCGCGGACCTGCCGGCGGTCGCCGTGGAGCGGACCCAGCTTGACGAAAGGGTCTGGCGCTCGGAACTCACGCCGCAGCTGCTGAGCGTGCTGATGGTTGCGCCCGAGCGCATGTCGGGCTGGAATCTGGTCAGCTATGTCCGGCATCTGCGCGAGAACCGCCAGGACACCGGTCGCTACGAGATCGCGATGTGGAAAAAACTGATCTATCCCTTCGCGGTCATCGTGATGATGGCACTGGCTCTCCCGTCGGCATACATGCAGAGCCGGGCCGGCGCGGTCGGCCTCAAGGTCTTCGGCGGCATCATGCTGGGGGTCGCGTTCCACTTCCTCAATGGGCTGTTCACCCATCTCGGTCTGCTGAACACCTGGCCGCCGTGGCTGGCCGTGAGCATCCCGAGCGCAGTCGCGTTCGCGGTCGCGATGGGCATGCTTGCCTGGGTAGGGCGCGTGCGGTGACCCGCGACTCGGTTCAGGTGCCTACGGGTAAATCCTTAGTGCCAGCATGGAGAAAGCATTGGACGCGGGCCGTTTCATTGTTTAGGATTCGCCCTGTTCCCGTTTGTGGTGCGGACCGCAACGGGTTCAGGATCTTGGAGGAGGAGGAGCGGCAGCCAAGCTGTCATTCGAGGCGCACAGAAATGTGCGCCTTTTTTTCGTGCTCCACCGATAATTCGCCGGCATGCTCGAGTTCACCCTAAAGCGCTTCGCGTCCGCCGCCCTGGCGCGCCAGTCCTTCCTTTTCGTCCTCGCGGTGAGTTTCTTCGTGCGTCTCGTGCTGGCCGCGCAGCTGCCCATCACCGGCGACGAGGCCTACTTCCTCGCCTGGGGGCAGCACCCTGACTGGGGCTTCTACGACCATCCCCCGATGGTCGGCTGGTGGCTCGCGGCGCTGAACGCCATCTCGCCGCAACTCGTCGTGCTGCGCTCCCCCGCGCTGCTCGTGCCGGTGGTGCTGGCCGGTGCCGTGGTTGCGACGCTGCGCGGGAGAGACGAGCGCCTGGCCTGGGCCGCCGGTACGCTGGTGCTGCTTGCGCCGCTCAATGCCTGGAACGTCCTGATCACCACCGACATCCCGCTGATGCTCTTCGCCGGGTTCACGGTGCTGATGTACGCACGCGCGCTGCGCACCGGTGCGGCGACGGATTTCCTCGCGACCGGGTTGCTGCTGGGTCTGGCGCTGCTCTCGAAGTACTTCGCTGGAATGCTCGCGCTCGGGATCGCCGCGCACGCGCTGTGGCGCCCGACGCCGCGCAAGCTGGGCGGACTGGCCTGGGTGATTGCAGGCACGGTGCCCTCGGCCGCCTTCCAGATCGTCTGGAACTGGCAGAACTGCTGGCCCAACGTGATGTTCAACCTGGTGAACCGCCACGGCACAGCCGGGTGGTCGTGGCGCACGCCGCTGCTCTACGCACTCGTGCTCGGCTACGTGGTCTCGCCGCCGGTGCTCCGCGAAATGGGGCGCGCCGCGTGGGAACGGATGCGGGGCACGGCGGCGAGTGGCGTGAAGGCGCCGAGCGCCGCCCCCGGCGCCGCGACCCCCGGGGTCTTCGCCTGGCTCTTTGGCGTCCCGTTCGCGATCTTCGCGCTGCTCTCGCTGGGCAAGACGATCGGGCTGCACTGGCTGGCGAGCTTCGTCGTGCCCGCGATGCTGTGGTTCGCGCTGCGCGGCGGCGGCTTTGACCTGCGCATCGCGCGCGCGCTGCGCTTCCTGGCATGGTTCGCGCTTGCGCACTACCTGCTGTTTGCGACGCTGCTCGCGCTCCCCACCGAGACCTTTCGCGCGTGGCGCAGCTACCCCGGTCTGGTGCTGACGATGCACGGAGACGAACTCGCGTCCGAGCTCGGCCGCTACGGCACCGAGGTCACGATCGCGTCGAACGGGTACTCGGCGGCGGTCACGATGTCCTATTCACTCGGTCGGCGGGTGATCGTGTTCGGACCCGCGTCGAGCCACGCGCGCCACGACGACATCCTGACCGACTTCCGGGAACTGGCCGGCCGCGACGTGGTGATCGTGCGCAAGGACGCCTTCGACCCCGGCGAGTACGAGCCGTACTTCGCGAGCGTCACGGTTCGGAGCGTGACGGTGCGCGGAGCGCGCTTCGATTTCGTCGAGGGGCACGGCCTGCGCTACGAGGCCTATCGCGACGCGGTGCTCGAGGAGGTGCGCCGGCGCTACTACCAGGTGCCCGCGTGGCTGCCGCAAGGACCGTGCTACTTCTGCGATCGGTATTTCCCGGAGCGCCGTTGCCGGCGCTGACGAGGGGAGCTGACGCAGTCGGGTTTTCCGGGGTACGGCGCGGCCTGGGGTTATAGTCGGGGGTGATGGCGTGTCGCCCGAGCGAGTGGCGCGCGGGACGCTACGAAAGGAACCGACCTGCCCGACGAGGCGGGCGTGATGTCGAGGTTTCGCGCGTCGGCGTGTACGGCGGCGAATCCCGGAGGAGACGAATCTTGCTTGAGATCATCATCCAGGGCCGTGGCGGCCAGGGCGCCCAGACTGCGGGCAACCTGCTGGCCATGGCCTTTTTCGCGCAGGGCCGCCAGGTGCAGAGCTTTGCGAGCTACGGCGGCGCGCGGCGCGGCACGCCGGTGAGTTCGTTCATTCGGGTCGACGACCGTCCGGTGCGTCTGCGCTGCGACATCGAGCGTGCCGACGCGATCCTGTGTTTCGACGCGAGCCTGCTCGAGGGCAGGCTGCTTGCGTGCGCCCACGAGAAGACCCTGATCGTGGTCAACTCCTCGCGTACGGCGGCGCAGTACGCGCAGCAGTTGCCGGGCCATCGCGTGATTCCGATCGACGGGCTGGCGATCTCGCGCGACCAGGGCCTCGGGCGCATCGTCAATTCGGCCTTGCTCGGCGCCTTCGCGCGGGCACTCGAGGCGCCGCCGCTCGAAGTGCTCACGCGCGTGCTCGCCCAGGAGGCGCCGAAGAAGCACGACGAGAACGTGGCGGCCTGCGAGGCGGGCTGGCACATCGTCGCGGCGCAACTGCAGGGAGTGGCGGCATGACGGCGAAGGGCCTGACACCGACCACCTGGACGACCGGCAGCACCGAGGTCTTCAAGACCGGCACCTGGCGCTCGTCCGTCCCGCAGTACGTCAAGGCTCCCTCGCCGTGCCACATGGCCTGCCCGGTCGACGGCAACATTGCCGAGTGGATCGGGCGCGCGCGCTTGCGCGATTTTCGCGGTGCGTGGGAAATCCTGACGCGCAACAATCCCTTCCCTGCGGTGGCGGGGCGGATCTGTCATCACCCCTGCGAAGTGGCCTGCAACCGGGCCGGTTTCGACGAGTCGCTGGCGATCTGCCGGCTCGAGCGCCACGTGGGCGATCTCGCGATCGAGCATGGCTGGAGCTACGAGCCCGTGCCGACGCGATACACCGAGCGCGTCGCCGTGGTCGGCGGCGGACCCTCCGGGCTGTCGGTGGCATATCACCTGCGACGGCGCGGCTACCCGGTGACGATCTTTGAGGCCTCCGAGGAACTCGGCGGACTGATGCGCCACGGCATTCCGGCGTACCGGCTCGCGCGGCCCGTGCTCGATGCGGAAATTCGGCGCATCGTGGACATGGGTGTCGAGGTGCGCCTGGGCAGCGCCCTGGGCAGTTCCGCGTCGCTCGAGGCGCTCAAGGCGCAGTTCGACATCGTCTATCTCGCGATGGGCGCGCGCCGGCAGAAGCGACTGCCCAAGCTCGACTACGAACAGCCGTGGGTGATGGACGGCGCGCAGTACCTGGCGCGCAGCAATGCCGGGATGCCGCCGCAACTCGGTCACCGGGTGATCGTTATCGGTGGCGGCAGCGCGGCGATCGATGCGGCGCGCAGCGCGCGACGCGCGGGGCACGACGTGACGATTCTGTGCCTCGAGCGCGCCGAGCAGATGCCGGCGCAGCATGAGGAAGTGGCCGAGGCGCTCGAGGAGGGGATCGCACTGTGTGCGGGTGCGATGCTTTCCGAAGCGCGCGAGCACGACGGCAGCATTGCCGTCTCCTGCGTGCGCGTGGACTTCCGTGCCGGCGCGGTGCGCGGTGAATTCACGCTCGAGCCGATCGCCGACAGCGCGTTCACGCTCGAGGCCGACGCGCTGATTCCGTCGATCGGACAGGATCCCGATCTGGCCCCGGTGGCGTCGCTGCTCGCCGCAGACGGGCAGCTGCTCAAGGTGGACGACAAGCAGGCCACGAGCCTTGCCGGCGTGTACGCCGGCGGCGACGTCGCGAGCATGGCGCGCTTCGTCACCGAGGCGATCGGCATGGGCAAGCGTGCCGCCAGCGAGATCGACCGCGTGCTGCGCGCGGGGGACGCGCCCGACGCTGCCCCTCCGTCCCCGCCGGAGGGCGTTGCGGCGCCGGGCAACGGCGCCGATGAAGCCGAGCCGGTCGTGCCGCTGGCGCAGATCAACACCTTCTACTACGCGCAGCAGGCCCGTGCGAGCGAGCGCCGGCTCGGGGTCGCGGAGCGCTTGCGCAGCGACGCGGAAGTGCAGGTCGGCTTCGACCTGGAGCAGGCGCTTGCCGAGACCGAACGCTGCTTCTCGTGCGGCACCTGCACCTTCTGCGACAACTGTTTCCATTACTGTCCGGATCTCGCGATCCGGCGCCTGGGCGACGGAGAGGGATATGCCGTGCTGACCGACTTCTGCAAGGGTTGCGGAATCTGCGTGCGCGAATGCCCGACGGGGTCGATGAAGATGGTCGAGGAGCAGCGATGAGCGATCGTGCACAGGCGGTGCTGCTGACCGGCAATCACGCGGTGGCCTGGGCCGCGCGTCTGGCGCGCCCCAAGGTGGCCCCCGGCTACCCGATCACGCCGCAGACGCCCATCCTCGAGAAGCTGACCGAGTTCCAGGCGGCAGGCGAGTTCGATGCCGAAATCATCACCCCGGAGTCCGAGCACTCGGTGATGGCGGCCTGCATTCCCGCGTCGCTTGCCGGCGTGCGCGTGTTCACCGCCACCGCGTCGCAGGGACTGCTGCTGATGCATGAGTTGCTGCACTACGCGAGCGGCGCGCGCGCCCCCATCGTGATGGCCAACGTCAACCGCACCGTGGCTTCGCCATGGGCGTTCTGGCCCGACCAGACCGACAGCCTCTCGCAGCGCGACACCGGCTGGATTCAGTACTACGTCGAGAGCGCTCAGGAGGCGCTGGACACGGTGATCCAGGCGTTTCGGGTCGCCGAAGCGGTGAGTCTGCCGACGATGGTCAACCTCGACGCGTTCTACGTGTCGCACGCGCTCGAGCCCGTGTTCATTCCGAGCCAGGCCGACGTCGACGCGTTCCTGCCCCCCTTCGCGCCCACGCACCGGATCGATCCGGTGAGCGTCGAGTCCTGGGGCAACGTCGTCACGCAGGACATGTATTGCCGCCACCGTCAGGGAATCGACGAGGCGATGGGTCAGGTGCCCGCGGTCGCGCTGGCCACCGATCGCGACTGGAACCAGCTGACGGGGCGGGGCTACGGGCTGGTCGAACGCTACCGCTGTGACGGCGCGCGCACCGTGATCGTTTCGCTCGGCAGCATGTGCGGCACGGCGCGCGAAGCGGTCGACGCACTGCGCGACGCTGGCGAGCCGGTGGGACTGGCGAAGGTGCGCCTGTTCCGGCCCTTCCCGGTCGAGGCCTTGCGCGCCGCGTTGGCGGGCGTGGCGAACGTGCTGGTGCTCGACCGAAACTTCTCCCCGGGCCACGGCGGCGTGCTGCATCAGGAACTCAAGGCGGCGCTCTATGGATTGCCCGATGCGCCGCGCGTCGACGGCTATCTGAGTGGCGTGGGCGGCGTGAACGTCTCGCCGGCGAAGATCGTGGAATTTGTGCGCGGGCTGGGCGCAGCGTCGGCCAGCCCCGACTCGGTATGGGTGAGGTGAGAGCGATGCAACGACTGGAAATCATGCAGGATCCGATGCTGTGCTCCGGACACGCCGCGTGTCCCGGCTGCGTGGAGGCGCTCTCGGTGCGCCACATTCTTGCGACCCTCGGGCCCGACACGGTCGCCGTGATTCCGCCCTCATGCATGGCGATCATCGCCGGGCCGCAGCCGTTCAGCTCGCTGCGCATCCCGGTCTACCAGCCCACCCTTGAGGCAAGCGCCGCTTCGGCCTCCGGGCTGCGCCGCGCGCTCGACGCGCAGGGCAAGCACGACACGAATGTGATCGTGCTCGCCGGGGACGGGGGCACCTACGATATCGGTTTCCAGTGCCTGTCGTCGGCCGCCGAGCGCAACGAGAACTTCATCTACTTTTGCCTCGACAACGAGGGCTACATGAACACCGGGGCGCAGAAGTCTTCGTCGACCCCGCATTTCGCGCGCACCGGTTCCACCCCGGCGGGCAAGACCTCGAAGAAGAAGAACCTGGTCGAGATCATGGCCGCCCACGAGGTTCCTTACGTCGCCACCGCGAGCGTTGGATTCCTGCCCGATCTGCTGCGCAAGGTCGAGAAGGCCAAGACGATGCGCGGCACGCGCATCATCACGCTGCTCGTTCCCTGCATCGACGGCTGGGGGCTCACCGAGGACGGTGGACTGGCCGCGGCGCGCATGGCCGTCGAGAGCGGTGCTTTCCCGCTCTACGAAGTCGAGGATGGACGGCGCTACACGCTGAATCACACGCAAATCACGCGTCCGGTCGGTGACTACCTGGCGCTGCAGCGGCGCTATCGTCACCTTGGGCCCGAACAGGTCGCGGCACTGCAGGCGGAAATCGAAGACGGCTGGGAGCGGCTCGGTCAGCGGGTCGCGATGAGCCGGCAGGATGCCGCGCGCCTGGCGGCAGCGGCCTGAGGGGAAAAAGCGGCGCGGCCGACCCTAGAGCTGGAAGGCCAGCCACAGCAGCATGCCGTCCGCCACGTCGCGGATCAGCCCCGGCGGAGTGGCGACGTAGCGCTGTGCCGAAGGGCGTTCCTGTTCGAACCAGGCAGCGAAGCGGCGCACGTCAGGGGGCTCGTGAAACGCGACCATGACTTCGTAATTCAGGAAGAGGCTGCGGCTGTCGAAGTTGGCGGATCCGGCCAGGGCCAGCACGTCGTCGACCACGGCCAGTTTGGCGTGCATCATGTCCGGGGCCAGCCACACCCGCGCGCCCGCCTGCTCCAGCGCGCGCAGCGCCCGGCCGCGAACGATATCGGACATCCGGTGATTCGAGCGCGCCGGCATCAGCAGATCGACCGACACACCGCGCCGCGCCGCCAGGCACAAAGCCATCAGCAGGGCGGATTCCGGAACGAAGTAGGGCGTGGCCAGAACAATTCGCTCGCGCGCCCGATAGGCTGCGGTGACGAGCAGCGCGTGCAGCGTATCGTCGGCCTGATCGGGGCCCGAAGCGACCAGCTGGGCACCTTGCGTCACGGGCGGCGCATCCTGCGCAGCGGGCGACTGTGCAGGCGTCGGCTCGCCGTCGGCGAAGGCCCAGTCCCCCTCGAACACGGCGCTCGCCTGTTCGAGAAGAGGGCCGCGCAGGTCAAAGCTCAGATCGCGCCAGGGCGGATTCTTGCCGTCCCCGTCGAAATACTCCGCCGCCAGGTTGCGTCCTCCGCACCACAATCGGCCCGACGCCAGGCCGGCATCGGCGATCAGCAGCTTGCGATGATTGCGCAGGTTGCTGCGGCCCTTCCACGGCCAATGGAAGGGATTGACGAACAGGGCGAGCTTCCCGCCGGCGTCAACGATTCGGGTCAGGTTCGGGCGGCCGGCGATCAGGTTCCCCACGCCATCGAGCAGCACACGCACGCGAACGCCACTGCGCGCCTTTTCGCACAGTTGCTCGATGATGGCGTTTCCGAACGTGTCGTTGCGCAACAGGAACGTGCACAGATCGATCGAGCGCTGTGCGGTGCGGATGGTCTCGAGCAGTGCATCCCGCGCCTCCTTGCCGTCCTGATGCACCGACAGGGCATGGTAGGCGGCCGGCGCGGGCTGGCCCAGGGACACGATGGTCTCCACGGCCCACGAATCGCTGCAGTGGGTTGCCGGTGGGGTCAGTGACGGCGGGCGCCGCAGTTTTCGGAAACCAAAGAGCAGGAATATCGGCAGCGCCAGGTAGGGCAGCAGCAGGATGAACAGCATCCACGCGATCGCGGCAGACGGATGCCGCCGCTGCTGGATCGCGTGCGAGGTCGCCACGTAGATCAGGACCGCCACCACCGTGAGCAGTTCGTGCAGGGTGAGCCAGTCGGTGATCTTCAGGCCAGATTGCATGACGTGCCGGGAAACGACGTGGGTCGATATCTCAGGAAAGCGCGCTCATCCCCGGAACCCGAATCGTCCGGTTGCCCACATTATCACCAACCTCGAAGCGGGCTGCTGCATTCGGGCGACAACAGCCTGAACCCAGCCACCTTTCCCCGCCGCCGGCGGCGTTGGGGACGCAAATGAAGAACGGGCCCGCAGGCCCGTTCTTCTTTCTTCTCGTCTGATTTCGTCGCGTCTGTTTGGCCGCGCCGGTCGGTGGAGTGCATGCCCCTCGATTCTCGGCGCCGGTGCGCGACTGCTTGCTGCATGTTTCCGCAGGCCCTTGCTGGTTCGCCCCCGGATTGCGCGCGAACGCGTGCGTTCCATTATGCGCAATTCTGGCCTTGTGCGACAGTCCCGGGAAGGAATTCCGTCACATGAGGCTTCGTGTCTCCGGTGTCACACCGGCCCCCGCACAAGCTCCACATCCCGCTGTATAATTCGGCGCTTCATCGGGGCCGATAGCTCAGCTGGGAGAGCGCCGCGTTCGCAATGCGGAGGTCGGGAGTTCGATCCTCCTTCGGTCCACCAACACCCCAAGGCCAGCCACCGCGCTGGCCTTTTTTTGATCGCAATCCCCGCGTGGCACGGGGGCGTGGTCCTTGATGCTGCGCTCGGCCGGCTATTTGCCCGAGAGCGCCTCTTTCTCCATCAGGATGAAGGTGTTGTAGGCATTGATTCGGTTGGCTGCGTTGAACGCCGGCATGCGCTCGAAACGCGACCAGTCCACGCGCCGGTACGCCTCCTCGAAATTGATCATCTCTTCGACTGCGCGGCCCATTTGCGCGCGCAGGTACTCGAGATAGTCACGCGTCGTCTTCAGGTCGGTCGCCGCATCGGTCGAGGCCGGGCCGTGCCCGGGGACCAGGATTTTCGGGTCGCGGCTGATCAGGCGCTCGATCGCGGCGAGCCAGCCCTTGCTGTCGGCGTCGCCGACGAAAGGTACTCGCCCGGCGAACATCAGGTCGCCGACGAACAGCACACCCTCCTCGTCGACCAGCATCATCAAGTCCTCCGGCGTGTGTGCCGGCCCAACGGCGAAGATCCGGAACGTGAGCCCACCGAGCTTGAAATCGACATCGCCGTAGAGGTAGCGATCGGGGGCAATCACACGGCTGCTCTCGTTGACCCAGGGTGCCAGCGACTGTCGCCGCTCTTCGAGCCGGCGGGCCGGGGCGTCGGTAGCCAGGTAGTCGCGCACCAGCCGGTTGGCCCAGATCTCGGCTCCGGCCTCCTTGAACGCCTGCACGCCGTAGAAGTGGTCCGAATGATAGTGACTGACGATGACCCGGCGCACCGGCTTGTCGGTGAGCTTGCGGATCTGCGCGAGCAGTTCCTTGCCCAGTGAAGGGGTGCCAAGTGCGTCGAACACGACGACGCCGTCGTCGGTGATCACGAATCCCGCATTCGAGTTGAAGCCGTTGTTCGAGGTCGAGACCAGGCCCGAGCCACCCTGCACGAAATAGGTGCGGGCCGCGAGTTTGCGTGGCTCGACCTTGACGGTCAGCGGCTCGTAGTCGCCGGGCTGCGCCAGCGCGAGCCCGGCAGCCAGACCGGCGGCGAGCACGATCAGTCCACTGCGCAAAAGGCTGCTCATGGCATGCTCCCTTCGACCCGAGCTCAGAGTTCGATGTCGGCGAGGATCGCTTCGATGCCCGCCTTCGCGCAGGCTTCGTCGGCCTCACCGCCGGGCGCACCGGAGACTCCGATCGCACCGACGACCGCGCCCGCGGCCTCGATCGGCAACCCGCCGCCGGCCGCGATCACGCGCGGCAGTGCCCGGATGCCGCTCATCGGCTTGCCGGGCTGCGTCTCGACCGCCAGCGCCAATGTCGACTGCCGGAACGACGCCGAGGTCCAGGCCTTGTTGATCGCAGTGGACACGGTGTGCGCACCGCCGAAGCGATCGCGCAGGAAGACCTGCGCCACGCCCGCCCGGTCGACAACCGCCACTCCGACCGAATAGCCCTTTGCGCGACAGCTCTCGAGTGCCGCGCGCGCAGCCTTGTAAGCCACCTCGGGGGTCATCTGGCGCACGGTGACCAGTCCATCGGCCGCCATGGCTTGCAGCGGCTGGGCCGCGATCAGTGCCAGCGTCGCCGCTGCGATCCATTCCCTGAGCAGGTTTCGGTTCGTTTTCATGTTCACGCTCCTTGCAACGGTTTGCCAGAAAGTCTGCGTTTCGTCAGGCCAGGCCAGGATTGCCCTGCACGCCAATCAGGCGCGGCAGGTTCAGCTTGCGCGGCGCGAGCGTGCGCCTGGACTTCAGCCAGGTCTCGATCACCTCCCAGACCGGTTCCCCCTTGGCGCCTTCTGCCACCGGCGCCCAGCCGGCCACCTTGTAGGTCTTTTTCGCCTCGAGCGGCACGCCGTTCAGGCGCATGTCGGTGATCCGGTTGCCGGCCGACGCGCCGGGCGTGCAGGCGTAGGTGAGGCCGCCAACCCGAACCATGTCGCCACCCTGCTGATAGTACGGGTCGGGGTTGAACAGGTTGTCGCTGACGTCCTCGAGCACGGTCTTGATGAATTCGCCGGTCATGTCGCTGACCGTGGTGTACGGGTAGGTGATCGCAGTCTGATCCATCAGGTGTTCCCGCGTGATTGCCTGCCCTGCGAGCACCGAAGTGCCCCAGCGGAAGCCCGGCGAGAAGGCGATCTGCGCGCCCTTGACCTCCATCAGCGCATCGAGGATCAACTGGTCAAAGCTGCCATTGAAGTTCCCGCGCCGGTACAGCAGCGCTTCGGTAACAGCCAGCGGCTCCTCGAGCCTGGCCTTGTACGGTGCGCGCACATGGTCGATGTAAGCCTGCATCTGGAGGTCTGCGGGCAGCACGTTGGCAAAGACCGGCAGCAGCCGGTAGCGATAGTCCGAAACCTTGCCGCCCTTGACGTCCAGGTCGAGCACCGCGAGGAACTTGCCATTCGAACCGGCGTTGGTGACCAGCGTTTTGCCTCTTGCGTTGGCGACGATGACCGGTTGCGGCACGCCGTCGTGCGTGTGGCCACCGAGGATCGCGTCGATCCCGGTCACGCGGCTGGCCATCTTCAGGTCGACGTCCATGCCGTTGTGAGAGAGTACGACGACGACCTGCGCGCCCTTGGCGCGCGCCTCGTCGACAATCTTCTGCATCCGCTCTTCCTGGATGCCGAAGCTCCAGTCGGGAATAAGGTAGCGCGGGTTCGCGATCGGGGTGTACGGGAACGCCTGGCCGACGACCGCGACCGGCACGCCGCTGATCGAACGGATCTCGTAGGGCTTGAAAACCGGATCCTCGAAGTCGGTGGTCTTGACGTTCTGCGCAAGGAACTCGATCTTGCCCTTGAGGTCCTTCTCGACGATTTCCTTGACGCGCTTGGCCCCCAGCGTGAATTCCCAGTGCGAGGTCATCATGTCGACGCCCAGCAACTTGCAGGCGTCGACCATGTCCTGGCCGTTGGTCCACAGCGCGGTGGCCGAACCCTGCCAGGTGTCCCCGCCGTCGAGCAAGAGGGCGCCGGGCCGCGCCGCGCGCAGCCGCTTGACCAGCGTTGCCAGATGCGCGAAGCCGCCAACCTTGCCATAGGTGCGGGCCGCCTTATCGAAGTCGAGATAGGTAAACGCGTGCGCCTGAGCCGAACCGGGTTCCACGCCATACGCCTTGAGCAGGTGTTCGCCGACCAGATGGGGAACCTTCCCCATCGAATCGGCGATGCCAATGTTCACGCTCGGTTCGCGAAAGTAGATCGGCGTGAGCTGCGCGTGGCAGTCAGTGAAATGCAGCAGGCTGACGTTGCCGAAGCGCGGGATGTCGTACATCGCTTCGCCGGCAGTGCCAGCACCTGCTCCGTGGGTCGCCCCGATGCCGGCACAGCCAGCCAGCGGCAGGCCGGCTGCCGAAGCAGTGGCAAGAACCTGCAGGAATTCACGTCGATCCATGGTGCTCTCTCACCCCATGCAGGGCGCAACGGCCCTGGAAATGTAGATGTTTGCATGCGCGTACGCACGAGTGAAGCCAGAAAGAGACGGCCGTCCGGAAACGACCGTCCCTGCAATCGGCCCCGGCTGGCTTGCGCCCGGCCAGGGCCGCTGCCGCAGGCAACTACTTGTTTACTGGCGACGCCGGGTCAAGCAACAACGCCATCACATCCTTGAGCTGGCTCTCGGTCAGGATGTCAGCGTCGCCGTAACGGGGCATCTGAGAGCAGGCATTGAACGAATGCGAGTTCCAGATCTTGGCCCAGGTGTACTTCATGATCGGCTCGGAACTGCCGCGCAGCTTGCCGTAGTTCCACAGCGGCGGACCGATGTTGCCGTACGAGATCTCTTTCCTGTCGATCTGATGGCACGCATAGCAGTTCCCGCCGTTGACCGTGTTGGCATCGTCGGTGAATTGCATGCCACGGCCATTTTGCGCGACCTGCTCGCCTTTCTTCCAGTCGCCCAGGTACTTGCTGTCGGCCGGATACTTGACCGAGTCGAGAGCTGCCTTCTGGAGTTTCTCGCGCAGCGGCGGCGGCAGTTCGGAGCGGGCATACTGCGAACAGGAGCGCTGCAGTTCGCTCTGGTCAAGTCGGTCGAGCTTGGCGATGCCGCGCTCGGCAAAGGAATCCTTGAGGGTGGCGACAACTTCCTGGTCGGTGACGCTGCCCAAAGCGGCGCAACCGGCCAGCACCAAGGCGGCCGCTGCCGCTACGAATGTCTTCTTGCGGATCATCTCTGTCTCCCTTAGCGCTTGATCGCCGGCGAATCCATCGAGCCGCCCTTTGCATTGACGCCCAGGAATGTGATCAGGTCGATCGACGCCTGGGAACTGTACTTGAGGTCCGGGAAGCGCTGCTGACGGAAGCAGTCGTTCAGGCGCCATTGCATGGTGCGCAATGCGCCTTGCGAAACGCGATAGGCCGGCCACGTCGCGAACGCGCGCTGGGCTGGGCCGTCCTTGGTCAGGTTAGGCAGATCCTGCAGGCGGATCCGCTGCCCGTCGACCGCGTGGCAGGTAGCGCAGGAGAAGTCGTAGGGGCCGCCACGGAAGTAGAACATCTTCTCGCCGCGCTGGAACGACGCGATCTCCTTGGCGTGACGCTGCGGTACGTTAATGAGCGCACCGCGAGATTGCTCGACCACATAGGCGGTGCCCGCCTCCAGGTCGGTGGCCGACTGGCCGGTACCCGAGAACGGCTTTTTGATCACGTCCTCGCGTTTGAATCCCTGCAGGGTCACCATACAGTGGACCAGACGGGTTTCGAAGTCCATCACGGAATCGGTGTCGGCGAAGTAGCGGGGCAGCTGCGCGTAGGCGCCTTTCAATACGCCCGGTCCCATGCCGATGTCACAGGCCTCGAGGCTCGCGTTCTTCGGCCCGCGCTTCTTTCGCCAGAGGTCTTCGCCCTTGGCCACGGTCAATTCGGCCGGATTGCCGTCCTGCAGCATTTCCCGGTACTTCTCGATGGCCTGAATCGTCGCGTCCTGGCTCTGTGCGGATGCGCTGCCATGAACCATCGACCCGAGCGCCGCGACCAATAGGGTCGCCTTACCCGCCAGTTGAATTTGCGTGAGTGTCATAGTGTCCTTCTCTATCGCCTGCAATATTTGAGCGGTGACCGCCATTTGTCCCTTGAATCCCGCCGGGGCAGGCGAGGCTGCCCCGGCGGGCATGGTCATGGACGGACGTATGCGAAGCCCTCTTTGGCCTGAAGCCGGGCAACTTCGGCAACGCCCGACGGAACGATGGTCGCATCCGGAATTACGGTGCTTTCATCGATCTTGCGTGAGGTCAGCGTATTGCGGCAAACGCGAAACTCGACCCTGCGCTGCTTGAGCGTCTGAACCGTGACGTCGAACGGGTTTCCGTTCTTGTCCTTGGCGCCCTCGAGCAGGAAGTCGATCCCTTTGCCGTGCGTGACGAACACAATCTTCGCTTCCGGGTCGGCATCCAGGTGATTGCGCGCGTTTCTCAGGGCATCGACCGCCTGCTCGAGCCCTTGATTGAGATGATAGACCGCCTTGACCTCGCCCGCGGCAATCGCCATCGTGGCCCAAGCGGACAGGAACATGCCGAACAGCGAGGCAAACAATATTTTTTTCAAGGTCTCCTCCGTTGTGTCTTTATTGGCAATCGGCAAAACAATGCCGCCTGAACGGCGGCAATCGCGAAAGAACGATTACTTGACCTCTGCCTCGTCGGTGCGCTTCTCCCCCTTGTTGTCGACCCAGGAAATCGTGACCTTGTCGCCGGCCTTGGCGCTCTTGATCTTGAACTGCAGGTACGGGTTCTTCGCGATTGCCGGGCCCCAGTAAGCGGTAAGTGCCGGCTTGCCGTTGAGCGCTGCGGTGACCTGCGTGATGTGCCAGGCCGGGACCAGCTTGCCGCTTGAGTCCTTGCGCTGACCGGTTTCCATCTCATGCGCCATCAGCACGCGCACATCTGCGCCGCCATCCTTGGCGAGGGCACGGATTCTCATCGGATCTGCCATTTTTCTGCTCCAGGTATTCGTGTCGTGTGGTTGGGATCGGGAACGGGCGATAAATCAGCCGCCGCAGCCGCCCAGGGTGACCTTGATCTCTTTCTTGGCCATGTAGAACTTGCCGTCGGCCCGGACCAGCGCGTAGACGTCGGAGCTCTGCCCCATCTTCACGCGCATGTTCACCTCTGCCTCGGTACCCTCGAGGATGTCGTAGGCAGCGCTCAGCGCCGAAGGATTCTTCTCGATCAGCAGCGCAATGAACTGGGTATTCGGGATCGCGCTCTTGACGCCGACCGGCACGACCGCGCCATTCTCGGCGATGTCGGGCGCGATGATCGACACATCGGCGGATTCGATCGGGGCCGCAGCGCCCAGGGCCTTCATCGCATCGGCCAGGCCCGTGGCCTGGAATGCCGTTGCGCTGAACTGCTGGGCCGCGGCCTCTGAAGCCGGCAGCAGTCCGAGCGCAACCAGCGCGCCATACAGGCCCATTCCGCCGGCGGCCTGCAATGTCTGACGTCGGGACATTTTCATTTGCTTCATCTCCTTGCGGACCTTTGGCCTTCGAAGTGGCCAATGAGTTCCAATTCAGTGGTTTTTCAAAACGGCGCGACAGAATATTCAATCAATCGGAAATCGAAGAAATATCCGGCACACGACCAGGACGACATCTCAGGAAACAGCGCTCTTCTCCTATGGTTGGGCCGGGTCAGGCTCAGGCCAGACCAGCAGACGAAACAAGATTTCTACTGGGCTCCGCCCAGAATCCATTTGACGACCGACCGCAGGTCCTCGGCACTGAGTTGGGTATTCGGAGGCATCGGCACCGAGCCCCAGACACCTTGCCCGCCGTTGCGAACCCTGGCGGCCAGAGCCTCCGGCGCCTTCGCGTCGCCCCGGTACTTGGCGGCGACCTCCTTGAACGACGGCCCGACGAGCTTGCGGTCGACCGCATGGCAGGCCAGACAGGTCGCGTCCTTCGCTATCTGCGCCGCTGGCTTCTCGGCGGCGCCCTTGGCCACCCGGACCGGTTCGACGGCCGCCTTGGCAGTGGCCGCCATGGCCAGCCCTGCAGGGTCCTTGGCCGGCGGACGGGTGGTGTCCACGCCACGGACAGGCCCGACGACACGGTTCTGCTCGGCCAGATTGCCATGGCTGTCGCGCGCGTGATCGGGCAGTTGCGAACGCACCTCCGTGTCGGCCGCGCAATTCTTCATGCAGTCGCTGCCTTGCACGTCGGGCTTGCCTGAAACTTCCCACATTGCCGTATAGACCACCATGCCGTTGCGGTTCGGCAGCCGTTCCTGGACCTTCGCGATGTTTTCGTTGGACAGAATGAAGTCCTCGGGAACCACCTCGGCCAGGTTGAGCATGAAGGCGAGCACCGCATAGACTTCGTCGGTCTTGAGCGACTTCGGCGCGTTCCAGGGCATCGCGCGGTTGATGTAGTCCCACAGCGTCGAGATCTGCGACACCTTCATCATCGTCGTACGCTGCGGATAGTCCGCGCGCGTCAGGTTCGCGACCCGGCCCGTCTTGATGTCCTCCTTCGTGGTGCCGCCGATGATCGGCGCGAACACTTCAGTGGACTCGCCAAAGGTGCCGTGACAGCTCAAACACTTGCCATCCCAGACCTCCTGGCCCTTCTCGACGGAACCCGAGCCTGCTGGCAGGCCCTTGAAATCGGCGCGCACGTCGATGTCCCAGGCCTTGATCTCGGCCGGCGTGGCCGTGCGACCGACCTGATCCCAGGGCTTCGGGGCGGGAGGGGAAGCAGTCCTGGTCTGCGCCGCGACCTGCCCCGAAAGGGCCGAGATGCCGCCGACGACCAGCACGCTCAGGAGCGCACGCCTGATGCGATCAGAACACCTGGACATTGAACACCTCGCCGCTCTCGGACACTTTCCACGACTGGATCGCATTGTTGTGATAAACCGAGCGCGTTCCGCGCACCGCCCGCAACTGGTTGATCTTCGGCTGGACATGGCCGGTCTCATCGATCGCGCGGCTTTGCAGAACGGCCGGCGAACCGTCCCAGATCCAGTCGATGTTGAACCGGGTGAGCGCCTTGGACAGAACCGGGCCCTCGAGTCGCGCCGTGCGCCAGTTGCGCCCGCCATCGACGGACACGTCGACGCGCTTGATGCGACCGCGGCCCGACCAGGCCAGGCCGGTGACGTTGTAATAGCCCTTGTCGAGCAGCGCCTGGCCGCCCGAAGGCGTAGTGATCACCGACTTCACTTCCTGGACCGAGGTGAACATGCGGTGCGTGCCGTCCGGCATCAGGTCGACGTAGTGAATGACCTCGTCCTTCGTGTAGAAGGGCTTGTCGCCGACTTCAATCCGGCGCAGGTACTTGACCCAGGAAACTCCCTGCACGCCGGGCACGACCAGGCGCAGCGGATATCCGTTTTCCGGGCGCAGCATCTCGCCGTTCATTGCCCAGGCAACCATCACGTCGTCGAGCGCGGCCTTCATCGAGATCGTGCGAGTCATCGAGGAGCCGTCGGCTCCCTCGGCGAGCACGTAGCGACCGTTCTGGGTGTCGGCGCCGGCCATGTCGAGCAGCGTCGACAGGCGCACGCCGGTGTATTCGCAACACGACAGCATGCCGTGGCTGTACTGCACCGTCGGCACCGCGACATTGCCCCATTCCATGCCAGTGTTCGCGCCGCACTCGATGAAGTGAATCCGCGACACTGACGGCAGCCGCATCAGCTCGTCCATCGTGAACACCCGCGGGTTCTTGACCATGCCCATCACCATCAGCCGGTGACCGCTGGGGTCGACGTCAAACCAGCCCTGATGATGCCGCTCGAAGTGCAGCCCGTTCGGCGTGATGATCCCGAAAAGCCCCTGCAGCGGCGTGAAGCTGACCGAGGCGGCAGCAACCCGGGTCAGCCCCGGACTCGCGCGGCGCTGCAGATTCTTCTCCCATACCGAGGGCATCCCGTAGCCACTGGTGGCAACCGGCTGGCCGAGCGAGGTCGTATGAGCGGGCAGGTTCAGGATCTTCGGGTCGCCCTCAGCGGCGCGAGCAACCCCGGCCGCGGTGGCACCGGCCCCCATCGCAAGCGCCTTGCCCATGAAGCTGCGGCGCGCCTTGCGCGCCTCGGCCATCAAATCGGGCGAGAGCGTATTCTCCTGCGCCTTGCGGATCCTGCCCAGCACGTTCACTTCTCGGTCCATCAGTCTGACTCACGCGAAACATCCGGGCAGCCTGCGGCTGGACATGCCCGGAAACGATGCTGTTGGTCGGGACTTCCCAGTTGTTTGGAACCGCCAGGGCGCGCGGGTTCGGCTGCGTCCGGCAATCCTGCTGTCAGATGCGGCGGCACGGACCCGTTGACACGCGAATCGCCGAGTCCGACCGTGATGCGCGTACAGACGTTGCGGCACAGGTCGGTCAACGCGTGGTCGGCGACGCCGTAATAGACAAAGCTGCCTTGCTTGCGGCGCGACAGCACGCCGGCCCGATACATCGCGTTCAGGTGACGGGAAACATTGGTCTGTGTCCCGCCGGTATCGGCGATGATCTCGCCGACCGAGCGCTCCTGATGGCAGATCGCGTGCAGGATGCGAATGCGCATCGGCTCGGACAGCAACGAGAAGTATTGCGACATCTTCTCGAAAACCGGCGAAAGTTCGTCCATCCTTGTCTCCATTGTGACGCGGCGCTCTGGCTCGCACCCCACCGACAGCCGGTCATTGCCCGGCATGTGTGGCGGCCGGACAATGCGCGATCTTTTTTGCGGTGGCGCGATCTTATGCGCATACGCGCATACAATCAAGCACTGAATCTGACGATCGAGCGTTCCGATGTTCCGAGATCTCCAAAGCCGCCAAAGCCCCCTGGTTATGTCGATGGATGCGCGGCCCGGCCATCGCACTGCCCGCCGAGGCCTGGTGGCGGCGATGGTCGGATCGCTCGCGTGCGCGGCCTTGGCAACGCCGCTGGCGGCGGTTGCCCAGGTTTCACCCCTGGAGCGGCCACCGAGCCTGGATCCGCTGCTCGAGCGGGCTGCCCGACTCGGCCAGCCGATCGTGGTCCTGTTCAGTGCCGCAGGCTGCGCCTGGTGCAATCGGCTGCGCAACGAGCACATGCGAGGCCTGGCGGGCGAAGCGCCCGCCAGGTCCATCCAGGTCGTCGAGTTCGACCTCAAGGACGACCAGGCTTTCGTGCACGCCGCGCGGCCGGCGCGCGGGAGCCTGGCTGGCGTGCCCTCGCCACTTGCGCTGGCGGCGCAACTCAACGTGCGTTTTGCGCCAACCGTTGTCTTCCTCGGGCCGGACGGCGAGATCGCCGAGCGCATCGTCGGCTACGGCTCGCCGGATTTCTACTCCGCATATCTGGACGACCGGATCCGCCAGGCGCGCGCCCGGATCGCGAAAGCCGGCTGACCGGGTTACCGGGGCGCCGCCCCGCGCCCGCACGCGGCATGGATGCCGGGCGCGCGGAAAGCGGGCACGCATAATAGGCGAAGCGCTCCGGATACCCGGTGCCCATGATGGTGTCGTGAATGGAATCCATGATTGCCGTATCGAATCTCTGCAAGACCTACGCCTCCGGGTTTCGCGCCCTGAAGAGCATCAATCTGGACATTCGCCGCGGGGAGATCTTCGCGCTGCTCGGTCCCAACGGCGCCGGCAAGACGACGCTCATCAGCTGCATCTGCGGGATCGTGAAGATCACGCAGGGGGAGATCCGGGTCGACGGCCACGACATCGTCACCGACTTCCGCGCCGCCCGCTCGATGATCGGCCTGGTGCCCCAGGAACTGCACACCAACGCATTCGAGACCGTGTGGGCGGCCGTTTCGTTCAGCCGGGGGCTCTTCGGCAAGGCGCCCGACCCAAGTCACATCGAGAAGGTGCTCAAGGACTTGTCGCTGTGGGACAAGAAGGACAACACGATCGTCACCCTGTCGGGCGGCATGAAGCGCCGCCTGCTGATCGCCAAGGCCCTGTCGCATGAGCCGCAGGTGCTGTTTCTCGACGAACCGACCGCGGGCGTCGACGTGAACCTGCGCCACGACATGTGGCAACTGGTGCGCGGGCTGCGCGAGAGCGGCGTGACGATCATTCTCACGACGCACTACATCGAGGAGGCCGAAGAGATGGCCGACCGGATCGGCGTGATCCTCGACGGTGAGCTGATCCTGGTCGAAGAGAAGTCCGAGCTGATGCGCAAGCTCGGCAAGAAGCAGTTGACGCTGCAACTCGAGAGCCCGCTCGAGCAAGTGCCCGCGGCGCTCGCCGCCTACGCTCTCGAGATGTCGGGCGACGGCGCGCAACTGGTCTACACCTACGACACGCACGGTGAGCGCACCGGGATCACCGGGCTGCTGCGGGATCTGGGCACGGCGGGCATCGGCTTCAAGGACATCCACACCACCCAGAGCTCGCTCGAGGACATCTTCGTGAGCCTGGTGGGGAGGGCCAAATGAACCTGCACGCGATGGCTGCCATGTACCGCTTCGAGCTGGCGCGCACCTGGCGCACGCTGTTCCAGAGCATCATCTCGCCGGTGATCACGACCTCGCTCTATTTCGTCGTCTTCGGCGCGGCGATCGGCTCGCGCATCGCCGAGATCGACGGCATCAGCTACGGCTCGTTCATCGTGCCGGGACTGGTGATGCTGTCGCTCCTCACGCAAAGCGTCTCGAACGCGTCGTTCGGGATCTATTTTCCGAAGTTCACCGGGACCATCTACGAACTGCTTTCGGCGCCGGTGTCGTACTTCGAGATCGTGCTCGCCTACGTCGGCGCTGCCGCGACGAAATCAATCATTCTGGGGCTGATCATCCTCGCCACCGCCGGGCTGTTCGTTCCGCTGCAGGTCGCGCATCCGGTGTGGATGATCGGGTTCCTGGTGCTCACCGCCGTGACCTTCAGCCTGCTGGGCTTCATCATCGGCATCTGGGCCGACAACTTCGAGAAGATCCAGCTCGTGCCGCTTCTGATCATCACCCCGATGACCTTTCTGGGCGGCAGCTTCTATTCGATCAAGATGCTGCCGCCCGTGTGGCAGACGATCAGCCTGTTCAACCCCGTGGTCTACCTGATCAGCGGGTTCCGCTGGAGCTTCTACGGCAATGCCGACGTGAGCGTCGGTGTCAGTCTTGGCGTGACGATGATGTTTCTGGTGGCATTCCTGGCGATCGTCGCGTGGATCTTCAAGACCGGCTACCGGCTCAAGACCTGAGCAACCGATGAAGCGCGTCATTCAGGCCCCCGGCCTCGCCATTGCCACTTTGTGGGTCGACCTGCTGGGCCAGGCCGGCATCGAAGCCACCGTTCAGCGGGCCTACGCGAGCGGCATCGCCGGCGAGATTCCGCCCGACCAGGCGCTTCCCGAGGTCTGGGTGACCGACGAAGCGCAGTTCGAGCGGGCCAGGTCGGTGCTCGCCGCGCTCACCGACCTGCGGCACCGGCACTGGCGGTGCCCGGGCTGTGGCGAAACGGTCGACGGCCCGTTCGAGCAATGCTGGAACTGCGGCGCGGCGATGCCGTGAGCCTGACGCCGCGCGTCGCCGCTCTGCTCGTCATTCCGCCGCTGACGTGGGCCGGCAATGCTGTGGTCGGGCGGATGTTCGCCGCGAGCGTGCCGCCGCTGCAGCTGAACGCGCTGCGCTGGCTCGGCGCGCTGGCGATCCTTTTGCCTTTGGGCTGGCGGGTGCTGTCCACGGCGTCCCGGCGCGCCGAAATCCGGGTACGCTGGCCGGCGCTGGCCCTCCTGGGCGCGCTCGGCGTCGGGGCCTACAACTCGCTGCAGTACCTGGCCCTGCAGACCTCGACGCCGATCAACGTGACGCTGATCGCCTCGAGCGTTCCCGTTTGGATGCTGTTCATCGGCATCCTCTTCTATCGCGAGCCGGCCCGACGCGCGCAGTGGATCGGGGCGATCCTGTCCGCGCTGGGCGTGTTCACCGTGATGTTGCGCGGCGACCTGGCCCAACTTGCCGGGCTGCGTTTCGTCCCCGGCGACGGCTGGATGCTGCTTGCCGCCGTCAGCTGGGCCTTCTACAGCTGGCAGCTCGCCCGGCCGCCCGCGTCGCTGCAAGGGCCCAATCGCCCCGCGTGGACCTGGGCGGATTTTCTGCTGCTGCAGGTGCTCTTCGGCCTGTTGTGGTCGGGCATGGCAGCGGGCGCCGAATCCTGGCTGCTGCCGCGCGAAATCGAGTGGTCCTCCGGCCTCGGCTGGGCGATCGTGTTCCTCGCCGTCGGCCCGTCGGTGCTGGCGTATCGCTGCTGGGGCGCCGGTGTCGCTGCCGCCGGTCCGGCAACCGCGGCATTCTTCGCGAATCTGACGCCGCTCTTCGCGGGGCTCCTGTCGGTGACCCTGCTCGGCGAAACGCCGCGGCTCTATCACGCGGCGGCTTTCGCGCTGATCGTCGCTGGCATCGTGGTCTCGAGTCGGCGCTGAGTCCCGGGCCGGGAGCGCGCCGGCTGCAACCGGACCGGCTCTTGAAACCCGGCAAGAAGCCCCTATTTCAGGTCCAGGCGGCGCTCGATCGATCGGCGCCGACCGGCAACGGATCAAAGGAGCGAAGATCATGTACCGAGCCCTGTTTCCCCGCGATGCGTTCGCGGAACTGGAGCGCCTGCAGCGCGAGATGCAGCAGGCTTTTGACATTTCCCCCAGCATTCGCGGCGTCGCACGCGGCGGCTATCCTGCGATGAATGTCGGCAGCACCGAACATTCGGTGGAGGTCTACGCGTTCGCCCCCGGAGTCGATCCCGACGCGATCGAGATCAGCCTCGAGAAGGGCGTGCTGACGATCGCCGGCGAGCGCCCGTCCGGCAACGGGGCGCGTGACGAGAAGTCGACGGTGCACATCGGCGAGCGCTTCGCCGGGCGCTTCCGGCGCGTGGTCACGCTGCCCGACGACATCGACCCGAACGCGGTCGACGCGAAGTTTCGCGACGGCGTGCTGCATGTGAGCATCAAGCGACGCGAAGCTGCCCGGCCGCGCCGCATCCGCATCGAATGAAGGAGGAACGAAACATGAACGACAAAGCCCTCAAGGCGCCGGCCGAATCGTCGGTGCGCACCGAAGCAAGTGTGATGCCCCCGGTGGACGTCATCGAGGATGCGCAAGGGATCACGCTCCGGGCGGACCTGCCCGGTGTGTCGAAGGAGAAGCTGCAGCTGCATGTGGAAGCCGACACGCTGACGATCGAAGGGGAGCTGGACATCCCGATTCCGCAGGGGATGGATGCGACCCATGTCGAAGTGAGCCTTCCGCGTTACCGCAGGGTGTTCACGCTCTCCCGGGAACTGGACACGGAGAAAGTGAGTGCCGAGCTGAACAACGGGGTGCTCACGCTGCGGATTCCCAAGGCAGCGCACGCGCAGCCGCGGCGCATCGCGGTCCAGGTTGCCTGATTCCGAGAGCGGCGCGCGCTCGGCCCATCCGGCAGCGGGTGCCGCGCCGAGCGTGACGGAGACTCCCCGCATCCGGTGGGTCGCCGACGGGCAGGAGTGCGAGGCGCTCTGGCGCTCGGCTGCCGCGCCGCCGCCGCGCACGGTGCGCGTCGCCGACGACACGCTCAGCGCGGATGCCGCCTACCGGCTGGCCTGCGAAGGCACGGCACTGCTGTGGCACGGCGACTTCCAGAACGCCCGCCAACTGCTCGCTGCGCTCGCCCGGCGCGCGGAGCGCAAACGGGGAAGGGGGAGTCGCACCCCGTCGATGGGAAGCGACGAAGCGGCGCGCCCGATGGCCGAGCGCTTTCACCTGCACCGTCAGGCGCAGGCGCAGCGGGCGCGTACCCTTTCGATGCTGCTCATTCCGCTGGACGCCGATTACACGATTCCGTTGCGCCGGGCGCCGGATCTGCGCCTCGCGTGCAGCGAGGCGTGGGGGGACGCCGATCCGCAGTTCGGCGTCTCCGTGGTGTCGCTGCGCGAGTTGCTCGGCCTGATCGGGGCGCACGAATGGCGCAAGAAGGGAGTCGCCATTCCGGCGCTCGGGGGGCGCATTCATCCGCATTACGGCGTCTTCTCGCCCGTGCGCGGCGAGTACGTCGATCTGGTCGCACAAGCCCCGCTGCCCGACGCGCTGGCAAAGGACTCGCGTGCCTTCGACATCGGCACCGGCACCGGGGTGCTCGCGCTGATGCTCGCGCGCCGGGGCGTCGCGCGGGTAATCGCCACCGAGAGGGATCCGCGGGCGCTCACCTGTGCGCGGGACAACGTCGCGCGTTTCGGGCGCGAAACGCAGGTCGAGGTGCGCGAAGCGGATCTCTTTCCCGAGGGCAGGGCAGCGCTCGTCGTGTGCAATCCGCCCTGGGTTCCGGCGCGACCGAGTTCGCCCGTCGAGCACGCGGTCTACGACCCGGAGAGCCGAATGCTGCGCGGCTTTCTCGCGGGCCTCACCGCGCATCTGTGCGCAGGGGGCGAGGGCTGGCTGATTCTTTCCAACCTTGCCGAGCATCTCGGGTTGCGCTCCCGCGACGAACTCACGGCGATGTTCGAAGCGGCAGAACTCGAGGTTCTCGCCCGCCACGACATCCGCCCCCGTCACGGCAAGGTGCTCGATCGTGATGACGCGCTGCACGCCGCGCGCAGCGCCGAAGTCACGTCGCTCTGGCGTCTCGCGGCGCGCTGAGCGGTTTTCCTGGCGCGCGCCGGCCGCACCAGTGCGCCTAGCACGGGCGGGCTTTGCTTGCAATTCCGGCCAATACCGGGCATAGTGTCGGGAGCGATTTTCAGGTAGTGCTGTTGTTGTCTGGTTGCGTACCCGCAGTTCTGCGGTGTATTTCCCTTCATCACCCGGCCGTCTTGAGCATCGCCCCTTCTGGGGGCAATCCCCTTTTTTTCATTTTTTTGGATATTCAAGACATGGCAGCAGGCACAGTAAAGTGGTTCAACGAGTCCAAGGGCTTCGGCTTCATCACCCCGGAAGCGGGTGGCGACGATCTCTTCGCTCATTTCTCGGCAATTCAGGGTTCGGGCTTCAAGACCCTGGCTGAAGGTCAGAAGGTCGTTTTTGACGTCACTACCGGCCCCAAGGGTCAGCAGGCGTCGAACATTCGCGCCGCAGACTGACAGGACAGGCATGCACGGCCCAGCTGGCCGTGCCGTCAGCCCTACCCGAAAGCCCGGCAATGCCGGGCTTTTTGTTTTCGATTCCCAACGGAGGTATGACCGTGGCGAAGGAAGAACTTCTCGAAATGAATGGGGTGGTCAACGAAGTGCTGCCCGATTCCCGTTACCGGGTGACGCTCGACAACGGGCACGATCTGGTGGCGTACAGCGCGGGCAAGATGCGCAAGCACCACATCCGGATCATCGCCGGCGACAAGGTTTCGCTGGAGATGTCCCCCTACGACCTGAGCAAGGGACGAATCACGTTCCGACAGATCGAAGGACGTCCCGGACCGGCACCGCGGCGACGCTGAATCAGGCATCGTGCGCGCACCGGAATTCCGTGGGGTGAGCGCAGCGCAATGGCCGACTCCCTCTTCGACGCGATCTGGCGCGACCATGCGGTCGCCGAACTCGATGACGGGCGCACGCTGCTCTACATCGACCGGCACCTCGTCAATGAACTGACCTCTCCCGTCGCGTTCCGGCATCTGGCTGCCGCAGGACGCACGGTGCGCCGTCCGCAACACACGACGGCGATGCTCGACCACATCGTGGCCACCGAGCCCGGCCGCGATGAGGCCACTTTCCGCCCGGCAGAACGCTTTGTGCAGACCCTGCGCCGCAACGCCACAGCGGCCGGAATTCGCCTGTTCGATCTCGATGATGCGCGCCAGGGCATCGTCCACGTGGTGGGCGCGGAGAGCGCACTGGTGCTCCCCGGCATGACTGCGGTATGCGGCGACAGCCACACGTGCACACTCGGCGCGCTGGGCGCGCTCGCTTTTGGTATCGGCACCACTGAAATGGAGCACGTGCTCGCCACCCAGACACTCGCGCTGGAGCGACCCGAGACCCTGTTCGTGCGCATCGACGGCGCGCTCGCGCCCGCCGTCTTCGCCAAGGACATCGCGCTGGCGTTGTGCGCGCGGCTCGGCACCGCGGGGGGAGCCGGTCGGGCGCTCGAGTACTTCGGCGATGCCGTCACCGCGCTGCCGATCGAGGCACGCCTGACCCTGTGCAACATGGCGATCGAGACCGGCGCACGCTACGCGCTGATCGCTCCCGACGAAGCGACCTTCCGCTTTCTGGCGGGCCGTGAATTCGCCCCGGCGGGTGCGCGGTGGGACGCGGCGCGTTGCGCGTGGCGATCTCTCGAGAACTGCCCGCGGCGCTGCGATCTGTCGCTCGACATGTCCGCTCTCGCGCCGCAGATCAGCTGGGGAACCACGCCGGCGCAGAGCGGCGCGATCGATGCGCAGGTTCCGGCTGCCCCGGAGACGGGAGAAGAGCACGCGCAGGCGCGGGGGCACGAACGCGCGCTGTCCTACATGGGGCTGCGAGCGGGCGAGCCGCTGCTCGGCACGCCGGTCGACGTCGTGTTCATCGGCTCATGTACCAACAGTCGGCTCACCGACCTGCGCGTCGCCGCCGCGCTCGTGCGCGACCGGCGCGTGGCTCCCGGGGTGCGGGCGCTCGTGGTGCCGGGATCCGTTGCGGTGCAGCGCGCCGCCGAGGCCGAGGGCATCGACGAGGTGTTCCGGGCCGCCGGTTTCGAGTGGCGCGAGCCGGGTTGTTCGATGTGTATCGCCGTCAACGGCGACGTGGTGCCCGCCGGCGCGCGCTGCGTCGCCACGTCGAACCGCAATTTCGAAGGGCGCCAGGGCCGGGGCGCGCGTACGCATCTCGCAAGCCCGGCGACCGCCGCGGCCTGCGCGCTCGCCGGGGTCATCGCCGACCCGCGGGAGTTCTGATGGAAGCATTTTCGACCGTCACCGGTCCGGCGGCGCCGCTGCTGTGCGATGACGTGGATACGGATACGCTGTTTCCCGCCGCGCGGGTGCTCGAGTTCGACATCGACTACGGGGCGGCGCTTTTCGCAAATTGGCGCTATCGCGACGGGCACAGCGTTGAGGAACCAGGCTTCGTGCTCAACCGCGGTCCGTGGCGCAAGGCGCGCATTCTGCTGGTCGGGCGCAATTTCGGTGGGGGTTCGTCGCGTGAACACGCAGTCTGGGCGCTGGCCGGCTTCGGCATCCGTGTGGTGCTGGGCATCTCGTTCGCCGACATCTTTCGCGGCAACTGTGTACGCAACGGACTGCTCGCCGCGACGATCACTCCGGCTGAACTGGCCATGCTTGCCGAGGCGGCCACGCAGCGGCCTGAAGCCGAGTTCCGGATCGACCTGGCACGACTGCGAGTCGAGGCGCCCGGACTTGCGCCGGTGCTCTTTCGGATCGATGCGGCGCAGCGCGACCGATTGATGGCGGGCGCGGACGACATCTCGCTGAGCCTGCGCCACGAGATGGACATTGCGCGCTTCGAGGAGCGTCAGCGTGCAACGGCGCCGTGGGTCTGCGAGGCGGGTACGCGTGAGCCGTGACCCCGGCGCGGAAACCGCGCGCGTTGACTCCGGCGGAACTCGCGTGAGAGCATGGCCGCCCGATCCGCAGCCCGGGTCGAGACGTGAAACCAAGGAGACAGTCATGAAATTGATCAGAACCATCGTCGCGCTGGGCGCTGCCCTCGTATTCGGCCACGCAGCCGCGCAGGGCAAACCGGAGAAGCCCGACGTACACATCGCGGTGGGGGGCAAGGCGGCGTTCTACTACCTGCCGCTCACCATCGCAGAGCAACTCGGCTATTTCAAGGACGAGGGCCTGAACGTCAAGATCTCCGACTTCGCGGGCGGTTCCGCGGCGTTGCGCGCCGTGGTCGGCGGCAGCGCCGACGTGGTCTCGGGTGCCTACGAGCACACGATCAACCTGCAGTCCAAGAAGCAGATCTTCCAGGCCTTCGTCCTGCAGGGCCGCGCACCGCAGCTCGCGCTCGGAATCGCCACCGCGCGGGCCGCCGCCTACAAGTCGCCCAAGGACCTCAAGGGCCTGAAGATCGGCGTGTCGGCCCCGGGTTCGAGCACCAACATGCTCGTCACCCACATGCTGTCGAAGGACAAGCTCAAGGGCACCGATGTCGCGATCGTGGGTGTGGGCACCGGTGCGGGCGCGGTGGCGGCAATGAAGGGGGGACAGATCGACGCGATCTCCAACGTCGACCCGCTGATGACCATGCTCGAGCAGGATGGCGCAGTCAGGATCATCGCCGACACGCGCACCATCAAGGGGACCATCGACGTCTTCGGCGGACCGATGCCGGCCGGTTCGCTCTACGCGCCGATCGAATTCATCCAGAAGAACCCCAACACCGTGCAGGCGCTGACCAACGCGATCGTGCGCGCGGACAAGTGGATCGCCCGGGCCTCGCCGCAGGACATCCTGCGCACCGTCCCGGAGAACTACCTGCTGGGCAACCAGGCGCTCTACCTCTTCGCCTTCGCCAAGGTGCGCGAAGCGTTCTCGCTCGATGGGACGATCTCGGACGCCGGCGCCAAGAACATGCTCAAGGTGATCGCCGCGTTCAACCCGGAAGTGAAGCCCGAGGAGATCAAGCTCGAGCTGACCTACACCAACGAGTTCGTGCGCAAGGCCAACGACAAGTACAAGTGATGGCAACATCCGGCTCCGCGGGCGCTGTCGCGCTCGCCCTTGATCGCATCACCTGCACCTTCAAGTCCCGCGACCGCAAGTCCACCAGCTATACGGCGACGCAGGACGCGTCGCTGGCGGTGGCCGACGGGGAGTTCGTCGCGGTGGTGGGACCGACCGGTTGCGGCAAGTCCACGCTGCTCAACGTCGCGGCCGGTCTGCTGGCGCCAAGCGCAGGGAGCGTGTCGCTTTTCGGCGAGTCGCTCACGGGCATCAATCGGCGTGCCGGCTACATGTTCCAGAGCGACGCGCTGATGCCCTGGAAGAATGCGCTCGACAACGTGATCGCCGGACTGCTGTTTCGGGGCATGGAGCGCGCCGCGGCCGAGGTCGTCGGCCACGACTGGCTGCGTCGCGTCGGACTCTCGGGTTTCGGTGACCGCTACCCGCACCAGCTCTCGGGCGGGATGCGCAAGCGCGTGGCCCTCGCCCAGATGCTCGCGCTCGACCCGCAGATCCTGCTGATGGACGAGCCGTTCTCGGCGCTCGACGTGCAGACCCGTGTGCTGATGGAAAACGAACTGCTCGAGCTCTGGTCGGCCAACCGCAAATCGGTCGTCTTCGTCACGCACGACCTCGAGGAGGCGATCTCGCTCTCGGATCGGGTGGTCATCCTGTCGGCCGGTCCGGCGGCGCGTCCGATCGGCGAGTATGCGATCGACTTGCCACGGCCGCGCGACGTGGCCGAGATTCGGCTCGAGCCGCGCTTCATCGAGCTGCACACCCTGATCTGGCATGCCATGAAGGAAGAGGTGCTCAAGGGCTATGCGCAACAGAATCGCTGATGGTGGGTGGCGCCTGCGTTTCTGGCAGCTGGCGCTGCTGGGACTGCTTTTTCTCGTGTGGCACCTGCTCGCGACGCCGGAACTCCTGCCGCTGATCTACTTCGACAACGCGCACAAGGCGGCGTTCTTTTTCGGCGAACCGCTGAAGGTGGCCAGTCGGCTGTTCAACTGGTTCGCCAGCGGCGAGATCTATCGCCACCTGTGGGTGACGCTGGTCGAGACGATCCTTGCCTTCGCGATCGGCACGGCATTGGGCGTCGGCATCGGGCTGTGGCTCGCGCGTGCCCCGCTCGCCTCGGCCATTCTCGACCCCTACATCAAGGCGATGAACGCGATGCCCCGCGTGATTCTCGCGCCGATCTTCATGGTCTGGTTCGGGCTGGGCATTTCGTCCAAGGTTGCGCTGGGCGTCACGCTGGTGTTCTTCGTGGTGTTCTTCAACGTCTACCAGGGCGTGCGCGAAGTCAGCCCGGTGGTGCTCGCCAACGCGCGCATGCTCGGCGCCACGCCGCGCCAGCTGATGCGCCACGTCTACCTGCCCAGCGCGATGAGCTGGGTGTTCGCGAGCCTGCACAATTCGGTGGGACTGGCCTTCGTCGGTGCCGTGGTCGGCGAGTATCTCGGGTCGTCGGTGGGCGTCGGCTACCTGATCCTGCAGGCCGAGGGCGTCTTCGACATCAATACCGTCTTCGCCGGAATCCTGCTGCTGACCGCCTTCGCGCTGGTGCTCGACTGGGCCGTCGGGCTCATCGAGAAGCGCTACATGGTCTGGCAGCCGCGCGCCGCCGATCAGGAACGCAACTGATTGATGACCCGCCGCACCGATCTCGATGCCACCGCCATTGTCCTGATGGTGCTGCTGTGCGCCTCGTGGGGGCTGCAGCAGGTGGCGATCAAGGTTGCCATCGACGGTGTCTCGCCCGTCGCGCAGGCCGGGTTGCGCTCGGCCGGCGCGGTCGTGCTGGTGTGGATCTGGGCGCGGCTGCGCGGCATCCCGCTCTTCGAACGCGATGGGACCCTTCCCGCGGGCCTGCTCGCCGGGTCGATGTTCGCCATCGAGTTCGCGCTGATCTACTGGGGGCTCGAGTACACGAACGCCTCGCGCGGCGTCGTCTTCCTGTATACGACCCCCTTCGTGGTGGCGCTCGGCGCTCACCTGCTGCTGCCGGGGGAACGACTCCGGCGCCTGCAATGGGCGGGGCTGGCCTGCGCCTTCGCGGGGATCGTGCTCGCCTTCGGGGAGAGCCTGACCCTGCCCAAGGGGCGCGAGTGGATCGGAGACGCGATGTTCCTGGGCGCCGCGCTGCTGTGGGGCGGTACGACCCTGGTGATCCGCACCAGCCGGCTCGCTGGCGTGCGTGCCACCAAAACGCTCTTCTACCAGCTCGCCGTCTCGGCGCTGGGCCTGCCCCTCGTGGCGGTGGCGCTCGGCGAGTCAGGGATCGTGCGCGTGACACCGCTGATCCTGGCCAGCCTGGTTTATCAGGCCGTACTGGTCGCCTTCATCAGCTACCTCGCGTGGTTCTGGCTGGTGCGCCACTACCCGGCGGCGCAACTGGCCGCTTTCTCCTTCCTGACACCGGTCTTCGGCGTGCTCGCCGGTGTCGCGCTGCTGGGCGAGCGCCTGACGCCCGCGCTGCTCGGGGCGCTGGTGCTGGTGGCGATCGGCATCCGGCTGGTGAACCGGCCGGCCCGGCGCCTGCCGGTCAGCCCCAGAAGCGGACCAGGAACAGGCTGATCATCGGGAAGAAGACGAGCAGCAGAATGCGCACGGCGTCTGCGGCGAGGAACGGAACCAGCCCCCGGAATGTGACCATCATCGGCACGTCGCGCGCGAGCCCGTTGATGATGTAGACGTTCATTCCGACTGGGGGCGTGATCAGGCCGATCTCGACGACCATCAGGGAAAGCACGCCGAACCAGATTGCCTTGTCGGTTGGCGCCAGGCCCCAGAAGTCGAGCCCCATGATGATCGGGAAGAAGATCGGCATCGCCAGCATGATCATCGAGAGGCTGTCCATCACGCAGCCGAGCACGATGAAGGCGGCGAGGATCGCGAAGAGTACCGCCAGCGGGGGCAGGCCTGACTGATTCACCCAGGCAGCCAGTTCGGCAGGCATCTGGGAGAGCGCGAGAAAGACGTTCAGGATGTCCGCACCCAGTAGGATCAGGAAGATCATCCCGGTCGCAGACGCCGTTCCGTAGAGGCATTCGACGAGGCCCGCGGTGCGCATCCCGCGCGCGAAGGCGAGGACACCGGTGGCGAGCGCACCAATCGCGGCCGCCTCGGTCGGGGTGAACACCCCGCCGTAAATGCCACCGATCACCATGACGAAGATCAACAGCGCTGGCCAGACGTCCGCGAGCGCGCGCAACCGCTGTCGGGAGGTGGCGCGTTCGCCGGCCGGTCCTGACTCCGGGCGCAGGCGCACGACCACGGCGATTGCGATCATGTAGCCGATCGCAGCGAGAATCCCGGGGATGAAGGCCGCGACGAAGAGCTTCGCGATGTTCTGTTCGGTAAGGATCGCGTAGATCACCAGCACGATCGAGGGCGGGATCAGGATGCCCAGCGTGCCGCCTGCAGCGAGCGTTGCCGTCGCCAGGCCCGGCGCGTAGTTGTAGCGCCGCAGTTCAGGCAGCGCGACCTGACCCATCGTCGCGGCGGTGGCGAGCGAGGAGCCGCAGATCGCCCCGAAACCTGCGCAGGCCCCAATCGCGGCCATCGCGACCCCGCCACGGTAGTGTCCGATCACCGACTGCGCAGCGGCGAACAAGGCCCGCGACAAGCCCCCGCGCGAGGCGAAGTTGCCCATCAGCAGGAACAGCGGCGCAACCGACAGGTCGTAGACCGAGTAGCGGGCGTAGGCGGCGGTCTGCAGGTAGCTCAGCAGCGGGCTCCAGCCGGCCATCGTGACGTAGCCGGCGATCCCGGTGACGAGCATCGCGATCGCGATCGGGATGCGCAGTGCCAGCAGGGCGATGAGCAGGACGAAAAACGAGGCGCCGATCGCGGTGCCGCTCATCGGAGTTGCCCGCGCAAGTCGGACCACGCCGTGTAGCACGCCGCGATTGCAAGCAGCGCGAACGAGGGCACGATCGCGACGTAGGCGGTCCAGATCGGCACGGCGAGCAGCATCGAACTTTCTCCGCTCGCGTAGGCGTTGAGCATCCCGAAAGTCATGCGCCAGGCAATCAGCGCCGCACAGGCCGCGAGCAGCAGCGCGCCGAACGCATCGAATCGGGCGCGTACGCGCCGCGCGAAACCGACCGTGAAGAAATCGACGATCACATGGCCGCGGCGCATCTGGCAGTAGGGCAGGGAGGCCGACACCGCGATCGCGCAGCCGATCTGCACCAGCTCGAAGTCGCCCACCAGCGCGCGGCCGGCAAGCCAGCGGCTGGCGATGCTGGCTCCGGACATCACCGCGATCGCGACGAGCACGAGACCGCCGCCGAGCGCGAACGCCTTGCATGTCGCGAGGACCACTCGACCCAGCGGGTCGGTTGGCGCAAACGCGTCCTCATCGCGTGGTTCCGACACGAATCGACTCTCCCGGAGGGGGCCGCGGCGGACGCGGTTGCGCCGCCGCGGGATTCAGCGCTTACTGCGGGTCGTACTTGCGGATCATCTCCAGCGCGCTCTTGAGCAGGGCGTTGCCGTCGAAACCCTTGGAATTCACCTCGGCGATCCACGAGGCCGTGACCGGCTCGCCGGCTTTCTGCCAGTTCGCGAGTTCGGCAGCGGGAACCATGTTGAACTGGTTGCCGCGTGCCTCGGCGAGCTTGCGCGCGCCCACCGCGGATTCGTCCCACACCTTGCCAACCCAGGCCGACGCCTCGGCGCCGCCGTTGGCGTCGATCACTTTTTTGAGGTCCGCGGGCAGGCTGTCATAGCGGGCCTTGTTCATCGCGAAAATGAACGCCGACGTGTAGAGGGCAGGGAACTTCGGATCGGTTTCCGTATGGAACTTGACAAGTTCCTGGACCTTGACCGCCGGCACCACTTCCCAGGGCAGCATCGCCCCGTCGATGACGCCCTTGGAGAGCGCCTCGGACACCGCCGGCACCGGCATGCCCACCGGCGTCGCGCCGAGTGCCGCGAGAAACTTGTTGGTCTGGCGCGTGGGGGCGCGCAGCTTCAGGCCGCGGAAGTCGGCGAGCACGCGAATCGGCTTGCCGTTCAGATGCAGATAGCCCTCGTCATGGACGTGAAAGAGAATCGGGTGGACGTCCTTGAACTCGGTTTTCGCCAGATTGTTGGCCTGCACGTACTCCCAGAGCGCGCGGCTCGAGCCCTGCGCGCTGTTGGTCATGAAGGGGAGTTCAAAGACCTCGACCGCGGGGAAGCGGCCGGCACTGTAGCCGGGCAGGGTCCAGACGATGTCGGCAACGCCGTCGCGCGCCTGGTCGAAGAGCTGCGGCGGGGCACCGCCGAGCTGCATCGCCGGGTAGATCTGGCACTTGAGCCGATTGGCCGACTCGCGGGCAACCTTGTCGCACCACGGCACGATGAACTTCGCATGAGCCGTCGAGCCGGTAGGCAGGAAGTGGGCCACCTTGAGCGTGATCACCTCCTGCGCCCATGCGCCGGATCCGGCGACGGTCGCGGCGATGGCCAGAATTCCGCGTCCCAATCGGAACCAATCTGCTCGATTCATGTTGTCGTCTCCTGTGGTTTGAGTCGACTCCTCGCGGCGCAGCGCAATCGCCTCCCGGGGGTCGTGGTGCAAGGCTACGGGAGCGCATCGGGGGAGTCAAACCTGGCCCCGGTGTACCATCGCTCCACGCCGGCCCTGCCGGTATGAGCGCGCAGCGGACGGGATGGATCAGAAGACACGCAAGCAGGCACCGACCCGGATTCGCATGGGCGATCTTCCGGAGCTCGTCGGTTACCAGCTGCGCCTGACGCAGATCGCGATCTTTCGCGATTTCAACGCGACGCTGGGCTCCTTCGAAATCACGCCGGGGCTCTACGGGGTGCTGGAAGTGATCGCGACGAACCCGGGACTCAAGCAGACGCAGCTGGCCCGCGCGGTTCAGCTGGATCGCTCGAGCGTGGTGTCGGTGATCGACAAGCTGGAATCGCGGGGACTCGTGGAGCGGCGGGTCGTTGCGGCCGATCGGCGCTCCAATGCGCTCGAACTCACGGCGGCCGGCGCAGCATTGCTCGCGCGGCTGCGTCCCCTGGTGGCCGGGCATGAGGAGCGGCTCGCGGCCGGGCTCTCGGCGCGCGAACGCGCGACGCTGATCGAGTTGCTGGGGCGGATCTTTCCCGAACATCGCTAGCGCCGCAGGTGGTGCCGCGCCCGCGCACTGGCGGCCTCAGTCGTTCGGTCCGTCCGTGCGCAGAACCGTCTCGAGGTCGCGCAGACGCGTGTAGTACGCACGGCCGAGCCGACCCACCGGACGCAGCGATTCGACCCGCAACGGATCGACGCGATGATCGAGCCCCTTGTAATGGCCCACGTAGATGCGCTCGTCGAGGTGCACGCGCACGATCTCCCCCATCACCCAGTGGTGGTTGCCGATCACGATGATCTCGTAGAGCTCGCACTCGAAGGCCACCGGTGCGCCGATCACGCGCGGCGCGCGCACGATATCGCAGGGCGCAGAAGCCAGGCCCGCGAAGGCGAACTCGTCCTCCCCCGGGGCAAGGCTGGTCGAGGTCTTCACCATTGGTACGAGCAGCGCCTCGGGAACGATGTTGACGACCAGCTCTCGCGTCGCGCGAATGTTGGCGAGCGTGTCCTTCTCGACGAGCGCCCCGGTTGCGGGATCACGGCCGCGCGGGCCGACGGCAAATCCGAGCACCGGCGGTTCGTTGCTGCAGACGTTGAAGAAGCTGTACGGTGCGAGGTTGCAGCGACCTTCGCCGTCGACGGTGGAGACCCACGCAATCGGGCGCGGCACGACCGCGTCGCGCAGCAGCAGGTACATCTCTCCGGGCGTCAGGTCGGTGGCGGCCAGGGTGCGCATCGTCGGGTTCGTCGTCGTGGTCATTTCGAGCGGTCGGATCGGAGTGGGTGTCCGGGCGGAGCATAAACCAACTTCGGTCGGGATCTCTGGCGTGGCGGAAACGCCAGTGCCAGCCTTGCCGAAAGTTCTCATCGGCGCCGTGTCGTCGAAGTTGCCGACGACACGAAGCCGGTTCTGCCGTACACCTACTATCCGTTTGTAACGAACAAAGACCACACAATAATCGGATTTTCTTGATGCACAGGCAAGTCCAGACTCTCCCTGTCTTGACTCCCCCACCTTGGCCATCTCCAAGTGAAAGCCCAAGTCATCACCGAGCCGCGCACGCCCACCTTCGTGCTGCATGCGCTGTTTGTCTACGCCCCGTTCATGCACCCGATCTTGGCGTCCCCGGCGCTCGCTTCCGGTGACGTCCTTGCCAGCGCCGTCATCCTGCTGGTGGTCGGTCTGGAGAAGTGGTGGCGCAGGCGGGGCACAGTCAAGCAAGGCATTGAAATCGACTGCTGCTCCGAATGCCGCGCCGCGGGAGGCGCTTCATGAGCTTCTCCATCCGGAACGTGCTGATCGTCGCGCTCGCCTTGCTGCTCTTGGCCGGGTGCGCGCGCCACTACGAGGGCTTGCTCGTGCTGGCGGACCTGGTCGCCGGCTCGAGCCGGGAAGGCAAAGCCGTGTATGACGTGGCCGTCAATCCGGACCCGGCGCGCTTCCCGGTGCTGTTCGCCGGGCTGCCGCCCGCCATGCTCGCCGACCTTGACGCCCTGTCCCTGCACAACAAGGATCTCGGGCGGCTGAAGGCGCGCCTGCTCCTGGTGCACGGCCGTAACGACAATCTCATCCCCTACCCGGAAAGCCTGGCGCTGGCGCGCGCCGCGCCGGAGGGAAAGGCGAGGGTGTGGATCATCAACCGGATCCTCGGCCACGTGGATCTGAGCCTGGGCCGGGTGCTCACCTGGCAGTTCGTCAGCCAGGTGCTGCCCGATATCTGGCACATGTTGCGCGCGCTGGACGCATTGCTCAGCGAGCGGGACAATCGCCCCGAGGCGTCGGATGTACGATGAGCGCGCATCACCGTGCGCAGCGCGTTCGAGTCACTGCGATTCTTGGCCAAGGAACTGAGATGTTGAAATCAATCGGCAGATACACGCTTGTCGGCCTGATCACAATCCTGCCGGTGGCGCTGACGCTTTACCTGCTTCTATGGCTGGTGGTATCGACGGAGTCCTTGCTGGCCAATGTGGTTCGCTCTGCGATGCCGGAGGAGTGGTATCTGCCAGGGATGGGTGTGGCCACCGGTCTGGTGTTGGCCTTTTCGGTCGGACTGCTGATGCGCACCTTTTTGGCGCGGCGCCTGCTCGCCTGGGGCGAGCGGATTCTCTATCGCCTGCCGTTGATCAAATCGGTGTATCTGTCGCTCCGTGATCTGATGGATTATTTCTCGCCTGACAAGAAGAAGGAATTCGAGCAGGTGGTGGCGGTCACGCTCGGGGAGACCGGCATGCAATTGATCGGTTTTGTCACGCAGACCGGCCCGGACCGCCTGCCTGAGGAATTCGGCCGACACGACAGCGTGCTGGTTTACTTCCCCATGAGTTACATGATCGGTGGCTATGCCGTCCTGACGCCGCGTAGTGCCGTACGACCCCTGAACATGAGCATGGAAGACGCCATGCGCTTCATCCTCACCGCCGGGATGACCGGCAGCGTGAGATCGACCCAGACTCCCGCAGCGCCGGATGCCCCATGAGCACGCGCATATGGTTGATGACTTCCTCCCTGGGCTCGGGTCATCTGCGTGCCGCACAGGCGCTCGAGGCGGCACTGCTGGAGCGCTCGCCTCCCCCGATCGTGCAGACCATCGATTTCTGGTCTTTGATGGACCCAGGCGTCGCACAAACCATCCGCCAGACCTATCTGCGGCTGGTGCAGGAGCGCCCCGAACTGTACGACCGGATCTATCAGCTCGATCAACGCATCTGGCGCGGAATCCTGGAGGGCAGTCAGGCACCACCGCCCGCTCTGGTCGAGGGTCTGGAACTGCTCGCGGCCACCGCCGCGCAGGCCGGGTGGCTTGCACCGGTCGGCGGCCGTTCGGCGCTGGACCGAGTGCTGTTTCGCTTGCTTTGCGCTGTGCTTCCCAAGCATGCACCAAGGAGTTCGGGAAACGGTGTGCCGGGGCGTAGCGCACTGATCAAGTGGGGCTGGGCGCGGCTCGCACGACGCCTGGAAGCGCGCCTGCGGGCCTTCACCCCCGATGTGGTCATCGCCACGCAGATGAGTCCGGCGGCTCTGCTCTCCTTCGTGAAAGAGCGCCGTAGGTTCAAGGCACCGTTGTTCGGTGTGCTGACCGATTTCGGTGTGCACGACTCCTGGATTCAGCCGGGGATCGACGGCTATTGCATCGCCCACGACGCGATCGCCGGTTTGCCGGGCGTGGCCATCGACCCCGCGCGGGTATTCGTGACCGGGATTCCGCTGATGCCCGGCTTCCGCAATCCGCCCGGCGTCGGGCAGGCGCGGCTGGAGCTTGGCCTCAGGATGGACGCTCCGGTGGTGCTCGTACCGGGCGGTGGTCTGGGCCTGGGAGTGGAGGCGGTCGCTGCACGTCTTCTTGCCGACACGGCTCGTGTGCAGGTGCTCGTCGTGGCAGGTCACAATGCATCCGCGTGCGGTGCGCTCGCTCCGCTGGTTGCCCGGTACCCGGGACGACTCAGCGTTTGGGACTGGACCGAGCGGATGGAGGTCTTCATCCGTGCCGCCGATGTCGTGGTCGGCAAACCCGGCGGACTGACGGTGGCCGAGGCGCTGGCATGCGGCCGGCCGCTGTTGGCGACGCGCTCCTTGCGCGGCCAGGAAGGCTTCAACGTTCGTTTCCTCGAGCAGCACGGCGTCGGCGGCCTGGTGCCCGAGGACGAGTTGGCGGCAAGGGTCGAATCCCTGCTCGGGAATCCTGACGAACTGGCCCGAATCCAGGATCGTGCGTGGACTCTGGGCCAGCGCGACGCCGCCTCGCGGATCGCGGAACTTGCCCTGGCGGTCGTGCCATCGCGCAGCCAAGGCGAGGCGGCGCCTACCCTGATGGACGGGGTGCGGCGAATCACGCAAAGCTGCCTGCGTAGGGTGGACGAGCGGTACCACCAGCGGCATCGGTTGCAGCCGGTGGGAGAGGTGCTCTACGTGGGACGCTCCCCCTATCGCGGCCCGGCACGGGAGTTCGCCGACGGCACCCGGTTGGCCCCCGGGGATTTCGTCGGCACACTGCACTTCAACAACGCCCGTTTCCCCCGAATCGCAGCCGACACTGCCCGACGCGCGGCGTTGCGCTTCAAGCGGCTCATGCTCGAGTCCATGCAGGTCCTGGCGAACCAGGCACGCCGGGATCCGCTGTTTTCGGACTTGGCGGTCTACCACGCGGTGAGCTGGCTGCCGCCCCATGGCCGGCGCATCGGCTTCATCACGGAGCCGTTCCCGGAGGGGCCCAGGAAACGCCTGATCGCCGCCTACCTGCACCTGCTGGTGTGGGCGTTCGCGCCCGCCGAGGAAACGCGCGCTTCAGCCCGGCCGGACCCGACCATTTACTGGCTCACCCGTAAGGAGTTGCTGCGACGATTCGGCGAGGTGCGCGATGTTGTGGAGGAACGCGATGGCGAGTCTGCCGCCCCGGTTCGCGCAGCCAGCTGAGGCCGGGCGCGTGGTCCTCACCTTCGATGACGGGCCGGACGCACGGTGGACGCCGCGCATCCTCGATATTCTGGCGCACGCGCAGGTTCACGCCACGTTTTTCGTGGTCGGGCGCTACGCGCTCGAGCAGGCTGCGCTCGTGCGCCGCGTGGCGGACAACGGGCACGAACTGGGAAATCACACCTGGAGCCATCGCCATCCCTGGACGCTGCTCGCCTCGAGCGCGCGCAGAGAGGTTCGGGATGGCGCCGCCGCAATCGCCGACCTCATCGGGCGGGCGCCGAAGTTTTTTCGGCCGCCGCATGGACGTTTGCGCTCTTGTATGATCGAGGAAGCCGAACGCGGCGGGCAGACCCTGGTGCTGTGGGACCGCAGCGCGGTGGATTGGGGACCGCTGGGCTGCGCGCGCGGGATTGCCCGCAGACTGGGCGCGGCGCAGGCCGCCGACATCGTCCTGATGCATGACGGCGGCCGCGGCATCAACCGCCCCGAAGAACTGGTCAAGGTGCTGCCGGAGTTTCTTTCCAACCTCGGCCGACGTGGCCTTGTTCCGAGTCGGCTTGCGGAGTAGGAATTCGTGGACCCCACGATTCTGGTTTCTTCGTTTGTCGAGGGGCGCTGCCACGCTCCGCTGCGACTACGGCAACCACTCACTTCGCTCTTGACGATGACGCCGGACCATCACCGCGCAGATCCGCGACGGGCGGCGGGTGGTCAGCCGCATCCGGAAACGACAAGGAACACCATGACCCCTGGTTCTTTCGCACGGCCGGCCCCCTGTCCCGGGCGCTGTCGCCCTTCACCCGGAGCGCGCAGACCGGGCGGGGGTGCGCTTCTTTCGGGTCGCAGGGCTGATGGCGCCGGACAGGTCGCGCGAGGATGTGGCCGACATGGTCGCAGTGCCACGGGTAGACCGCGCCCCGATCGGTTTCGATCAAGCCCGCCTGAGTGGGCTCATCCCGTCTAGTCGTCGTCATCTCTCCCCCGGCATTGCCGCCGATCCGGATGGTACGGCGGTCACGGCGGCGCGTCGCGCCTGCGCTACGGGCGTGGTGCGGAGCGCAAATCCCCTACTGCTTGAGTTCCGCGCGATTGCTCGTATGAATGGAGTTGTAAATGCGGCAGGAGGCCGTTGCGGCACTCCCGGCTGCGTAGGCTACGCGGTGTGCCGCTTGGCGGCCCCATCCCCCCCATTTACGATCCCACGTTACCAGACATGAGGAGGTCATCATGGGACGCAAGTACGTCGACTGTCGAGAGTTCCCGAGTGAAACAAAGTGCACGGTTGCGATCTCCGCGGACAGCGAAAAAGAGTTGTTGGAAGTTGCGGTGCAGCATGCGGTGTCGGTTCATGGACACCAGGACACGCCCGAATTCCGGGGAATGCTGAAGCAGGCAATCCAGGACGGGGCACCGCCCGCCTGAAGATCGGCCGGGGCGCCGGCTGCGCCGAGCGCACTCGTCCGCGCAGCAATTGGTGGACATCCACCAATTGCTGCGGTACCGTGACGGTTCCAGCAGCGGATGCGGGTGGGAACGTCGGATGGACATTCGGGAACGGATCGCGCAACTGATTGCGCGCATGCACGAGCAGCCGCAGTACCCGGCGCAGGGAGCGACGCTGTTCGTCGACCTGGAGCGCGGCACGACACAACGGGCCTTTTTGGGGCGCGACGTGCTGGAGCGCTTCATCGGCGGGCGCGGCGCCAACATGTACCTGCTCTACAACCTGCTCGACGAGGCGCGCGATGCGCTCGATGCGCAGGTGCCGCTGATTTTCGGATCGGGGGCGCTCACCGGGGATATGCCTTCGGCCACGCGCGGCAACTTCACGAGTCGCTCACCGGATTCCGACGCGATTCTCGACAGCAACGCGGGCGATTATTTTCCGGCCTTCGTCAAGCGCCACGGGTACGACCACATCGTTCTCCACGGGCGCGCGCCGCGCTGGACGCTGATGACGATGCGCGGCGACGAGATCGCGTTCCACGATGCCGCTCCCTACGTGGGACTCGACAATCTAGACATGGCCGCCGCCGTCGAGCGCGATTTCGAGTGCGTGGAGCGCAAGGACATGGCGATGGCCCGCATCACCACGAGCGGCGAAAACCTCGTGCTGTGCAGCGGTATCATGGGCGGCATCAAGTCGATCTGGGCGCGTGGCGGAGCGGGCGCCAAGATGGGTTCGCTGCAGTTGAAGGCGATCGTCGTGCTGGGGCAACCGGACGACGCCGAGCACCAGGCGGCGCTCAAGCCGCACAACAAGGTGATCGGCAAGAAGATCACCTCGACCTCGGTGATCCGCAACGCGTTGAAGAAGGTGGGCACGCCCTTTCTCTACAAGCCCTCGCGGGTGCTCTCGGCGCTGGGCACGATGAACAACCAGCGCACCAGCTGGCACGAGAGCCTTGACGCAGACAACTTCGACGCATACCGACCCGGCATGGACGGCTGCTTCAAGTGCCCGGTGCACTGCCGCAACCAGAACGACATGACCCCGGAAGGCAAGGGCGGGTGGGGGGCGAGCGCGTTGAAGGGCCTGACGGGGAATGCAAGTTACGACAAGGCCCAGGCCCAGATCGAACACCAGGCCGGGCGCACCTACAACGGCATCCACGGCGACGGAAAGTTCGATCGCTACGACAAGGGCGACGGACCCGAGTACGTGACGCTGGGCAAGTTCGGCCCGATGATCGGAATCCGCGAACCCGAGCAGGTACTGCGGCTGAACAATATCCTCAACGACCTCGGGCTGGATTCCGCATCGACCGGCAGCGCGATCGCCTGGGCGATGGAGCTCTGGCAGCGCGGCATCATCACCGCCGAACACACGGCGGGTCTGGACCTGGCCTGGGGCAACTACGAGAGCATCGAACGGCTGCTGTTCCTGACCGCCAAGCGCGAGGGTTTCGGCGATACGATCGCCGACTCCGCGCGCGCAGTGGAGCGTGGCAAGTACCCACCCGAGGCGCTCGACTACCGGATGGCGGTCAAGGGGCTGTTCCAGTCGGACCCGCACGACGCGCGCATCCTCAAGGCCTTCGCGCTTGGGCTCGCGGTTGCCACGCGCGGCATGGATCACCTGCGCAATCGCGTGACGCTCGAGATCAACGCGCGCATCAACGACGATCCGGACTTCAAGACGGCGCTCTACGGTGGCAGCGTGGCAGCGAAACCCAACGCCTACGACGGCAAGGAAATCGCGGTGCGGCGCTGCGAGAACTACTACGCGGTCGGCGACTCGGTGGGCATGTGCCGGTTCAACACCAAGCTCTTCAACTCGCCGACGCTGCCCGATCTCACGGACTTCGCCACGCAATTGTCGACGGTCACGGGGGTTGCCTTCGACACCGCGCGTCTGGAGGTAGCCGGGCTGCAGATCACCGGGATCGAGCGCATGCTCAACCATCGGCTGGGGCTGCGCGCGAAGGACGACACGCTGCCCAAGCGCTGGTTCGACGAGCCGATCACCGAGGGACCGTTCAGCGGCGAGAAGATCGATCGGAAGGAATTCGACGTTCTCATGCGCCGCTTCTATGCGGTCACGGGACTCAATGCGGAGGGCGTTCCTGCGCTCGACTGGCACGAGGATCTGTCGCGTGCGATCACGGGCTTCGCGGTGCGCGTGGACCTGCCCGGGAAGGTCGCGGGTGCGCCCGAAGGGGCGGTGATCGTCGACGAGCGGGTTGCGGACCTGGCGAGCCTGCGCACCGCGCTCGCGCGCGTGCTGCCCGAGGCGAGCGACGTCTTCGAGGACCCGCACCTGAACTTCGCATTGAACGGCGAGATGCAGATCACGACCGAGCGCGGCGCCATGCTGCGCGACGGGGATCGGGTCGCGCTGGTGACGGCGATCGCGGGCGGATAGCGCTCGTGCCTGCGGCGCGGGTCCGCTCAGGATCCGCGGCGCACGTGAAAGCGCCGCGCCTTCAACTCGAAGCGCGGCAGGGCGTCGCGTTCGACCACCACCACGCGCGGCCGAAACGAGAGCACCATGTCGAGCCGATCCGCCAGCGCCCGGGCGATCCCCGCATCCGCGCCGAAGCGCAGTTCGATCTCGACCTCCATTTCCTCCATCTCGCGAAACTTGTGCACCGTGACGCGGAACTCGTCGATCTCGGCGAAGTTGCGCACGATGTTCTCGACTCCGGCCGGAAACACGTTGACGCCGCGCACGGTCACCATGTCGTCGGCGCGGCCGAGAATGCCGCCGGTGAAGCGCAGAAACCCCCGACCGCAGTCGCACGCTCGATGGTCGACGCACACCACGTCGCCGGTGCGGTAGCGCACCACGGGAAAGCCCCAGCGCCCGAGGTTCGTGATCACCAGTTCGCCGCGCTCGCCGGGCGCCGCCGGCGCGTCCGTCGCGGGGTCGAGAACTTCGGCGATGAACTCACTCTCGATCAGGTGCGTGCCGCCGGGCTGCGCCGAACATTCGAAGGAGTGCGCGCCGACCTCGGAGGCACCCGCATGATCGAAACACTGCGCGCGCCACAGCTGCTCGATGCGTTGCTTGGTTGCCGGCACGCTGGCGCCGGGCTCCCCGGCGTGGATCGTCGCGCGCATCGGGACCGAGCGCAGATCGAAGCCGGATTCGCGGGCGACTTCGCCCAGCCGCAGTGCGTAGGTCGGCGTGCAGCACAGGCCCGTTGCGCCCAGGTCACGCATCAGTTCCAGGCGCTGCGCGGAATCACGACCGCCCCCGGGAATCATCAGCGCGCCGATCTTGCGCGCGCCCTCGACGGCCGCCCAGAAACCCACGAAGGGGCCGAAAGCGAAGGCCATGAAGAGTCGGTCCGAGGGACCCATTCCGGCGCCCGTCAGCACGTGTGCCCAGCATCTGCCCCACCAGTCCCAGCTCTCGTGGGTGTCGAACACCCGCAGCGGCACACCGGTGGTGCCCGAGGTCTGGTGAAAGCGTACGTAGGCCTCGATCGGATAAGTGAGATTGCTGCCGAACGGGGCGTTGTGGAGTTGGTCCGCGGCCAGTTCCGACTTGGTCGTGAAGGGCAGGCGGCGCAGATCGTCGAGCGAGCGGATGTCGGCGGGCGCGACCTGTGCCGCACGCCACTTCGCGCCGTAGAAACGGTTCTTCCCGGCGAGCTCCGTCATCATCGCGCGCAGCTTGCCGATCTGCAGCGCAGCCAGCAGCTCGCGCGCAAGTGTTTCCGTCGCCTCGTCGAAATAGCGCATGGGGTGCCTGTCTCCTGGGCTCAGTCCGCGCGCTCGTACCAGCGCTTGCTGCGGTTGACGATGTATACCACGGCGAGCATCGCCGGAACCTCGACCAGCACGCCCACCACCGTGGCAAGCGCGGCACCCGACTCGAAACCGAAGAGGCTGATGGCGGTGGCCACGGCGAGCTCGAAGAAATTCGATGCGCCGATCAGCGCGGACGGGGCGGCGACGCAGTGCGCCACGCCCAGGCGCCGGTTCAGCCAGTAGGCGAGGCCGGAATTGAAGAACACCTGAATCAGGATCGGCACCGCCAGGATCGCGATGATCAGCGGCTGGCGCAGGATCGCCTCGCCCTGGAAGGCGAAGAGCAGCACCAGCGTGAGCAAGAGCGCGCCGATCGAAATCGGGCCCAGCGTCGCGAGGGTCCGCTCGTAACGCGTCGCGCCCCCCGCGAGCAGGCGACGGCGCCAGAGCTGCGCGAGCGCCAGCGGAATCACGATGTAGAGCACGACGGAGGTGAACAGCGTGTCCCAGGGGACGACGATCGACGAGATGCCGAGCAGCAGGCCGACGATCGGCGCGAATGCGAAGATCATGATGGTGTCGTTCAACGCCACCTGCGAGAGCGTGAAATTGGCGTCGCCGTTCGACAGGCGGCTCCAGACGAACACCATCGCCGTGCACGGTGCCGCGGCGAGCAGGATCAGGCCGGCCAGGTAACTGTCGAGTTGGTCGGCAGGCAGCCAGGGTGCGAAGACCTCGCGCACGAAGAACCATCCGAGCAGCGCCATCGAGAAGGGCTTCACCGCCCAGTTGATCAGCAGCGTGACGCCGACGCCGCGCCAGTGCTCGCGCACTTCGCGCAGCGCCCGGAAGTCGACCTTCAGGAGCATCGGGACGATCATCACCCAGATCAGCAGCCCGACCGGCAGATTGACCTGCGCGAACTCCATGCGTCCGATCGCCTGAAAGAACGCCGGAAACCATTCGCCGAGCGCAATCCCGGCACCGATGCACAGCAGCACCCAAAGGCTGAGATAGCGCTCGAAAACGCCCATCGCGCTCAGTCCTCGATGGCTGCGTACACCATGTTGCGAAACAGGACGCGCAGGTAGTGGCGCTGGTACGGCGCCTGGGTAAGCAGCACCGCGCTCATCTGTTCGGCCGGATCGATCCAGAACGACGTCCCGGCGATGCCGCCCCAGTGGAAGGTGCCGATCGACCCCATCAATGGCGCCATCCCGGTGTGGGTGCGCACCGCGAAGCCCATCCCGAAACCGTGCCCCGGCGGCAGGAGGTCGGTGCTCACCGGCATCGCGCCCAGGTGATCCGCCGTCATGTATTCCAGCGCCTTGCGGCCGATCAGCCGTTGGCCCGCGAACTCGCCGCCGCCGGCGAGCATCGCGAGAAAGCGTGCGTAGTCCGGCGCGGTGGACAACAGGCCGCCGCCCCCCATCTCAAGCCGCGGCGCGTGCCGCGCGTCGACCAGCCGCACCTCCGCCCCGCTGTCGGGATCGGTGGCGAAGGGCTGCGCAATCCGATCGTGCTTGCGCGCCGGGACATGGAACGCGGTGTCGACCATGCCCAGCGGGTCGAGCACGCGCTGCGCGAGCAGTTCCCCGAGCGATTGTCCGGAGATGACCTCGAGCAGGCGCCCCAGCACATCGGTCGAATGGCCGTAGTGCCAGACCGTGCCGGGCTGATGCATCAGTGGCAGCGCCGCGATGGCCGCGCTGAATTGCGCCGAGTCGCGCTCCAGCGACCCGATCTCATGGGCGGCGTACATCTTCTGGACCGCCGACTCGCCCAGGAACTGGTAGGTCAACCCGCTCGTGTGGCGCAGCAGGTCCTGGATCGTGATCTCGCGCTGCGCGGATACGAAATCCACGCCACCGTCGCGTTCGATCGCGACCCGCATGTCGGCGAATTCGGGGAGGTATTTCCGGATCGGGTCGGCGATATGAAGCCGGCCCTCCTCCATCAGCATCATCGCCGTCACCGACACGATGGGCTTGGTCATCGAGTAGATGCGAAAAATCGAGTCCGCGCGCATCGGCGTGTGCGCCTCCGGATCCTGCTCGCCGATGGCCTCTCGGCAGACCAGCTGGCCACGACGCACGATCATCCATACCGCGCCCGGCACGCGGTGCGTTCTGACGTCCGCTTCCAGGGTCTCGCGCAGCCGAAGCAGGCGCTCCGCGGAAAGTCCAACCGTGGCGGGGTCGGCGACGGCAGGGGCAGCAGGCGCGGCGGTCATGTGCGTGTCCTTTGCGGATCGGCAGGGGATGGCGCAAATGGTAGCCCAAGCGGGACGCTTCCCCGGGAGCGCAAGCACGCGCGGGAACGCGCGACAATCCATCCGATGAACGCGAAACCGTCATCGTCCGCACCGGAGTCCTCCGCCGCCCCTGCGTCGGCGCGCACCGCGCGCGCGCAGATTCCGCGCGGAATCTGGGTGCTGGGCTTCGTCAGCCTGCTGATGGATGTTTCCTCGGAACTGATCCACAGCCTGTTGCCGGTGTTCATGGTCACCGTGGTCGGCGCGAGCGTGCTGACCATCGGGCTGATCGAAGGCGCGGCGGAAGCCACCGCGCTGATCGTCAAGGTGTTCTCCGGGGCGCTCAGCGACTGGTGGGGGCGGCGCAAGCCGCTGGCAGTGTTCGGCTACGGGCTCGGTGCGCTCTCCAAGCCGCTCTTCGCCATCGCCACCGGCGCGACGACCGTGTTCGCCGCGCGTTTCATCGATCGGATCGGCAAGGGGATCCGGGGCGCTCCGCGTGACGCGCTGATCGCGGATCTGACGCCGAGCGCGGTCCGTGGCGCCGCCTTCGGACTGCGCCAGTCGCTCGACACCGTGGGTGCATTCGTGGGGCCATTGCTGGCGATCGGCCTGATGATCCTGTGGGCCAACGATTTCCGTGCCGTGTTCTGGGTTGCCGCGATCCCGGGCTTCCTCGCCGTGGCACTGCTCGTGGCCGGCGTGCGGGAACCCGCGCGCGCCGCCGGCGCGCCGCGTGTCAATCCCGTCTCGGTCACGAGTTTGCGGCGCCTGAGCCGACCCTACTGGTGGGTGGTCGGCATTGGCGCGGCGTTCACGCTGGCGCGCTTCAGCGAGGCGTTTCTCATTCTGCGTGCGCTCGAAGGGGGCGTCCCGATCGCGCTCACGCCGCTGGTGCTGATCGCGATGAACGTCGTCTACGCGTTGAGCGCCTATCCGCTTGGCTGGCTCTCGGATCGCGTCAGCCATGCGCGGCTGCTGGTGCTCGGCATTGCGCTGCTGATCGCCTCCAACCTCGTCCTGGCATCGGGCAACGATTGGGTGACGGTCTGGCTGGGCGTGTCGCTGTGGGGACTGCACATGGGCGCGACGCAGGGACTGCTGGCGACGATGGTCGCGAACACGGCGCCGGCCGATCTGCGCGGCACGGCCTACGGCTTTTTCAACCTGCTCAGCGGCATCGCGCTGCTCTTCGCCAGCGTGATCGCGGGGTTGCTGTGGGATCAGCTTGGCGCCGAGTTCACGTTTCTGGCCGGCGCGGGCTTTGCGGTGCTGGCGCTGGCCGGGTTGATGGCGCGCGGGCGGGGCTGATCGTCGCGTGGTTCGCGCACCACGTGCTCGCGTCGTCGCGTCCTCGCGTCCTCGCGTGGCGCGCTGCGTGTTCGCGTTGCCGCGTGGCGCGCCGCGGTCAGGCGCCCGCAGTCGCGGCTCGGGACCCGCTTGATGCGGACGCCTGACCACACCGCGCTGGGTGGCGTTTCGGCTCGCCGGCAGTTCGCTGCGTTGTCGCGTCACGATGCGCGCTCCACGCGCTCGTCCGTGACGGCGAAGCGTCTCGCGGCGGGCGCCCGGCTCGTTACCCGGGCGCCACGCGCCGCGAGGCCGCCCGCCGGCGACGGCACATGGGCGTGCAAGCAAGACGTACGACACACGACGTACGACGCACGACGCACGCACGCTGCCGAATCACCCAGCGCGCCGCTGGCGGACGCGCACCCGATCGGATAACGGGCCGATCGGGTGTGCGGGAGCGCGGTGCGCCGAGCCGATGTTCGCGTGAGACCTGAGCGTGACCGTCTCATGGCAAGTGCGGCGAACGTTCGCACGAGGGCTGTGCTTGCCGACTTGCTGGGTTGTGCGCCGACGTGCTCCGAAGCGTGATGTGGTCAGGCGTCCTGACCAAGCGGATCCCGTGCCGCGACTCAGGACGCCTGACGACAGCACGCCACGACGAAAGCTCGCGAGCGACGACAGCACGCTACCCCGCAATCGCGCATGCAAACTCAGCGCGCTACCCGGCAGCGTCCCCGTGAAACATCAGCCCCGCGTGCTCGCGTAGCGCGTGGAAGCGAATCTTCTTCCAGCGGTTCTGCGCAATCTGCAACTCGGCCGCGTAGGGGACGAGGAAGGCCGGCGCGTCGACTGCGTCGTAGGCGACGTGGTGCGGGTGCGCGTCGATGAAACGCTGCAGCTCGCGCGCGTCCTCGCAGGTGATCCAGCGCGCCATCCGGAAACGCGACGGCACCATCCGCGCCTCCGCTCCGTACTCGGTGCGCAGCCGGTGCGCGACCACCTCGAACTGCAGCTGACCGACGGCGCCGAGCAGCAGGGCGCCCCCCGTGGCGGGGCGAAACACCTGGATCGCACCTTCCTCGCCGAGTTGCACGAGGCCGGTGCGCAGCTGCTTGACGCGCAACGGATCCGCGACTTCGACGAGCTGGAACATTTCGGGCGCGAAGAAGGGCAGCCCGGTGTACTGGAGCTTCTCGCCCTCGGTGAGCGTGTCGCCGAGCTGCAGCGTTCCGTGGTTCGGGATGCCGATGATGTCGCCCGCGAAGGCCTCGTCAAGCAACTCGCGGCGCTGCGACAGGAAGGAGACGACGTTGCCGGGCCGGATCTCCTTGCCGGAGCGGGTGACGCGCACGCGCATGCCGCGCTCGAAATGCCCGGAGCAGACGCGCACGAACGCGATCCGGTCGCGGTGCGCCGGATCCATGTTGGCCTGAATCTTGAAGACGACGCCGCTGAATGCCGGTTCGTCGGGAGCGACGACGCGCTCGGTCGCCGCGCGCGGAGCCGGTGACGGGGCCAGTTCGACCAGCGCGTCGAGCACTTCCTGCACACCGAAATTGTTGATCGCCGAGCCGAAAAACACGGGGGTCTGGCGCCCTGCGAGAAAGGCCTCGCGATCGAACGCCGGCGCCGCGCCCGTGAGCAGTTCGATCTCCTGACGGGCCTGGGCGAACTCGGTGCCGAAACGTTCGGTGGCCACGGCATTGTCGAGTCCGGCGAGCACATCGTCGTCGGCACCGCGCCGGTCGCTGCCGGCGCGAAAGACGCGCATGCGATCGTTGCGAATATCGAAGACACCGCGAAAGCGCTTGCCCATCCCGACCGGCCAGACGAAGGGAATCGCGTCCATCCCGAGCGTTCGCTCAATCTCGTCGAGCAGGTCCAGCGGTTCCTGCACTTCCCGATCCAGCTTGTTGATGAAGGTGATGATCGGCGTGTTGCGCGCGCGGCATACCTGCAGCAGCCTGAGCGTTTGCGGCTCGACGCCGTTGGCCGCGTCGATCACCATCAGCGCTGCGTCGACGGCGGTGAGCACCCGGTAGGTATCCTCGGAGAAGTCCTGGTGGCCCGGCGTGTCCAGCAGGTTGATCACGCAGTCGCGGTACTCCATCTGCATCACCGAGCTGGCCACCGAGATGCCGCGCTGCTTCTCGATTTCCATCCAGTCGGAGGTCGCGTGCCGCGTGGCCTTGCGCGCCTTGACGCTGCCGGCGATGTGAATCGCGCCAGCGAAGAGCAGCAGCTTCTCGGTGAGCGTGGTCTTGCCCGCGTCGGGGTGCGAAATGATTGCAAAAGTGCGCCGACGGGCAACTTCCCGTGCCAGGTTCATGCGTTTCTCATCCAGTCGATCGTGATGCCGGTCGCGCTGCCGGCGCGATCGAAGGGCGCAATTTTAGAGCATATCCGCCACGCGGACGATTTCGTGGACGATTCGGCCGCGATCGGCTACAATGCCGCCGCAGTCGATTCAAGCAGCGTATCTTCCGGTGATCCCCAGCGTCGTCTACACGGACGCGTCTCGGCATTTTTCACAAAGTTACTTGTCTGGTCGGTTTGCCGGTGCGGGCACGAGTCCGTCCGTTTCCGGGCGTTTGCCCAATCAACATCCGATGAGGAAGTAATCATGAGTGACAATGTCAAGACTGGTGTGGTGAAGTGGTTCAACGAAAGCAAAGGTTTCGGTTTCATCACGCCCGACGGCGGTGGTGATGACCTGTTCGCCCATTTCTCGGAAATCCAGGGCAGCGGCTTCAAGACCCTGGCCGAGCAGCAACGCGTGCAGTTCGAAGTCCGCACGGGCCCCAAGGGCCTGCAGGCGGCGGCAATCCGCGCGATCTAAGCGCGCACGAGAGCCGATCCCCGGTGCGGCGCCGCCGCCCGGGGTGAAGAAACGGCGTTCCCGGGGGTGACCTCGGGGCGCCGTTTTCACGTTTGCCTGCCGCGTTCATCGCCCCCTGCGCGGCGCAACGACTTGCTCCCGGCGGCGCAACTGACGCAGACTCGGGTCACGACGACATACCGGGCCGCAGGCCCCTGATCCCATGAACCTGAACCCCTTCGCAATTGGTATCCACGGCGGCTGCGGCACGCTGGAAGAAGAGCGGCTGAATCCACAGCAGTGGGCGCTGGTGCGCGCTGCGCTGCACGCCTCGCTGCTCGCGGGCTGGCGCGTTCTGCGCGACGGCGGGCCCGCGCTCGACGCGGTCGAGGCGGCGGTGGTGGTGATGGAGGACAGCGAGCACTTCAACGCCGGCCACGGCGCGGCGCTCACGTCGGCCGGGGATCACGAACTGGACGCAGCGCTGATGGACGGACGCGATGCGCGCGCCGGCGCGGTGTGCGCCGCGCGCACGATCCGCAACCCGATCCGGGCCGCGCGCGCCGTGATGGAACACAGCGACTGCGTGCTGCTGTGCGGCTCGGCCGCCGATGCGTTCGCCGCACGCTGCGGATTGGCGGGCGTTCCCAACAGCTACTTCACGACCGAGCGGCGGCGCGCGGCGCTGGCGGCGGTGCAGGAGCACGCGCGTGCCGGAACCTCCGCTCAGGCGTCCGAATCCGATCGGCACGGTACGGTGGGCGCGGTGGCGCGCGACCAGGCCGGCAATCTCGCTGCGGCGACATCGACGGGCGGTTTCAACGACAAGGCGCCCGGGCGGATCGGCGACACGCCGATCATCGGCGCCGGAACCTATGCCTCCAACGGGGTCTGTGCCGTGTCCTGCACGGGGCGCGGCGAGATCTTCATGCGCGAGGTCGTGGCGCACGAGGTCGCGGCGCGGCTGCGCTACGCGGGGCAAACACTCGACGAAGCGACCCGCGCGATGGTGTTCGACGTGCTGGCCGGCTACGACATCGGCGCCGGCATGGTGGCGATCGATGCAGCCGGGACGATCGTGACGCCCTACAACACGACGGGGATGGCGCGCGGCTGGATCGGGTCGGACGGCGTGGCCTTCGTGGCGACGCACGGCACCGTGCATCGCATCGAAGCTGCCTAACTCAATAGCCGCTTGGCCCGCTCCTGATCCGCGTCGGCCTCGGGCGCTGCCGTCGGCGCATCGGGCGCCTGGTCCGCGGCGGGCGACGGCCCGCGCGTGCGATGGCGTCTTTGCACGACGACGAACACCCCGGCGCCCACCAGCAGCAGCGCGAAGGGCCCGATCCACAGCGGCGCGGTGCTCGCCTTCAGCGGCGGGCGGTAGAGAACGAAATCGCCGTAGCGGGCCACCAGATAGGCCTTGACCTCGTCGTCAGTCTTGCCGGCCGCCACCTGCTCGGTGACTTGCGCCATCAGGTCGCCCGCCAGGTCGGCGCGCGAGTCGGCGAGCGTCTGGTTCTGGCACACGAGGCAGCGCAGCTCGTGGGACAAGGCCTTCACGCGCCGCTCGACCTCGCTCGGGGTGAGCGTCTGCGCCGCGGCGGAGCCGACGGTCAGCAGCACCGCGAGGAACCCGGCAGCGACCAGCGCCGCCGCGCGCAGGCGCCGTGCCGCGGGTTCTCCGGGCATCGGTCTGCCAGCCGATCGAGCGCTCATGCCGCTTCCTCCTTGAGCTTCTTGACGAGCGGGATGAGTTCATCGCGAATCAGGTCCGGCGTGAACGGACCGGTCTGCTTGTGGCGGATCACCCCGCGCTTGTCGATCAGGAAGGTCTCGGGCGCACCGTAGACGCCGTAGTCGATCGCGACGTTGCCCTTCTGGTCGACGACCACGACGCTGAACGGATTCCCGTAGCGCGCGAGCCATTTCTTCGAGTCGTCCGGCTTGTCCTTCCAGGCGAGCCCGACGATGGGCACGGTGCCATCGGCGGCAAGCTTGTTCAAGAGCGGGTGCTCGACCACGCAGGCCGCGCACCACGAGCCCCAGACGTTGAGCAGCCACACCTCGCCGCGCATCGCTTCGAGCGACCAGTTCTCGGTCGGTTTCTCGAGCTGCGGCAGCGAGAACGCGGGAGCGGGCTTGTCGACGAGCGGAGACGGGAGCTTGCGCGGATCCAGCGAGAGGCCCCGGTAGAGGAACACCGCGATCGCCACGAAGACCGCCAGCGGGATCAGGAACTTCAGTGCACGCATGGCCGCTTCATCCCCTTGCCGGTTCGGCCGCCGCGGCTGCGGCGCTGCGGCGCTCTTCGCGCGCGCGTCGGTAGCGCTTGTCGGCAGCAGCGGAGAATCCGCCCAGCGCCATCAGCACCCAGCCGATCCAGATCCAGTTGATGAAGGGCTTGACCTGCGCGCGGATCACCCAGGCGCCGCCGTCCACCGGTTCGCCCATCGCGATATACACGTCGCGGATCAGACTGCGGTCGATCGCGGCCTCGGTCATCGGCATACCGCCTGCGAGGTAGGTGCGTTTCTCCGGGAGGAGTGTGGCGATGGGCTTCGCGCCCTCGGCGGGTTTCGCGCCCTCGAACAGCAGGAAGGTGCCCCGCGTTCCCGTGTAGTTCGGGCCGCGAATCTCCTCGGTGCCGGTAAAGCGCAGGCTGTAGCTGCCGGCGCTGAACGTGTCGCCGACCGTGACGCGGTGCTCGCCCTCGATTTCGTAGCTCTTGACGAGCGTGACGCCCAGCACGAACACGGCGATCCCGATATGGGCGATGTGCATTCCCCAGACGCTTGCCGGGTGCCGACGGGCGCGGCCGGCCATCGATCCCACGGAGAGTTTGCCGTCGCGCGTGCGTACCAGGTCGAAAGCCGAGACGAGCACGGCGCCGGCGACCCAGAAGGCAAAGGCCAGACCGAGGCTCACGAGCGGACGCATCGCGAGTTCGTGGTGGCCGGCGAGGCTCGCCACCAGCGGCGCGACGAACGCGGCAATCACGGCGACCGCGAGCACCCACTTGAAGCGGTGGGCCATCTCGGGGAGCTCCGCGTTCTTCCAGCGTGCGACCGGGCCGAGCGCCATCAGGAACAGCGCGGGGGCCATCAGCGGGTAGAAGACCGAGTCGAAGTAGGGAGGGCCGACCGAGATCTTGCCGAGGTTCAGCGCGTCGAGCACCAGCGGATAGAGCGTGCCGAGCAGCACCGCGGCGGTCGCGACCACCAGCAGGATGTTGTTCGCGAGCAGGAAGGACTCGCGCGAGACGGCCCCGAAGCGGTTGCCGGCGCCGATCGTCGGCGCGCGCCAGGCAAAGAGCGTCAGCGAACCGCCGATCACCAGGGCGAGGAAGCCCAGGATGAAGACACCGCGGGCCGGGTCGGTGGCGAACGCGTGAACGGAGGTCAGCACGCCCGAGCGCACCAGGAAGGTGCCGAGCAGGCTCAGGCTGAACGCCAGGATCGCGAGCAGCACGGTCCAGCTGCGGAAGGTGCCGCGCTTCTCGGTGACCGACAGCGAGTGGATCAGCGCAGTGGCCACCAGCCACGGCATGAACGAGGCGTTCTCGACCGGGTCCCAGAACCACCAGCCGCCCCAGCCGAGCTCGTAGTAGGCCCAGAACGAACCGAGCGCGATGCCCAGCGAAAGGAACGACCAGGCCACGAGCGTCCAGGGGCGCGTCCAGCGCGCCCATGCGGCGTCGAAGCGCCCGGCGATCATCCCGGCCACCGCGAACGAGAATGCCACCGCCAGCCCGACGTATCCCATGTAGAGCAGCGGCGGATGGAACACCATCCCCGGATCCTGGAGCAGCGGGTTCAAGTCACGGCCGTCGGCCGCGGCCGGAACGAGTCGCTCGAAGGGGTTCGAGGTGAGCAGCGTGAAGAGCAGGAAGCCGACCGCCAGAATCCCCATCACGGCGAGAATGCGCGCACGCAGGACGTCCGAGAGGCTCGACGAGAATGCGGCCACCGCACAACTCCACCCGGCGAGCATCAGCGCCCACAGCAGGATCGAGCCCTCGTGCGAACCCCAGGTCGCCGCGATCCGGTAGGGCAGCGGGAGCGCGCTGTTGGAGTGCGTCGCCACCAGTGCGATCGAGAAGTCGTTCTGGAGGAACCCCGCCATCAGGCAGCCGAAGGCGATCAGGGTGAACAGAAACATGCCGGAGGCCGCGGGGCGTGCGAGCGCCATCAACCGGGCGTCATTGCGCGCCGCCCCGAGCATCGGAACGATGGCCAGCACCAGCGAGAACGCGAGCGCGAGCGAGAGGGAAAACTGGCCGATTTCGGCGATCATGGCTTGGCACCTCCCTTAGCGGGTGTCACGAGTGTCGTCGTTCCCGCTTGCTTCAGCGCTTCGGCGGCTTCGGGCGGCATGTAGTTCTCGTCATGTTTCGCGAGCACGTTGCTCGCCTTGAATTGGCCGTCGGCGAGCAGCGAGCCCTGCGCGACCACGCCCTTGCCCTCCTTGAACAGGTCCGGCAGGATGCCGACGTAGGAGACCGCCATGGTCTTCGCGCCGTCGGTGACCCGGAAATTCACGGTGGTGCCGCCGCCTTCGCGCTGCACGCTGCCTTCCTCGACCAGCCCGCCGATGCGGAACTGCTTGCCGGTGGGAGCCTCGCCGTTGGCAACCTGCGTTGGCGTGAAGAAGAACACCAGGTTGCTCTGGAAGGCATTGAGCACGAGCGTGGCCGCGAGGCCCAGCGCCGCGAGGCCTGCGGCGATCCACATCAGCCGGCGGTAGCGGGATTTCAGCGCCATGTCGATTCCTCCGTTGCGGCGTCAATCATGGCGTGCGCATTGCGCCGCCGCTGGCGCAAGGTGATCAGCTCGATGGCGATTGCCAGAGCCAGCATGCCGTACGAGGCCCAGATGTAGTATCCGTGCCCGCCCATTTTCAGCCATTCGATCATTTCGGAATTTCCTTCACCCAGTCGGCGTAAACCTCGCGTTCGAGGATGATGCTGCGCACCCGATGCAACGATACCGCGATCGCGTAAAACCACGCCGCAAAGCTCATGATCAACATTGCCATCAACATGGTCGCCGCCATCGAAGAGCCGCCAGTGGGCGAGACGCTGGCCCCCTGGTGGAGCGTGTTCCACCACTTGACCGAGAAGTAGATGATCGGGACGTTGATGACGCCCACCAGCGCGAGCAGCGCACTGGCCCGGTCGCCCCGGCGCGGGTCGTCGATCGAGGCGCGCAGCGCGATCATTCCCAGGTAGAGAAAGAGCAGGATCAGCGTGGACGTGAGCCGCGCGTCCCACACCCAGTACGCACCCCAGGTCGGTCGCCCCCAGAACGCGCCGTTCCACAGTGCCGCGAAGGCGAACATCGCTCCCGTGGGTGCGAGTGCCTGAATCATCATGCCGGCGAGCCGCGTTTTCCAGATCAGCAGCACCGCGGCCCACACGGCCATTACGACGTAGATGAACATGGCCATCCAGGCGGTGGGCACGTGGATGAAGATGATCCGGTAGGACTCGCCCTGCTGGAAGTCGGTGGGCGCAACGAAGAAGCCGATGTACAGCCCGACGATGGTGAGCAGCGTGGCTGCCGTGGCGAACCACGGGATCATCTTTCCCGCAAGCGGGTAGAAGGTGGCCGGCGAGGAAAAACGGAAGATGCGCAGGGTAGCCATGTCATTCGTATGCGATTTGAACTGCGGTGGCGGTGGCAAAGGGGCCGAGAATGCACGAGAGAATCAGACCGGCGCCCAACAGGGACAGGTGGGCCTCGGGGCCCAGCCCGGAGCGGGACGCCTCGACCGCACCGGCGCCGAAGATCAGCACCGGAACGGCGAGCGGCAGCACCAGCAGCGCCAGCAGCGAGGCGCCGCTGCGGGTGCCCAGCGTGAGCGCGGCCCCGATTCCGCCGAGCCACGAGAGGATCGGGGTGCCCAGCAGCAGGCCGAGCACCAGGATGAGGATCGACTCGCCGTCGAGTCCGAACTGGATGCCGGTCAGCGGGGCGAGCAGCACGAAGGGCAGGCCGGTCGTCAGCCAGTGGGCGAGCACCTTGCCCGAGACCAGCGCCGGCAAGGGGGCGGGGGCGAGCACGATCTGCTCGAGCGTGCCGTCGGCGTGGTCACCGGCGAAGAGCCGCGGCAGCGACAGCAGGCTCGCGAGCAGCGCCGCCACCCATGCGATTCCCGGAGCGATCGCCTTGAGCAGTTCGGGCTCGGGACTGACCCCGAGCGGGAACAGGCTCGTGACGAGCAGGAAGAACACGACGACCAGCGCGAGTTCGGTGCGCGAACGCAGCCCGAGCCGCACATCGCGCGCACAGCCCCACGCCAGCGCGGCGAAAGCCGACGGGGCGAACCCGGCGGGCTGCGCGTAGCGCTCAAGGCCCGCGGTGGCGCCGCCCGCATCGAAGGCGGGTGCGACGGGGAGGTCGGGGTTGCGTCCCATCAGCGTGCCTGCGCCTCGGTGAGGTCGAGCCGCAACGGTTCCCGGCGGCACGGCAGCGGCTGGTGGGTGGCGATCAGCGCGCAGCCTCCGGCGTTCAGGTGCTCGTCGAGCAGATCGCCCAGAAGCTGCTGGCCCGCGGTGTCGAGCGCCGTCGTCGGCTCGTCGAGCAGCCACAGCGCGCGCCGCGCGCAGACCAGCCGCGCGAGCGCCAGGCGCCGGCGCTGTCCGGCCGAAAGCCGCATGAAGGGCAGCGCGGCCTGACGGCGCAGTCCCACGCGATCGAGCGCGCCGTCCACGCCGGCGCGGCTGACCCCGTCGGACTGGTCGAGGCGCAGCTGCCAGTCGAGATTCTCCGCGGCCGTAAACAGATCCTTCCAGCCAGCGTGGTGCCCCTGATACAGGAACTGCGCGCGCCAGCGTCCGCCGATGTCATGGGGCGCTTCTCCGCGCCAGCCGATCGTGCCCGCCGCGAAGGGGGAAAGCCCGGCGATGGCGCGCAGCAGCGTCGTCTTGCCCGATCCGTTGGGACCGGTGAGCATCACCCACTGACCGGACCCCACCGCGAGGTCGAGCTCCCGAAACAGCGTGCGGTGGCCGGCCGTGCAGCTCAGGCCGCTGCCGGTGAGTTCGCCGCGCGTGGCCGACATCGTCGTCAAGGAACGACCTGGTCGATGACTACCCGCACCCCGCGGGTACCGGGCTTGACGCTCGCCGAGACGCCGAATAGATCGCCCGGATTGCGCATCATGTTGCCCGAGACATTGATCCGTGCTTCGACGATGACGTCCTTGGCCTGGGAAAGCTTGTGGTCGGCGGCCATCGCCTGTGCGTCGCTCATTGCGAAGGGGGCGGGCAACTGCGCCGCTCCCAGGATCTGGGCCGCGTAGGGCATGCGCGATCCGCTCGGTGCCCGGGCAAACACGATCAGGGTCGCGCCCGGCGGAATCTTCGCGCGCATCGCCGGGGAGATGTCGATCGTCCCCTCCAGCGCCTCCGCGCCGCCGGCAGCAGCCGTGGGTGCCGCCGGTGCAGCGGGCGCGGACTCCTGCGCGCCAGCGGCGGCCACGGGCGCGACAGGTCGCGGTCCGCCCTTGATTTCACTGTCGATCTGGGCCAGCGCCTGTGCGATGCTCGTGGCCTGCGGGCTCCCGGGCACCGCGCCGTCGCGCAGCGTGACCAGGTGGACGCGTGCCTGCGCGAGATTGCCCGCCTGGTACTCGGCAGAGGCGAGCAGGGAAAGTACCTTCGGATCCTTGGCGTTGATCGCCAGCGCCTTGCGCAGCAATTCGGTCGCAAGTCCCGAAAGGTCGCCGCCCTTTTGCAGCGCGATGGCCTCGGCGTAGTCCGCGAGCAGCCGAGCGTCCGGGGGCAGCAGACGCGTCGCCTTCTCGTACGCGGCCGCTGCGCGCTGGTATTCACCCGTTCCCATGCGACCCTCGGCCAGCGACGCCCAGGCCGCACCGTCGTCGGGATTGCTGCGGGTGCGCGCCTCGATCTGCGCGAAGACCTGCTCCATCTCCGCGTCGCCGCCCGCGGCGCTGGTCGGCGTCGGATTCAGCGCCAGTGCCGGAGCGCCGATCTGCTGGTAGACCACCAGCGCGACCACTGAGACAAACAGACTCAACGCGAGCGCGAGCCACGGACGCGGGTGCGCCGTCCCTGCCGGCAAGCCCTCGAGCGCGCCCGCGCCAAACTCGCGCGAGACCTCATCGACCAGCTCGCGCTGCGTGCGCTCGGCCTCCGCGGCAGTCAGCCGCCCGGTGTCCCGTTCGGCATCGATCTCGTGCTTGCGATCACGGTAGACGGAGAGCCGGGTCTCGCGCTCCGATGCGGTGCCCGAGTTGTCGCCTGCGGGCGCGACGGAGCGCAACAGGGGCCATGCGAGGAGCAGCGCAGCGAGGACCGCGAGCAGGGCGAGAATGAGCAGAAACCACATGGCAGGGGGGCCGAAACCGTGTGGGCGCCGGCTGGGTTAAGAAAACCATCAATTATCGCACAGCGGAAGTGCCTACCCGATCATGAAACGCGGGTTCTCTCCAGCCTGTGGCACAGCGTCTCGAGGAAGGCCATGCAGCGCTCCAGCTGCTCGATCTCGACGTACTCGTCGGGCTGGTGTGCGACCCGGATTTCGCCGGGACCGCAGATGATCGTCGGTACCCCGATATCCTGAAGGATGCCGCCTTCGGTGCCGAAGGACACCCGCCCGAGCGCGTGGCAGCCGCACAGCGGCATCATGGCCTGGGCGAGGTTGCGGTTTCCCCCCTCGTCGAGGCCCGGGGTGTCGACGATCGGCTCGAAGTCGATCGCGCACTCGGTGCTGACCTGGTGCAGCCGCGGCAGGATCGTTCCCACGCAGTGCGCACGCACCTCCTCAAGCAGAGTTGCGGCGCGCACGCCCGGCAGCGCGCGGATCTCGAAGATGAAGGTGCAATCGCGGGCGGTGATGTTGTGCGCGGTGCCGCCTTCGATCTTGCCCACGTGGATGCTGGTGTGCGGAAACTCGAATCCGTCATTGCGTCCCGCGTCGCGCAGCCGCTCCTGCAGCGCCCCGAGGAAGCAGATCACTTCGGCCGCCACTTCGACCGCAGAAACGCCCTGGTCGCGCAGCGACGAGTGCACGGAGAAACCGCGCACGCGAACGCGATAGATCGCCGCCCCCTTGTTGGCCACCACCACCTGCATCGAGGTCGGCTCTCCGATCACACAGGCCGCGGGCCGGACCGGCAGTCCTGCGAGATGCTCGGCGAGCACGCGCATGCCCCGCATGTCGGTCTCTTCGTTGTAAGAGAGCGCGACGTGCACGGGCTGCGTGAGCTGCGCGGCGGCGAAGCGCGGAACCATCTCCAGCACGCAGGCGATGAAGCCCTTCATGTCGGCGGCGCCCCGGCCGTAGAGGCGCGTATCGCGGCGGGTGAGGGTGAACGGGTCGCTGGTCCAGTTCTGTCCGGCCACCGGGACGACGTCGGAGTGTCCCGAGAGCATGACGCCTGCCTGGTCGGCGGGGCCGATGGTTGCGTACAGGTTTGCCTTGCCGGCTTCCGTGCCGTGCTGGACGAACGCCTGGATGCCGTGTTCGGCCAGCCGTCCCGCCACCCAGTCGATCAGTTCGACGTTGCTGTGGCTGCTGACGGTGTCGAATGCGACGAGGCGCGACAGGGTCGCGAGGAGGGCGGTATTTTCCATCGCCCGAGTGTAGCCCAGGTGCTGCTGCGGAGCGCCCGCGGGGCGGTCCGCAGCAGGGGGATCAGTCGTCGCTGACGGCGGGCTTGAAGGCTTCCTTGAGCTTCGCCAGCACTGCCGGTGGCGCCTCCTCGTACCCATACAGCTCGAGCGTGAAACTGCCCTGGCCGGCGGTGATCGCCTTGAGCCGCCCCTGGAAATCGTCCAGTTCGGAGAGCGGGGCCCTGCCGCTGACGGTCGCGGTCCCCGCGCGCCCCACGCCCGTGCCCGAGATCTGGCCGCGGCGTGCCGAGAGTTCGCCGGCCACCGTGCCGATGTAGTCCTCCGGCAGGGTGACCTCGAGCGTGACGATCGGCTCGAGAACGGTCGGGCGGGCCTTCGACACAGCGTCGAGGAAGGCCTTCTTGCCTGCCGTGATGAAGGCGATTTCCTTGCCGTCGACCGCGTGCGTCTTGCCGTCGTATACGGTGACCTGCACGTCCTGCACCGGGTAGCCCGCGATGGCGCCCTCGGCCAGCACCATGCGCACCCCTTTCTCGACTGCGGGGATGAACACGCTCGGGATCACGCCACCCTTGACTTCGTCGACGAAGCGGAATCCTTCGCCGCGCGCCAGCGGCGCCACGCGCAGATAGACTTCGCCGAACTGCCCCGCACCGCCGGACTGCTTCTTGTGGCGGTGGTGACCCTCCGCGGAGCCCTTGATCGTTTCACGATAGGGGATCGCCGGCGGATGCGCTTCAAGCTCGAGCTTGTATTGGGAGGCGATGCGCTCGATCACCCGGCCGACATGCATCTCGCCGACCCCGCGGATCACCATCTCGTGCGTCGTCTGGTCGTGCTCGACCGTCAGGCTCGGATCTTCGGCGCGCAGCCGCTGCAGGATCTCGGAAAGCTTCTGCTCCTCGCCGCGCTTCTTGACGCGCACCGCAAGTCCGTAGACCGCGTGCGGCATGGGCAGCGGCTTGAAGTGGACCACCGCGTCCTCGGGTGCGTCGTGCAGGACCGCGTCGAAGGCGATGTCATCGATCTTCGTCACGGCACAGATGTCGCCGGGGCCGGCCGCGGCGAGTGGCTTGAGGTCCTTGCCCTGAATCAGCATCAGCGCGCCCGCGCGCACCGGTTTGCGCGCATCTCCGACGTAGAGTTGCGTGTCGGGCCCGATCGTTCCCTGATGGACGCGAATGACACCGATGGTGCCCACGTAGGGATCGACCTCGACCTTGAAGACATGCGCGAGCACATGATCCGTCGGCTCGCCGGTCGAGGTGTAGGGTTCGGCACGTTCGCTGTCGCCGCCGGGCCATTTCTCGAAGAGCGGCGGGTTGCCTTCCGCCGGGTTCGGCGCCATGCGCACGATGAAGTCGAGCAATTCGGCCACCCCGGCGCCGGTGCGTGCCGAGACGAACAGGATGGGCACGAAGTGCGCCTCGCGCAGCGCGCGCTCGAAGGCGTCGTGCAACTCGGCCGCTTCGATTTCCTCGCCGCCGAGGTAGCGCTCGGTCAGTTCATCGTCCACTTCGACGATCTGCTCGACCAGCGCCTGGTGCGCTTCGGGAACGTTCGAAAAATCGGTCGCGTCCCCGGTGAGGTGGAAGAAGCAGTCAACCACGCGCGTCGCGCCCGCCGCCGGCAGGTTCACCGGCAGGCACTCGCGCCCAAAGGCGGTCTGCAGGTCCGTGACCAGTCCGGGCAGGTCGATGCCTTCCTCGTCGATGCGGTTGACGATGATGAAGCGGCACAAACCGCGCGCCTGCGACCACAGCGCCATGCGCGTCGCGGTGATCTCGATGCCGTTGTGGGCGTTGATCACAATGCCCGCCGTCTCGACCGCGTCCAGCGCGCCCAGCGCGCGGCCGGCGAAGTCCGGATAGCCGGGTGTGTCGAGCAGGTGAACGCGCACGCCGTCGCGCTCGAAGTGCGTGCAGCCGATCTTGAGCGAATGACCGTGGGCCTTCTCGATCGGGTCGTAGTCGCATACGGTCGAACCACGCTCGACGGATCCGGGCGTCCCGATCGCGCCGCTGGCTGCCAGCAACGCTTCGATCAGGGTCGTCTTTCCGGCGCCGGCGTGGCCGACCAGGGCTAGGGTACGAAGGTGCGAGCGTGGATGGGCAGGCATGCGGCTGTGCTCCTGTACGGTTGGGTTTGACTACGCGATGATAGCAACAGTGGGTGGCGTGGCGGAGGCCGTTGCCGCGCGCGTCGCGAGGAAGCGTTCCAGGGCGCGCCCGGTATGGCTCTCGGGGCAGCGCGCGAGCTCTTCCGTGGTGCCCTGGGCGACGATGCGCCCGCCTGCTGCGCCCCCTTCGGGGCCGAGGTCGATGATCCGGTCGGCCTGTGCCCAGATGTCCAGGTTGTGTTCGACAATGACCATGGTGTTCCCGGCGTCGACGAGCCGGTGCAGGACCCGGAGCAGCCGGTCGATGTCGGCCATGTGCAGCCCGACCGTGGGCTCGTCGAGCACGTAGAGCGTGTGCGGGCCGCGCCCCCGAGCGCCGGCGGGCGCACCCGGGACCTCGGGAACCGCGCGGACCTTGGCCAGTTCGGTCACGAGCTTGATGCGTTGCGCCTCGCCGCCCGAGAGGGTGGGGCTGGGCTGCCCGAGCGTCAGGTAGCCGAGCCCGACGTCCTGGAGCAATTGCAGCGGCCGCCGGATCGACGGGTGCGCCTCGAAGAACGCCACCGCTTCGTCGACCCGCATTTCCAGCACTTCGCCGATCGAGCGCCCGCGCAGGCGCACTGCAAGCGTCTCCGCCCCGAAGCGCCGGCCGTCGCACGCGTCGCAGCGCACCTTCACGTCGGGCAGGAAGCTCATCTCGACCGTCAGCTCGCCGCGTCCCTCGCAGATCGGGCAACGTCCGCCGGCCGTGTTGAAGGAAAAGCGCCCGGGCGCGTATCCGCGCAGCCGCGCCTCCGCGGTGTCGGCGAAGAGGCGCCGGATCGCGTCCCAGAAGCCGACGTACGTGGCCGGACACGAGCGGGGCGTGGCGCCCACCGGCGTCTGGTCAACCTCGAGCACCCGGTCGACGGCCTCCCATCCGACGAGCGCGACGGCACCGGCCACCGGTTCCGGCGCGCGGCGCCGGTTGCGCGCGCCCAGCAGCGCGGCCAGGTTCGCGAGCAGCACGTCGCGCGCGAGCGTCGACTTGCCCGAGCCGGAAACGCCGGTCACCACGTTGATGCGACCGAGGGCGATGCGCACGTCGATGCCGCGCAGGTTGTGCGCGTTCGCGCCGCGCACCACGATGGCAGGCGTGTCGTGAGCGACCGGCCGGCGCTCTTGCAGGTCGTGCAGGAGAGGCTGCGCAAGATAGCGTCCGGTGACGCTCGCCGGATTTGCGCAGAGCTGCGCCAGGGTGCCGGTGGCGACCACCTCTCCGCCATGCGTCCCGGCGGCCGGACCCATGTCGATCACATGATCCGCGCGTCGGATCGTGTCTTCGTCATGCTCGACGACGAGCAGCGTGTTGCCCCGGTCGCGCAGCGCCTCTAGCGTGTCGAGCAGCACGCCGTTGTCGCGCGGGTGCAGCCCGATCGTCGGCTCGTCCAGGATGTAGCACACGCCCTGCAGATTCGAGCCGAGCTGGGCGGCGAGCCGGATGCGCTGCGCTTCGCCCCCCGAGAGCGTCGGCGCCGGCCGGTCGAGGCTCAGGTAGCCCAGCCCGACGTCCTCCAGGAAGGCGAGTCGCGTCGCGATTTCGGCCAGCGCGTCGCGCGCCACCTCGGCGGCGCGCCCCGACAGGGGCAGCGTGCGCGCCCATGTGCGGGCCTCGTGCACGGGCAGCGCGGTCAGCGCGACGATCGAGCGTCCCGCGAGCCGCACCGCGCGCGCCACGGGGTTCAGGCGTTCGCCCGCGCATGCCGGACAGGCACGACCCCCTTCGCTCCAGCGGCGCTCCTCGCCCGTCTGCTCGGCATCAAAACCGGCCAGTTCCACGCCCGACCCGAAGCAGCTCGGACACCAGCCGAGCTTGCTGTTGAACGAGAACAGGCGCGGGTCGAGCTCCGGAAAACTGGTGGCGCAGGAGGGGCAGGCGCGGCGCGTCGAGAACAGCCGCGTCTCCAGCCGGGCGCTGGCGCCGCCCGCGTCGCCAGCGTCGATGGCCGCGCGCAGCCGCCCCAGGTCGTCGGCAACGATCACTGTTCCGCGTCCCGCATCGAGCGCCGTCTGCAGCGCGCTGCGCAGCTCGGCATGGGCGGCGGGATCGACGACGAAATCCGCCACCGGCAGCGCGATGTCATGTTCGACGTAGCGCTCGAGTCGAGGAAAGGCCGTGGTCGGGACAAAGCGGCCGTCGACCCACAGATGGCCGTGGCCGCTGGCCAGCGCGCGCCGCGCGAGTTCGCCGTAGAGTCCCTTGCGCGCGGCCACGAGCGGGGCGAGCAGGCCGATGTGGCGGCCCCGGTAGTCGCGGCTGATCTGCGCGGCAAGCGACTCGAAGGACTGCGGTTCGATCGCCGCGTCGCATTGCGGGCAGTGCTGGGTGCCGAGCCGGACGTAGAGAAGGCGCAGGAAGTGATAGATCTCGGTCAGCGTCGCGACCGTGCTCTTGCGCCCGCCGCGGCTCGCGCGCTGCTCGATCGCAACGGTGGGCGGAATGCCGTAGATCGCGTCCACGTCGGGCCGCGCGGCAGGCGCGACGAACTGGCGCGCGTAGGCGTTGAGCGATTCCAGATAGCGGCGCTGCCCCTCGCCGAAGATCACGTCGAAGGCGAGCGTCGACTTGCCCGAACCGGACACCCCCGTGATGACGGTCAGCTGGTTGCGCGGGATCACGACATCGATGTTCTTCAGGTTGTGCTCGCGCGCGTGGTGGACGACGATCGCGTCGCGGGCCTGCGCGGGAAGATGCTCCGGTTCCGCGGCCGCATCGCCGGGCTCCGCGACGGCGTGGCCGGGTTCGAACAGGCCGCGCAGCGCGCGCCCGGTGTGCGAACGGGGTTCGGCCGCGATATCCGCCTGCGTTCCGACCGCGACGCGTTCGCCCCCCCCGTCGCCCCCCTCGGGACCCAGGTCGATGATCCAGTCGGCCGCGCGGATCATCTCCAGGTTGTGTTCGATGACCACGAGGGAATGACCGGCGGCGAGCAGCTTGCCGAAGGCGCCGAGCAGCCGCGCGATGTCGTCGAAATGCAGGCCGGTGGTGGGTTCGTCGAAGAGGAAAAGCGTACCGCCGCGACCCACCTCGCCCCAGGGGCCGGTGGTGCGCGCCGCGCCCCGCGCCGCCTTGCTGACCGGCTTGCGCCCGGCCCCCAGATGACCGGCCAGCTTGAGACGCTGCGCCTCGCCGCCCGAGAGCGTCGGCACCGGCTGGCCGAGGCGCAGGTAGTCGAGCCCGACGTCGCACAGCGGCGCGAGGCGCGCGTGAATCTCGCGTTCGCCGGCGAAGAAGGCAAGCGCCTCGCGCACCGTGAGTCCGAGCACGTCGGCCACGGACAGCGCGGGAAACGACGAGCTGTCGGCGCGTCGAGCGTCGGGGCGGGAAAGGCGCACTTCGAGCGCCTCGTCGCGATAGCGGCGGCCGTCGCAGTCGGGGCAGCGCAGGTAGACATCCGAGAGGAACTGCATTTCGACGTGTTCGAAACCGGTTCCGGCGCAACTGGGGCAGCGCCCGTTGCCCGTGTTGAAGCTGAACGTGCCGGCGGTGTAGCGACGCTCGACGGCGAGCGGATGCGCCGCGAAGAGCTTGCGGATCGCATCGAACGCGCCGACGTAGCTGGCGGGATTCGAGCGTGCGGTCTTGCCGATCGGCGACTGGTCGACCGAGACCACGTCGGCGAGCAATTCGGCGCCGAGCAACCGCTCGAAGCGGCCCGGTGCGTCGGTCGGGCGCGCGAGCGCCTGCAGCATCGCGGGCAGCAGCACCTGCTGCATCAGGGTCGACTTTCCGCTGCCCGACACCCCGGTCAGCACCACGAGCCGTCCGAGCGGGATTTCGACCGACAGGTTCTTCAGGTTGTGGGCGCGCGCGCCCTCGAGCACCAGCTTCGGGGTGTGCGCGCGCACCGGGCGCCCGAGCGGAATCGACACGGTGCGGCGTCCGGCGAGATAGTCGCCGGTCAGGGTCGAGGCGGCGAACAGCGCCTCCGGCGTGCCGTGGAAGACGATTTCACCGCCCCGCTCGCCGGGACCCGGACCCAGGTCCAGCACCCGGTCGGCGGCGCGCATCATCTGCGGGTCGTGCTCGACGACGACGATCGTGTTCCCCGCGGCACGCAGGCGCTGCATCACCTCGATGATGCGGCCCACGTCGCGCGGGTGCAGCCCGATCGAAGGTTCATCCAGCGCGAACAGGGTGTTGACCAGCGAGGTGCCCAGCGCGGTGGTCAGGTTGATCCGCTGGACTTCTCCGCCCGAGAGCGTCCGGGACTGGCGATCCAGCGTCAGGTAGCCCACGCCGACGGTGAGCAGGAAGCGCATCCGGGCGGCGATTTCCGTGCGCAGCAGCGTGGTCGCGGTATCGAGCGCGGTGGGCAATTCCAACTCGTTGAGCCAGCGCGCGGCGCGTTCGATCGGCTCGCGCGTCAGGTCGTGAATCGAGCGGCCCGGCGCCGGACCCAGGCGCCACAGGAGTGCCTCGGGCTTGAGGCGCGCGCCGCCGCAGGCCGGACACTCGGTGTAGGACCGGTACTTGGAGAGCAGCACCCGGATCTGCATTCGGTAGGCCTTGCTCTCGAGCCACTGAAAGAAACGCTGCACCCCGTACCACTGCTTGCGCCACTTGCCGGTCCAGTCGTCGGCGCCCTCGATCACCCAGCGGCGGTGTTCCGCGGAGAGTTCGCGCCACGGGACGTCGCTCGGAATGCCGGCTCGTTCCGCGTAGCGCAGCATGTCGTCCTGGCACTCGCGAAAGCTCTTCGTCTGCCAGGGGCGGACCGCGCCGAGCCGGAGCGACTTGGTCTCGTCCGGAATGACGAGGGCCAGGTCGACCCCGATGACCCTGCCGAAGCCGCGACACGTCTCGCAGGCGCCGATGGGCGAGTTGAACGAGAACAGGCTCGGAGTCGGGTCCGGGTATTCGATCGCGCACGCCGCGCAGCCCAGCGCGGTGCTGAAGTGCCAGCCCGGTGGCGCCGCTGCGGCGTCGACGCCTGTCGCCGTGGCGTCCGTGTCGGCTTCGGCGGCGAGCGGATGCACTTCGACTCGACCGCGCCCGCGCGCGAGCGCCGCCTCGAGTGCCTCGGCGAGGCGCTCATCGCTCACCGTGGCGAGCGCGAAGCGGTCCTGCACGACGCTCAGGCGCAGGGCACCGCCTTCGGTCGTGGTGCGGGCGTGGACGCGCGTGTAGCCCTGCGCCTGCAGGAAGTGCTCGACCTCTTCGGGGCTGAAGTTTGCCGGCACCTCGATCGGAAAGCACACCGCGACGCGCAGTCCGGCCGCGTCGCCGGCACGCTGGCGCAGCGCGGTGCTGATCGTCGCCACGGTGTCGCGGTGCACGGCGGCGCCGCACTGACGGCAATAGAGGGTGGCGGTGCGCGCGTAGAGCAGCTTGAGGTGATCGTTCAACTCCGTCATCGTCCCGACCGTGGAACGCGAGGTGCGCACCGGGTTGGTCTGGTCGATCGCGATCGCCGGGGGAACCCCGTCGATGCGCTCCACGCGCGGCTTGTCCATCCGGTCCAGGAACTGACGGGCGTAGGGCGAGAAGGTCTCCACGTAGCGGCGCTGGCCCTCCGCGTAGAGGGTGTCGAAGACCAGCGAGGACTTGCCCGAGCCGGAGACCCCGGTGACCACCAGCAGTTCGCCGGTCGCGATGTCGAGCGAAAGGTTTTTCAGATTGTTCTGCTGCGCGCCGCGAATCCGGATCGTGCCGCGCAACGCGTCACCGAGATAGCGCCCGTTCTCGGCCGGTGGGCTCGGGTCGTGCGGGGGACGGGTGGGTGCGGTCATCGTGGGTCCACGGTCAGCGGTTGCGGCGGCGTCGGTTGGCGTCCCCGATAGCATACCGGGGAGCCGGTGCTGATCCGCTACACTGGTCGCTGCGGTGCGCGGCGCGCCGCGCGAAACCGGAGGAAAGGAACGTGGAGAAGCAAATCATTGCCACCAGCGGTGCACCGGCTGCGATCGGACCCTATTCGCAGGCGGTGCGCGCCGGCCAGACCGTCTACCTGTCGGGCCAGATCGCGCTCGACCCGGCGAGCGGCCAGATGGTGGAGGGCGGGATCGCCGAGCAGGCGCAGCGCGCGCTCGAGAATCTTGCCGCGGTGGCCAAGGCGGCCGGCGGATCGCTCGCCGATTGCGTCAAGCTGACGATCTACGTCACCGACATGGCCAGCTTCCCCGAAGTCAATGCAGCGATGGAGAAGGTGTTCACCGCGCCGTTTCCGGCGCGTGCTACCGTCGGCGTCGCCAGCCTGCCGCGCGGCGCGCTGTTCGAAGTCGATGCGGTGATGGTGCTTGGCTGACCCCTCGATCGCGCGCTTTGCGCGGCTCGGGATCCGGCGCGAACAGGACCTCGCGCTGCACCTGCCGCTGCGCTACGAGGACGAGACGAAGCTCATGCCGGTCGCGGCAGCGCGTCCCGGCACGACCGTGCAGGTCGAGGGGACGGTCGAGCGCAGCGAGGTCGCCCGTCGTCCGCGCCGCGGTCTCGTCGTCACGTTGCGCGACGATGGCGCCGCACTGATCCTGCGCTTCCTGCACTACTACGCTTCGCAGCTGCGCCAGTTCACGTCGGGAGCGCGGATCCGCGCGATCGGCGAAGTGCGCGGGGGTCTCTTCGGGCTGGAGATGGTGCATCCCCGTTACCGGGTGGTGCACGAAGACACGCCGCTTCCCGAAACGCTGACACCGGTCTATCCGACGGTCGCCGGAGTCGGCCAGGCGAGCCTGCGCGCGGCGGTGCGCAAGGCGCTCGGACAGACCGACCTGAGCGAGACCGTGCCCGGCGACGGGGTCGTCCCGCAAGGTCTGCCGCCGCTTGCCGAGGCGATCGCGCTGCTGCACGCGCCGCCGCCCGGCGTCGACCATTCCTCTCTCGCCGAGCGCAGCCACCCCGCCTGGCAACGCGTGATCTTCGACGAACTGCTCGCGCAGCAGCTGTCGCTGCGTCGCTCGCGCAGCGCGCGCGCGCAGCAGGACGCGCCGGGGCTGACCGGCGGCGCGATGGTCGACGCGCTGCTCGCCGTGCTGCCGTTCGAGCTCACCGGCGCGCAGCAGCGCGTGTGGTCCGAGATCGGCGCCGATCTGGCGCGCACGCAGCCGATGAACCGATTGCTGCAGGGCGACGTGGGAAGCGGCAAGACCGTGATCGCGGCGCTCGCGGCCGCGCGGGCCATCGGCAGCGGCTTTCAGGTTGCGCTGATGGCGCCGACCGAAATCCTCGCCGAGCAGCACTGGCGCAAGCTCGAACCCTGGATGGCGCAGGCCGGCGTGCGGATCGCCTGGCTGACCGGCTCGCTCAAGGATTCGGAAAAGAAGGCGGTGCGCGCGCAGGTGGCCGCCGGCGAGGCGGATCTGCTGGTGGGCACCCACGCGCTCATCGAACAGTCGGTGGAGTTCTCCCGGCTCGGGCTGACGATCGTCGACGAGCAGCACCGCTTCGGGGTTGCCCAGCGCCTGAAGCTGCGCGCCAAGACGGGAGCCGGGGCGCTGCCGCACCAGCTGATGATGAGCGCGACCCCGATCCCGCGCACGCTGGCGATGAGCTACTACGCGGACCTGGATGTTTCGCTGATCGACGAATTGCCCCCCGGGCGCAGGCCCGTGGTGACCAAGCTGATCTCCGCCGCGCGGCGTGACGAGGTGCTCGAGCGCGTGCGCGCCGTCGCGGCGCAGGGGTGCCAGGTCTACTGGGTCTGTCCGCTGGTCGCCGAGAGCGAGGCGCTGGACCTGCAGACGGCGATCGACACGCACGCGCGGCTGGTCGACGCGCTGGCGCCGCTGACGGTCGGCCTCGTGCACGGACGACTTTCGGGGGCCGAAAAGCAGGAGGTGATGGAGCGCTTCGTGCGCGGCGCCGTGCGGGTGCTGGTGGCGACCACCGTGATCGAAGTCGGCGTCGACGTGCCCAACGCGTCGCTGATGGTGATCGAGGACGCCGAGCGCTTCGGGCTCTCGCAGCTGCACCAGCTGCGCGGTCGCATCGGGCGCGGAGCGCTCGACAGCGTTTGCGTGCTGCTCTACGGAACGGCGCTGGCCCCGCTCGCGCGCGAGCGGCTGCGGGTGATCTACGAGACCTCGGACGGATTCGAGATCGCGCGTCGCGACCTGATCCTGCGGGGTCCCGGCGAGTTTCTCGGTGCGCGCCAGTCGGGCGTCCCGATGCTGCGTTTCGCCGACCTGGAGCGCGACGCGCGGCTCGTCGAAGCGGCGCGCGACGCCGCAGCGACGATGCTGCGCAAGCATCCGCAGCTCGTCGAGCGCCACCTCGCACGCTGGCTCGGCGGTCGCGAAGAGTATCTCGGGGCCTGAGGTTCACGGCGCGACTGCGCTTGCTATCATCGCAGCGCTATGACCCTCACCGAACTCCGATACGTGGTGGCGCTGGCGCGCGAGCGCCACTTCCGCCGCGCCGCCGAGGCCTGCTTCGTCAGCCAGCCGACGCTTTCGGTCGGCATCAAGAAGCTCGAGGAGGAACTCGGCGTGATGCTCTTCGAGCGCGGCGGCGCCGACATCGGCGTCACGCCGGTCGGCGAACGGATCGTCGAGCAGGCGCAGCAGGTGCTCGAGCAGGCCGATGCGATCCGGGTGATCGCGCAGCACGGCGCCGATCCGCTCGAGGGGCCGTTGCGGGTCGGGGTGATCCACACGATCGGTCCGTACCTGCTGCCCCACCTCATCCCGCGGCTGATCGCCGACATCCCGCAGATGCCGCTGGTTCTCGAGGAGAGTTTCACGGTCCAACTCCTCGAGCGCCTGCGCAAGGGCGAGATCGACGTCGCGATCCTCGCCGAGCCCTTCCCGGATCGCGGGCTCGTTACGCGCCCGCTCTACGACGAACCCTTCGTCGTCGCGGTGCCGCGCGGGCACCGGTGGGTCGGGCGCACGGCTGTCGGTTCGGTCGAACTCAAGGGCGAGAACATGCTGCTGCTGGGCCAGGGGCACTGTTTTCGCGACCACGTGCTCGAGGTCTGTCCCGAGATGTCGGGCTTTGCCCAGGCCAGCGCGGGCATCCAGCGGACCTTCGAGGGTTCCTCGCTGGAGACGATCCGGCACATGGTCGCCTCGGGCATCGGCATCACGGTGCTGCCGGTGATGGCGGTTCCGCTGGAGGGCGATGAGGGGCTGCTCGCCTACGTCCCCTTCGAGTCACCCGCGCCGGTGCGCCGTGTCGTGCTGGCCTGGCGCAAGGGTTTCCCGCGCACCGAGGCGATCAACGCGCTGGCCGACGCCGTGGGGAAACTGGCTGTTGCGGAGATCGTGCACGCCTCGTCCCTGCAATGACCCACGCCTATCCGACCATCGACCGGACGATCGGCGCCGCGCGACTGGTGCGCCTGCAGCGCATGCCCGGCGACGCGGGTGCCGCGCGCGGCAACGTCGTGCTGGCCAAGCTCGAGGGCGACAATCCCGCCGGATCGGTCAAGGACCGCCCCGCGCTCGCCATGATCGAACGCGCCGAGCGCCGCGGCGAAATCCAGCCCGGTGACACCTTGATCGAGGCGACGTCGGGCAATACGGGCATCGCGCTGGCGATGGTCGCCGCGATCCGCGGCTATCGGATGGTGCTGGTGATGCCGGACAACCTGTCCGTCGAGCGGCGTCAGGCGATGAAGGCCTACGGCGCCGAACTCGTCCTCGTCGGGGGCGAGCGTGGCATGGAGGGCGCGCGCGACCGGGCCGAGCAGATGCAGCGCGAGGGACAGGGCAGGGTGCTCGACCAGTTCGCCAACGACGACAACTGGGCCGCGCACTTCGAAACCACCGGGCCCGAGATCTGGGCGGACACGCAGGGTGCGGTCACCCATTTCGTCTCGGCGATGGGAACGACCGGAACCATCACCGGCGTCTCGCGCTGCCTCAAGGAACGCAACCCGGACGTGGTGGTGATCGGGGCGCAGCCGGCGGAGGGCTCGTCGATCACCGGCATTCGCCGCTGGAACGAGGGCTACGTGCCGGCGATCTATCGACACGCGCGGGTCGACCGGTTGGAAAACGTCACGCAGGACGAGGCCGAAGACACCATGCGCCGGCTCGCCGTGCAGGAGGGGATCTTCTGCGGTCCGTCGTCGGGCGGGGCATGCGCCATCGCGCTGCGCCTGGCGCGCGCCATGCGCGACGCGACGATCGTGTTCATCGTTTGCGACCGCGGCGACCGCTATCTGTCGACCGGGCTGTTTCCGGCCTAGCGCGCGCTGCGCCCGGCGCGCAGCGCCTGCGCCAGTTCCAGCACGGCCATCGCGTAGAAGCTCGAGCGGTTGTAGCGCGTGATCACGTAGAAATTCTGCGCGCCCAGGAAGTAGCTCGGCGCGTCGTCCCCATTGGGCAGATCGATGAAGGCCAGCGGCAGGTCGGCCGGCGCGGCAGGCAGCGCGACGACCCCGTGGAAAGCAAGCTCGGTTGCCGTGAAACGCGGCTCAATCCCGGCGTCGATCAGCGTCGCGAGGCGTGCCTCGTCCTGGACCTGCGCGCGGAAGTGCGTCGGCGCGCCGGGCTGCCAGCCGTGCGCGGCGAGGAAACTCGCGACACTCCCGACCGCGTCCGAGGCGCTCGAGCGCAGGTCGATCACCCCGTCGCCGTCGAAGTCCACCGCGAAGCGCCGGATGCTCGCCGGCATGAACTGCGGCAGGCCGATCGCGCCCGCGTACGAGCCGCGCACCGACTGGGGATCGATCCCGGACTCGCGCGTCCACAGCAAAAACTGCTCCAACTCGGCGCGGAAGTACGCTGGGCGCCGCGGGTCGTCGAAGCCCAGCGTGACGAGGGCGTCGAGTACCCGGAAGTTCCCGGTGATGCGCCCGTAGACGGTCTCCACTCCGATGATCGCGACGACGATCTCGGGCGGAACCCCGAAGCGCTCCGTGGCGCGCTCCAGCGCCGCCTCCTGTTCCTGCCAGAACGCGAGGCCGCCCGTGATCCGGGTGCGATCGAGGAAGCGCTGCCGGTAGGCGGCCCACGAGCGCTTGAAGGTCGCCGCCGGGGGCGCGATCAGGCGCAGGACCGCGGCTTCGTGCCGCGCCTGGGCGAGCAGCTGGCGCAGGGCACCCGGCTCGAATCCGTGACGCGCGGCGGTGGCGGCGATGAACGCCTGCACGTCCTCGCGCTGGGTGTAGTCGGCCGTCGGCACGATGGCCGGCGGGCGGTCGTTGCGCAGCACGGCTGCTACGGGGACCGGCAGCGCGGTCAGGGCGACGAGCGCAAGGGCGAGGGTGAGGAGCGGTTTTCGAATCAGGGCGGTCACGTGGGCGGCGGTGTGGTTGCGAACGGGTAGGTCGATACGGGTGGTGGTGGTGCAGGACGGGCGCGGCGCGCCGGCCTGCGGTGCGCCGGCTCCAGGATCACCCGAAGGCGCGCACGAGCTGTCGCAAGTGTCGCACGCCGACGGTCTGCTCCCCTGGAGCAGCGTAGCGCAGCGCATTGTAGAGGGTGACGATGCGCTGCGCCTGCGCGCGCTGCGCGGGGTCGAGCGCCGCGTCGGCGCGCAGCAGCAGCTGACGGGCGGTTTCGTTCGACGCGCGGGCGACGCCCCGTCGCGCCAGCTTTGCGCAAAAGGCCGCGTAGGCGGCTTCGGCCGCATCGCGCGGCGTGCGCGGGTGCAGCGTGAACAGCGCAACCGCGGAGATCGTGAGCATCAACGCTGCCGCCAGCAGCCCCGCGAGATCGTGCCAGCTGTCGAAGGAAAATCCGAACCGCGCCAGCAGGCGTTTCTGGTGCGAGGTCTCGTAGGAGAGCACCCATTCGGTCCAGGCGTGAGAAAGTGCGTCGAGGCGCCGGCTCAGGCCGTGCAGCAGCGACAGGCTGCCGTCGAACGCGTCGGCGAAACCGGGGGCGTCGCGCCGCGCGCGCTCGCCGCTCGCGATGCGCTCCGGGGCGACCGCGCCGGTCGGATCGACCCGCGTCCAGCCCTCGCCGGCGATCCAGACCTCGGCCCACGCGTGGGCGTCGGACTGGCGCACGATCCAGGAACCGTCGTCCGGCTGGCGCTCGCCGCCCTGATAGCCGGTGACCACGCGCGCGGGGATGCCCGCGGCACGCATCAGCACGACGAAGGACGCGGCGAAATGCTCGCAGAAGCCGGCACGCGTCCCGAACAGGAAATCATCCACGCTGTCGCGACCGAGCAGGGGCGGGCGCAGCGTGTACCAGAACGGCTCGCTGCGATACATCTCGAGGGCGCGCGCGACGATGCGCGCCGGCTCCGTCTCGGCCGCGCGCCAGTCCGCGGCGAGCGCGAGGGTGCGCGGGTTGTAGCCCGCAGGGAGGGCGAGCGAGGCCGCCAGCGCGGCGGGATCCTCTTCGCGCCCGAGGCGATACGTCGTGCTCGACTCGAACCGGTAGCGCAGCGCCGCCGTGACCGGTTCATGGGCGAGCACCAGCAGTTCCGGAGTCACCAGCGGCATCCGGCCGGCAACCGGCGCGAGGGCGACGGGCACGTCCAGCGCGAGCAGCCAGCGCTGGTTGCTGGGTTCGAGCGTCACCGTGTAGCCGATCGGTTCCGCGGTGGCGGGCAGTTCGATGCGTGGTGGGCGGGGCGCACCGCCCGTGCTCCCGAATTCGCGCCAGAGCGTGCCGTCGAAGTCCCCGAGCACCGGTCCGCGCCAGTATAGGAGCGCGCGTGCGGGCGCGGCCCCGTCGAAGCGCACCCGGAACGCCACCTCTTCGGACTCCGCGAGCAGCGCGACCGCGCCGGGACGCATCGTATCCGAGAGCCCGGTGCGTGCCCCGGGAGCCTCTCCCGGCTGGCCCCAGAGCGGCGTTTGCAGGCGCGGAAAAAGAACGAAGATGAGCACCGCGAGCGGCAGCGCCTGTCCCAGCAACACGGCTGCGGAGCGCAGCCGTCTGCCGACCGGGGCCTCGCGCTCGCCGTACTGCATGGTCAGCATCGCTGCGACCAGCGCCAGCACCGCCAGCAACGCGCCGCCCGCCGCCCAGGGAGTCTGTGCGTAGAAGAACGAGGTGAGCAGCACGAAGAAACACAGGAAGATCACCACGAAGAGGTCGCGTCGCGCGCGCATCTCCATGAGCTTCAGGCCCAGGAGGAGCACGAGCACGGCAACGCCCGGCTCGCGCCCGAGCAGGGTCTGGTACTGGGCGAGGACGCCGGCGAGGCAGGCGAGTCCGGCGAGCCAGCCCACCGCGGCGCCGGGCAACGCGCGCCCGGAGAGTACGAGTCCGAGGCGCCAGACAAAGAGCAGGAAGAAGGCAATCGTCACCCAGGCGGGGAGGTGGCCGGCGTGCGGCAGCACGGCCAGCGCGGTCGCCCCCATCAGGAACAGCGTGTCGCGGCGCTCGCGTTCCCACTGCGCGCCGAGCCGCCCGCCGAGCGCCTGCAGGGTGATGCCGATCCGGCTCGCCTGGCCCACGCTCAGTCCCCGTGCCCGCCCTGGCCATAGGTGGCCAGCGCCTCGAGGCAGCGCGCCCGGTGCGTCTGACCCAGGTCCGGCCCCAGCGCGGTGCCCGGAATGCGCAGCGCGTAGGGCTTGCCGGTGGCCTCCGCCGTGAGGACCCAGCGCGCCAGGCGCGAGAGCCGCGCTTCGGTGTCGAACTGCGCGGGCAGTGCATCCCAGGCAAGGGTCAGTTCGCCGCGCTCCCCGCCTTCGAATTCCTTGACCAGCAGCGTTTCGCCGCCGCTGCGCGCCACGGCCTTCCAGGCGATGCGGCGCGCGGCGTCGCCCTGCACGTAGGGGCGCAGCGCCGAAACGTCCTCCTGCGCGCCGCCCCGCCCGGTTCCCGACCCGCTCGCCATGGACGAGGGCGGCAGCGGAACCGCCCCGGGTTCAGGGCACGGATAGACGAGCACGCGCTGCGCGGGCTGCCAATAGCTCCACGCCTGCCAGATGCCGAGCGGAAAGGTCGTCGAGATCGTCAGCCGGGGCATCTGCAGCCACCCGCGGCGCGTGGTCGGGAGTGCGAGGCGCACGGTTTGTTCGGCGCCTGCGGCCACGTCGACCCGCTCCCGGCCCGCGGCGTCCGCGGCGTCGAAGAACAGCGCGTAGCGCTCCAGGCGGCTGGGATTGCGCACCATCACGCTCGCCTCGGCGATGTCGCCGGCAAATACCGGATCGCCGCGTCCCGGGCGCAGCGTGAGCGCACTCAGGCCGCGGAAGGTGTGCACCATCGCCACCAGCGCCAGGCTCGCGAGCAGGAAGGTCAGTGCGTAGCCGAGCGAGAGTGCGTAATTGATCGACGCGATCAGCATCGCGAGCAGCGCGGCCGCGTAGAGCAGTCCGGGGCGCGAGGGGAGGATGAAGACGTTGCGGCGGGTGAGCACGTAGTCGCCGGCGAGGGGTCCCGTGGCCCCGGACAAACGGGTGACGAGCTCGTCGATCCACGCCGCGCGCGCACGCGCCGAAGCGCGGGTCATGACACGGCCACCGCCCGAGTCAGTTGCGCGACCAGTTCCGCCCGTGCCCGGTGCGACGGGGCACCGCCCTGCGACGGGCGCAACCGGTGTCCCGCGACGGCGGGGAGAATGGCCTGAACATCATCCGGCAGCACGTGGGTGCGTCCCTCGAGCATCGCCCAGGCCCGCGCGGCCTGCATCACGCCGAGTCCGGCGCGGGGGCTGAGTCCTTCGGCGAGCGTGGGCGAGCGGCGGCTCTGCTGCAGCAGTTTCTGGAGGTAGTCGAGCAGCGCCGGGCTGACGTGCACCTCGCGGACGCGGCGCTGGGCAGCGACCAGTTGGGCGGTGTCCATGCGTGGGCGCAGCGCGGCGAGCAACTCGCGGCGGTCGCGCCCCTCGAGCAGCGCGCGCTCCGATTTCGGATCCGGGTAGCCGAGCTCGATGCACATCAGGAATCGGTCGAGCTGCGACTCGGGCAGCGGGAAGGTGCCGATCTGATCCTGCGGGTTCTGGGTCGCGATCACGAAGAACGGGTCGGGCAGCGGCATCGCCTGGCCGTCCACCGAGGCCTGACGCTCCTCCATCGCCTCGAGCAGCGCCGACTGGGTCTTCGGCGAGGCGCGGTTGATTTCGTCGGCGAGCAGGACTTGTGAGAACAGCGGGCCGCGGTGAAAGACGAAGGCAGCGCGGGTGCGGTCGAACACCGACACACCGATGATGTCCGCCGGCAGCAGGTCGTTAGTAAACTGCACCCGCTTGAAGTCGAGCCCGAGCGAGATCGCCAGCGCGTGCGCCAGGGTGGTCTTGCCGACGCCGGGGATGTCCTCGATGAGCAGGTGCCCGCGCGCCAGCACGCAGGCGAGCGCCAGCTTGATCTGCGCCTCCTTGCCGACCACCACCGCGCCGACCTGGGCTGCCACGGCCTGGATTTTCTCGAGCATGCTGTGTCCACCCCCATATTGCGCGCGGCGCGCGACGACTGCATGGCAGTGTAGTCGACGACTCGCCGGTCGCGGCGGCCGGAGCGCGGCGCGGGCGCCGTGCGGCATGAATCAGAGTACGATCGGCACAATCATTGCCAGGAGGAGACAGATATGGCGGCAAATCCGGACCCCAGCGCGCAACAGACGCCCGAACCGGAAGTGGTGGTGGCGATCGAGAACGGCGTCGCGCACGTGACGATGAACCGGCCGGCGCAGTACAACGCGCTGTCCGAGGCGATGCTCGACGCGCTCCAGGGCGAGCTCGAGCGGCTTGCTGTGAACCCCGCAGTGCGCGTCGTCGTGCTGCGCGGCGCCGGCAAGGCCTTTTGCGCCGGCCACGACCTGCGCGAGATGCGCGCGCAGCCCACGGCCGAGTACTACAAGTGGCTCTTCGCGCGCTGCGCGAAGATGATGCTCACCGTCCAGTCGATGCCCCAGCCCGTGATCGCGGGCGTACACGCCATCGCCACCGCGGCGGGCTGCCAGCTGGTCGCGATGTGCGATCTGGCCGTGGCGAGCGACGCGGCGAAATTCGCCGTCTCGGGCGTGAACCTCGGGCTCTTCTGCTCGACGCCGTCGGTGGCGCTGTCGCGCAACGTCGGGCGCAAGCAGGCCTTCGAGATGCTGGTCACCGGGAAGTTCATCGACGCGCACGAGGCGCAGGTGCAGGGCCTGGTGAACCGCGTGGTGCCTGCCGATCAACTCGACGCGGAACTCGAGCGGCTCGCGGCATTGATCGTCGCCAAGCCGCAGACGGCCATCGCGATGGGCAAGGAGCTCTTCTACCGCCAGCTCGAGATGGGGATCGACGCCGCGTATCAGCTCGCCGGCGAGACGATGGCCTGCAACATGATGGACGATGCGGCGCAGGAAGGCGTGCTGGCCTTCATCGAGAAGCGCAAGCCGAACTGGTGAGCGGCGCTCAGCGCCGCGGGGCGTCCCAGTCGGCGGCGAGCAGCGCGCGCAGTTCCTCGAGTCGCTGGCGCCCGAGTCGCGCGGCCAGTCGGGCCTCGATTTGGTCGATCAGTTTTGCGGCATCCCGGTTGAGCTGGCGTCCGCGCGTGGTGTACGCGACGCGCTTCACGTGCCCGCCCGCGGGGTCGTCGTCCACTTCCAGGATGCCGCGACGGGCGAGTTCGCCGACCGTCTTGTGCACCGCCTGGCGCGATATCGCGAGGCGGCGCGCGAGTTCCGGCATCGTCATCGCGCGCCCCCCCATGTGGGCGAGCAGCCGGCTCTGACCCGGCGTGAGGAACGCGTACGGTCCCGCGCTGACGCCCGCCTGGATTTCCCGGTCGAACCACTGGGAGCGGGCGATCAGCAGTTGCTTGAGGTTGTCGGTCGTCATGGCGGCGCCGGGGTGACCGCCCGCGCGCCCCGGGGCGGGGCGCAGACGCGGCGGTGGTTGACACGCGGATTATGTTGACCTACGCTGCGCGATGTCAACTATGGTTGACACGGTCGTGGGCGGTGCGCACGGCGCGGCCCCGGGGCCGCGCGAGCCGCCCGCGAACCTTATAATTCCGTAGGTCACCTACCAGCGAGTCTGTCCATGAAGATCATTGTTCCGGTCAAGCGCGTCGTCGACTACAACGTGAAAGTGCGGGTCAAGAGCGACCAGAGCGGCGTCGACATCGCCAACGTCAAGATGTCGATGAATCCCTTTGATGAAATTGCCGTCGAGGAGGCGGTGCGGCTGCGCGAGAAGGGCGTCGCCACCGAGGTGATCGTCGTCTCCTGCGGACTGCCCTCGTGCCAGGAGACGCTGCGCACCGCGATGGCGATCGGCGCCGACCGGGCGATCCTGGTGGAGACCAGCGTGGAACTCCAGCCGCTCGCGGTCGCCAAGCTGCTCAAGGCGGTGGTCGATCGGGAAGAGCCGCAGCTCATCATCCTCGGGAAGCAGGCGATCGACGACGACGCCAACCAGACCGGCCAGATGCTGGCCGCGCTCGCCGGGATGGGACAGGCCGCGTTCGCGTCGGCGGTCGAGGTCGCCGACGGCACCGCCACGGTGACGCGCGAGATCGACGGTGGGTTCGAGACCATCGCCGTGAAGCTGCCGGCCGTGATCACCGCGGATCTGCGGCTCAATGAGCCGCGCTACGTGACGCTTCCGAACATCATGAAGGCGAAGAAGAAGCAGCTCGACGTCTTGAAGCCCGAGGAACTCGGGGTCGAGGTCACGCCGCGCCTCAAGACACTGAAGGTCACGCCGCCGCCGGCCCGCAAGGCCGGCATCAAGGTCGCCGACGTGGCGGCTCTGGTCGAGAAGCTGCGCAACGAAGCCAAGGTCATCTGAACAAGGGTCCATGACATGACATCCCTCGTCATCGCTGAACACGACAACGAAACGCTCAAGCCGAGCACGCTCAACACGATCGCCGCCGCGGTGGCCATCGGTGGCGACATCGATGTGCTGGTGGCCGGCGCGAACTGCGCCGCTGCCGCGCAGGCTGCCGCGCAGATCGCCGGGGTCGCGCGGGTGCGCGTCGCCGATGCGCCGCACCTGGGCAATCACCTCGCGGAAAACCTTGCCGAGCAGGTGCTCGCGATCGCAGAGGGCTACAGCCACATCCTCGCGCCGGCGACCGCATTCGGCAAGAACGTCGCACCGCGCGTCGCAGCGCGGCTCGATGTGGCGCAGATCTCGGAAATCACGTCGGTCGAGTCGGCCGACACCTTCGTGCGTCCGATCTATGCCGGCAACGCGGACGCGACGGTCCAGTCGGGTGATCCGGTCAAGGTGATCACCGTGCGCACCACCGGATTCGACGCGGTGGCGTCCACGGGCGGCTCCGCCAAGGTGGAAGCGCTGGAAGCGGTGGCCGACACCGGTCTGGCGAAGTTCGTCGGGCGCGAGATCGCCAAGAGCGATCGTCCGGAACTCGCCGGGGCCAAGGTGGTGGTCGCCGGCGGCCGCGGCGTCGGGTCCGAGGAGAACTTCAAGAAGATGCTCGAGCCGCTCGCCGACCTCCTGGGCGCGGCGCTCGGCGCCTCCCGGGCGGCGGTCGACGCGGGTTACGCACCGAACGACTGGCAGGTCGGCCAGACCGGCAAGATCGTTGCGCCGCAGCTCTACATCGCGATCGGCATCTCGGGAGCGATTCAGCACCTCGCCGGGATGAAGGACAGCAAGGTGATCGTCGCGATCAACAAGGACGAGGAATCGCCCATCTTCGGCGTCGCCGATTACGGCCTGGTCGCGGACCTGCACCAGGCGGTGCCGGAGTTGATCAACGCGCTGAAGTAAGCGGATATGCGCCCGCGGCGGGGAACCGCCGCGGCGCAGCGCAGCCCGCGCTCAAGCCGACGCAGAACGGCGCTACGAACCCGGAGGCAGGAATGTCGTATCGCGCACCCCTGAAGGACATGCTGTTTGCCGTCGAGCACATCGCCGGGATCGAGGCGATCGCCGCGCTCCCCGGCCTCGAGGACTCGAACCTCGAGACCGCGCAGGCCGTGCTCGAGGAGTGCGACCGGTTCAACGCCGAGGTGATCGCGCCGCTGAACCACGCCGGCGACCAGGCGCCCGCGACCCTGGCCGACGGGGTCGTCACGACCTCGCCGGGCTTTCGCAGTGCCTTCGAGCAGTTCGGCGCGGCCGGCTGGCAGGGTGTGCAGCACCCGACCGAGTACGGCGGCGGCGGGCTCGCCAAGCTGATTGCCACGCCGTGCATGGAGATGGTCCACGCGGCGAACATGTCCTTCGCGCTTGCCCCGCTGCTCACCGACGGCGCGATCGAGGCGCTGATGGTCGCGGGTTCGCCCGAGCAGCAGCAGACCTATGTGCCCAACATGGTTGCGGGCAAGTGGACCGGCTCGATGAACCTGACGGAGTCGCAGGCCGGCTCCGACCTGGCAGTGGTGCGCACCCGCGCCGTGCCGCAGGCGGACGGCAGCTACCGGATCTTCGGCGAGAAGATCTTCATCACCTACGGCGAGCACGACCTGGCCGAGAACATCGTTCATCTGGTGCTCGCGCGCATCGAGGGCGCACCACCCGGGGTCAAGGGCATTTCGCTGTTCGTCGTTCCGAAATTCCTGGTCGGTGCGGATGGCGCGCTGGGCGCGCGCAACGATGTCTGGTGTCCGTCGATCGAGCACAAGCTCGGCATCAAGGCGAGCCCGACCGCCGTGCTGCTCTTTGGCGACGGCAAGTTCCCGGTCGGAGACTCGGGGGAAGCGCTCGCCGGTGCGATCGGCCACCTGATCGGGAAGGAAAACCGCGGGCTCGAGCACATGTTCGTGATGATGAACGCGGCGCGCTTCGCGGTCGGCCTGCAGGGGGTCGCGGTCAGCGAACGCGCCTACCAGCTGGCGCTCGCCTTTGCGCGCGAGCGCACCCAGTCGCGCGACGTGGCCGGTTCGCCGGGAGCCGTGACCATCATCCACCACCCCGACGTGCGCCGGATGCTGATGACGATGAAGGCCGGCACCGAAGCGATGCGCGCGCTGGCCTATTACGCCGCCGCGCTCAGCGACGCCGCGATGCACGCGGCCGAGGCCGGGGAGCGCGAGCGCAACCAGGGGCTCTATGAGTACCTGGTGCCGATCATCAAGGGCTGGTCGACTGAGTTCGCCGTCGAGATCGCCTCGCTCGGCATTCAGGTGCACGGCGGCATGGGTTTCGTCGAGGAGACGGGCGCCGCGCAGCACTACCGCGACGCGCGCATCCTGCCGATCTACGAGGGTACGACCGCGATCCAGGCAAACGACCTGATCGGGCGCAAGACGGTGCGCGACGGCGGCGCCGTGGCGGGGTCGCTGATCGCTGCGATCCGCGCAACGGAGGAAGCGCTCGGCGCGCGCGAGGGCGAGCACTTCGCCGAGATCCGGGCGCAGCTCACTGCCGGTCGGGTCGCGCTCGAGGAGGTTGTCGCCTTCGTGCTCGCGCAGTTTCGCGACGATGTGCGTGCGGTGTTCGCCGGCAGTGTTCCCTACCTGCGGCTGGCCGGGATCGTGCTGGGCGGCTGGCAGATGGCCCGCGCGGCGCTCGCCGCCGACGCGCAGTGCCAGCAGGCGGATGCGGATGTTTCGTTCCTCGCCGCCAAGATCGCGACGGCGCGCTTCTACGCCGATCACATCCTCACCCAGGCGCCGGGGCTGCGCACGGCGGTCGTCGCCGGGGCGGCCGGCGTGCTGGCGCTCGATGAGGAGCAGTTCGGCTAGCGCCGCCCCGATCGGCGCGCGCGCCTGCCGGCGCGCGCCTGCCGGTTGCCGTAGAGGGGCGTCGCCCCGTATAATGAGCAGTTCACCGCTGCGCGCGTCGCGCAGCTTGCACTGTCATCCAATAGGAAAAGAACCCATGGTCGTCATCCGCCTGTCCCGTGGCGGGGCCAAGAAGCGCCCGTTCTACAACATCGTTGCCACCGACAAGCAGAACCGTCGCGACGGCCGCTTTCTCGAGCGGCTCGGCTACTTCAACCCGATCGCCACTGGTGGCGAGCAGGAACTGGTCGTGTCGCTCGATCGCATCGCGTTCTGGAAGGAACGTGGAGCGCAGGTCTCGGACACCGTCGGCCGCCTGCTCGATCAGGCTGCCAGGAAAGCGGCGGCCTGAGGTCGCCGTGAACGCGGGCTCGCCGCCCCGTCGGCCGAGCTCCGGTCCGGCCCGCTCGCCGCGGCGCACGCCCGCGGCAGCCAACCGGAATGGACCCGTCTCTTCGGCGCCCGCAACCGCGGCGCCGCAAACCAGCGAAACCGTTCCGGGCGACCTCGTCGAGGTTGCCCGCATCACCGACGCCTACGGCGTGCAGGGCTGGATCCGTCTCGCGTCGCATGAACCCGCCCCGGATTCGGTGCTGTGCGGTGCGCGCCGCTGCTGGATCGAGCATCCGCAGGGCACGCCGCCGCGCATCTGCGAGCTCAGCGCGATTCGCACCCAGGGCACTTCGCTGGTCGCACACCTTCCCGGCTGCGACGATCGCGATGCGGCGCTCTCGTTCAAGGGTGCCGTGGTTTACCTGTCCCGCGCCGAGTTCCCGGCCATCGCGCCCGACGAGTACTACTGGGTCGACCTGGTCGGGTGCAGCGTCATGTCGCCGGACGGGGCGCCGCTCGGGTCGGTCACAGCGGTGGACGATCATGGGGCCCACGCGATCCTGCACGTCGTCGACGACGCGGGCGAAATGCTGATTCCCTTCGTCGCCGCCTACATCGTCTCGGTCGACCTGGCGCAGCGCCGCATCGTCAGCGACTGGCAGCGCGACTGGTAGCCGGCGCGCATTTCCGTGGAATCCCCGGTTTCGCCCAGCGGGCTGCGCGTCGACGCGATCACGCTGTTCCCCGAGATGTTCGACGCGATCGCGCGCCACGGAATCACCTCGCGCGCGCTGTCCCGCGGCCTCTGGACGCTCGGATTGTGGAACCCGCGGGACTTTGTTTCGGATCCGCACCGCACCGTGGACGACCGTCCCTACGGCGGGGGCCCTGGCATGGTGATGATGGCAGAGCCGCTGCTGGCTGCAATCGCCGCCGCCCGCGCCGAGCAGGGCGCCACCCCGGGACCCGTGATCTACCTTTCGCCGCAGGGCCGGGCGCTCACCCACGAGCGCGTCCTCGAACTCGCCGCGCTGCCGGCGCTGACCCTGATCGCGGGGCGCTACGAGGCGATCGACCAGCGCCTGATCGAACGCGCCGTCGATGAGGAGATCGCCGTCGGCGACTTCGTCGTTTCCGGTGGAGAACTCCCGGCGATGATGCTCATCGACGCGGTCGTGCGCCATCTGCCGGGCGCGACCAATGATCCCGAGTCGGTCGCCTGCGATTCGTTCTCCGACGGACTGCTCGACTGTCCGCACTACACCCGGCCCGAGGTCCTCGACGGCGAGCGGGTGCCCGAGGTGCTGCTCTCGGGACACCACGCCCGCATCGCGCGCTGGCGGCGTGACCGCGCCCTCGAGACCACGCTGGAGCGGCGGCCCGAATTGATCGCCGCGGCCCGCGCCTGCGGCCGGCTGGACGCCGCGGATGAGCGCGTTCTTGCGGGGCTGCTGGCGGCCCGGAATCAGCTATAATCTAGCGCTTTGCCGCATTTTCCCGCTCTCGCGGGCAAGTCGGCAGCATCCATCCTCTGCCCGGGCGCCAAATCAATCGTCCCGAAGTCCCGCGGCATGATGGCATTGGGAGTTGTCATGGATCTGATGCAAGAACTCGAAGAGCAGGAAATCGCCCGGCTGGGCAAGGTGATCCCGGAATTCGCGCCCGGTGACACCGTGATCGTGAGCGTCAGCGTCGTCGAAGGTGCGCGCAAGCGCGTCCAGGCGTACGAGGGCGTGGTGATCGCCAAGCGCAACCGCGGGCTGAACTCCTCGTTCATCGTGCGCAAGATTTCCTCGGGCGAGGGCGTCGAGCGCACCTTCCAGCTCCATTCGCCGCTGATCGCCTCGATCGAGGTCAAGCGCAGGGGTGACGTGCGCCGCGCGAAGCTCTACTACCTGCGCGATCGTTCCGGCAAGTCGGCGCGGATCAAGGAAAAGCTGCCCGGCCGCAGGAACTCCGCGCCCAAGGCGTGACCCAAGGAAGGCGCCCACGGGCGCCTTCTGCGTTTCCGGAACGCCCGCTCGTTCCGAGCTTCGATCCGCGGCAGGTCCCGGTCGAGGAGCACTGCGACTCGCTTGCCGCCGTCGAGGCGCCACGGCTCACGCCCGACGCGCTGCGCGCGCGCTTTCGCGTGCCGCCGTTCTGGCAGCCCGAGATGCGGGGCGATCGCGCCCGCCTGATTCAAGCGGATGCCCGCCCCGCGGCCGTGCTGATGCCCGTGGTCGTGCACGCATCCGGCCCGACGCTGCTGCTCACGCAGCGCACCGATCATCTGCGCCACCACTCGGGGCAGATTGCGTTTCCCGGCGGGCGCGCCGAGCCGGAGGATCGCGACGCGGCGGGCACGGCACTGCGCGAAACGCAGGAGGAGATCGGTCTGGGGGCCGAGCGCATCGAGATCGTCGGCGTGCTTCCCGAGTACCACACCATCACCGGCTATCGGGTCACTCCGGTCATCGGACTGGTGACGCCCGGCTTCACGCTGCACCCGGATCCGGATGAGGTCGCCGAGGTATTCGAAGTGCCGCTGGGATTCCTGATGGATCCGCGCAACCACCAGCGCCGGCGGATCATCATCGATGCCGCGGAACGCACATTCTTCTCTATCCCGTATTCTGCGTCTGTGGCGCAGCGGGAGTATTTCATCTGGGGGGCGACCGCGGCGATGCTGCGCAATCTCTACCGGTTCCTGAGCGCCGACTGAGGCGGTTCGCGACGCGTACGAAGGGAGACGACCATGGGTTTCATCGCACTGATCTTCGCGCTGCTCATCGAGCAGGGCCGGCCGCTGCGCCGAAGCAACCGCGTCTATCGCGCCGCCGCGGCACTCGCGCGCTCGCTGCGCCAGATGACCGATGCCGGGCGCGACTACCAGGGCTTCGTCGGCTGGTTCTTCGTGGTCGCGATCGTGCTCGGCCTGGTGCTGATCGCGCAATGGCTGGCGGCCGCGATCCATCCGCTGGCGGTGTTCGTGCTCCATGTCGCGGTGCTCTATTACACGGTGGGTTTCCGCCAGTTCAGCCACGCGTTCACCGAGATCCGGATCGCGCTCGCCGCGGGCGACCTCGCCACGGCGCACGCGACGCTCGAGCGATGGACCGGGAGCGTGCGCGACGACGGCGCCGAGGAACAATCCGGACAGGCCATCGAACTGGGCGTGGGCGAAATCTGTCGGCGGGCCATTGCACACGCACTGGTCGCCTCGCAACGCCACGTGTTCGGCCCGCTGTTCTGGTACGTGCTGCTCCCGGGCGTGGCGGGCCCCGTGCTCTATCGCCTGTGCGAAATGCTGGCGCGACACTGGGCGGCCGATTCGGTCGATGGCGAGGAGCCGGACGGGGCGGGCCCCGAGGAAGAGCCCTCGGCGACGGCCCGCGCGGAACTGCCGGCGTCCGCAATGGCTTCGTTGAGCTACGGTGGTTTCGCGCGCCGGATGTACGGGTGGGTCGACTGGATTCCGGTGCGCCTCAGCGCGGCCGGCTTCGCGGTGGTCGGCAACTTCGAGGACGCGATCTATTGCTGGCGCGGCGCGGTGGCGGCCGGCACCGGCGGGGACCAGCGGGCGATGCTGATTGCCGTGGGCGGCGGCGCGCTCGGCATGCGCATCGCCGACCCGGAACTCGAGGCGCGCTGGGCCCAGAGCGGCGGCGCCTTCGAATGGCACGGAAGCGACCCGGACACCTCGAGCCTCAGCAGTGCGGTCGGACTGGTCTGGCGCTCGGTGGTGCTGTGGATCGGGCTGTTCGCGATGCTGACGATCGCGGCTTGGCTGGGACGCTAGCCGACGCGCTCAGCTGCGCCCCAACAGGCGCGTGAACAGACGGTAGCGGATTCGGTCGACTTCGCCGCGCTCGAGCGCGACGCGCAGCGCGCAGCCGGGTTCCTCGACGTGGGTGCAGTTGTGGAAGCGGCAGCCGCCGAGCAGGGCGCCGTACTCGCGCATCCCATGCACCCGCTGCGAATCAGAGAGGTGCGCGAGACCGAAGGTCTGGAACCCCGGTGAGTCGACGATCGCACCGCCGGGCGCGATCTCGTCGGACAGGTCGAACCACTTGCTGAATGTCGTCGTGTGCTTCCCCGCCGCCAGTGCCTCCGAGATCGCCTGCGTGGCCAGCGCTGCGCTGGGCACGAGCGTGTTCACCAGCGTCGACTTGCCCATGCCCGACTCGCCGAGCAGGATCGTGCAGCGCCCGGCAAGGTGCTCGGCCAGCGTCGCGCGCGTCTCGTCGGGACGGGCCTTGGCGGAGATCGCAACCACCGGGTAACTCAGGCCGCGGTAGACTTCGAGGCGCGCTTCGAGCGCCGCCCAGATCGGGGTGAGGTCGGCCTTATTGGCGATGATCAGCGCGGGGATTCCCGCCGTTTCGCAGCTCAGCAGCACGCGCAGCAGCAGTTCCTCGGAAAAGGGCGGCTCCCCGGCGATCACGATGCCGGCCTGATCGACGTTGGCGGCGAGCCGCTTGACGCGATAGGCGTCGCTGCGAATCAGCTCGGTGCGTCGCGGCAACGCGGATTCGATCACCGCCTGGTCCTCGCCGATGGCCACGATGCGCACTTCGTCGCCCACGCAGAAGTCGGTGCGCTTGCCGCGGGTCACCGCGACCCGGTCCGCGCCTTTGCCCACGAGCGGACGTACGTAGAACAGGCGACCGAAACTCGCAACGATGCGCGCGTGCTCAGCCACCGTCGCGCCCGAAGATCGCGTCGCTGCGCGCCGCGCAGACGAAGTCCTTCTCGGAGATGCCGGCCACCGAGTGGGTATGCCAGCGCACGGTGCAGCGGTTGTAGCCCAGCGCGAGGTCCGGGTGATGGTCCTCGCCATGGATCATCCAGGCGAGCGCGTTGACGAAGGCCATCACGTCGTGGAAGTCGCTGAACGCATAGGTCCGCTCGATGGCTCCGGCGCTGAGCTGCCATCCGGAGAACTCGGCGAGCTGTGCGTGGACCTCGCTCGCGGAATAGGCGCGGCTTGCGTCACCCTCGCGTACCTTGCGGGCGCGCAGTTGTTGGCGGGTCAGGGCTGGTTTCATGCCGGCCTCCGGTCAGAAGTGCTTGCGGCGCCGCTCAGGGCGAGTCGGCGGCGAATTGCTCGAGCCGCGCGATGCGCACGGCCGCGGGCGGGTGGGAGTCGTAGAAAGCGGAGTGCAGCGGGTCGGGTGTGAGCGTCGAGGCGTTGTCCTCGTAGAGCTTGACCAGCGCGTGCGTGAGATCCTGCGCCTCGGTCTGGCGCACCGCGAAACGGTCTGCCTGGTACTCGTCGCGGCGCGAGAGCTGACTCCACAGCGGCTGCAGCGGGAACATGAACACGGGGAGCACGAGAAAGAAGAGCACGAGCGCGAGGGCCTCGGAGCCCAGCGGGCCAGGCGTGACGCCCAGACCGGCGTAGAACCAGTCCTGCTGCGCCAGCCACGCGAGCGCCCACAGGGCCGCGAGGGTGAGCGCAAAGCTCGTGACGATGCGACGCAGCACGTGATGGTGATGGAAATGCCCGAGTTCGTGCGCGAGGACCGCCTCGATTTCGCCGGCCTCCAGGCGCGCGAGCAAGGTGTCGAAGAACACGATCCGCTTGCTGCGGCCCAATCCCGTGAAATAGGCGTTGCCGTGGCTCGAGCGCCGGCTGCCGTCCATCACGAACAGTCCGTTCGCCGCGAAGCCGCAGCGCGTGAGCAGCGCTTCGACACGCTCGCGCACCGGGCCCGGCGGCAGCGGCTCGAACTTGTTGAAGATCGGCGCGATGAAACGGGGATAGAGCACGAGCACGACGAGGTTGAAGCTCACCCAGACGGCCCACGCCCAGAGCCACCACTGGCCGCCCGCGCGGGCCATCAGCCAGAGCACCGCGGCGACGAGCGGCAGTCCCAGCAGCGCGCCGAGCGCGGCCCCTTTCGCCATGTCCGCGAAGAACATGGCGGGGGTCATGCGGTTGAAGCCGAAGCGGCTCTCGATATGGAACTGCCGGTACCACGAGAAGGGCAGGTCGACGAGCGCGCCGATCGCGATCACCGCGGCGACGAACGCCACCTGTCCCGCCAGTGGCGCCGCGGCGAAGAGGTCTCCCAGTGCGGCGTCGAGCACCTGCAGCCCGCCGAGCAGCGTGAAGCCCAGCAACACCACCACGCCGACGAGGGTTTCGACGATACCCAGCCGCGTCCGCGCGACCGTGTAGTCCGCGGCGCGCGTGTGGGCCTGCACGCTGATGCGCTCCTGGAAAGCCGGCGGGACGCGGTCGCGGTGCGCGACGACGTGGTGCATCTGCCGACGCGCCAGCCAGAGCTGGAGAACGGTGGTGGCGGCGAGAGCCGCAAGAAACAGGACGAGGAGCGTGGTCGGGGTCAACGGGGAGGTGTGCGAAAATGGGCGCCGGAGAAAATTATGTCACAGCCCCTCGAATTGCGATCAGAACCCCTACCCGAGCCGACCCGCCTGGTGTGGATCGACATGGAGATGACCGGCCTGCGTCCTGACCAGGACCTCATCATCGAGCTCGCCGCGGTCATCACCGACAGCCAGCTGAACATCGTGATCGAGAGCGACGCGATCGTGGTGCACCAGAGCGACGCGGTGCTCGACGCAATGGATGCCTGGAACACCTCCACGCACGGCCGTTCCGGACTGACCCAGAAGGTGCGCGAATCCACCTGGACCGAGGCCCAGGCCGAGCGCGCGATGCTGGCCTTTCTGGAACGATGGGTGCCGCCGGGCGCGTCGCCGATGTGCGGGAACTCGATCTGTCAGGATCGTCGTTTCATGGCGCGCCACATGCCCATGCTCGAGGCGTTCTTCCACTACCGCAACCTCGACGTCAGCACGCTGAAGGAGCTGTGCAAGCGCTGGCAGCCGGCAATCGCGCGCGGATTCGAGAAGCGCAGCGCGCACACGGCCCTGGCCGACATCCACGAGTCGATCGACGAGTTGCGCTACTACCGCGAGCACTTTCTGCGTGTCGACATCCTGCCGGATGCGGTGCTGCTCAACGCGCACCCCGCCGATACAGCCTGAATCGCTCGTCGAGATTCGCTCGCCGCTTGCCCTCCCAGGCGAGCGTCCAACCGGGCTCGGGTTTCGGGTCCGCCCGTGCGACCGGCCCATCGTCCTGAATGAGGCGCCAGTCGCAGCGTTCGCCGGCCCTGCCGAAGTGCAGCGCCGCGAAATAGGCGAAGCTCGCGCGCTCGGTGAGTCCCAGTCCTTCGGCGGCGACGCACTGCGGACCCGGCACCACGGCGCGCGCGAGCTGTCCGGCCACGCCGCGGTAGGTGTTGCGCTCGTTGAACATCGGCAGCCACAAGCTCATCGCCAGGAACCACGAGAGCACGAGGCCGCCCGCCGACAGGACCACCGCGCGCCAGATCATCGGCGGATGCTGCGCGATGCGCCAGCGCACGAGCGCGAGCCAGCCAAGGGTCGCGGCCAGCGCGAGCGCCAGTTCGATGTACACCACCTCGGGCATGTGCCCGGGTGCGATCTGCGACGCACGAAATGCCATCCGCGGCGGGAATCCGGTGATCAGCGCCAGCCAGTACGCCCAGATCGCGAGGGAGAACACCGTGAATGCGCTGACCGCGAACCAGTCGATCAGGTTGACGACGCTGCGCCGCAGCGTCGGAAGTCCGATCGCCGCGAGGATCGCGACGGCCGGGATCGCCGGCAGCAGCAGGTTTTCCCCGGGACGCTGGGCAAACGGTACCGCCGCGAGGAAGAAAAGCGCCACCGTCAGCGGCAGCGCGACCGCCGGCTCGCCGAGCCGGCCGCGCCAGCGCCAGCCCGCCCACAGCGCCAGCGGCCAGGCCGGCCAGAAGTACCACGGGGCGGTGCGCAGCAGGTAGCCGATTCCCCGTGTGTCCGGCCACCCCTGGCCCGATGCGTTCCACGCGAGCCACGCGTCGAGAAAGGCGCGCGTCTGCGCATCGCCGAGCCACAGCAGGGTCGGCCAGGCGAGCGAGCCCGCCAGCGCGACGGGCAGTCCCACGGCGAGCATGGGTCGGGCCACCAGCCGGAAGGGCTGCGAGAGCCACGGCAGCACGGACCACGCGGCGAGCAGCAGCGCTGCCGGAACGATCCCGGAAGTCGCGGCGGTCGCAGCGACCGCGGCGCCCGCGATCAGCGCGCCGCGCCGCGGACGCTCGAGGGCGGAGGCCACGCCATAGAGAAAGGCGCCGACCCACACCACCTGTGCGGCCTCGGCAGTCGTCTCGTGGGTGCGCGCCACCAGCCCGAGCGTCGCGATCAGAACCAGCAGTGCCGTATCGGAAATCGCCCGCGCGAAATCGGTGCGCGTCGCGGCCGCTCCGAAAGGATCGCTCGGCTGCAGCCCGGGTCGCCGCGTGAGTTCGTAGACCGCGTACCAGAGCAGCGCCAGCAGCGCGGCCAGGCCGAGCGCGGCCGTCAGTCCGGTGGCGATGTGCGCAACATGCTCCCGGCCCGGGAAGAGCAGCATTGCGGTGCGGATTCCCACGGCACCGATCGCGAAGGGCAGCGGTCCTTCCTCGGCGATCGGCACGCCCGCGACGTTGGGCATCAACCAGTCGGCCGCCGTCCCGGTCGCCATCGTATGCGCGATGCCGAAGCCGGCGGCGTCCTGCGCACGCCACGGGTCCCGCCCGAACAGTCCCGGCAGGACATAGAGCGCGCACAGCAGCAGCAGGCCCCAGCGCGGCAGCTTGCCCGCCTGAGGGCCGGTGATCAGAAAGGAACGCATCAGGAGCTATTACAACAAAAAAGGCAGCTCGGGCTGCCTTTTGAAAACAGAAAGGCAGCCTGAAGCTGCCCCTCTTGCACGAATCGTACCGCCGCCGCGGCTGCCGATCGTTCGGGAATCCGGTCGCCGCGGTCCCGTCAGGACGGCTTGCTCCCCGTCCTGGCGAATTTCTGCCGGAACTTCTCGACCCGACCCGCCTCGTTGATCCGCTGCTGCGCGCCCGTATAGAAGGGGTGCGACGCGGAGCTGACGTCGAGCTTGATCAGCGGGTATTCCTTCCCGTCTTCCATCTTGATCTTCTCGCGCGTCGGCGCCGTCGAACGGGTGATGAACTTGAAGCCGCTCGACATGTCCTGGAAAACGACGTCGCGGTACTGGGGGTGAATGCCTTCCTTCATCGCTGCTCTCCTGTCTGACCGCCCGGGGGGTACCCCGGCTCGCTGTCGCGTGGCGCAGCGATTCGGGCGAATTCAGAGCTTCTGGTGGAAATCCGTAGCTCGAAAATAGCCTGCCATTATAGATCCCAAGTGGCGTGCCCCGCAAGCTTGCGCCGTGCCGGGTCGCTGATCGAGCGCTGTGGCATGATCGTCCGCGGCAAGCCGTTCGGGGCTCCGAATGGGAGCACTGCGAGACGCCGCCGAGGACCCAGGAGGAGCAAGTCATGCGGATGGACGGCCAGGACGAGAGCTCGAACGTCGAGGACGTGCGCGGCGCGAGTGGCGGCGCTCGGGGCGGTTTCCGGATCGGAGGCGGGCGCATTGGCCTGGGAACGGTGGCGATCGCGCTGGTCGCGGGGTGGTTCTTGGGCATCAACCCGCTGACGGTGCTCGGACTGCTCAGCGGCGACGGCCCCATGGCCCCCTCCTCGTCGGCCCCGGGAGCGCCGCCACCGGCGGGCGACGCGCAAGCCCGCTTCGTCTCCCAGGTGTTGCGCAGCACCGAAGTGGTCTGGACCGAGGCGTTTCGCGAAGCGGGCAAGACCTACGAGGCGCCCAAGCTCAGGCTGTTCCGGGGCAGCTACCCGACCGGCTGCGGCCAGGGTGACGCGGCGATGGGCCCGTTCTACTGCCCGGCGGATCGCATCGTCTATCTGGACCTCGGCTTCTTCGAGACCCTGAACAGCCGCCTCGGGGCGCCCGGCCAATTCGCGCAGGCCTATGTGATCGCGCACGAGGTCGGCCATCACGTGCAGACCCTGCTCGGCGTCAGCGACCAGGTCGCGGCGGCGCGCCGGCACGAGTCCGCCGCGCAGACCAACGCCACGAGCGTGCGCGTCGAACTGCAGGCCGATTGTCTGTCCGGGGTCTGGGCGAAACGTTCGCAGTCCGGGCAGGGCTGGCGCCTGGAGCCGGGCGACATCGAGGCCGGGCTGAATGCAGCCTCGCAGATCGGCGACGACACGCTGCAGCGCAAGTCGCGCGGTCAGGCCGTGCCCGAGAGCTTCACGCATGGCACGAGCGCGCAGCGCGTCGGGTGGTTCAAGCGCGGCTTCGAGTCCGGCAGCCCCGGGCAGTGCAACACCTTCGGCGCCGGGTAGTCGTGATCGGTCGGGCGCTCGGCTTGGAGCGCGGCGCCTCGGGCGCCGTCGTCGCGCTCGCCGTGCTCTCGGTCATCGCGGCGATCGCGCTGGTGATCGGACCCGCGAGTGCCACCGACCTTCCGTTCGCCACGCTGGCGGCGATTCGCGCCCCCCGGATTCTGGCGGCGATTCTCGTCGGCGCCGCGCTGGCGGCCTCCGGCGCGACGCTCCAGGTGGCCTTTCGCAACCCGCTTGCTGCCCCCGATATCCTCGGCGTGTCCGCTGGCGCGGCGTGCGGCGCGGCGCTGGCCATCGTCGTGGGACTCGGACAGGCCGGACTGCAGGCGAGCGCGTTCGCGGGGGCGCTGGCGGCATCGGGCGCGGTCTGGGCGCTCGCGCGTTGGATCCGTATCGGTGACGCGACGCTCGCGCTGGTGCTGTCCGGAATCGGCATCGCAGCTCTCGCCTCGGCGGCGCTCTCGCTGGTCAGCTTCCTGGCGGACCCCGCACGCCAGCTGCCGGCGATCACCTACTGGCTGCTGGGCAGCCTCGCGGCGGGCGGGACGGGCGAACTGCTCGCCGCCGCCGTGGCCATCGCGCTCGGGGTCGCGGCGCTGTGGCTGGCGCGCTGGCGCATCAATCTGCTCGCATTGCCCGATGAGGAAGTGCGTGCGCTGGGCGCGGACCCCGTGCGGCTGCGCTGGGTCGCGCTGGCCGGTGCCGCGCTGGCCGCGTCGGCGGCCGTGGCGCTGGCCGGCGTCGTCGGCTGGGTGGGACTGCTGGTGCCGCACGCGGCCCGGCGCATCACCGGCGCCGAATTCTCGCGCCTGCTGCCGCTCTCGGCGCTCGCCGGCGCAATCTTCCTGCTCACCGTGGACACCATCGGCCGCGTCGCCTTTCCCATCGATCTGCCGCCCGGCGTGAGCAGCGCGCTCTTTGGCGTTCCCGCCCTGGTGTGGCTGCTCGCGTCGCGTCCCCGGGGACCGGGCGCATGAGCGCGCCCGCAGCGCTGCCGCGCGAGGCCGGACTTGCGGTGCGCGCGCTGAGCTTCGGCATACCGGGCCGTCTGCCGCTGGGTGTCGAACTCTCCTTTCGCGTGACGCCGGGCAGCGCGCTGGCCCTGCTCGGCCCCAACGGTTCCGGCAAGACCACCTTGCTGCGCACGCTCCTCGGACTGACCGCGGCACCGGCCGGTGAGGTGCGCCTCGACGGACATGCGCTCGCCACGCTGACGCGCCGCGAGATCGCCGCGCGGGTCGGCTACGTTCCGCAACTGCTCTCCACGGTGTCGCACTTTCGGGTCGACGAGTGGGTGCTGCTTGGGCGCATTGCGCCGCTGCGCATGTTCGCCACCCCGACGGATGAGGACTGGCGGGCGGTCGCCACCGCGCTCGCGGCGGTGGGGATGGACGCGCTGCGCGCGCGACGCGTCGAGAGTCTCAGTGGTGGCGAGCAGCGGCTGGTTGCCATCGCGCGCGCGCTGGCGCAGGGGGCGCGCACCCTGATGCTCGACGAGCCCGACGCGGGGCTCGACTACGGGCACGAGGAGCGCCTGCTTGCGCGCATCGACACGATGCGCGCGCAAGGTTTCGGGATCGTTTTCTCGAGCCACGATCCGCGCCACGCGCGCGAGCACGCCGATCAGGTGCTGCTGCTCGACGGCAAGGGCGGTGCGCGGCTCGGCGCGCCGCGCGAGATCGTCACGTCCTCGGCGCTCTCGGCGATCTACGGGGTGCAGGTGCGGGTGGATTGATGGCGCGTTCCGCTTCTGCGCGTTCCGCTGCTTCGTGGGGCGCGCCGCAGTCTTCGCGAGGCGCGCCGCGGTCAGGCGCCCGCGTTCGCGGCTCGATACCCGCTCGGCGCGGACGCCTGACCACACCGCGCTGGATAGCGTTTCGGCTCGCTAGCAGATCGCTGCGTTGTCGCGTCACGATCCGCGCTCCACGCCTCGTCCGTGACGGCGAAGCGTCTCGCGGCGCATGGGTCTGCAAGCAAGACCCATGAGGCATCAACGCGGCCCTCACGGACGACCCGCTCACTCAACCATGCACGCCGCCGCGTTACCCAGCGCGCCGCTGGCGGACGCGTGCCCGATCGGATAACGGGCCGATCGGGCGCGCGGGAGCGCGGTGCGCCACGCCAGTGCCGGCGTGAGACCTGCGTGTTGCAGTCGGGTGGTTCGTGCGGCGGCAACACGCGAGAGGGCTGTGCTTGCCGACTTGCTGAATCGAGTGCCGAGAGGCTTCAAAGCGTGATGTGCTCAGGTGGCCGCGCCGAGCGGGTAACGAGCGGCGAACGCGGGTACCTGAGCACAGCACGCCGCGCCAAAGCTACGGGAACGAGAGCGCCAAACGAGATCGTCCGGCGCGCCGGTGTCAGGTACCCCGACGCATCATGTCGAAGAATTCCTGATTGCCCTTGGTCGCGCGCATCTTGTCGAGCATGAACTCCATCGCCGCGATTTCGTCCATGTCGTGCAGCAGGCGGCGCAGGATCCAGACCTTCTGGAGCACTTCCTTGTTCATCAGCAGTTCTTCGCGGCGCGTGCCCGAGCGGTTGATGTCGATCGCCGGGTAGACGCGCTTCTCCATCATGCGGCGATTCAGGTGGATCTCCATGTTGCCCGTGCCCTTGAACTCCTCGTAGATCACCTCGTCCATTCGGCTACCGGTGTCGACCAGCGCGGTGGCGATGATGGTCAGCGATCCGCCTTCCTCGATGTTGCGCGCCGCGCCGAAGAAACGCTTCGGGCGCTGCAGCGCGTTGGCGTCGACGCCGCCGGTGAGCACCTTGCCCGACGCCGGCACCACCGTGTTGTAGGCGCGCGCGAGGCGCGTGATCGAGTCGAGCAGGATCACCACGTCGCGCTTGTGCTCAACGAGCCGCTTGGCCTTTTCGATCACCATCTCGGCGACCTGCACGTGCCGCGTCGCCGGCTCGTCGAAGGTGGAGGCGACCACTTCGCCGCGCACCGAGCGGGTCATTTCGGTGACCTCCTCCGGGCGCTCGTCAATGAGCAGCACGATCAGCGCGACGTCGGGATGGTTCGCCGCGATCGCGTGTGCCATGTGCTGCATCATCACCGTCTTGCCTGACTTGGGCGGCGAGACGATCAGGCCGCGCTGACCCTTGCCGATCGGCGCGATCATGTCGATGATTCGCCCGGTGATGTTTTCCTCGGCCTTGATATCGCGCTCGAGCCGCAGCGACTCGTCGGGATGCAGCGGCGTCAGGTTCTCGAAGAGGATCTTGTGCTTGGCCTGCTCGGGCGGCTGCGCGTTGATCTGGTCGACCTTCACCAGCGCGAAGTAGCGCTCGCCTTCCTTGGGCGTGCGCACCTCGCCCTCGATCGAGTCGCCGGTGTGCAGGTTGAAGCGCCGGATCTGCGACGGCGAGATGTAGATGTCGTCGGTGCTCGCCAGGTACGAGGCCTCGGGCGAGCGCAGGAAGCCGAAACCGTCGGGCAGCACCTCGAGCACGCCGTCGCCGAAGATGGTGTCTCCGGTCTTGGCCTTGCGCTTGAGGATCGCGAACATCAGCTCCTGCTTGCGCATGCGCTGCGGGTTCTCGATCTCGAGGGTGTTGGCGAGCTCGACGAGCTCGGTGATCGGAATGGATTTCAGTTCGGAGAGATGCATCGATGGGCCTTCCCAATCGGGGGCGGTCGCGGGATCGCGGGGTGTGGCAGGGGGAGTTGCCGGTCAGATCGGGCCGATATCGACGGCCTCGGGCGTGTTGAACAGCGCAGGAAAGGGGGTGTTGGGGTGTTTGGCGTGGTTCCGGGACCGGCATCCGGATCGGGCTGTGGCCCGGCGGCGGACGCGATGCGCGGATCGCAGCGCGAAGGGTACAACGATCGCCGGACGATGTCCACAGGGGCGGCGCGGATCGTGGCACTCCGTCGTTGCGGAGCCACGGCCCGGCGGCCCCCGGGGGGGGTCAGAGATTGCTGTCGAGGAACAGCGCGAGTTGCGATTTCGACAGCGCGCCGACCTTGGTCGCGACCACCGCGCCGTTCTTGAACAGCATCAGGGTCGGGATGCCGCGGATGCCGTATTTGCCTGCGGTGCCCTGGTTCTCATCGACGTCGAGCTTGGCGATCTGCACGCGGCCGTCGTAGTCCTTGGCCACCTCCTCGAGGATCGGCGCGACCATCTTGCACGGGCCGCACCACTCGGCCCAGTAGTCAACGAGCACCGGGGTTTCGGACTTCAGAACGTCCTGGTCGAACGAGGCGTCCGACACGTGTTTGATCGACATGGATAGGCTCCTGTTGTGATATTCGGGATGGCCGCTTTGGACCTGGGATATGCGGGTGGCGCGGAGGCCGGATCGGTTCGGCGCCGCGGCCATCGACCGACAACAAACGAACGTTACCACAGCGCGTGTCCCGGTGCAGGCGCGGCCCCGAACCCGGCCACCCGGCGCTGCTAGAATGCACTTGGGCGGGCCTCCCCGCATCGCGTCGTGGCGAACCTGGTCAGGTCCGGAAGGAAGCAGCCACAGTCACTCAACGCGAGTGCCGGGGTCCCGGCTCGCCCACCCACCGTGCCGAACGCATCCGGCGCCCCATCGGAGCCGCCCAGCGCCTATGTCGCATCAGGTTCTAGCCAGGAAGTGGCGACCCCGCGAGTTCGACTCGCTGGTCGGGCAGGAGCATGTCGTGCGCGCGCTGCGCCATGCACTCGACACGCAGCGGCTGCATCACGCGTATCTGCTCACCGGCACGCGCGGCGTCGGCAAGACGACGCTCGCGCGCATCCTGGCGCGCGCGGTCAACTGCTTGGAAGGTGTGTCGAGCGCGCCCTGCGGGAAATGCGCGGCGTGCCAGGAGATCGACGCCGGACGCTTCGTCGACTACCTCGAACTCGACGCGGCGTCGAACCGGGGCGTCGAGGAGATGGCGCAGCTGCTCGGCGACGCGGTCTATGCGCCGACGGCGGGGCGCTACAAGGTCTACGTGATCGACGAGGTCCACATGCTCTCGACGCACGCGTTCAACGCGATGCTCAAGACGCTCGAGGAACCGCCGCCGCACGTGCTCTTCGTGCTCGCCACCACCGACGCGCACAAGGTTCCGGCGACCGTGCTGTCGCGCTGCCTGCAGCTCAACCTGCGCAACCTGCCGGCGCCGCTGATCGCGGCGCACCTCGCCGAGGTGCTCGCGCAGGAAGGGGTCGAGGGCGAGCCGGCGGCGCTCGCGGCGCTCGGGCGCGCGGCTGCGGGCAGCATGCGCGATGGGCTGTCGCTGCTCGAGCAGGCGATCGCCTGCGGCGCGGGCGCGGTGACCGCGCCGGCCGTGCAGGAAATGCTCGGCGTGGTCGAGCGCAGCGAACTGCTGCGCATCGTCGCGGCGCTCGCGGCGGGCGACGCGGCGGGGCTCGTGACGATCGCCGACGAGATGGCGCTCGCCAATGCGCCCTTCGCGCGCACGCTGCTGGATTTCGCGGCACTGATGCAGCGCGTCGCGCTCGCGCAGGCCGGCGCGGCGGCGGACGACGAGGCCGATCTCGCGCAGTACGCAACACAGCTGCGGCCCGAGGACCTGCAGGTCTACTACCAGATCGCGATCCACGGCGCGCGCGACCTCGCGCTGGCGCCCGACCCGCAGACCGGTTTCACGATGACGCTGCTGCGTCTGCTGGCCTTCGCTCCCGGCGAGGCGCTGGGCACGGGTGCGCCGGCGCAGGCGCGCCCGCCGCAGCGCAACGAGGCGGCGCCGCAGCGTGCGGCGAGCGTGCCCCTGCCGCACGCCGCAACTCCCGCGCCGAAGGCGGCAGCGCCGGAAGCGAAGGCGACGACGCCCGAGCCGAAGCCGGCAGCGCCCGAACCGAAGCCGGCCGAGACGAGCGCTTTCGACGGCGACTGGCCGGCACTGGCCCGTGCGCTGCCGGTGCGCGGGCTGGTCGAACAGTTCATGCAGCACAGCGAGTTGCTGGAGCAGGATGGTGTGCACTTTCGCGTCCGCGTTCCGGTGCGGCTGATGGGCGAACGTGCGACGGTCGACAAGGTGCGCGACGCGCTCTCGGCGCACTTCGGGCTGCGGGTGAAGCTGCACGTGGAAGTGGGCGAAGTTGGCGCGGCGACGGCCGACGCGGCGGCGGTGCGCGAGGCGGCAGAGCAACTCGCGCAGGCGCACGCGGCGCTCGACGTCGACCCGGTCGTGCGCTCATTGATTGACGAGTTCGAGGGCGTGGTCGTGCCGGGGTCGGTGCGTGCGCTGAAATCCAAACACAAGGACGGAGACGAGGATGCTTAAGGGACAGATCGCAGGCCTGATGAAGCAGGCCCAGCAGATGCAGGAGAACATGCGCAAGATGCAGGAGCAGCTGGCCGGCATCGAGGTCGAAGGGCAGTCGGGCGCGGGGCTGGTGAAGGTGACGGTGAACTGTCGCAACGAAGTGCGCCGGATCCACATCGACCCGAGCCTGCTGACCGACGACCGGGACATGCTCGAGGATCTGGTGGTGGCGGCGTGCAACGACGCGCTGCGCAAGGCCGAGCAGACCAGCCAGGAGAAGATGGGCGGCGTCACCTCCGGCATGGGCTTGCCGCCGGGATTCAAGCTGCCGTTCTGAGCGCGGCGCAACCGGGATGGGCGTGAAAGGACAGGCGGCGGCGCTCGAGGCGCTGATCCTGGCGCTGCGGCGCCTGCCCGGCGTGGGCGCGAAGTCGGCGCAACGCTTCGCCTATCACCTGCTCCAGCACGACCGCGAAGGCGCGCTCGTGCTCGGCGCGGCGCTCACGCATGCAGTCGAGACGATCCGCCATTGCGCACGCTGCAACACCTTCACCGAGCTGGAGATCTGCGAGACCTGCGCCTCGCCGCGGCGCAACCCCGCGCTGCTGTGTGTCGTCGAGACGCCGGCCGACCAGCTGATGGTCGAGCAGACGCTGAGCTACGATGGGCTGTACTTCGTGCTGATGGGGCGGCTCTCGCCGCTCGACGGCGTTGGGCCGCGCGAGATCCACCTCGAGCGCCTGCTCGCGCGCGCCGCCGACTCCGGCTTGCGCGAGGTGATTCTCGCGACGAGTTTCACGCAGGAAGGCGAAGCCACCGCACACTACATGGGCGAACTGCTCAAGGCGCGCGGACTGTCGGTTACGCGGCTCGCGCGCGGGGTGCCGGCGGGCAGCGAGCTCGAGTATGTCGATGCGAGCACGATCGCCCACGCGCTGCGCGATCGCCGCGCGGTCGATTGAGCAGCGCGTCGTCGATGGTGCGCGGTGCAACCGAAGGATGAGGAGAAAACGATGACGCAGGCTTCCACGCCGGGCCCACAGGACACGCCGCAATCCGCGTCCTCCGATGCTGCTTTCGGTCCGCTCGCCGGATTGCGCGTGCTCGAGCTCGGGCAGCTGATCGCCGGGCCGCTCGCCGGGCGGATGTTCGCCGACTTCGGCGCCGACGTGATCAAGGTCGAGCCGCCGGAGAAGGCCGGCGGCGCGGCCGGGCATGGCGGCGACCCGCTGCGCAAGTGGCGCAAACTCTACCCCGACGATCCTTCGGGAACCTCGCTGTGGTGGTACGTGCAGGCGCGCAACAAGCGTTCGGTGACCGCGAACCTGCGCAGTCCCGACGGGCAGGAGATCGTGCGCCGGCTCGCCGCGCACGCTGACATCGTGATCGAGAACTTCCGCCCCGGCGCGATCGAGAAGTGGGGCCTGGGTTACGAGGTGCTCTCGGCCGAGAACCCCGGCCTGATCCTGGTGCGGGTCTCGGGCTACGGGCAGGACGGCCCGTACCGCGACCGTCCCGGCTTCGGCGCGATCGCCGAGTCGATGGGCGGAATCCGCTACGTGACCGGCTTTCCCGACCGGCCGCCGGTGCGGCTGAACCTCTCGATCGGCGATTCGCTCGCCGGACTGCACGCGGTGATCGGCGCGCTGATGGCGCTGCATCACCGCCAGAGCACCGGCAAGGGGCAGGTGATCGACGTGGCGCTCTACGAGGCGGTGTTCAACATGATGGAAAGCGCGCTGCCCGAGTTCGACCGCTACGGGCTGGTGCGTGAGCGCACCGGCACCAACCTGACCGGGATCGTGCCCTCGAACACCTATCCCACCGGTGACGGGCGCCACATCGTGATCGGCGGCAACGGCGACTCGATCTTCAAGCGGCTGATGACGGCGATCGGGCGTGCCGACCTGGCCGACGACCCGGCGCTCGCGAGCAATGCGGGCCGCTCAGGGCGTGCCGACGAGATCGACGCAGCGATCACCACGTGGACCTCCAAGCAGACGCTGGAAGCGGCGCTGGAGGTGATGGACGAGGCCGATGTGCCCAACGGCAAGATCTACAGCGCCGCCGACTGGGTCGGCGACCCGCAGTTCCGCGCACGCGGAATGGTCGAGCGCGCGCCGCTGCCCGACGGGACCGATCTGGCGATCCCGGCGGTCGTGCCCAAGCTCTCGGCGACGCCCGGCGCGACGCGCTGGCTGGGGCCGGAGCTGGGGCAGCACACCGATGAGGTGTTGCAGGAACTGGGGTACGGGGACGACGAGATCAAGGCGCTGCGGGGGCGGGGGGTGGTGTAGGCGCTCTGGCGATGATCGGCTGTGGTCGGTGCCGTCGCGTGCCTCGACGAAAAAAGGGGTGGCGAAAATCGCCACCCCTTGCGGTCAAACGAAGTGCGGGTCGAACTCAGGCCGTTTTGCGGCGTGACACCCCGAACAGTCCGAGGAGCGCCGCACCCATCAGCGCGAGCGTGCCGGGCAGCGGCACTTGCGTGGTGATTTCCTGCACCTTGATGTCGACGAAGGCCGCCGTGAACGAATCCGCCGTAAGGCCCCCGGCGCGCAATTGGTTCAGGTCCCATGCGGCGCCGCCAGTGGCGAGCGCGAGATTCACGTAATCCGCGATGGTGGTGCCAGCTCCGGAGAACGCGCTGCAGTTGGTCAGTGTGTTATAGCCGCCGGAGCCATCCGCCTGGTACCCGGAGCCGCCAGAACTTATGCCCAGCACTTGAATCCCCCCTTGGCCTGGGACACCGCCGCAATAGAACGAGGCGTTGACCACGGCGTTTAGCAGCGTTCCGGGGCCAGTCATGCTGGCCAGGATACCTGCGTAGGTCAGTACGGCGGTATTGTCGCGATCCTCGTCCGTAACGAGGACAAAGTTGCGCGCAGCTCCGGAGTTAAATGTGTAATTGCTGTTTGCGAAGTCGATGCCAGCCCAGCCGTCTTCGGTGCTGCCGTTGGTCAGCAGGCCGCCGGTGGCCGTACTAAGTTGAGCAGCCGTGCCGAATGAGGCGCCGCCTACGAGATGCTCGTGCGGGGCCACGGTGCTGGAGCCAAAGCCGGTGAGCCCATAGTTGTTCGCAGTGACGCCTGCGCCCACCAGCCCGGTGTCGAGCGAGCCGACCATGGTGCCCAGCCAGGCATGCTCCCCACTCATCGAACCCGATTCATCGACGATGAAGACGATGTCAGCCGTGGTCGGCGCCGCGTGCGCCGAAATCGAGACGACGCTGGCGAGCGCGAGGGCGGCGGCCATCGTGGTGAGTCTCAGTTGCTTATTCTTCATTGCTTCCTCCCTGATTCCTGCATTGCCTCCCTGCAGATGAATGAGCGACAAACCGTGTCGATGATTTCCGGACCGGGAGGGGTCCTGGCAGTTGAAGTTTCGTCAGGGAAATGGCATGCAAGATCGATGCCAGACACTGCTAAGTTTTTGATTTAAAAAGCGTGCCAGTCGTATTAGCCATAATTGCGGAGAAGGAGTGTCAAATAATCCGACACTCATTTCATTGATTCAGGGAAGCAGGTGTTCGTCGCACGGTCGCGATTGGTTCCGCGCGAGGGCAGTGGTCATTGGTCGCTCCAGACCTCTGCACTGGAAGCAAATGCTACAATTTGAGGCTGTTTCCAATGCCCATCGGTTAGCGCCTACACTCCCCATCAATCTGCCGATCTCGCCTTCCTGCGCTCGAACACCGCCGGATCGCGGTCCTCGCTGACAGGCCCTGCACGGGACCGGTCGTGCCGGGTGAGTCGGTCAGGGGTGCGCCGGTGAATTCTGCTGCAGGAGTTACCGTTGCCACCCGAACTCAATCACGCCCCCGCCCGCAACCCCGGAGCGGGTCTCATCCCCGAGTCCGTTCCCGCCCTGCTGGCGCTCGCCGACGGCACGGTGTTTCGCGGCCGCTCGGTCGGCGCGCCGGTGCGCGCGGTCGGCGAGGTGGTGTTCAACACCGCGATGACCGGCTACCAGGAGATCCTCACCGATCCGAGCTACAGCCGCCAGCTGGTCACGCTCACCTATCCGCACATCGGCAGCTACGGCATCAACACCGAGGATCTCGAGGCGGCGCAGATCCACGCCGCGGGACTGATCGTCAAGGACGTCCCGCGGCGCCTGTCGAACTGGCGCAGCGCCGAGTCGCTCACCGACTACCTGGTGCGCGAAGGGGTGCCGGGCATCGCCGGCATCGACACGCGCCGGCTCACCCGGCTGCTGCGCGAGAATGGTGCGCAGAGCGGCTGCCTGGTCGCGGCGGCGCGTCCCGGCGAGGCGCTCGACGAGGAAGCGGCGATCGCCGCGGCGCGCGCGTTTCCCGGCCTGGCGGGGATGGATCTCGCGAAGGTGGTCTCGGCCGACAAGCCCTATCGCTGGACCGAAGGCACCTGGCGCCTGGGCGCGGGCTTCGCCGAACCGGTGACGGGGGAGTTCAAGGTCGTCGCCTACGACTTCGGCGTCAAGCGCAACATCCTGCGCCTGCTCGCCGACCGGAGCTGCGAACTGATCGTCGTGCCGGCGCAGACCCCCGCCGAGGACGTGCTGGCCTACGAGCCCGACGGCATCTTCCTCTCGAACGGTCCCGGCGACCCGGAGCCCTGCGACTACGCGATCGCGGCGACGCGCGAACTCGTCGAGCGCGGCCTGCCGACCTTCGGCATCTGCCTGGGCCACCAGATCCTGGCGCTCGCCAGCGGTGCGCGCACGCTGAAGATGAAGTTCGGCCATCACGGCGCCAACCATCCGGTGCGCGACCGCGACAGCGGACAGGTGCTGATCACCAGCCAGAACCACGGCTTCGCGGTCGACCCGGACTCGCTGCCGGCGAACCTGCGCATCACCCACGATTCGCTCTTCGACGGCTCGATCCAGGGGCTGGCGCGCACCGACCGGCCGGCGATGTGCTTCCAGGGGCATCCGGAGGCGAGTCCGGGGCCGCATGACATCGAAACCCTGTTCGACCGCTTCGTCGCGCTGATGCGCGAGCACGGCGCGAACGGAGCGTGAGCGAGAAATGGGAAAAAGAACCGACATTCATACGATCCTGATCATCGGCGCGGGGCCGATTGTGATCGGGCAGGCCTGCGAGTTCGACTACTCGGGGGCGCAGGCCTGCAACGCGCTGCGCCAGGAAGGCTTCAAGGTGATCCTGGTCAACAGCAACCCGGCCACAATCATGACCGACCCGGAGACGGCGGACGTCACCTACATCGAGCCGATCACCTGGCAGGTGGTCGAGGCGATCATCGCCAAGGAAAGGCCCGACGCGATCCTGCCGACGATGGGCGGGCAGACGGCGCTGAACTGCGCGCTCGATCTCTTCAACAACGGCGTGCTCGCGAAGTACGGCGTCGAGCTGATCGGCGCCTCGCCCGAGGCAATCGACAAGGCGGAGGACCGCCTCAAGTTCAAGAACGCGATGACCGGCATCGGCCTGGACTCGGCACGCTCGGGCATCGCGCACTCGCTCGAAGAGGCCTGGGAAGTGCAGCGCGCGCTGGGCTTCCCGGTGGTGATCCGGCCGAGCTTCACGCTCGGCGGAACGGGCGGCGGCATCGCCTACAACGCCGAGGAGTTCGAGACCATCTGCCGGCGCGGCATCGATGCCTCGCCCACCAGCGAGCTGCTCATCGAGGAATCGATGCTTGGCTGGAAAGAGTACGAGATGGAGGTGGTGCGCGACCGCAAGGACAACTGCATCATCATCTGCTCGATCGAGAATCTCGACCCGATGGGCGTGCACACCGGCGATTCGATCACCGTCGCGCCGGCCCAGACGCTCACCGATCGCGAGTACCAGCTGATGCGCGACGCGTCGATCGCGATCCTGCGCGAGATCGGCGTGGAGACGGGCGGCTCGAACGTGCAGTTCGCGATCAACCCGGTCGACGGCCGGATGATCGTCATCGAGATGAACCCGCGCGTGTCGCGCTCCTCGGCGCTCGCTTCCAAGGCGACCGGCTTCCCGATCGCCAAGATCGCCGCCAAGCTGGCGGTGGGCTACACGCTCGATGAATTGAAGAACGACATCACGGGCGGCGCGACGCCGGCCTCCTTCGAGCCGAGCATCGACTACGTGGTCACCAAGATCCCGCGTTTCGCGTTCGAGAAGTTCCCGCTCGCCGACGCGCGGCTCACCACGCAGATGAAGTCGGTGGGCGAGGTGATGGCGATCGGCCGCACCTTCCAGGAGAGCTTCCAGAAGGCGCTGCGCGGCCTCGAGAATGGCATCGACGGCCTCGAGGAGCGCTCGGACGACGAGGACGACATCAGCCGCGAGCTCGGCGAACCGGGCCCGGAGCGTGTGCTCTACGTCGCCGACGCGTTTCGCATCGGCATGTCGCTCGAGGACATCTACGAGGAGTCGGGGATCGACCCGTGGTTCCTCGCGCAGATCGAAGAGATCGTGACGATGGAAGCGGCGGTGCGCGCGCGCACGCTCGATAGCCTGTCCACCGAAGAGCTGCGCCACGTGAAGGCGATGGGCTTCTCGGATCGGCGCCTCGCGCGGCTGATGGGCGTCAAGGACGACGCGGTGCGCGCGCGGCGCCATGCCGCCGGCGTGCGCCCCGTCTACAAGCGGGTCGACACCTGCGCGGCGGAATTCGCCACGCACACCGCCTACATGTACTCGACCTACGAGGACGAGTGCGAGGCGCGGCCGACGGATCGCAAGAAGGTGATCGTGCTCGGCGGCGGGCCGAATCGTATCGGGCAGGGGATCGAGTTCGACTACTGCTGCGTGCACGCGGCCTTCGCGCTGCGCGACGACGGGTTCGAGACCATCATGGTCAACTGCAACCCGGAAACCGTCTCGACCGACTACGACACCTCGGACCGCCTCTATTTCGAACCGGTCACGCTCGAGGACGTGCTCGAGATCGTCGCGATCGAGAAGCCCTTCGGGGTGATCGTCCAGTACGGCGGGCAGACGCCGCTCAAGCTGGCGCTGGCGCTGGAAGCCAACGGCGTGCCGATCATCGGCACCTCGCCCGAGTCGATCGACATTGCCGAGGACCGCGAGCGCTTCCAGGCGCTCCTCCACGAGATCGGCCTGCGCCAACCCGCCAACCGCACCGCGCGCACCGAGGCGCAGGCGCTCGCACTGGCCGGCGAGATCGGCTACCCGCTGGTCGTGCGCCCGAGCTACGTGCTCGGCGGGCGCGCGATGGAGATCGTTCACGAGCCGCGCGACCTCGAGCGCTACATGCGCGAGGCCGTCAAGGTGTCCGAGGATAGTCCGGTGCTGCTCGACCGTTTCCTCTCGGATGCGATCGAGATCGACGTCGACTGCATCTGCGACGGCGAGCGCGTGCTGATCGGCGGCGTGATGGAGCACATCGAGGAAGCCGGGGTGCACTCGGGCGACTCGGCCTGTTCGCTGCCGCCGTATTCGCTCTCGCCGGAGCTGATCGTCGAGATCAAGCGCCAGACCACCATGCTCGCCAAGGCGCTCAACGTCGTCGGGCTGATGAACACGCAGTTCGCGGTGCAGAGCGTGGTCGAGACCGAAGGCGCGGCACCGGTGTCTACGGTCTATGTGCTCGAGGTAAACCCGCGCGCGTCGCGCACGGTTCCCTTCGTATCCAAGGCCACCGGAATGCAGCTCGCCAAGATCGCCGCGCGCTGCATGGCGGGCCGCTCGCTGGACGCGCAGGGCGTGGGCGACGAAGTGGTGCCGCCGTATTTCTCGGTCAAGGAAGCGGTATTCCCCTTCGTCAAGTTCCCCGGATCGGACACGATCCTTGGACCGGAGATGAAATCCACCGGCGAGGTGATGGGCGTCGGCTACAGCTTCGGCGAGGCCTTCATCAAGTCGCAGATCGCCGCCGGCGTGCGGCTGCCGGAGTCCGGCAGCGTGTTTCTCTCAGTGCGCGATTCCGACAAGCCCAAGGTCGTGCGCGTGGCGCGCCATCTCCACGAGATGGGCTTCCGGCTCTTCGCCACGCGGGGAACCGCGGCGACGATCGTCGCCGCGAACCTGCCGGTGACGCCCGTGAACAAGGTGCAGGACGGGCGTCCGCACGTGGTCGACCTGCTGATCAACGGCGAGATTGCGCTGGTGATCAACAGCGTCGAGGAGAAGCGCGGCGCGGTGGTCGACTCGCGCTCGATTCGCACGAATGCGCTCGCCCAGCGCGTCTCCTACTACACCACGCTGGCCGGGGCGCGTGCCGCCGTCGAGGGGATGAAGCACCTGCAGCAGCTCGACGTCTACAGCCTGCAGGAACTGCACGCGACGCTCGGCAAGGGCGCGCCGGTGGCGGGCGCGGGAGCCGTCAAGTGAGCCGGACACCGCTCACGCGCAAGGGCGCCGAAATGCTGCGCACCGAACTGCAGCGTCTCAAGACGGTCGAGCGCCCGGCGATCGCGCAGGCGATTGGGGAAGCGCGCGCGCACGGTGACCTGTCGGAGAACGCCGAATACGATGCCGCGCGCGATCGGCAGGCCTTCCTCGAGGCACGCATCGCGGATCTGGAGGGCAAGCTCGGCAACGCGCAGGTCATCGACCCGGCGCTGCATCACTCCGACGGACGCGTGGTGTTCGGCGCGACGGTCGAGCTCGAGGATCTGGCATCCGGAGTGCGGGTGCGCTACCAGATCGTCGGGGAAGACGAGGCGGATCTTCGGCTGGGCATGATCTCGGTCTCCAGCCCGATCGCGCGCGCGCTCATCGGCAAGGTCGAGGGGGACGTTGCGCAGGTGCGCGCCCCCAAGGGCCTGATCGAGTACGAAGTGCTCACGATCCTCTACACCTAGCCGGATGGCGCGCGCGAGCGCGCGCCACTCAGGCGCTCAGGATTTCTTCGGACCGCGGCGCACGCCGCCCCGCTGTGGTGCGCGCGCGCCTGCCGTTGCGCTGCGGCCGCGCGGGGCCCCGGCGCGCGGCGGGCGTGCCGGGCTCGTCGTTGAGCGCGTCGATGAGCGCGTTGTGGCGCGAGGTGCCGTCCCCGTAGAACGCGTCGGGGTGCGGGTCGTCCCGGTTGAGCGCGTCGGCGTGCGCGTCGTCCCCGTCGCGGAGCGGGTCGGTGCGCGGGTCGGGCCGCTGGAAGAGCGGGTTGTCGCGCGGGTCGACCCCATCGTCGAACGGGCCGGGCTGCGGGCCGGGGAGCGCGCCGTCTTGGCG
>JAGXFR010000040.1 GCA_024637155.1 Burkholderiaceae bacterium | reverse complement strand
GACCGCAACCCTCTTTCGCACGCCACGCCATCCGTATACGCAGGCATTGCTGGCGTCGGTGCTGACGCCGGAGCCCGGGCTTGGCATCCCCGACACCGGGCTGGGACTGGCGTTTCCCGATCCGCTCAACCCGCCGCCCGGATGCCCCTTCCATCCGCGCTGCGCAAAACGGATGGATCACTGCAGCACGCAGGTCCCGGTGCTGACCAAGGGACCCGAGGGCTCCGTGTCCTGCCACCTGTACCCCGCGCCCGCCGTGGTTCCGGTACCCTGACGAGCTCGCGCCAGAGGGCCGCGGAAGACCTGCCACCCCGAAGCGCTGCACCCGACCCAAGCCGCATACAGAGGACCTGCCGCATGACCCGCGCCGCCGCCATCACCCGCGCCGAGAAGCAGTTCGACTCGGGCGCGTTTCGCGAAACCATCGCGCGCCGCATCGCGATCCCCACCGAGAGCCAGAATCCCGAGCGCGCTGCGGTGCTTGCCCAATATCTCAGCGACGAGATGCAGCCGGCCTTCGAGGCGATGGGCTTCACGTGCCGCACGCTGACCCACCCGCGCGCGAAGGCACCGTTTCTGTTCGCGCAGCGCATTGAAGATCCGCAGTTGCCGACTGTGTTCGGGTATGGCCACGGCGACGTGATCCGCGGGCTCGAGCCGGAATGGAAGGACGGCCTCTCGCCGTGGGCGCTGACCGAGCACGAGGGCCTCTGGTACGGGCGGGGCATCGCCGACAACAAGGGCCAGCACTCGGTCAACATGCAGGCGATGGCCAACGTGCTCGCCGAGCGCGGCAGCCTCGGCTTCAACGCGAAGTACCTGATCGAGATGGGCGAGGAGACCGGGTCGGCGGGTCTGCGCGAACTGTGCGACGAAAATCGCGCAGCCTTCGCGGCCGACCTGCTGATTGCCTCCGACGGACCGCGCCTGCGCGCCGACCGGCCGACGGTGTTCCTCGGCTCGCGCGGCAGCGTGAATTTCGACCTGACGATCGATGCGCGCCAGGGCGGCCACCATTCCGGCAACTGGGGCGGGCTAATCTCGAACCCGGGCATTCAGCTCGCGCACGCGATCGCGAGCATCGTCTCGCCGACCGGGCAGATCCGCATCCCGGCCTGGGTGCCGACCGAACTGCCCGCCGCGGTGCGCCGCGCGCTGGCGGACTGCGAGGTGGACGGCGGCGCCGACGGTCCGACCGTCGAGCCGTGGTGGGGCGAGCCGGGCCTCTCGCCCGCCGAGCGTGTGTTCGGCTGGTGCTCGTTCGAGGTGCTGGCGTTCAAGACCGGCAATCCGGAAACGCCGGTGAACGCGATCCCGCCGCGCGCCTGGGCGCGCTGCCAGCTGCGTTTCGTGGTGGGCATCGATCCCAAACAGATCCTCCCGGAACTGCGCCGCCACCTCGACCGACACGGCTTCCCGATGGTGCAGGTTGCAGCCACCCGCGAGGAAATGTTTCGCGCCACGCGGATTGACCCCGAGGATCCGTGGGTGCAATGGGCGGTCGCCTCGATCGCGCAGACGACGGGAAAGAAACCGGCCGTGCTGCCGAATCTGGGCGGTTCGCTGCCCAACGACATCTTCACCGACGTGCTCGGCCTGCGCACGGTCTGGGTTCCGCACTCGTACCCGGGCTGTTCGCAGCACGCGCCCAACGAGCACCTCCCGCCCGCCGTGCTGCGCGAGGGGCTCGGGCTGATGACGGGTCTCTACTGGGACCTGGGCGCCGGGAACACCCCCAAACAGGCGTCCTGAGGCGCCGGCCCCGCCCCCTGAGCGCAACCGACCTCCCATGGAAGACATGACCACAACCAACCCCCGTTTCTGCGAGCTGGGCGACCTGCTCGATGCGACCGACTTTCTGCGCGAAACCCGCCAGCACCTCCACCGCCACCCCGAGCTCTCGCTCCACGAAGCCGCGACCTCGGAACTGGTGGCGACACGCCTCGCGCAGTGGGGCTACGAGGTGACGCGCAACGTCGGCGGCTACGGCGTGGTCGGCACACTGGCGCTGGGCAAGGGCACGCGCAGCGTGGCCGTGCGCGCCGACATGGACGCGCTGCCCATCGCCGAGGAGACCGGCAAGCCCTATGCGAGCGAGGTCGCCGGCGTCATGCACGCCTGTGGCCATGAGGGCCACACGACGATGCTGCTCGGCGCCGCGCAGCAACTGGCGAAGACCCGCAACTTCGCGGGCACCGTGCACCTGGTCTTCCAGCCCGCCGAAGAGGGCGAGGCGGGCGCGCTGCGCATGATCGAGGACGGCCTCTTCGAGCGTTTCCCCTGCGACGCGATCTTCGGCATGCACAACCATCCTGGCGTGGCGAGCGGCACCTTCCTGTTCGGTTCCGGGGCGTTCATGTCGGCGTCGGACCGGGCGCTCATCACCATCCGCGGGGTCGGCGGCCATGCGGCGCGTCCCCACATGACGGTGGATCCGGTGATGATCGCCGGCAGCCTGATCATGGCCCTGCAGAGCGTCGTGTCGCGCAACATCGACCCCAGGCAGATCGCGATCGTCACCATCGGCACCGTGCACGCGGGGGTCGCGACCAACGTGATTCCGGAGTCGGCCACCCTCGGGCTGAGCATTCGCTCCTTCGATGCCGACGTGCGCGACCGGCTGCAGCAGCGCATCACCGATCTCGTCTCCGCGCACGTCGAGGGCTACGGCGGCCGCGTCGAAATCGACTACGAGCGTGGCTATCCGGTGCTCGTCAACAGCGCCGCCGAGACCGAGTTCGCCCGCGAGGTGGCCGAGGAACTCGTCGGCCCGGAACGCGTCGTGGCGCCGTTCGGACCGGTGACCGGCAGCGAGGATTTCGCCTTCTACCTGCAGCGCAAGCCCGGCTGCTTCCTGCGCATCGGCAATGGCGAGAGCTCGGCGATGGTGCACAGCGCGCACTACGACTTCGACGACGCGAACCTGACCGTCGGCGCGGCCTACTGGACGCGACTCGTCGAGCGCTTCCTCGCGCAAGCTGCCTGAGGCCGCGCATGACAACCGAATCCGCAACGCTGCGCGGGCAGCTCTGCATCTGGACCGACGTCGACCCGGCCCACGACGAGGACTTCAACCGCTGGTACGACCGCGAGCACATGCAGGAGCGCGTGGCGATTCCCGGCTTCCAGTCGGCGCGCCGCTTTTGCGCGCTCGGCGCGGCGCCGCGGCCGTACCTCGCGCTCTACGACACCGAGAATCTGGAGGTGTTTCGCAGCGCCGCGTATCGCAGCGCCTTCGCCAACCAGACCGAATGGTCGCTGCACAATTTCGCGCGGATGCGCGACACGCAGCGCCGCGTGGGCGAACTGGCGATCGAGTTGGGAGACGGCGAGGGCGGGGCGCTCGCGCTCTTCGTCGTGCCCGCGGGCCAGGTCGCGCTCGAGATCCTGCGCGTGGAGCTCGCGCGGGTGCGGGAAGAAAGTGGCGTCGTGCGCGCGGCCGTGCTGTGCACGGACGTCGGTCTGTCGTCGCCGCTGATTGCCAATGCGCCACCCGCCGCGGCGGACGCCCTGGTCACGATCGAGTCGACGTGCGCGGACAGCGGCCTTGCACAGGCCCGCGCGCTGGCCGCGCAACTGGGTTTGCCAACCGACGCGGTGCATTCCTTTCGCACCATGTGGCGACTGGGCGCCTGAATCGAGCCAGCGTCTGCGGGCAAGTGGACCTGCGATTGACTGCACTTTGCAGACACGTGGATACTGCAGCCGTATCGGTTGCCGGAAACGAATTCAGGGAGGAGAAGCGAACATGAAAGCTACACGACGCAAGACCGTACTGACGCTCGCCGCGGGTATGGCGGCGATGATGCTGCCCATCTCCCGCGTTGGCGCCCAGGCGGGCGGCACGCTCGAGCAGATCAAGCAGCGCGGCGCGCTGCGCGTCGGCGTCACGCAGGCGCCGCCCTGGTACTCGAAGGATCCGCGCACCGGCGAATGGTCGACGGGTTTGGGGGTCTCGCTGGGCAAGGCGATGGCCGCCACGCTCGGCGTCAAGTTCGAGCCGGTCGAGGTGAGCTGGGGTACGGCGATCGCCGCCCTGCAGGGCGGCAAGATCGACATCATGTACATGCTCGACGCCACGCCCGAACGCGCGCAGGCGGTCGACTTCCCGACGACCCCGCTGCTGTACTACTCGCTGGCCGTGCTCGCGCGCGACGACCTGCCCGTGCGCACCTGGGCCGACCTGAACCAGCCGGCCGTGCGCATCGCGGTGCCGCAGGCGAGCAGCATGGACAAGTACCTGAGCGAGAACGTGTCCAAGGCCAACATCCAGCGCTTCCCGGGGAATTCCGAAGCGATTGCCGCCTTCCAGGCGGGACGCGTGGACGCGGTCTGCCTGTTTCACCCGCCCCTGCTCGCCGCGCGGCAGCGCCTCGGTGCCGGAAAGATCGTCGTGCCCACGCCGGCACTTTCCCAGCCCTCGAGCGCGGCGGTACGCAAGGAAGACAACAAGGACTTCGTCAACTGGGTCGACAAGACGATCGCCGGCTACTACCAGAGCGGGCAGACGCAGAAGTGGTACGAGGCTTTCCTCACCGACTTCGGCCTGGATCCGAAGTCCGCTCCGCCCGTTCAGAAAGAACTGATCAAGTGAGTTAGCGCTCACTCCCGGCGGCCCTTTACGGCCGCCGGGAGCGTTCGCCCGTCTCCTCGCCCTCACCGCACCGATGTACGTCTGGGACTTCGCCCCTGTGCTGGCCAACATGCCGCTCCTCGTGAGCGGCATGGTCAACACGCTCAAGGTCACCGGCACGGCGCTGGCCTTCGGCGTCCCGCTCGGCCTGGCGCTCGCGCTGATGCGCCTCTCGCAGGCGCGCTCGCTGTCGTGGCCGGCGCGATTCGTGATCGAGTTCTTTCGCACGACCCCGCCGCTGGTGCAGCTCTTCTGGTTCTTCTTCGCGCTGCCGATCCTGATCAACGTGGAGATGACGCCGTTCGCGGCTTCGGCCGTGACCTTTTCGATCCAGTCGGCGGCGTTCTTCGCCGAGGTCTTCCGCGGCGGAATCGTTTCGGTTGAGCGCGGGCAGTGGGAAGCGGCGCGTGCGATCGGCATGACCCGGCGCCAAAGCCTGCGCCGGATCGTGCTGCCGCAGGCGGTCAAGCGCATGATTCCCGCGTTCATGGAGCGCGCCATTGAACTGATGAAGACCACGACGCTGGTCGCCACCGTTTCCTACGCGGACCTGCTGTTCCAGGCCAATGAGGTCGCGCAGAAGACCTTCCGCCCGCTCGAGGTCTTCACGACGGCGGCGATGATGTACTTCGTGCTGATCTTCGCCTTCAGCGTGCTGGGCCGCCGGCTCGAACGACGCCTCGCCGTGAGCGGCGAGTCCACGGTGCACTGAGGCGCGACGATGTCGTATCGCTGGGACTTCGCCACCGTGTTTGCCAACTGGGAGGCGCTCGCGATCGGCGCGCTCGGGACCCTGCGCATCTTCGCGATCTGTCTGGTGCTGGGGTTGAGCTTCGGGCTGGTCGTCGGCCTCGGGCGCTACGCGCGTCGCAAGGCCTTCTATATCCCCGCGACGATCTTCGTGGAGTTCTTTCGCAATACGCCGGTGCTGGTGCAGATTCTCTGGTTCTATTTCGCGCTGCCGATCGTGGCGCCCTTCGAAATTTCGCCGCTCGCGGCGGCGGCGCTGGGCATTTCACTGAACTCGGCCGCCTTTTCCGCGGAAATCTATCGCGGCGGAATCCAGTCGATCGAGCCGGGTCAATGGGAGGGCGCGCGGGCGCTCGGGATGACCTATGCGCAGGCGATGCGCCGCATCATCCTGCCCCAGGCGATCCGGCGCATGCTGCCCGCGCTGACCAATCGGGGCATCGAGATCTTCAAGATGTCGACGCTTGCCTCCGTGGTGGCCTATGTCGAGCTGCTGCAGCAGGGTAAGCTGATCGCGTCGCTGAACTTCAACCCGATCGAGACCTACACGGTGATCGCGCTGGTCTTCTTCGTTTTTCTCTATCCGCTGGTGCAGGCGACCTACGTGCTCGAGCGCATCCTCGCCAAGAGCGACTGATCCGCCATGCCTCTCGATCCATCGACCATGACCCAAGCCCCGTTGCTCCGCGTGCGCGGCCTGCACAAGCGTTTCGGCGAGAACGAGGTGCTGCGCGGCATCGACCTGGAGGTGATGCCTGGCGATCGAATCGCGATCCTCGGCGCCTCCGGATCGGGCAAGAGCACGCTGTTGCGCTGCCTCAATTTCATGGAGATCCCCAGCTCCGGTCGCATCGAGCTCGACGGCCAGTTGGTCGGCCGTGAACTGCGGCGCGGGCAACAGGTGGAAGTCGCCTATCCCGAGGCCGAGCTCGTGGGGATTCGACAGCGCGTCGGGATGGTTTTTCAGCAGTTCAACCTGTTTCCGCACATGACGACGCTGGGCAACGTGATGGAGGGGCTGCTCACGGTGCGCGGCATGTCGCGCACGCAGGCGCAATCCCAGGCACGCAGGCAGCTGGCCGCGGTGGGTCTGGCGGAGAAAGCCGACGAATACCCCGCACGGCTTTCCGGCGGGCAGAAGCAGCGGGTCGCGATCGCCCGAGCACTGGCGATGGAACCGGAAATCCTGCTCTTCGACGAACCCACCTCCGCGCTCGACCCGGAGCTGGTCGGGGAGGTGCTGACCGTGATCCGCGGGCTCGCCAACGAGGGGCGCACCATGCTGCTCGTCACGCACGAGATCGGCTTCGCCTATCACGTTGCCAATCGGGTGCTGTTCATCGCCGAAGGCGGCATCCATGAAGCCGGCACCCCCGACGAGGTGCTCAAGCATCCGCGCCAGGAGCGCACGCGCAGCTTTCTTGCGCGCCACAACGAGTTCAGTTTCTGAGGCTGGACGCAGGGAATCAGACCATGGGCAAAGCGGAAATCGACACGCAGGCAAGCGCGCAGGGCTATCTGGGCGACGCGCGCAACGCCTCGGTGCTCGTCTATGTGAACGGCGCGTTCGTGCCGCGCGACGCTGCAATGGTGTCCGTGTTCGACAGCGGTTTCGTGCTCGGCGACGGCGTATGGGAGGGGTTGCGGCTCGTGCGCGGCCAGCTGATCAGCATCGATGCGCATCTGGACCGGCTCTTCGAGGGCGCGCGCTCGATCGCGCTGGACATTGGCCTGTCGCGCGCGCAGCTGCTCGCGGCGATCCACGCAACGCTCGCGCGCAACGACATGCACGACGGCGCGCACGTGCGCCTGATGATCACGCGTGGCCGCAAGTCGACTCCGAACCAGGATCCGCGCTTCGTAATCGGCGCCGCAACGATCGTGATCGTGGCCGAGTTCAAGACTCCCAACCCGCAGGCGAAGGCGCGCGGGCTGTCGCTCTTCACCTCCGCCTTTCGCACCAGCGCGCCCGACGTGTTCGACATGCGACTGAATTCGCACAGCCGCCTGAACCTGATTCAGGCGCTGATCCAGGCGATCGGCGCCGGCGCCGACGAGGCCCTGATGCTCGACCCGCGCGGCTTCGTCGCGAGCTGCAACTCGACGAACTTCTTCATCGTGCGCGGCGAGGAGCTGTGGACCTCGACCGGCGCCTACAGTTTCAAGGGCATCACCCAGCGCAAGGTGATCGAGGTGTGGCGCGCCAACGGCGGCGTCGCGCACGAGAAGGACTTCACGCTCGCCGAGTGTTACGCGGCGGCCGAAGCCTTCGTCACGGGAACGCTCGGGGGCGTCACGCCGGTGACGCGGATCGACGCTCGGCCGGTGGGCGACGGCACGCCCGGTCCGCTGACGAAACGGGCCAGCGAACTCTACCTGGCGGCGGTTACGCCGCCCTGAGCGGCGCGCTTCGTCAGCGCGCCCACTCGTAGTTGATCCCGGTGATCGCGCCCCGCCAGTAGGCGCGCAGGCCCTCAGGCAGTTCCCAGGACACCTCGCCCTCGAGCGGCACCTGCATGCCGCCGCGCTCACCGTAATTCCAGAAGCGACCGAGCCAGGGCGTCGGGACGCTCTTTCCGTCCACCGTGCGGGCGCGCGCGGCGGCGCGCACCGTGTCGATCAGCCCCGACTCGGCGAAGGTGAAGAGCAGGGTCACGCTGCGCTCGCCATCGGTGAGCGTGGCGCGGGCTGAGCGCTCGTCGCGCGCTTCCCAGCGCACCCCCTGGCTGGGCAGCAGCGCCGTCGGGTACCAGGCAGCTTCGGCGAAGAAGCGCATCAGCTCGCCGTCGGCGAGTGCTCCCGTGTCGCGCAGCCTGGCGAGGGAAAAGACGCCGAGCAGGGAAGCATGCAGCAGTCCCTCTCCCGCCACGTAGGCATCGTGGACGAGCACGGGCACGCCGGGCATCACGACGATTCGTCCGTTCCAGTCGAAGCCGGGCCGCCAGGTTACGACCTGCTGATCCGACGTGAACGCCTTCCACTGCTCGCCGTCTTCACTCAGGTTGAAGCGGCCCGCATGGCGCACGCGCACGCCCGCAACCATCGCCTGTCCGTCCTGGAGTGCGGCGCGGAAATAGCGCTGCACCGGCGCCGGGAGGCCTTCGAGTTCCCGGAAGTCGACGCGTTGCGCAGACATCGGCGCGCGTGCCGCAACCAGCCGCGCGCGCAGTTCCTGCGTGCCCGATTGCCAGCGCCAGGCGCCGAAGAGGGCAGTCGCCAGCACCGTGGCAACAAGGACCAGCGTGATCAGGGTGAGCGTCTTGAGCATCGCGTTGCGCCGGGCGTCAGCTCACCCGCGCGAGCATGCGCGCCAGCCGCGTGAGCATGCGGTCGTGCACGCCATGCGCCTCGAGCGCGCGCAGGGTGTTGAACAGGTAGTCGACGTTGGGGCCGCGCGCGCCGTGGCTGCGTTGCATGCGAGCCAGGATTTCGCCGTCGCTCAGCCGCACGTAGGCACTTGCCACATGATCGGCGACGAAGGTGAGCGCCTGCACCGAGATGCCCGAGCGCAGGTGGACCCGAACGACGCGGGGCAGATAGACGCGCGCCGCTTCGAGCGGTATCTCGCGCTCGAACACGCGTTCGATCGAGCGCGAGCGCTGCGGCGCGGTGAGCTGGAATGCCATCCCGGTGCAGCTGCCGCCGCGCTCGAGTCCGAGCACGATGCCCGGGTTTTCGGGGGTGCCGCGGTAAAGGGTGGAGCGCACGCAGAACGCACGGTGGTACCCGTGCAGGCGCCCGAGTTCGGCCCGCGCGTAGTCGAATTCCGGGTCCCAGATGAGTGATCCGTAGCCGAAGACCCAGTCGGCGCCGACCTCGGCGGGCTTGAGCAGGCGCATGGTCGTCCCGAGCCCGGCGGGTGCCGCTACTTGTCCGCAGCCTTTTTCGCGCGCGCCGGTTTGCCGGACTTCGTGCCGCCGGAGGCTCCGGTGGCCTTCGCAGGCTTGCGCGCCTTCGCGGCGCTGGTTCGCGCCGCTGGCTTGCGCTTGCTCGCGGTGCCGGGCCGCACAGCGGGTTTGCCGCCCGCTGCCACCTTGCCGCTGCCGGCGCCCTTGTCGGCTTTGTCGGCCGTCGCGCCTTTGGCCCCCTTGGCGTCCTTGGCGCGCGGCTCGAACTCGAAGCCGACCTTGCCGTCCTTGCCGCGCGTCAGGTAGGCCTTGAACTTGCGCCGGGTGCGGTTCGAGACGAAATCCGGCAGCAGGTCGGTGCGCCCGTCGGCGAGCAGTTTGCGCATCTGCGCGGATTCGACCGGCTGCTGCAGGATGATCCGCCCCGAGCGGAAGTCGCAACTGCGCGCCGGACCCACCGCCTTTTCGCAGACATACGCGACGCCATGTTCATAGACTCCGGCGCCGCATTTCGGGCACGCACCGAGCGACTCCTGCGCCGAGAAGTCGACGGCCTCGTCGCCCTCGCCGCCGGCGGCATCGTCGCGCCCGAAGTCGAACTCCATCTTCGTCTCGTCATTGATCCGCAGGATCGCCGAGAACGGGCGGCCCATCTTGCTGCGAAAGCCCTCGAGCGGTCCGATCACGCGCTCGCGCAGCAGCGTCTCGGCCTCGGCAACGTCGAGCTGGCGGCTCGACGGGGTCCGGGTGATCGAGAAGTCACAGCTGGCGCAGGCGTAGCGCTTGTAGTTCTCGGTGACCACGCCGCCGCACTTGGGGCAGGGCGCCGAGAGCGTCGTGTAGTCACCGGGAACGTCGGTGGAGTCGTAGTTCTTCGCGCGCTCGACGATCTGCCGGGTCATCTCGGCGATCTCTTCCATGAAGCGCTCGCGGCTCAGACCGCCACGTTCCATCTCGCCGAGCTTGGCTTCCCACTCGCCGGTCAGCTCTGGCGAAGTGAGTTCGCTCACCGCGAGCCCGCGCAGCAGTCGCAGCAACTGGAACGCCTTGGTTGTCGGAATCAGGTCACGGCCTTCGCGAATCAGGTAATTTTCCGCGATCAGGCCTTCGATGATCGACGAGCGCGTGGCCGGCGTGCCCAGCCCCTTGGCGGCCATCGCCGCGCGCAGCTCGTCATCCTCGATGAGTTTGCCGGCGCCCTCCATTGCCGAGAGCAGGGTGGCCTCGTTGTAGCGCGCAGGGGGCCGCGTCGCCAGGTCGATGACGCGGATGGCTTCGGTCCGTGCGGTCTCGCCCGCAGCGATCGGGCACAGGCCCGCCTCCTCGCCCGCCGACTCCCGCCCGTAGACGGCCAGCCAGCCCGGTTCCACCAGCACCTTGCCCTCGGTCTTGAAGTGGTGCGTGTTGACCTGCGTGATCCGGGTCGTCACGAGGAATTCGGCGGCCGGGAAGAACACCGCCAGAAAGCGGCGCACGACCAGGTCATAGATCCGCTGCTCGGCATCGGTGAGGTTGCGCGGCGCCTGTAGGGTCGGGATGATCGCGAAGTGATCGGACACCTTGGCATCGTCGAACACGCGCGGATTCGGCCGCACCCAGGATTTGTCGACGATCCGGCGCGCGAATGCGCCCAGCTCCGGGTTCTCGCACAGCGCGGCCATGGTCTCGCGCACCACGGGCACATAATCCGCCGGGAGGGCGCGCGAATCGGTGCGCGGGTAGGTGAGCACCTTGTGTTTCTCGTAGAGAGCCTGCGCGATCGACAGCGTGGTCTTCGCCGAATAACCGTGGCGCCCGTTGGCCTCCCGCTGCAGACTGGTGAGGTCGAACAGCGGCTGCGAGAGCTGCGTGGTCGGCCGTGATTCCTCGGTGACGATCCCCGTGCGGCCCTCGCAATCAGTGACGATCGCGTCGGCGCGCCCGCGCTCCCAGATGCGCTCGGCGCGGGCTTCCGCGTCCTCTTCGCTCTTGCGGAACTTCGGATCGAACCAGCGCCCCTCGTAGCTGCCGGCAGCGACACCGAAGTCAGCCCTCACTTCGTGATAGGCCCTCGCCACGAAAGCCCTGATCTTTTCCTCGCGCTCCACAACGATGGTCAGCGTCGGGGTCTGCACGCGTCCGACCGTGGTCAGGTAGAAGCCGCCTTCGCGCGAATTGAAGGCGGTCATGGCGCGCGTGCCGTTGATGCCGACCAGCCAGTCGGCTTCCGAGCGACAGCGCGCCGCGTCGGCGAGCGGGAGCATGGTGTCGTCGCTGCGCAGCCGCGAAAAACCGTCGCGAATCGCAGCCGGGGTCATCGATTGCAGCCACAGGCGCTGGATGGGCTGCTTCGCCTTGGCGTGCTCGGCGATCAGCCGAAAGATGAGTTCCCCCTCGCGCCCCGCGTCACAGGCATTGATCAGCTGCGTGACATCCTTGCGCCGAATCAGCCGGGTCAGCAGCTTGAGGCGGTCTTCCCCCTTGGCCCTGCCTCCGGTCGTTTTCTGGGAGATCGGGCGCAGGTCGAAACGCGGCGGGATCACGGGCAGGTGGGCGAAGGACCACTTGCCGCGCTTGACCTCGTACTCGTCGGGGGCGGCAATTTCGAGCAGGTGGCCCACCGCCGACGAGAGGACGTACTGGTCGTTCTCGTAGAAGTCGCCTTCAGCGGCGTCGAAACCGCCCAGGGCGCGGGCGATGTCTCGCGCGACGGATGGTTTCTCGGCAATGATCAGGGTCTTGCTCATCGGGTCTCGCGTCTGGCGCCGCCCGCCGGGCAGGCGCGACCGCACCGGGTCGCGCCAAGCGGGCGAAAAAGGGGACTCATCATAAGTGCGTCGCACCCCCACAAGCAAGCGAGGCGGTTTTTGCCTCTGGCGCCGGGGGCGAAAGTCGCTTCAGGTGCGGCGGCGCTGGAAACGCCCGTCGGCGAGTCGTTCGACGATTCCGGCGAGCTCGGCTTCGAGCAGTGCCTCGCGCAGCGATCCCGGTTCGCGCTCGACCCGGGTGGAGAGTTCGTCGAAGCTCGCCGGGTCCCAGCCCAGCGCCGCCAGGAGGTCGGTCGCTTCGGCGGGCGCGTCGGCTGCGGCGCCTTTCGCACCGGGCGGCGCGGCCGCCGCGCGGCTCGTGCGCTGCGGGTCCAGGCGCAGTTCGCCGAGGACGTCCTCGGCCGACTCGACGAGCTTCGCGCCCTGCTTGATCAGCGCGTGGCAGCCGCGGGCCACCGGCGAATGGATCGAGCCGGGGATCGCAAACACTTCGCGGCCGAACTCGCCGGCCAGCCGTGCGGTGATCAGCGAGCCGCTGCGCGCAGCCGCCTCCACCACCAGCACCCCCAGCGCCAGCCCGGCGATGAGGCGGTTGCGCCGCGGGAAGTTGCCGCGCTGCGGCACGGTGCCCAGCGGCAGCTCGCTCACCAGCGCGCCGCGCGCAATGACCTGATCCGCCAGCGGCCGGTTCTCGGTTGGATAGACCGTGTCGAGTCCGGTCCCGACCACGGCCACCGTGCGTCCGCCCGGGCAGTCGAGCGCCCCGCGGTGCGCGGCGGCGTCGATCCCCAGGGCCAGTCCGCTGACCACGACCAGTCCCGCGCCGGCGAGCACTTCGGCGAAGGCGCGCGCGTTGCCCTCACCGGCTGCCGTCGCGTGGCGGCTGCCGACCACGGCGAGCGAGGGCTGGGCGAATACGCCGGGATCTCCCGCCACGTAGAGCAGGGGCGGTGGATCGCCGATCTCGAGCAGGCGCTTCGGGTAGGAGGGATCCGCGAGGGTGACGAGGTGCCGGCCGGGCGCCTGCGCCCAGTCGAGCGCCGCCGCGACCACCGCGTCGCGCGCCGGGTCGGCGGCCGCGAGCCGCGTCGCGGCTTCGGACCCGGCGACGCGGGTGAGTTGCGCGGTCCCGGCGCTGAAGATGCCCTCGGGAAGTCCGAATGCGCGCAGCAGACTCAGCGCCGTCCCGGTTCCGACACCGGGAGTGAGCACAAGGCGAAGCCAGAGGGCGCGCTCTTCGCGCGCCACGCGATCCAGGGGCATCGGCGCTCGCTGCTACGGATTGACCACGACGTCGCCGATCGAAATCGGCCTTGACGCCTGCATCACCAGTCCATAGGAGATCTTATCGAAGACGCGGAACACAAGCAGCTGTCCACCCGTCTCATCCGGAAGTTTGATCTTCGCGCCCTTCGGGTCCTCGCGGTCGACGACCGTATTGCCGAGCACCAGCACAGAGAGAACCGTGCCGACCTCGATGCCCTGCTCCTTGCCGACATTGAGCGCGACCACGTTGCTGCGGCCAACCTGGGTCACTCCCCGGTAGACCGAGATGATGCGCGCGCGCACCGGCTTCTCGGGCGGGTGCGGCACATAGTTGAGGACGTCGTTGCGCTCCGCCGGCATCAGCCGGTCGCCCACGCCGACCTCTTCGTTGGTGCCATCGATGCGCAGCGTCGCCGGGTCGCCCTCGCGCACCAGCGTGGCGGCGCCGACGAAAAGCGCCTCGTAGGCGATCGTCTTGCGGGTGTCCGGGTCGATCAGTGGCTTGGCCTGCCGGTAGATATGCCAGCTCTTCACCGAGGCGTCCTTGATCCCGCGCACATAGGCCCGGTCGCCCCGGCTCAGGTAGACGCGACCCTCCTCCGTGCCGACGATCCGCGGGTTCTCCGCCATCCCCTTCTCATCGACGATCAGCGGCCGGTTCAGGTAATGCGCGACGTCGGCAGCACGGACCGTCTCGATCGCGCCCGCGGCGATCGGCGCGGACCGAACGAGGGGCTGCAGCTTGACCGTGGGCAGGTCGCCCTCGCCGAAGGGCTGGCCCAGACGCAGCCGCGGATTGGCCCCGCTGCGGTCCAGGTAAATGATGTCGCCCGGATAGATCCAGTGCGGGTCGCGAATCTGTTCGCGGTTGAGTTCCCAGATTTCCGGCCAGCGCCAGGGCTTCTGCAGGAACTTCCCGGCGATGTCCCAGAGGGTGTCCCCCTTGACGACGACATAGCGGTCCGGGGCGTCCTTGGCGAGTTCCACCAACTGGGCAGCGGCCAGAAGGGGGAGGCACGCTGCGAGCGCGAATGCGAAAACCTGCGTGATAAACTTTTTGGATGTGCGCATCTCGGTCGCCTGGTGGAAGCCGCGAGGACACCCGCGAAGGCCGCGGGCGCCCGGTGCTGAACCTCGTAGTCCGATCAAATTCTGCCGCTAATGCCTTGATGCCGCAAGGTTTCTTGCAGAGTCGAACTTCCCGGCGGTAGATTTCTCCCGATGACCGTACTCGACATCCTCCACTTTCCCGACTCGCGCCTGCACCAGGTGGCCAAACCGGTCTCGCAGGTCGACGATCGCATCCGCCAGCTCGTGAGCGACATGGCGGAGACGATGTACGCCGCGCCGGGGATCGGGCTGGCCGCCACCCAGGTCAATGTCCACGAACGGATCATCGTGATCGACGTGAGCGAGGAACGCGACGAACTGCGCGTGTTCATCAATCCCGAGATCACCGCCAGCAGCGAGGACTGCAAGCTCTTCGAGGAAGGATGCCTGTCGGTGCCCGGGGTGTACGCCGAGGTCGAGCGGCCCGACCGGGTCAGCGTGCGCGCCCTCGACGAGAACGGTAAGACCTTTGTGGTCAATGCCGACGGCCTGCTCTCGGTGTGCGTCCAGCACGAAATCGACCACCTCAACGGCCGCGTGATGGTTCAGTACCTCTCGCGGCTCAAGCAGTCCCGGCTGCGGGCCCGGATTGCCAAGGCCGAGCGCGAGCTCGGCTGAACTCGTGATCGCGCAGCGCTCGCCATGCTGATGGGCTCGCTGGCCGGACAGCCCACGCGGCGACCCAACCCCTCATTTCCCGCACTCCCATGCGGCTGATCTTCGCCGGAACCCCCGATTTCGCCGCGACGGCGCTGCGCGCGCTCGTCGCGGCCGGGCACGACGTCGTGCTCGTCCTCACGCGCGAGGACAAGCCCGCCGGGCGCGGCCAGTCGCTCGCGGCAAGTCCGGTCAAGCAGCTGGCGCTCGAATTCGGATTCCCGGTCGCGCAACCGCGCACCCTGCGCGATCCGAACGCCTGGCCATTGCTGCGCGCCGCCGCCGCAGACGTGATGGTGGTCGCGGCCTACGGCCTGCTCCTGCCGGCGGCGGTGCTGGAAATCCCGCGCCTGGGCTGCCTGAACATTCACGCCTCGCTGCTGCCGCGCTGGCGCGGTGCGGCCCCGATCGAGCGCGCGATCGAAGCGGGCGACACCGAGACCGGAATCACGATCATGCAGATGGACGAGGGGCTCGATACCGGGCCGATGCTGCTCGTCGAGCGCACCGCCATCGCGGCGACCGACTCGGGAGGCACGCTGCGCGCACGCCTCGGCACGCTCGGCGCGCGGCTGATCGTTGACGCGCTGGCCGCGCTCGAGGGCGGCCGGCTGGTCGCCACGGCGCAGCCGGCGGACGGCGTCACGCACGCGCCGCGCATCCTCAAGACGGAGGCGGTCATCGACTGGTCGCAGCCGGCGGCACGCCTGGTCGACCGGATGCGCGCCTTCGACCCCCAGCCCGGAACGAGCTCGGTGCTGGCGCGCGGGGCGGGTGTCGCGCTGAAATTCTGGCGTGCCCAGGTGGCCGACGCCGCGGTGGTGGCGCCGCCGCCGCCCGGCACCGCGCTGATCGCCCCCCCGGCGACCCTGCGCATCGCATGCGGCGGCGGCACTGCGCTCGACGTGCTCGAGCTGCAGCGCCCGGGCGCACGCCGGATGGGGGTCGCGGAGTTCCTCAAGGGCTTCGCGATCGAGGCGGGCGAGCGCCTGGCACCTGCCGGGGATTGAGCGCGGTCCCCCTCTGGGCAGCGTGAGCGGGTGCCGCCGCGCGGCGGCGCGCGCAGCGCAAAGTGCATGGACGGCGTGGGGCCGGACTTGCAGTTCCCGGCCCCCGGCCCCATATTTTCCCGGCGAGCCCCGCCGTGCGCGGGGTGCTTTTCGGTCAGAAGAGAGGTTTGCTGATGTTCAACTGGTTCAAGACCGCCATGCTGATGGCCGGGATCGTCGCGCTCTTCGGCGTGATTGGTGCCTCACTCGGCGGGCGGCAGGGGATGCTGCTGGCGCTGGGCTTCGCGTTCGTGACCAACTTCTTCGCCTATTGGTTCTCCGACAAGGTGGTGCTGCGCATGTATCGGGCGCGCGAGGTCGATGAAACCAGTGCGCCGCAGTTCTACCGGATGGTGCGCGACCTGGCGCAGCGCGCGCAGCTGCCGATGCCGCGGGTCTACATCATCGACGAGGAAGCGCCCAATGCCTTTGCCACCGGGCGCAACCCGGAGCACGCCGCCGTGGCGGCCACCAGCGGCATCATCCGGGTGCTCTCGGAGCGGGAGCTGCGCGGCGTGATGGCCCACGAGCTCGGCCACATCAAGCATCGGGACATCCTGATTTCGACCATCTCGGCGACCCTGGCCGGCGCGATCTCTTCGCTGGCCACCTTCGCAATGTTTTTCGGTGGACGCGATTCGAACGGGCGTTCGAACCCGATCGCGACGATCGCGGTTGCGCTGCTCGCGCCGATCGCCGCGATGCTGATCCAGATGGCGATCTCGCGAACCCGGGAGTACGGCGCGGACCGCGCCGGCGCCGAGATCTCGGGCGACCCGGAGGCGCTCGCATCGGCCCTCGAGAAGATCCAGCGCTATGCGCGCGGGGTGCCGCTCCCGCCGGCCGAGGCACATCCCGAAACCGCCCAGATGATGATCATGAACCCGCTGTCGGGCGGCGGCATCCAGGGCCTTTTCTCGACGCACCCGGCCACCGAGGAGCGGGTGCGCCGGCTGCTCGCGATGTCGGGTTCCAAGCGGTAGCGCCCGGGTGCCGACACGGAGCGGACCAGCGTGAGCGAGCGCGCCGAGCTGGCCCGGGAACTGGCCGTCGCGACGACGGCCATCGAAGCGCTGCTCGGGGGCACCGCGCTGCCGGCTGCGCTCGCGCAGGCGATCGCCGCCGCGGCACCGGTGCTGCCGCCCGACTCGCTCCCCGCCGTGCAGGACATGGCCTACCGGAGCACCCGAGAGCTGGGGCTGTGCCGCGCGGTGGCGGGAATTCTGAACGCGCATCCCCCGTCGGCACGGTTGGCGGCGCTGCAGATCGTGGCGCTCGCGCAACTGCTCGACCCGGTTCGTTCGGACGCGGTCACCGTCGACCAGGTCGTGAGCGCGGCGCGCGCGCGCCCCGCGACGGCGCCGGCGGCGGGCTTCCTCAACGCGACGCTGCGTCGTTTCCTGCGCGAGCGCGACGATTTGCTCGAGCGCGCCCGCCAGGACGACGAAGCGCGCTGGAACTTCCCGCGCTGGTGGGTCGAGCAGCTGCGTCGCGACTACCCGACGCAGTGGCAGGAAATCCTGACCGCGTCGAACCTCTCGCCACCGCTCACGCTGCGCGTCAATCGGCGTCGTTTCGCCTGCGACGATTACCACGCGCTGCTCACCGAGGCAGGCTGCCCCGCGCGCCGCGTCGGTCCGCAGGCACTGGTGCTTGAAACGGCGCGCGGGGTCGCGACGCTGCCGGGCTTTGCCGCCGGGGCGGTGTCGGTGCAGGATGCCGGGGCCCAGCTGGCCGCACCGCTGCTGGACGTCGCCGACGGCATGCGGGTGCTCGACGCATGCGCTGCGCCGGGCGGCAAGACGACGCACATCCTGGAGCTCGCCGACTGCGAGGTGGTGGCCCTCGACGTCTCGGCGGAGCGGCTCGAGCGGGTCGCGCAGAATCTGGACCGGCTCGGACTGTCCGCGACGCTGCAGGTCGGCTCGGCGCTCGAACCGGGCGCCTGGTGGGACGGCGTGGCCTTCGACCGGATCCTGGTCGACGCGCCCTGCACCGCCTCGGGCATCGTGCGGCGCCACGCCGACGTGCGCTGGCTGCGCCGGCGTAGCGATCTTGCGACACTTTCGGCGCGACAGGAGCAAATCCTGGCCCAGCTTTGGCCGCTGCTGCGACCGGGTGGTAAATTGCTCTACGCCACGTGCTCGGTATTTCGCGCCGAGGGCGAGGCGGTGGCTGAACGCTTCCGGCGGGCCCACCCCGACGCGATCCGCACCGGCCTCGCCTGGCGCTTCGAAGGGGCGGAGTTGCCGGAGCCGGTGGCCCAGTTGCTGCCCCGCGCCGATCCGCATCGGGATCACGACGGATTCTATTACGCGATGTTCGAGAAACGCCTGTGATTCTTCGTTTCGCCCAGGCGCTGGCCCTGGTGGCCGTGCTGTTGGGTGGGATGCCGACCGCACGGGGTTCCGACGTCATCGAAGTGGCCAGCGTGCGCCTCGAACCCTCTGCGGAGGGCGACGCCTGGCTGTTGTCCGCCGACTTCGTGGTGCCCCTGCCCACGCGCCTCGAGGATGCCGTTCAGCGCGGCGTGGCGCTGTACTTCGTTGCGGAGTTCGAGCTGGTGCGGCCGCGCTGGTACTGGTGGGACGAGCGCGCCCTGCGCGCAGCACAGACCTACCGGCTTTCCTACCACCCTCTCACCTCGCAGTACCGGCTCGCGATCGGCGGCTATCAGCTCCAGTTCCAGTCGATCGACGAGGCGTTGCGCTCCATGTCGCTGATTCGCGGCTGGCGCGTGATGGACCTTGACCAACTCAAGCCTGGCGCCGCGTATGAGGCGCAACTGCGTCTGCGTCTGGACACATCGCAGCTTCCCAAACCCTTCCAGATCACCGCGCTCACCAACCGCGACTGGACCCTGCAGACCGAATGGAAGAGATTTCCCTTCATAGCCCAGACACCGAAAAGAGCGCAATAGGGCGCCTGCTGCGGATCTCGCTGTTCGCTGCGGTGCTGCTTGCGGTGGTTCTGCTCGTCCTGCTGGCGATCGCGACCGCGAATACGCAGCTCTTCCAGAGCCACTACCAGTTGCTCTTCTGGGTGACGATCGGCGTTGCGGCGGGGCTCTTCCTGCTCGTCCTCGAGATGAGCCGGCAGCTGGTGCAGCGTTACCGCCGCAAGCTCTTCGGGACCCGGCTGATGGCGCGTCTGGCGCTGTCGTTCACCGTAATGACCATCGTGCCGCTGCTGCTGATCTACCTGGTGGCGGTGCAGTTCGTGGGCCGGTCGATCGAATCGTGGTTCGACGTGCCGCTCGAGCGGGCGCTCGAATCGGGCCTCAACCTCGGGCGGGCGACGCTGGACGCGATGCGCTCCGAGGTGTCGACAAAGACACGTGCGATGGCGCTCGAGCTCGCCGATACCCCGCGCGAGGGGTGGCAGCAGGCCGTACAGCGGCTGCGCGAACAGAACTCCTTCCAGGAAGCGCTGGTGCTCACCGGCGCCAACCGGATCGTCACCGCAAGTGGCGGGCGCTTCGCGGCGCTGGTGCCCGATCTGCCGAGTTCGGAGCTGATGCGGCGCGCGCGCCTCACGACGGTGGTCGCGGAATTCGAATCCGACACGCCGCGCGGCAGCGGCGCGGGGCCGGGCGCCAGCCTCGGTTTCGGGGGAACCCCGGATCCGGCGACAGGCGTCTCGGCCGGGCTCAAGCTGCGCGTGATCGTGCCGGTCGGTGCCGGCGCGCAGCGCACCGACGACGCGCGCTATCTGCAGATCCTGCAACGGGTGCCCACGGCGCTCGCCGAGAGCGCGGAAGCCATCTCGCAGGGACGCAGCGACTACCTGCAACTGCTCGAATCGCGCGTCGGGCTCAAGCGCATCTTCGGCGTCACGCTGACGCTGATCTTCTTTCTGACCGCGTTCGCCTCGATCGCGGCGGCGTTCCTGCTCTCGGGCTGGCTCACCGGGCCGCTGTCGATGCTTGCCGCAGGCACCCGAGCCGTCGCCGAGGGCGACTTCCGCCCGGTGAAGAACTATTCGGGGCGCGACGAGCTCGGCGTGCTCACCGAGTCGTTCAACGCGATGATGCGTCAGCTCTCCGAGGCGCGTCGGCAGGTCGAGCGCAACCAGCGGGAACTCGAGCGCGCCAACGCGCGCCTCGAGAGTGTGCTCGGCAACCTGACGGCCGGGGTGCTGGTGCTCGACTCCGAGTTTCGACTGACCCTGGGCAATGCCGGAGCGGAGCGGATCGTGGGGGTCGATCTGGAGGATCATCTGGGCGAGCCGATTGCGGCGATTCCCGGGCTCGAACAGCTCGCCGACCCGATCCGGGTTGCCTTCAACGAGCTGGCGAGCGCCGGTGACGAGAGCTGGCAGCGCCAGTTCGCGCTGCGCCGCCCCGTTGCCGAGGGTGGCGCCGAGGCCCTGCCCGGCACCGGCGAAGTGCGCCGCGGACCGGGGTTCAGCGCCGAGCAAACAGTTCTCGCGCGGGGCTCGATCCTGCCCGAGCGGCGTGTCGGCTACGTGATCGTCTTCGACGACATCACCGAAATGATTTCGGCGCAGCGCGCGCTGGCGTGGGCCGACGTGGCGCGACGCCTGGCGCACGAGATCATGAACCCCCTTACCCCTATCCAGCTCGCCACCGAGCGGCTGCATGCCAAGCTCGTCGACCGGCTTCCGCCGGCCGAGGCAGAACTCCTGGCGCGCAGCGCCCGCACGATTATCCAGCAGGTGAGCGTCCTCAAGCAGCTGGTCGACGAGTTCCGCGACTACGCGCGCCTTCCCGCCGCGGTTCTTGCGCCACTGGATCTCAACGAACTCGTCGAGGACGTCGTGCGCCTCTATCGGGGCCCCGAGGCGGGGGGCAGCATTCGCCTCGATCTCGCGGCGAGCCTGCCCCGGGTGTTGGGCGATCGAGGGCAACTGGTCCAGGTCATCCACAATCTGCTCAAGAATGCGCTCGAGGCCACGGAGAGGTCGGAGCAGCCGCTGGTGGTGCTTTCAACCGAGCTGGTCGAGGTTCCTGCGGGAACGCGCGCGCTGCGCCTTCAGGTGCGCGATAATGGCCCCGGTTTTTCGCCGGCGGTGCTGGGTCGCGTTTTTGAACCGTATGTGACGACCAAGGCGCGCGGCACCGGCCTGGGCCTTGCGATCGTACGCAAGATCGTCGAGGAGCACGGTGCGCGCATCGATGCCGGCAATCTGAGCGGGGATGTTCCGCGCGGGGCACAGGTTTCCCTGTACTTTACGAAACTTGCGAAAAGCGGGGAGAATGGTTAGCAAATGACGCAACAGGCTGTCACGCAGGTTCCATGGCCGAAATTCTTGTAGTCGACGACGAAATCGGCATCCGTGAACTCCTCTCCGAGATCCTCGGGGACGAGGGTCATACCGTGCTGCTCGCGGAGAGTGCGCGCGAGGCGCGCGTACTGCGCGACGGCAACCGGATCGATCTGGTGCTGCTGGACATCTGGATGCCCGACACCGACGGGGTGACGCTGCTCAAGGAGTGGGCGACCGGCGGGAAACTGACGATGCCGGTGATCATGATGTCCGGACACGCGACGATCGACACGGCCGTCGAGGCGACCCGCATCGGGGCGCTCGACTTCCTGGAGAAGCCGATTACGATGCAGAAACTCCTGCGTGCGGTGGAAACGGGCCTGCATCGCGATGCGCGGCCGGGCCCGCAGCGAAGCCAGGGCGTGCAGGCGCCCATCGCGCTGCGCCATCCTTCGACCCTGCCGCAGCCCGGTGGCGGAATGCCCGGCGGCGCCACGGCGTCGGGAGCCGATGGGTCGGCGGCCATCGCGGCAGCGGGTGCTGTGCGCGCGGTCAGCGGCGCGACCGCGCTGGTGGTCGCGGACCTGCCGCTGGATGTGCCGTTGCGCGAGGCCCGGGACGCGTTCGAACGCGCCTATTTCGAGCATCACCTCACCCGCGAGAACGGAAGCATGACGCGCGTGGCCGAGAGGACCGGCCTCGAGCGCACCCACCTCTACCGCAAGCTCAAGCAGCTCGGCATCGATCTCTCCGGCGGCGCGTACCGCAAGAACATCTCTTGAAGATCATCATCCTTGGCGCGGGACGGGTCGGCGTGTCGGTCGCCGAAAACCTGGTTTCCGAGCGCAACGACATCACGGTCGTCGACACCGACCCGGTGCAGCTCAGCGAACTGCAGGATCGGCTCGACCTGCGCACCGTAACGGGCAACGGCACGCACGTGCCGGTTCTGCGCGCGGCGGGCGCGGACGATGCCGACATCCTGATCGCGACCGCCGCGCGCGACGAGATCAACCTGGTCGCCTGCCAGCTTGCCGCCAAGGTCTTCAACATCCCGAACCGCGTCGCGCGGATCCGCGCGCCCGAGTTCATCGACCATCCGGAAATCGTTGGCGCCGACGGCTTCCAGGTCGATCACCTGATCTGCCCCGAGCAGACCGTCACCGACTACGTGCGCAAGCTGATTCAGTTTCCGGAAGCGCTTCAGGTGCTCGAATTCGCCGAGGGCAGGGTGTGTCTGATTGCCGTGCGTGCCTACGCGGGGGGTCCGCTCGTCTCGCATCCGGTCAGCGATTTGCGCAAGCACCATCCGAAGGTCGACATGCGGGTCGTGGCGATCTTCCGCGGCGACCGTTCGGTCGCGCCCGACGGCGACACGATGATCGAACCGGGCGACGAAGTGTTCCTGCTCGCGGCCTCCGAACACATCCGCACGGCGCTCGCCGACCTGCGCCGCGTCGAGAAACCGGTGCGGCGCGTGATGATCGCGGGCGGCGGCAACATCGGGCTGCGCCTGGCGCGCGCGCTGGGCACCGACTACAACATCAAGGTGATCGAGGCCGACCGCCGGCGCTGCGAATATCTCGCCAGCCAGCTGCCCTCATCGTCGGTGATCCTCAACGGTGACTCGACCAACGAGGACCTGCTCTCGGACGAAGGTGTTGCCGAGACCGATCTCTTTGTCGCACTCACCAACGACGACGAGACCAACATCATGTCGTGCATGCTCGCCAAGCGCATCGGGGCACGCCGCGTGATCGCGCTGATCAATCGCCAGGCCTACGCCGACCTGATGGAGGGCAGTCAGATCGACATCGCCGTGGTGCCCGCGCAGACAACGATCGGCGAGTTGCTCAAGCACGTGCGCCGGGGCGACGTGGTCGCCGTGCATGCGCTGCGCCGCGGCGCCGCCGAGGCGCTCGAAGCGATTGCGCACGGCGACACGAAATCCTCCAAGGTGGTGGGGCGACGCATCGAGGAGATCGATCTGCCCAAGGGTGCGATGATCGGGGCGATCGTGCGCGGCGACGGGGTTGGTGCTTCGCAGGTCATCATCGCCCACCACGACACGATGATCGAGCCCGAGGACCATGTCATCGTGTTCGTCACCAACAAGCGCATGATGCCCAAGGTCGAGAAGCTGTTCCAGGTGGGCGTCGGCTTCTTCTGATGTCTCGCCGAACCCATCCACGACGCACCTGAGCGACGATGAACCGCATCTCGGCGATTGCCCATGTTCTGGGCGGATTGTGGATGGTGTTTGCCGCCACGTTCCTGCTGCCGCTCGCCTGGTCGCTGGGTGTCGGCGACGGGATGCACGGCAGTTTCGTGATCGCCGCGTCCGCGTCCTTCCTCTCCGGTCTGGTGCTCTTCGTCGCCACCCGGAGCAGCAAGCGGGAGCTTCATCCCCGCGAGGGCTGCCTGCTCGTCGTCCTCGGCTGGTTCTCGATGATCGGGCTGGCGTCGGTGCCCTTCCTGCTCGCGATCCCCGGAATCAGCGTCACCGACGCGTTCTTCGAGGCGACCTCGGGGCTGACGACGACCGGCGCCACCGTGATCAGCGGGCTCGAGTTCCTGCCGCAGTCGATCAACCTGTGGCGCCACGCGCTGCAGTGGTACGGTGGCATGGGAATCATCGTGCTGGCCGTGGCGATCCTGCCGCTGCTCGGTGTCGGCGGCATGCAGCTGTTCAAGGCCGAGACGCCGGGCCCGATGAAGGAGGGCAAGCTCACCCCGCGGATCACCCAGGCCGCCAAGTACCTGTGGCTGATCTACGCTTCGCTCACCGTGGCCTGCATCCTGGCGCTGCGCGTCGCCGGGATGAACTGGTTCGAATCGGTTGCGCACGCCTTCTCGGCGCTGGCGCTAGGTGGTTTTTCGACGCGTGACGGCAGCATCGAGAGCTTCAATTCGGTGAGCATCGAAGTCGTGCTGGGGGTCTTCATGATGATCGCGGTCACCAACTTCGCGACCCACTTCACGGCGCTGCGCCAGCGCTCGCTGAAGGTCTACGTCCACGACAACGAGGCTTTCGCGAGCTGGACCCTGATTTTCCTGAGCGGCCTGGGGCTGGCGCTCTACCTCTGGGGCCACGAGCACCTCTACCCGGATTTCGTGCCGGCGCTGCGCCACGCGCTGTTCAATGCCGTGGCGCTGGGCACCTCGACCGGCTATGCCAGCACCGACTACGGCATCTGGCCGATTTTCGCGGGCGCGTGGATCATGTTCCTCGGCTGCATCGCGTCTTCGGCGGGATCGACCGGCGGCGGGATCAAGATGATTCGCGCGCTCATCCTCGTCAAGCAGGCGCGGCGCGAACTCGGGCGCATCGTGCACCCGAAGCAGATCAAGCCGCTGACCATCAACGGGCAGGCCATTCCCACCAAGGTCGTCCTTTCGGTGCTTGGTTTCATGCTTCTCTACGGGGCAACGATCACGCTGCTCACCTTCGTGATGTTGGGCACCGGGATGGATTTCCTCTCGGCGGTAACGGGCGTGGTCTCGATCGTCAACAACATCGGCCCGGCGCTGGGAACCCTCGGGCCCAGCGGCAACTACGCCCACCTGAGCGACTTCCAGACCTGGGTCTTCGCGATCGGGATGGTCGCCGGGCGGCTCGAACTGCTCACCTTCGCGGTCATCTTCACCGCGGCGTTCTGGCGTCGCTGAGGCGAGCGTCCCACACCCCGCGGGGGCCGGACGCGCGTTCGTCGGCTGCAACGTGTCGATCGTCGGTTCCGGCTCACCGCGCGCGGCTGCGTCGCCGACACTTGCGCTGCGTCACCGGAGAGCAGCCATGAACATGATCTACAACAGCACGCATTACTGCGTCGTCGAGTTCCAGGACGCGACGGGCCAGTTCGGCGGTTTCGAGATCATGGACAAGGCGATGCGCCGCGAGATGTATCTCGGCGGGGCGCTGGCCGCCCACTTCCGGCAGGACGTCGAGGAACTGATCGCCCGGGAAACCCCGGCCGAAGAGGTCGATGCCTTCCTGGCGCGCTTCGACGGGCTGATGCACCATCCGCTGACCATGCACTGAGGCGGTCGCGGCGCGCCTGCGCCCCGAATTCCGCCCCTTTGGATGGGCTCGCACGCCAGGCCGGCGCCAGGGCGATATCACGCCGGGCGCCGGCGCACTAGAATGGAACGCCATGAAGATCGTGCCCAGCTCGCTTGCGGCCAAGCTTGCGCTGATCGGCGTCGCGCTGCTGGTCGCGGCGCTGACGTCCATCGGGCTGACGCTCTGGGTCAGCTGGCAGCTCGAGGGCGGTGCGGCGGCAATCAACGAAGCCGGCCGCTTGCGCATGGCCACCTACCGGATCGCCATGCTCGCCCAGGCCGGTGAGCAGGAGGCGTTGACAAGGCAGATCGCGCGCTTCGAGACGAACCTGCGCGCGCTCCGGCAGGGCGACCCGTCGCGCCCGCTGATTGTTCCCTGGGATCCGCGTGTCACCGAGGCGTTCGAGCAGGTACGCGCCCGTTGGGCGGAACTGCAGCCGGTCTGGGCGCGCGATCCCGGCGGAGTCGGGGCCGCCCGCTTGCCGGAAGCCGATGAATTCGTCGCGCTGGTCGACCGGTTCGTCACCGCGATCGAAGCTCATCTGTCGCGCTGGACGGCAATCCTGCACGGCGTGCAGATGTTCATGCTCGGATTGGTGGTCGTCACCGCGACCACCACCGCCTACGCGCTGCACCTGTTCCTGCTCGAGCCGCTGAGCCGCCTGAAGGCCGCGACGGGGCGCATCCGCCGTCGCGAATTCGACGTCCGCGTGGAGATTCCCTCGGGTGACGAATTCGGGACGCTGGCCGCCGGGTTCAACGAGATGGCGGAGGCGCTGGAGACCCTCTATCGCGATCTCGAGGGACGCGTGGCGCAGAAAACGGCAAGCCTCGCACAACAGAAGCGGCGGCTCGAATCCCTCTACGAGATTACCTCGCTGGTGGCGGATGCGGCGACGCTGGCAGATCTTGCCGACGGGTTCGTCCGCGCGATCCGGCGCATCTCCGGGGCCGATGCGGCGGCGGTTCGCTGGTCCGACGCGTCCAGCCGACGCCTGATGCTGCTCTCCAGCGATGGGCTGCCGCCGGCGATGGTCGCCCAGGAGCGCTGTTTGCACGTCGGCCAGTGCCAGTGCGGGGTGAACGCAACGGAGACCGGATTGCGGGTGATCCCGGTGCGGGGTGAACCGCGGTTGCAGCTCAACAACTGCGCGAAGGCGGGTTTCGCCACGGTCGTCTCGATTCCGGTGCGCTCGCACCAGCGCCTGGTCGGGGAGATCGACCTGTTCTACCGCGTGCCGCGCGAGCCGACGAGCGAAGAGCGCAGCCTGCTGCAGGCGATGGCGAGCCACCTCGCCTCGGCGATCGAGAACCTGCGCCTGGTGACCGAGATGCGGCACGCCGCGGTGTCCGAGGAGCGCACGATGCTCGCGCAGGAACTGCACGATTCGATCGCGCAGTCCCTGGCATTTCTCAAGATTCAGGTCAAGCTCTTGCGCGACGCTCTGACCGATGAGGACGATGCTGCGGTACGCGCCACGGTCGACGAGATCGATGCGGGCGTGCGCGAGAGCTACGGCGACGTGCGCGAGCTGTTGATCCACTTCCGCACGAAAACGAACACCGAGGACATCGAACAGGCGCTTCGGGCGACGCTGACCAAGTTCGAGCACCAGACGGCGCTGAAAACGAGCCTCGCGATCCGCGGCGACGGGATGCCGCTGGCTCCGGAGGTGCAGATACAGGTGCTGCATGTGGTGCAGGAGGCGCTCTCCAACGTGCGTAAGCATGCCGGTGCGAGCGGCGTCGAGATCGATGTCGACCAGGAGCCGCTCTGGCGGTTTCGGGTGCGGGACGACGGGTCGGGCTTCGCGTTCGACCAGGCGGCGGATGACGAAACCCACGTGGGCTTGCGCATCATGCGCGAACGCGCGCAACGCATCGGGGCCGCCCTCGAGGTGAACTCGACCCCGGGCCGGGGCACCGAGGTGACGCTGACCCTCGGAGAACGGGAGCCGGCGGCATGAGCGACGCAAGCGGGCAGGGCGCGGGACGGAGCGGGGCATGATTCGGATCCTGGTCGTCGATGACCACACGCTGTTTCGCAGAGGGCTCCTTGCGCTGCTCGGGCGCGACCCCGCCTTCTCGGTGGTCGGCGAGGCGGGGGACGCCGGAGAGGCGCTGCGTCGCGCCGCCGAGTTGCAGCCCGACATCGTGCTGCTGGACAACCACATGCCCGGCGTGCGCGGCATTGACGCGGTCGGAGCCCTGCGCGAGTCAGCCCCCGCGGCGCGGGTCATCGTGCTCACGGTCAGCGAGGATGAGGACGACCTCGCCCGCGCGCTCAATTCAGGGGCGGCCGGCTACCTGCTCAAGACGGTCGAGAGCGAGGCCCTGGGGGACGCGATCCGGCGCGCGCTGGCGGGCGAGGCAGTGGTGTCGCCGGAGATGACGCACAAGCTCGTGAACGCGCTGCGCAGCGCGAGCGGAGCCGGCGCTCCGGCGGGCGCCGCGCACCGCGAAGAGCCGCTCTCCCCGCGGGAACGCGAGATTCTGCGCGAGATCGCCGGCGGCGCGAGCAACAAGGAAATCGCGCGTAGGCTGGGCATTGCCGAGACCACCGTCAAGGTCCACGTTCAGCACATCCTGCGCAAGCTCAATCTCAGCTCACGGGTCCAGGCCGCTGTCTACGCCGTCGAGCAGGGGATCGCCTGAAGCAGGTGTGACGCGTGCCGGGGGCCGGTACCCGGACCGGTCGCGTCGGCACGCTTTCCCGCTACGAGCGAACTACTCCTTTTGAACGATGGGGGGTATCCCCGCATCGTTCTTCTGCCGCGTTCCACCCCTACCACCAGGGAATGTTGTGCACGTTGCTGCCACCGTAGAGTCGGGTGTGGCGCTGCATCGCGCCCCGACACGAGGAGCCGTACATGACGCAGCAGGGCAAGGCGCTGTCCGTACTGATCGTAAGTACGCTGGCGTTCACGACGTGTTTCATGGTCTGGATGATGTTCGGCGTTATCGGCATCCCGATCAGGAAAGCGCTCGACCTTAACGCGACGCAGTTCGGTTTGCTGACCGCGATGCCGGTCCTGAGCGGTTCGCTGCTGCGGGTGCCGCTGGGAATGCTGACGGATACCTATGGCGGACGCATCGTGCTGATGGGCACATTGGTCGTCACGATCATTCCGATCTGGTTGATGACCTATGCCACGGCGTACTGGCAATACCTGGTGCTGGGGCTGTTCGTTGGCGTCGCAGGTGCCTCGTTCTCGGTTGGAACCCCCTACGTCGCACGCTGGTTCAGCCCCAAACGCCAGGGCTTTGCGATGGGCATCTTCGGCGCCGGCAATGCGGGCGCGGCGCTGAACAAGTTCATCGCGCCCGCGATTATCCTGGGTTTCGGCTGGACGATGGTCCCGAAGGTTTACGCCGGGGTGATGCTCGGCACGGCAATCCTCTTCTGGCTCTTCAGCCACCACGATCCGAAGCACATCGAAGACGCCAAGTCCCTGTCCTGGCGCGAGCAGCTGGTGGTCATGAAGGACCCGACGGTGCTCAAGTACTGCCAGTACTACTCGATCGTCTTCGGCGGCTATGTGGCGCTGGCGCTTTGGATGGTCCAGTACTACGTCGGCGAGTACGGAATGAGCATTCAGACCGCCGCGCTGTTGGCTACGGCATTCTCCTTGCCTGGCGGTGTGCTGCGCGCTGTCGGCGGCTGGCTCGCGGACCGCTATGGCGCCCACTCGGTGACCTGGTGGGTGATGTGGGTGAGCTGGATCTGCCTGTTTCTGCTCTCCTATCCCCAGACGGACCTGACCATCTCCACGGCCAACGGACCGCTGACCTTCCATATCGGGCTGAACGTCTACTGGTTTACCGTGCTGATGTTCATCCTGGGCATCGCCTGGGCTTTCGGCAAGGCGAGCACCTTCAAGTACATATCGGATGAATACCCGAGCCAGATCGGTGCCGTTTCCGGCATCGTCGGACTGGCCGGCGGCATGGGTGGCTTCCTGCTGCCGGTCATGTTCGGCGCCCTGATGGACATCACCGGGATCCGCTCGAGCGCGTTCATGCTGATGTACGCGGTGGTCTGGGTCTCGCTCATCTGGATGTATCGCACCGAATACCGCACCGCCGACCTGCTGGCACCGTCCGCCATGCCGGCACCGATCACGACGCAGGGAACGAGGTAAACCGCCATGGCCACGCATCTGATTCAGCACTGGAATCCCGAGGATCCGAAATTCTGGGAAAGCGAAGGGAAGGCGATCGCCACGCGCAATCTCTGGATCTCGATCCCGGCACTCACGCTGGCTTTCATCGTCTGGATGGTGTGGTCGGTCGTGGTGGTCAACCTGCCAGCGGTCGGCTTCAAGTTCTCGACCAACCAGCTCTTCTGGCTGGCGGCGCTGCCCGCGCTGTGCGGCGCAACGCTGCGCATCTTCTATTCGTTCGCGGTGCCGATCTTCGGCGGACGCCGCTGGACCGCGATCTCCACGGCGTCGCTGATGCTTCCGGCGCTGGGAATCGGCTTCGCGGTCCAGGATGCGGGCACGCCCTACGAGGTGTTCGTGATCCTCGCGCTGCTGTGCGGCTTCGGCGGGGGCAACTTCGCTTCGTCGATGGCCAACATCAACTTCTTCTTCCCGAAAGCCCGCAAGGGCACCGCGCTCGGGCTCAATGCGGGACTCGGCAACGTCGGCGTGTCGATCGTCCAGCTGACGGTGCCCTTCGTGATCGCTGCAGGGGTCTTCGGCGCGTTCGGCGGCGAGCCCCAGATGATCACCAAGGCGGGCCAGCAGGCGCCGATGTGGCTGCAGAACGCCGGTTTCATCTGGGTTCCGTTCATCGCCGTTTCCGCCCTTGCGGCCTGGTTCGGCATGAACGACCTGGCCGACGCGAAGGCCTCGTTCGCTGATCAGGCGGTGATCTTCCGGCGCAAGCACAACTGGCTGATGTGCTGGCTCTATCTCGGCACCTTCGGGTCCTTCATCGGCTATTCGGCCGGCTTCCCGCTGCTCATCAAGAGCCAGTTTCCGGGGGTGAGCGCGCTCTCCTACGCATGGCTCGGCCCACTCGTGGGCGCGCTGATCCGGCCGGCCGGCGGCTGGCTCTCGGACAAGCTCGGCGGCGCACGGGTCACCTTCTGGACCTTCGTGGTGATGATTATCGGGGTGGTGGGCGTGCTCTTCTTCCTGCCCAAGAACGGGGCCGGCGGCCATTTCTTCGGCTTCCTCGTGTGTTTCCTCGTGCTCTTCGCTGCGACCGGCGTGGGCAACGGGTCGACCTTCCGCATGATCCCGGTGATCTTCCTCACCGAGCGCCAGCGCGACGCGCGCGGCAAGGACGCGGTGGCGCAGGATCGCGCCGTGCGCGACGCCAACAAGGAAGCGGCCGCGGTGCTGGGCTTCTCCTCGGCGGTCGGCGCCTACGGAGGCTTCTTCATCCCCAAGAGCTACGGCACGTCGATCGCGCTGACGGGCGGCCCCGAGGCGGCCCTCTACACGTTCATCGTCTTCTACGTGACCTGCGTCGCGATGACCTGGTGGTACTACAGCCGCCGTAACGCCCCGATGCCCTGCTGAGCCCGAACACACAAGCTGGAGAGCTGCAATGAGCCATTTCCTCGACCGCCTCACGTACTTCGCCCAGCCCCGGGAGTCTTTCTCCAACGGCCACGGCGTGACCACGGGGGAAGATCGCACCTGGGAGGACGCCTACCGCGCCCGCTGGCAGCACGACAAGATCGTGCGCTCGACCCACGGCACCAACTGCACGGGCTCGTGCTCCTGGAAGATCTACGTGAAGGGCGGGATCGTCACCTGGGAGACGCAGCAGACCGACTACCCGCGCACCCGGCCGGACATGCCCAACCACGAACCGCGCGGCTGCTCGCGCGGGGCGAGCTACAGCTGGTACCTCTACAGCGCGAACCGGGTCAAGTACCCGTTGGTGCGCGCGCGGCTGCTCAAGCACTGGCGCGAGGCGCGCAAGAGCCTCGATCCGGTCGAAGCGTGGACCGCCGTCGTCGAGAGCGACGAGAAGCGCCGTGACTACCAGAGCCGGCGCGGCCTGGGCGGCATGGTTCGTGCGAGCTGGGACGAGGTCAACACCATCGTCGCGGCCGCGAACGCATACACCATCAAGAAGTATGGTCCCGACCGCCTGATCGGCTTCTCGCCCATTCCGGCGATGTCGATGGTCTCGTACGCTGCGGGGAGCCGCTACCTGAGCCTGTTGGGCGGCGTGTCGATGAGTTTTTACGACTGGTACTGCGACCTGCCGCCGTCCTCGCCGCAGACCTGGGGTGAGCAGACCGACGTGCCCGAATCGGCAGACTGGTACAACTCGACCTTCCTGATCGCCTGGGGTTCGAACGTTCCCCAGACCCGCACCCCCGACGCACACTTCTTCACCGAGGTTCGCTACAAGGGCGCCAAGACCGTGGCGGTGACGCCGGACTATTCCGAGGTCGCCAAGCTCGCCGACCTGTGGCTCCACCCGAAGCAGGGCACCGACGCCGCCGTGGCGATGGCCATGGGCCATGTGATCCTCAAGGAGTTCTATTTCGGCGCCAAGCCGAGCACGTACTTCGACGAATACGCGCGCCGCTACACCGACCTGCCGATGCTCGTCACGCTGCGCGAACAGGACGCACCGGGCGGCAAGGCGCTGGTGCCCGACCGGTACCTGCGCGCGTCGGACTTCGCCGACGCGCTGGGCCAGGACAACAACCCGGACTGGAAGACCGTCGGCTTCGACGAGCAAGGGCGCATCACGCTGCCCAACGGATCGATCGGTTTCCGCTGGGGCGCAGAGGGCCGCGCGGACGCCGGCAAGTGGAACCTCGAGGCGTGCGACGCGCGCAACGGCGCCGAAACCCGGCTGCAGCTCACGCTGATCGACGGGGAACACGAGGTGGCCGACGTCGCCTTTCCGTATTTCGGGGGCATCGTCAACGAGTTCTTCCCGAACAACGCGAAGTCCGACGTACTGCTGCGATCCGTGCCCGCGCGGCGCCTGACGCTGGGCGAAGGAAAGGGCGAGGTGCTCGTCGCCACGGTCTTTGATCTGCTCGCGGCGAACTACGGCATCCACCGCGGTCTGGAGCGTGACGACACCGCGCAGAGCTACGACGACGACACGCCCTACACGCCGGCCTGGCAGGAGCCGATCACCGGCGTGCCGCGTGAACAGGTGATCACCGTGGCGCGGCAATTCGCCGACAACGCCGCCAAGACACAGGGCAAGTCGATGATCATCATCGGCGCCGGCATGAACCACTGGTATCACAGCGACATGGGCTATCGCGGCATCATCAACATGCTGATGCTCTGCGGCTGCATCGGCAAATCCGGCGGTGGCTGGGCGCACTACGTCGGACAGGAGAAGCTGCGTCCGCAGACCGGCTGGACCCCGCTCGCGTTCGCGCTCGACTGGATTCGCCCGCCCCGCCAGCAAAACTCGACCTCCTTCTTCTACGCGCATACCGATCAGTGGCGCTACGAGAAGTTGACGATGGCCGAGGTGCTCTCGCCGCTGGCGGACCGGGAAGCCTTCCAGGGCAGCATGATCGACTACAACGTGCGCGCCGAGCGCATGGGCTGGCTGCCCTCGGCCCCGCAACTGCAGACCAATCCGCTGCAGGTGGTGCGCGACGCGCAGGCCGCCGGAGTCGACCCGAAGCAGCATGTCGTCAACGGGCTCAAGGACGGGTCGCTGCGGCTCTCGTGCGAGGACCCCGATCATCCAAACAACTGGCCGCGCAATCTCTTCGTGTGGCGCTCCAACTTGCTGGGCTCGTCTGGCAAGGGGCACGAGTATTTCCTCAAGCATCTGTTGGGTACGACCCACGGTGTGCAGGGCAAGGATCTCGGCGCGGAAGAGGCGAAGCCGCAGGAAGTGGTGTGGCATGAGACGGCGCCCGAGGGCAAGCTCGACCTGCTGGTGACCATCGATTTCCGCATGAGCACCACGTGCCTGTACTCGGACATCGTGCTGCCGACGGCCACGTGGTACGAGAAGAACGACCTCAACACCTCGGACATGCATCCGTTCATCCATCCGCTCTCGACCGCGGTCGATCCGGCATGGGAGGCGCGCTCGGACTGGGAGATCTACAAGGGATTCGCGAAGAAGTTCTCGGAGGTATGCGTTGGTCACCTCGGGGTCGAAAAGGAAGTGGTGCTCACGCCGCTGATGCACGACACGCCCGCCGAGTTGGCGCAGGCGCTCGACGTCTGCGACTGGAAACGAGGCGAAGTGGACCTGATTCCCGGCAAGACCGCACCCCAGATCACGGTGGTCGAGCGCGACTATCCGAACACCTTCAAGCGTTTCACCGCGCTGGGCCCCCTGATGGGCAAGCTGGGCAACGGCGGCAAGGGGATCGGCTGGAACACTGACGACGAAATCGCAGCGCTGGGCGAATTGAACGGTGTGGTGAGTGCCTCCGGCGCAACCGAGGGTATGCCCCGGATCGACACCGACATCGACGCCGCCGAGGTGATTCTGATGCTCGCCCCCGAGACCAACGGCCACGTCGCGGTCAAGGCGTGGGAGGCACTCTCGAAGGTCACAGGCCGCGAGCACGCGCACCTGGCGGTGCACCGCGAAGACGAGAAGATCCGCTTCCGCGACATCCAGGCGCAGCCGCGCAAGATCATCAGTTCGCCAACCTGGTCCGGACTCGAGAGCGAGAAAGTGTCGTACACCGCGGGCTATACCAACGTGCACGAGCTGATTCCCTGGCGCACCCTCTCGGGGCGGCAGCAGTTCTATCAGGATCACCCGTGGATGCGGGCCTTCGGCGAGACGCTGGTTGTCTACCGTTCGCCGGTCGATCTGAAGACGATCGACGACGTCAAGGGCAGGAAGCCCAACGGGAACACGGAACTGGTGCTCAACTTCATCACGCCGCACCAGAAGTGGGGGATCCACTCCACCTATAACGACAACCTGATGATGCTCACGCTGAGCCGCGGCGGGCCGATCGTCTGGCTCTCCGAGGACGACGCGAAGCTGGCCGGCATCGAGGACAACGACTGGATCGAGGTGTTCAACGCGAACGGCGCCCTCACGGCCCGCGCCGTGGTCTCGCAGCGGGTCAAGCCAGGAATGGTGATGATGTATCACGCCCAGGAGAAGACAATCAATACGCCGGGCTCCGAGATCACCGGCACCCGCGGCGGGATCCACAACTCGGTCACTCGGGCGGTGCTCAAACCGACGCACATGATCGGCGGCTACGCGCAGTTGAGCTACGGCTTCAACTATTACGGGACGATCGGCACCAACCGGGACGAGTTCGTGCTGGTGCGCAAGATGGCCAAGGTCGACTGGCTCGAAGAGCCGGCCGAATCCGCCACCGCTGCCGCCAGCGCGGCCTGAAGCGAGGGAGCATCCAATGAAAGTACGCGCACAGATCGGGACGGTCCTCAATCTGGACAAGTGCATCGGTTGCCACACCTGTTCGGTGACCTGCAAGACCGTCTGGACCAACCGCAAGGGAATGGAATACGCGTGGTTCAACAACGTCGAGACCAAACCCGGTATCGGCTACCCGAAGGAATGGGAGAACCAGGATCGGTGGCAGGGAGGCTGGATGCGCAAGGCGAACGGCTCGATCGTGCCGCGCCAGGGGGGCAAGCTCAAGCTGCTCACGAAAATCTTTGCGAATCCCCACCTGCCCGAGATCGACGACTACTACGAGCCCTTCGACTTCGACTACGACCACCTGCAGAGCGCCCCCGAGATGACGGCGCCGCCCACGGCCCGGCCGCGCAGCCTGATCACCGGCAAGCGAATGGAGAAGATCGAGTGGGGCCCGAACTGGGAGGAGATCCTGGGCGGCGAATTCCACAAGCGCTCGAAGGACGTGAATTTCGAGGCCGTGCAGAAGGATATCTACGGTCAGTTCGAAAACACCTTCATGATGTACCTGCCGCGCCTGTGCGAGCACTGCCTGAATCCGACCTGCGTCGCGTCGTGCCCGTCGGGCTCCATCTACAAGCGCGAGGAAGACGGGATCGTGCTGATCGACCAGGACAAGTGCCGCGGCTGGCGCATGTGCGTCTCGGGCTGCCCGTACAAGAAGATCTACTACAACTGGCAAAGCGGCAAGGCCGAGAAGTGCATCTTCTGCTATCCGCGTATCGAGGCCGGTCAGCCCACCGTGTGTTCGGAAACCTGCGTCGGCCGCATCCGCTACCTCGGCGTGCTGCTCTATGACGCCGATCGGATCGAGCACGCCGCGAGCGTTGCCGAGGACAAGGATCTCTACCAGGCGCAGCTCGACATCTTCCTTGACCCGCACGATCCGAAGGTGATCGAACAGGCGCTTGCCGACGGCATTCCGCAGGCCTGGCTCGACGCGGCGAAGCGCAGCCCCCTCTATCAGATGGCCGTGGAATGGAAGGTGGCGCTGCCGCTGCACCCCGAGTACCGGACGCTGCCGATGGTCTGGTACGTGCCCCCGCTCTCGCCGATCCAAGCCGCCGCGAACGCGGGAGAAATCGGCGTCAACGGGGAGATCCCGGACGTGACCCAGCTGCGCATTCCCGTGCGCTACCTCGCCAACCTGCTTACCGCGGGCGACACCACGCCGGTGGTGCGCGCGCTCGAGCGCATGCTCGCGATGCGTGCCCACATGCGCGGCATTCACGTCGAGGGACGCGAGAACAGCGCGGTGCTCGAGCAGGTCGGGCTCAGCGCGGCGCAGGTGCGCGAGATGTACCAGATCATGGCGATTGCCAACTACGAGGACCGTTTCGTGATCCCGACCACGCACCGCGAGTACGCCGAGAACGCGTACGACCTGAGCGGGGGCTGCGGATTCACGTTCGGCAACGGGTGTTCGGACGGCACGACCGAGGCCAGCCTGTTCGGAACGCGCAAGAAACGCACGATTCCGATCAAGGCATCGGCATGACGGGGGCGACGATGAAGATGAGCTATCGGGCCCTCGCGCGGCTGCTTTGCTATCCGGACGCGACGCTGCGCGAGTGCCTGCCCGAGATCCGCCTGGCGTTCGCCGGCGAGGCCAGACTGGGAGCCGCGCGCCGGGCGGCGCTCGATGCGCTGATCGATGAACTGGGCGGCGATGATCTGCTCGAGATCGAGGCGCGCTACGTGCACACCTTCGACCGGGGGCGGGCGGCTTCGCTGCACCTCTTCGAACACGTCCATGGCGATTCGCGCGACCGTGGGCAGGCGATGGTGGACCTGCAGTCGACCTATGCACAGGCCGGTTTGCAGCTGTGTGCGAACGAACTGCCGGATTTCCTGCCGCTGGCCCTCGAGTTCGCCTCGAGCCAGCCTGCGGAAACGGCCGACGCCTTCGTCGCCGAGTTCGCGCACATCCTCAACAAGATACACACCGTGCTTGCCGAGCGGCGCAGTCGGTACGCGCACGTGCTGGCCGCCGCGCTCGAGATCGCCGGCGAGGCGCTCGAAACCACAGCGATCGAGCCCGACGAGGCGCTGGACGCCGCGTGGGAGGAGCCGCCCGCGTTCGACGGATGTCCGCCCGCGCGCCGGCCACACACCGGAGTTGAGCCGATTCACTTTCACCCTCAAGGAGCGTCGAAATGACGTACCTCGACACCCTGCTCTTCGGGTACTACCCGTACGTCTGCCTGGTCGTGTTTCTGCTCGGCAGCCTGATCCGCTTCGATCGGGACCAGTACACCTGGAAAACGGACTCGTCGCAGATGCTGCGCGCCGGTCAGTTGCGCTGGGGCAGCAACCTGTTCCATATCGGGGTGCTGTTTCTGTTCTTCGGACACTTCTTCGGGCTGCTGACCCCGCACGCGATCTATGAACACTTCGTCACGCCCGCCGACAAGCAGCTCGGCGCAATGGTGAGCGGCGGGCTCGCCGGGCTCGCGGGATTCATCGGCATCACGATCCTGCTGCATCGGCGCCTGACCGAACCGCGGATCCTGGCGATTTCGCGGCGCAGCGACCTCTTCATCGGCATGCTGCTCTGGCTGCAGTTGCTGATCGGCTTGGTCAGCATCGCGGTTTCCGCCCAGCATCTGGACGGCGGCCTGATGATGTCCTTTGGCGAGTGGGCGCAGCGCATCGTCACGTTCCGCGCCGGTGCCGCGGAGCATCTCGCCGGGGCGGGCGTGATCTTCAAGCTGCACATCTTCCTCGGCCTGACGATGTTCCTGGTGTTCCCGTTCACGCGGCTCGTGCACGTGTGGAGCGGCTTCGCGGCGGTCGGCTATGTCGTGCGCGCCTACCAGGTGGTGCGCAGCCGGCGCATCGCCGCCGGTCGGTGAACGCGATGGAGACCCGGAACCCCGCCGTGGCGCGCGAAGCGCGCGCCGACCCCGAGGCGGTGCTCTTTGAGGCGCTTCGTGCCCAGGCCGAGGCGAGTGGGCTGCTCGATCCGGCGCTGGGCGCGGATCCGGCGGCGGTGCGCGACGGCATCGAACGCCTGCTCGAGGAGCGCCTGCGCCCCGCCGAGGCGAGCGAGGAGGAGTGCCGCCGCTACTACGCCGCGCACAGCGCCCAGTTCGTGGTGGGCGAGCGCGTGCGCGCGCGCCACATCCTGTTCGCGGTGACCCCGGGCGTGCCCGTGGCGAAGCTGCGCGAGAAGGCGGAGCAGGTGCTGCACGCCCTGCGGGCCGATCCGGCGGCCTTCGGCGGGCAGGCACGCGCGCTCTCGAATTGCCCGAGCGGGGCGCAAGGCGGAGATCTGGGATGGCTCGCCGCCGGAGAATGCGCGCCGGAGTTCGAGCAGGAGATTTTCGGGCGCGACGATCTGGGCGTCCTCCCGCGCCTGACGCTCAGTCGGCACGGATTCCACATCGTGGAGGTGTTGGAGCGCGAACCGGGCAGCCCGCCGGAGTTCGAGGAGGTCCGGGAGCGGGTTGCCGCGATTCTGGCGCGCCGGGCCTACGTGAACGAGGCGCGTCGCTTCCTGGCCACGGTCGCTGACTGAGGGCCGTGTGCCGGGTACGATGACGCGGCGGGCCCGGCAAGCCCGACGGTCGCGCTCCGGAACGCGGGAGCGCACTCCCGCTCGGTGTTAAAGTCGCAGGTTAAGTCCCTCTCGATGCCCTGGAAATGAGCGCACAAATTCGCACGAAACCGGAGCTGGTCTGTCCGGCCGGCTCGCTGCGGGCCCTGAAACTCGCGGTCGACGCGGGCGCCGACACGGTGTACATGGGCCTGAAGGACGCGACCAACGCGCGCAACTTCGCCGGCTTGAATTTCGATGCCGCGCAGGCCCGCGAGGGCGTCGAATACGCGCACCGCCGCGGCGCCAAGGTGCTGATGGCGCTCAACACGTACAGCGAAGCGCGTGACCCGACCCCGTGGTACCGGGCCGTGGACATGGCCGCCACCTTCGGCGCCGACGCGCTGATCCTCGCCGACACGGCGGTGATGGCCTATTGCCGCGACCACCACCCGGAGCTGCGCATGCACCTCTCGGTGCAGGCCTCGGCGACCAACTATGAGGCCATCGAGTTCTACCGCGAGCGCTACGGGATCCAGCGCGCCGTGCTGCCACGGGTGCTGACGATCTCGCAGGTGGGACATCTGATCAAGAACACCACGGTCGAGATCGAAGTGTTCGGTTTCGGCAGCCTGTGCGTGATGGTCGAAGGGCGCTGCGCGCTGTCCTCCTACGCCACCGGCCGTTCGCCCAACAACGCCGGCGTCTGCTCGCCGCCGGCTTCGGTGCGCTGGGTCGAGAATGGGCCGATCGTGGAGGCGCGGCTGAACGACGTGCTGATCGACTGCTTCGGCGAGAACGAGGCGCGCGGCTACCCGACGCTGTGCAAGGGTCGCTTCGAGGTCGAGGGCGTCACCGACTACGCGCTCGAGGAGCCGACGAGCCTGAACACGCTCTCGGTGCTGCCCGAACTGATCAACATGGGGGTGGCCGCGATCAAACTGGAGGGCCGCCAACGCAGCCCCGCCTATGTCGAGCAGATCACCCGCGTGTGGCGCGCCGCCATCGATGCGTGCGCGCTCGATCCGGGGCGCTTTTTCGTCCAGCCGGCGTGGACCGCGGCGCTGGGCCGGGTGGCCGAGGGCCAGCAGCATACGCTCGGCGCCTACAACCGGCCATGGAGATAGCCGTGATGGAGCACGCCGACAACGCGGCCGCCGCCCCGGACTTCCAGCTCTCGGTCGGTCCGGTGACCTATTACTGGACGCGCTCCACGCTTACGGCCTTCTACGCCGAGGTGGCCGAGTCGGCCGCGCGCACGGTCTACCTGGGCGAAACGGTCTGCGCGCGGCGGCGCGAAGAGATGAAGGTAGAGGACTGGTTCGACCTCGCGCGCGACTTGGCGGCGGCGGGCAAGGAGGTGGTGCTCAGCGCGCAGGTGCTCATCGAGTCCGAATCGGATCTGCGGGTGCTGCGCCGCCTCGCCGAGAACGCCGAATTCCGCGTCGAAGCCAACGACGCGGCAGCGCTGCGGCTGCTCGCCGGCCGTGGCCCATTTGTGATCGGCCCGCACGTCAACATCTACAGTCGTGACGCGCTGCGTGAGCACGCGCTGCTGGGGCCGACCCGGTGGGTCGCGCCGCTGGAGCTGTCGATCGAGCAGGTCGCGGCGATCAATCCGGTGGCCGACCCGGTGCGCAGTGGCGGCCCGGAAGCGGGTGGCGACGCGACACCGATCGAGAGCGAGATCTTCGCCTTCGGACGCATGCCGCTGGCGTTCTCGGCGCGCTGCTTCACCGCGCGTCACTACCATCTGCAGAAAGACGACTGCGCGTTCCGCTGCATCGAGCACCCTGACGGGCTGCTGCTCACTAGCCGGGAGGGAGAGCCCTTTCTCGCGATCAACGGCATCCAGACCCAGTCGGCGGGCACGCACTGCCTGATCGGCGCGCGCGACGCGCTCGCGGGGGCCGGCATCCGGCGCCTGCGGCTCTCGCCGCAATCGCAGCATTTCCCGGAGATCGTGCGCTGCTTCGACGCCGTGTTCAATCGGGGCGCATCGGCGCCGGATGCGGCCGAGACGATCGACGCGCTCTGCCTGCCGGGCGGGATGGTCAACGGCTACGCGTCGGGACAACCCGGCAAGGACTGGACGCCGGTCGCGCCGGCGGCGAACGGGAGGGTTTCGGCATGATGCAGGCGATGCGGGCGATGCAGGCGACGCAGCACGACGGCGGATTCAGCAATCCGGATTCCGGCGCCGGCGCGCGCGGCGCGTCCCATGCGGGCGGCGCCACGCCGCGCCCGGGCGCTTTCCTGCCCGCGTTTCCCCGGCTGCTGCGCAACGTGATTCGACGCCTGCCCGTCGCGCCGCCGTCGTTCGCGCTGGCACTCGCACTGAATCGCCTGTTGCTGCCGCGGCTTGACGCGTCGATGCGCGCGGAACTCTCGGGTCGCGCGGTGGAACTCGAAGTGAGCGACGTCGGGCTGCGCTGCCTGATGGTGCTCGGCAACAATGGCTTTCGGGTCGCCCCGGCCGCCGAGCCGGTGGCGCTGCGCATCAGCGCCGCCGCCGCGATCTTCTGGAGCCTCCTACAGGGGCGCGACGATCCGGACACGATGTTCTTCGACCGCTCGCTGGTGATGGAGGGCGACACCGAGTTCGGGTTGATGCTCAAGAACACGCTCGACGCGATCGGGCCGATCCTGCCCGCCTCGCCCCGGGAGTGGTTCACCAGACGGTCAGGCTGACCACGCCGCTGGCGATCAGCGCCGCGCCGAGCAGGCGCCGCAGCAGGTTCCCCTCACCCAGCAGCCGGGCGCCCAGGAAAGCGGCGAGCAGCATCGACACTTCGCGCGCGGGCGCCACGCGGCTCACCGGCGCAATTTGCATCGCGTGCAGCACCAGGATGTAGCTCACCGGCGCGAGGATCCCGACGCCGAGCATATAGCGCCAGCTGCTGGCGATGTCGCGCCACACCGTGCCCCGGCGCCGGATGACGGCCGGCACCAGGAAGATCGCGCGCAGCGTACCGGAAAGCCAGTCGAAGAGCAGCGGCGCGATCGCCAGCAGCTTGACCGCCCGGCCGTCGTTGACCGTGTAGGCCGCGATGAACAGGCCCGTCAGCGCTCCCCAGGCCAGTCCGCGCCGCGCCTTTTCGGTGCCGATGCGCTGGAACAGCGCCCATCCGCCGGCGATCGTGAAGGTGCCCGTGACGATCAGCACGAGACCGGTCAGCGAGCCCGCGGTGGGCACTTCGGCAAACCAGATCATGGCGGCAATCGACGCCACGAACGGGCCCACGCCGCGCGCCACCGGGTAGACCACGGAGAGGTCCGCCACCGCGTAGCCGCGCTGGAGCGACAGGAAGTAGAGGGTGTGCAGAACGCCGCCGATACCGACCGCGACCCACTGCTCGAGCGTGAATGCTCCCAGCTGCGCGCCAAAGAGCCAGAGCGCCACGGGTGCGTAGAGGAGCGCGGTCACCGTCGACGAGGCCCACACGAAGGCAACGCCCGCGGCCTGCGCGCGCTTGACCCAGAAATTCCAGGTGGCGTGGATGCAGGCGGCCACCAGGACCAGGGCGAGCGCTTCGAGCGGCACGGGATGGCGCCCGTAGGGGGCGGATCGTCAGTCGAGCGCGAGCTTCGAGAGCGCGCCGACGTCGACGTCGCGTGCCCGGGCGATGGCCGCTGCTGCGTTGTCGAGCTCGGCGATCGTGCCGGCATCGATGGGGACGCGCTCGGCACGCTCGCGCCGGTAATGCCGCTCCGCGTCGCCCGGCATCAGGATTTCGCCTACCGCGCTCTTGCGGGCCGACTGGACGTAGTCCATGAAGCTGCGCGCCTCGTTCTCAAACGCGGCGCCCGTGCCCAGACGCGCCGGATCGAAGAGCAGCGCGAGCATGTTGTTCCAGACCCCGTATCGCTTTGCGAAATTCGCCGGCTGCGAGGTCTCACCGCCGGTGAGCGCCGCGCCGAGCAGCTCGCAGACCATCGACAGCGCGAAGCCCTTGTGCGCCGCGAAGGGAATCAGCGACCCCAGCGGGGGCTCGAACATCACCGCCGGGTCGTCGGTGGGGCGCCCCTCGGCGTCGATCAGCGCGTCCGGCGGAACCTTCGCCTTCTTGTTGTAGGCGACGCGCACCTTGCCCTGTGCGATCGCGCTGGTGGCGAAGTCGAGCAGGATCGGCTCGTTGTCCTCGCGCGGAATCGCGACCGTGAACGGGTTCGTGTTGAAGCGCGCGTCGATCCCCCCATAGGGGGAAACGATCGGCTGACCCGAGACGGCGTTGACGAAGTGCACCGAAACGAAGCCGGCCGCCGCGGCCTGTTCCGCCCAATGCCCGACGCGACCGATGTGATGGCTGTTGCGCAGCGCGAGCACGGATACGCCGTGCGCCCGCGTGCGCTCGATCGCAATCTCCATGGCCTGAAAGGCGATCGACTGGCCGATGCCGCGCTGGCCGTCGAGCAGCAGGATCGATCCGGTGTCGGAGACGACTTCGACCGAGCGGTTGAGCTGCAGTTCGCCGTTCAGGAGCGAACTGACGTAGCGCGGCACCATCCCGGCGCCGTGGGAGTCGTGCCCCGCCAGGTTCGCGCCGACCAGGTGGTCGGCGGTCAGCCGTGCTTCGGTCGCTTCCGAACCGGCAGCGCTGAACAGGCGCTCGATCCAGTCATGGAGCGCCGCCGTGGGGATCAGGACGTCTTGCACCAGAAATGCCTCCTCGTTGCCGGGCGCGCCGCGCTCCGGCGAAGTGCCGTGTCGGAAATGCCGCGCTCAGGCAATGCGCACCCGCAGGTCGCCCAGCCCGTCGATCCGGCCCTCGAGCTGATCGCCGGACACCACCGCGCCGACACCTTCCGGCGTGCCCGTGAAGATCAGATCGCCGGGAACGAGCTCGAAGTAGGTCGAGAGGTGCGCGATGGTCTCGTTGACGTTCCAGATCAGCTTGGAGATGTCGCTCGACTGGCGGTTGGCCCCGTTGACGTCGAGCAAGATCGCCGCATTGGAGAGATCGCCGACCTCTTCGAGCGTGTGGATCGGCGCAATCGGCGCCGAATGGTCGAAGCCCTTGCTGACGTCCCACGGGCGGCCCTTGTCGCGCATCGCGAACTGCAGGTCGCGCCGGGTCATGTCGAGCCCCACGGCGTAGCCGAAGATGTAGCCGGGTGCTTCCTCGGCGCTGATGTTCCGGCCTCGGGTGCCAATCGCCACCACCAGTTCGATCTCGTGGTGCAGGTTCTGGGTCGCGGGCGGGTACGGAATCTCGCCCACCGCACCGTGTGAGATGGGGACCGCTGCGTCCGCAGGCTTCATGAAGAAGAAGGGCGGGTCCCGGTCGGTGAAGCCCATTTCCTTCTTGTGCTCAACGTAGTTTCGGCCCACGCAGTAGATGCGGTGGATCGGGAAGCTGCGCTCGCTCCCGGCCACGGGCACGGAGACGGTGGGGGAGGCGGCAAAGACGTGATTCATGTTCGCTCCAGAGATCGGGGGTCGCGGAAAGAAGTTCGTCGCTATTTTGCACCACAGCCCGCCCGCGCGCGTCGTGGGAGAATCAGGCCTGCCGCCCTCGCCGAACAGGGTGCGGCCGCGAACCCGGAACCCGCAATGAACCCGACCGAAACGCACCTGCGCGAACTGCTTGCCCGCCGCATCCTGATCCTTGACGGGGCGATGGGGACGATGGTGCAGCGCTACGCGCTCGACGAGGCGGATTTTCGCGGTGAACGCTTCGCCGGGCACGCGCGCGACGTGAAGGGCAACAACGAACTCCTCTCGCTCACCCGCCCCGAGATCATCCGCGAGATCCACGAGGGCTACCTCGCTGCCGGCGCCGACCTGATCGAGACCAACACCTTTGGCGCGACGGCGATCGCGCAGGCCGACTACGGTCTCGCCGAACTCGCCTACGAAATGAACGTGGCCTCGGCGCGGATCGCGCGTGAGGCCTGCGAGCGCTACGCCACGCCCGAGCGGCCGCGTTTCGTCGCCGGCGCGCTCGGACCGCAGCCCAAGACCGCGTCGATCTCACCCGACGTGAACGACCCGGCCGCGCGCGGCGTCACCTTCGAGGAGCTGCGCGCCGCCTACCACGAGCAGACGCGCGGCCTGCTCGACGGCGGCGTCGACGTGCTGCTGGTCGAGACCATCTTCGACACCCTGAACGCCAAGGCGGCGCTCTTTGCGATCGACGAACTCTTCGAAGAGCGCGGGGTGCGCCTGCCGATCATGATCTCGGGAACGGTCACCGACGCATCCGGGCGCATTCTCTCGGGGCAGACCGTCGAGGCGTTCTGGAACTCGGTGCGCCACGCGCGCCCGCTCACCGTCGGGCTCAACTGCGCGCTTGGCGCCGCGCTGATGCGCCCCTACATTGAGGAACTCGCGGGCAAGGCGGACACCTTCGTGTGCGTCTACCCCAACGCGGGACTGCCCAATCCGATGTCGGAGACCGGCTTCGACGAGGGGCCGGAGGTGACCGCGGCGCTGCTCGCCGAGTTCGCGCAGGCCGGTTTCGTCAATGTCGCCGGCGGCTGCTGCGGCACGACGCCCGAGCACATTGCGGCGATCGCGGCCGCGCTCGACGGGGTCGCGCCGCGTACGGTGCCCCAGATCGCGCCGGCGCTGCGCCTCGCCGGTCTGGAGGCGTGCAACATCGACGCCGACTCGCTCTTCGTGAACGTCGGCGAGCGCACCAACGTCACCGGTTCGAAGGCCTTCGCGCGGCTGATCCTCAACGCGCAATACGAGGAGGCGCTGGCGGTGGCGCGCCAGCAGGTGGAGAACGGCGCGCAGGTGATCGACGTCAACATGGACGAGGCGATGCTCGACTCGGTCGAGGCCATGACGCGCTTCCTGAACCTGATCGCCTCCGAACCCGACATCGCGCGCGTGCCGCTGATGATCGACAGCTCCAAGTGGAGCGTGATCGAGGCGGGCCTGAAGTGCGTGCAGGGCAAGGCGGTGGTGAACTCGATCTCGATGAAGGAGGGTGAGACCGAGTTCCTGCGCCAGGCGCGGCTGTGCCGGCGCTACGGCGCGGCGGTGATCGTGATGGCCTTCGACGAGCACGGGCAGGCGGACACCTACGCGCGCAAGACCGAGATCTGCGCGCGCGCCTACCGGCTGCTTACCGAGCAGGCAGGCTATCCGCCCGAGGACATCATCTTCGACCCGAACGTCTTCGCGATCGCCACCGGAATCGAGGAGCACGACGGCTACGCGCTCGACTACATCAACGCGACGCGCTGGATCCGCGCGAACCTGCCGCACGCGAAGATCTCGGGCGGAATCTCCAACGTGTCCTTCTCGTTTCGCGGCAACGACGCCGCGCGCGAGGCGATCCACACCGTGTTCCTCTATCACGCGATCCAGGCCGGCCTGACCATGGGCATCGTCAACGCCGGCATGATCGGCGTCTACGACGAGCTCGACCCGGAACTGCGCAGGCGCGTCGAGGACATCGTGCTGGCCCGTCCGCCCACGCTGCCGCCGGACCTGCCGGCCGACTCGCCCGAGCGCGGGAAGACGACGACCGAACGGATGATCGAATACGCCGGCGGCCTCAAGGCGGGGGGCGTGCGCCGCGAGGAGAACCTGGAGTGGCGCGAGAAGCCCGTGGCCGAGCGTCTCTCGCACGCGCTGGTGCACGGCACCACCGCATGGATCGTCGCCGATACCGAGGAGGTCTGGCGCGAGGTCGAGGCGCGCGACGGGCGCGCGATCGAAGTGATCGAGGGGCCGCTGATGGACGGGATGAACATCGTCGGCGACCTCTTTGGCGCCGGCAAGATGTTCCTGCCGCAGGTCGTGAAGTCGGCGCGCGTGATGAAGCAGGCCGTGGCCCACCTGCTGCCGTACATCGAGGCCGAGAAGGAGCGCATCGCCGCCGCCGGCGGCAGCGTCGCCGCGCGCGGCAAGGTCGTCATCGCCACCGTGAAGGGAGACGTGCACGACATCGGCAAGAACATCGTCTCGGTCGTGCTCCAGTGCAACAACTTTGAGATGGTCAACATGGGCGTGATGGTGCCCGCCACCGAAATCCTGGCGCGGGCGAAGGCCGAGAACGCGGACATCGTCGGTCTCTCGGGGCTCATCACCCCCTCGCTCGAGGAAATGGCGCACGTCGCGCGCGAGATGGAGCGTGACCCGTACTTCCGCGAGCGCCGCATCCCGCTGCTGATCGGCGGCGCGACCACATCGCGCGTGCACACGGCGGTCAAGATCGCTCCGCATTACTCCGGGCCGGTGATCCACGTGCCCGATGCGTCTCGCTCGGTGCAGGTGGCGCAGGGGCTGTTCTCTCCCGAGGGACGCGACCAGTACCTGGAAGATCACGCCACGTTGTACCGCAAGGTACGCGCGCAACACGCGGGGAAGAAGGGGCCGGCGCTGGTCTCCCTGGCGGCGGCGCGCGCGAACCGCACGCCGCTCGCGTGGGCGGCGGCGCCGCACGGCGCCGGTTGCGGATGCGGACACCCGAGTGGCGCGTACCGCCCGCCCCGCCCGAAATTCATCGGCCGGCGCGAGTTCCGCAGCTACGATCTCGCGGAGGTTGCGCGCTTCATCGACTGGCAGCCGTTCTTCCAGACCTGGGACCTGCACGGAAGCTACCCGGCCATCCTCGAGGACGAGAAGGTGGGCGAGTCGGCGCGGCGCGTGCACGCCGACGCGCTCGCGATGCTGCGCCGGGCGATCGACGGGCGCTGGCTCACCGCCAACGCGGTGGTGGCTTTTCTGCCGGCAAGTTCGGTCGGCGACGACGACATCGAGATCTACACCGACGAATCGCGCGATGAGGTGGCCTTCGTCTGGCACAACCTGCGCCAGCAGACCGTCAAGCGCGCGGGCGTCGCCAACAAGTGCCTGGCGGACTTCATCGCGCCCAAGACCATCGACGGCGAGCCCTCGGGCATCGCCGACTACATCGGCATGTTCGCCGTCACCGCGGGCCTGGGCATCGAGAAGAAGGAAGCCGAGTTCGTCGCCGCGCACGACGACTATTCCTCGATCATGTTCAAGGCGATCGCCGACCGGCTCGCCGAGGCCTTTGCGGAGTGCCTGCACCAGCGCGTGCGCCGCGACCTGTGGGGCTATGCGCCCGACGAGGACCTCGCCAACGAAGCACTGATCGCCGAGAAGTACCGGGGCATCCGACCGGCGCCCGGCTATCCGGCGTGTCCCGAGCACACCGTCAAGCGCGCGCTCTTCGAGACCATGCGCTGCGAGGAAGTGGGCATCACGCTCACCGAGAGTTTCGCGATGGCGCCCGCGGCGAGCGTTTCCGGCTTCTACTTCTCGCATCCGCAAGCCGACTATTTCAATGTCGGCCCGATCGGCGAGGATCAGTTGCAGGACTACGCCGCGCGTTCGCGGCGCGAACAACAGGAATTGAGGAGCGCACTGGCGCCCGTTCTCGTCGATCCCGGTTCCGCGCCAGCGGGCCCGGCCCAAGACAACTGAAGCCTTTCGGAGAAGACCCATGTTTCGTGACCTGATCCTGCAGCCGGCGCGACGCCGTGCGCTGCGTCTGACCGGCGCGCTCGTCCTGCTCGCCGGGATCGCGGCGTGCGCACCCTATGCGCAGCCGGGCGCCACCGGCCGCTCGCCGATCGTGTTCGTCCACGGGAACGGCGACACCGCCGCGTTGTGGCAGACGACGATCTGGCGCTTCGAATCCAATGGCTGGCCGCGCGACAGGCTGCACGCAATCGACGTCCCGCTGCCGCTCTCCCGGGACGAAGACGACAAGCCGCAGGCGGGCCGCACGTCGAGCACCGAGAACATGCAGTTTCTCGCGGGCGAGGTCGACAAGGTGCTGGCGCGCACGGGCGCAGCAGAGGTGATTCTGGTCGGCAATTCCCGCGGCGGGCTGGCGATTCGCAACTACGTGCGCAACGGCGGTGGCGCGGTGAAGGTCTCGCACGCGATCCTTGGCGGCGCGCCCAATCACGGGGTCTGGGCAGATGCCGGCTTCCGGGTCGGCAGCGAATTCAACGGCGCGGGTCCTTTTCTGAGCGCGCTCAACGCGCCGCAGGGGCCCAACGGCGAAGAGGTGACGCCGGGGGTCAAGTGGCTCACGCTGCGCTCGGACCACAACGACAAGTTCGCGCAACCCGAAGGTCGCTGGATCGGCCGGCCGGGCGTTCCCACCAACGTCACCGCCGAGGGACCGGCGCTCAAGGGTGCTGAGAACGTGGTGTTGCCCGGGCTCGACCATCGGGAGGTCTCGTTCCACGCGCGCGCCTTCGGCGAAACCTGGCGCTTCCTGACCGGTAGCGCCCCCGGAAATACCGCGATCGTTCCCGAATCTCAGGTCACTCTCGACGGCAGAATCTCGGCGCTGGCCGGCGCGGTCCCAACCAACACCCCGCTCGCCGGGGCGCGTCTCGAGGTCTACGAGGTGGCAGCTGCGACCGGCGAGCGCCTCGGTGCGCCGGTGCACGCGGTGACGGTAGATGCCGGCGGGCGCTGGGGCCCGTTTCGTTCGCGCTCCGGCGCGGTTTACGAGTTCGTCGTCGCGGCCGAGGGTTACGCCACCACGCACGTCTATCGGTCGCCCTTCCCGCGCTCGTCGGACATCGTGAATTTCCGACCGGCGCGGCTGTCGGACGCCGACAAGGCGGCGGGCAGCGTCGTGATCCTGAACCGACCGCGGGGCTACTACGACCTGCGGCGCGACCGGATGTCGCTCGACGGGAAACCGCTGCCGGGCATTACCGGCGGCGTGGCCGGGACATCCGCCGCGAAGCTCCTGCTGCCCGCCGGGCCCGTGCGCACCGTCGTGGGCGAATTCAATGGCGAGCGCATCGCCGTGCGCAGCTGGCCGGCGGCCGAAAATCGGGTCGTGTACGCGGAGCTGCAGGACTAGCTGCGCTCAGTGCGTGAGCATCGGTGCGTCGATGAAGAGGCGCCGATCCATCTCGTGCAGGTCAGCCGCCACCTCGATGGGGCCCGCACACTGGTCGATGACATCGCGTTGCAGGTCGATGCCGGGCGCGATCTCGATGAGTCGCAGGCGTCCGTCGTGCAGCCGGAAGACTGCGCGCTCGGTCACGTAGAGCACCTCGGTCCCCAGCCGCGACGCGTAGGGGCCGCTGAAGGACAGGTGTTCCACCTGCCCGACGAGCTTGCGGGCGCGGCCCTCGGTGAGGATGCGCAGGCGTCCGTCGCCGGTGCCCACCGTGAGGCCGCCGGCGGTGAGGGTGCCCATGAACACCAGCGAGCGGGTCGACTGGGTGATGTTGATGAAGCCGCCCACCCCCGCGACCATCCGTGACGCGCCCTCGCCGAACAGGCTGACGTTGACGTTGCCGGCCGGATCGAACTCGGCGAGCCCGAGGAAGGCCATGTCCACCCCGCCGCCGTCGTAGAAATCGAATTGCGCGGGCTGGTCGACGAGCGCCTCGGGAAACGCGCTGGCGCCGAAGGAAAGCCCGTCGGCTGGCACGCCACCGATCGGCCCGGCCTCGACGGTGAGCACGAAGTCGTCGACCCCCTCCTCGTGAGCCACCGCGCCCACGCCGGCCGGCATCCCCACGCCGAGGCTGACCACGCGGGGAGCGCGTGCGACCAGTTCGAGCAATGCGCGGCGCTGGATGATGCGGCGTGCGTCCAGTGCGCCGGTGACGATCGGGCGCGGCGGTACCGGCCCCTCGCCCAGATAGGCGGGGTTGAAGCGCTCCCCGAAGGTCATCGAATGGACCTCCGGGTCGTCGCCGACCTCGACCAGATAGTCGACGAGGATCCCCGGTATGCGCACGTCCGCCGCGCGGGCGCGTCCGGCGGTGATGCGCTTGACCTGCGCGATGACGATGCCGCCGCTGTTGCGGGCGGCCTGCGCGATCGCGAGCAGTTCGTGGTGAAAGGGCTCGTGTTCGGCGGTGACGTTGCCCGCGGCGTCGGCGCTCGTGCCGCGCACCAGCGCGCAGTCGATCCGGAAGGGCTTGTAGCGCAGCATCTCCGCGCCGCCGATCTCGATCAATTCGACCAGTTCCTCGCGGGTTCGCTCGTTGAGCCGCCCTCCGCCGTGCCGCGGGTCGACGAAGGTGTGCAGGCCGATCGGCGTGATCACGCCCGGCTTGTGGCCGGCGATCGCCCGGTAGAGATGCGTGATCACCCCTTGCGGGAGGTTGTAGGCCTCGGCTTCGTTGTCGAGCGCCAGCCGCGAGAGTCGCGGCGCCGAGCGCCAGTGGCCGCCGATGATGCGCCGCGTCAGACCGGCTTGTCCGAAATGGTTGACGCCGCGCGCGCCCCGGTCGCCCTGTCCGGCCGAGTAGACCAGCGTCAGGTCGCGCGGTTCGCTGGTGGCGAGAAAACGGGCCTCCAGCGCAGCGGTGACGGCCTCGGCGTGCCCGACGCCGACGAAGCCCGCGCTGGCGACGGTCCAGCCGCTGCGAATCAGCCCCGCCGCCTGCGCGGCATCGACCCGCTCGGGCGGGCGAATCGGCACGACGGGGTCAGTAGGTGATCGACATCGCGTCGACGTCCACGCAGATCGCGCCGCGCCCGAGGGCGCCGATCGTGTGGACGGCGAAGCTGCGGCCCCATTCGCCGTTGTCCTGGAAGCGTTCCGGCCCGGCGGCCTGCGCGACCGCCAGGACCTTGTCGGCGATCAGCACTTTTCCCGAGGCACGCAGCGGTTCGGCGCCGAGCGCCTCGAACTGGTCGTCGAGCCACTGGCCGGCAACCATGCGGTCGGCGACCTGATCGTCGCGCAGCGCGTACTGATACTCGAGGGTGGGGCCGAATCGTACGGTGACTTCTACACTCATGTCGTCCTCAATGGATCGGTCAAATGGGGAGCGGTGTCAGACGCCCCAGGTTACGTCCTTGCCGGCCTGGCGTGCAGCCTCGATCAGCTCGATGAACGGATAGGCGCGCTGCGCGAGCGAAACGGCCGAACCGGTTTCTCCGTCTTCGGATTCGCCACGGTCATCGGTTTCTCGCGTATCTTCCTGCCTGGACTCGGATTCTTCGATGGCTTTTCGAAGTGCTGCCACCGCGCCGGGAACCTGGTCGACGGTGATGATGCCCGTCTTCCCCGGTGACTTGCCGATAATGTGCAGGATGTGTTCGGCCACCGACTGCATCATGAAAACGCTGCCGGTGGCACGCGACTTGAATTCATAGAGCATTTCTTCTTCTCCCTGTCACGAAGGCCGTCGTGCCCCTGATTCTCCCACGCGTCCCCCCGACTTTGCCAGTCCACCGAGCCAGTCTACTACCAACGGTGCGCGGCGCCGGAGGGGAGTGACGTGAACGTGCACCTCACCGGGGGCACCGCACTGCGGGTTTTCGCCTGCTTCGCGGCCGGCTATTTCCTGTCCTACGCGCTGCGTTCGGTGAACGCGGTGATCGCGCCCGAACTGGTGCGCGATTTTGCGCTCAGCAACGCGCAGCTCGGCTCGCTCTCAAGCGCCTACTTCCTCGCCTTCGCCGCGATGCAGCTGCCGCTCGGGGTCTGGCTCGATCGATTCGGATCGCGCCGCGCCGACGCGGTCCTGCTGCTCCTCGCTGCGCTGGGCTGCGTACTGTTCGCGACCGCGCAAGGGGTCGTGATGCTGTGGATCGGCCGGGCGCTGATCGGCGCCGGGGTCGCCGGGGCCCTGATGGCCCCGTTGCGGGCGTTTCGCTTCTGGTATGCGCCGGGGCGTCAGCAACAGCTGGTGGCATGGATGCTCGTGGCGGGTACGCTCGGGGCGCTGTCCACCACCGTCCCGGTGCAGCTGGCGATTCCATCGATCGGCTGGCGCGGCGTGTTCTGGATCGCCGCCGGGCTGCTGCTTGCCGCGAGCACCGCGATCTGGACGCTGTTGCCCCGCGGCGAGCGCGCCGGACAGGCCGACCCCGGCGGAGCCACGCTCTGGCTCGGCTACCGTCAGGTGTTCGCGAGCCGTTACCTGTGGCGATTCGCAGCGGTGGGCATCCTGATCCACGGCAGTTTCGCTTCGCTGCAGAGCCTGTGGGCCGGACCGTGGTTCGTGACCGTGCTCGGGATGTCCGCGGTGCAGTCCGCGGAGACGCTGTTCGCGTTCAACCTCGTGTTGCTGGCCGGCTTTCTCGGGTTGAGCTGGGTGGCGCCGCGCATCGAGCGCCGCGGCTGGACGGTGCTGCAGGTGGTCTCGGTCGGGACCGCGCTGGTGCTCGCGGTGCAGGTCGGCATCGGGCTCTCCGGGGGTGCTCTCGCCATCGTGCTGTGGCTGGCCCTCGCCGTGCTCGCCACCCACTTCGCGCTGATTCAGACGCATGTCGGTCTGAGCTTTCCCGAGCACCTGACCGGCCGCGCGTTCACCGCCTACAACCTGCTGTTCTTCGTCGGGATTTTCGTCTCGCAGTCGCTCTTCGGCTGGATCGTCGACACGGTGCGATTCCTCGTCGACACCGAGGCGGGCGCGTTTCGGCTGGCCTGGATGATCTGGGTCGGGGTCGAGATGCTCGCCCTCGCCGTACTGCTCTTCTGGCGGGTGCCGCCACCGCCGAAGCACGCCGCGTAGCGCATCGTCAGCCGCATTCAATCGCTCGCCTCGGAACCACAACCTGCGGGCTGCGAGAAGCTCGCCGGAGCGACCGCCGTCTTTCGGGTTCGCCAAGGACAGGTTCGCGTTATCTACTCGATCGACGACGCAAAGCGCGTCATCGACGTGATCAAGGTGGGACATCGCAGTGAGGTCTGTCGCGATACCACCCTGGCGCCCGACTCGGACACGCCGGGAGCGTTGTGCCGGCATCGACTGTCGTACCCGGCGCGCCGGTTAGCTCGTTAGGCATCACCGCACGAGCGCCCCGCGCCTCCAACAGCCTCGTCGTCACTCCCCTACTACCCGACGATCCCTGCAGTCGCGCCAATCAGCCGTACTGCGGGGTCCTGGCTCAGAATGGAACTCCAACAACAGGGAGACGCGAATGGCCGCCTACGTGGTCTTTGACGTCGAAATTCGAGATCTTGCGCAGTATCAAGAGTTCATGAAGGGTGTCAAACCGGTGATCGAGGCCGCGGGAGGGGCGTGCCTCGCAAGGGGCGGTACCCACAAAGTCTACGAAGGAGACTGGGAGCCAAGACGAAGCGTCCTCTTCGAGTTCCCGTCGGTTGCCGCGTTCGAGTCCTTCTACAATGGCGACGTCTACCAGAACCTACGGCCTATCCGTGACGTGTGCAGTTCCGGGCGGCTCGTCAGTGTTGAAGGCTTGGCGCAGGCAATGCCATTCAGGTGAATCGTGACGAAAGACTCATCCAGCCCTGACAGGATTCCGGTTCCCTTCAACGCTCTCGGGCCATTTCTGCTGGTGAGCTTTGGCTTGGCGTGGGGGATCGTGGCCCTGTTCGTCTTTCTGCCGGAGAAGATGAGCGCGCTGTTCGGTGAATTGACCGGCCAACATCCGCTCTTCTTCCTGGCGGTATACGCACCGGCAATCGCAGCCTTCATGGTTGTCGCCTGGCACGGCGGCGCTGGAGGCTTGCGCCACTACCTGACCAGGCTGTTGCTCTGGCGCTGTACCCCGGCCTGGTATGCCCTGCTGGTGATCGGCATCCCGCTGCTTTTCATCGGCGGGTCGGCAATGAAGGGAAACCTCTTCGCCGACCCAATCCCGTTTCCCTCGTTTGGGGCGCTCGTCGTCGCATCGTCATTCATGGCCATCAAAGGCCCGGTCGAAGAGTTTGGTTGGCGCGGTCTGGCACTGCCCCTGCTGCAACGGAAGCTGGCGCCCATATGGGCTGGTCTGATTCTTGGAGTCATTTGGGGCCTATGGCACTTCCCGGCATTTTTGTTGAGCGGGACGCCGCAAAACGCCTGGTCATTCACTCCGTTTTTTGTCGGTTCGGTTGCCGTCAGCGTGATCGTGACCCAGTTGTTCAATGCATCGCGCGGGAGCATCCTGCTCCCCGCACTGTTCCATTTTCAGCTGATCAATCCCCTCTGGCCTGACGCGCAGCCCTACGACACGCTTTTCTTTGTTGCCGCTGCGCTGCTTGTTGTCTGGCTCAATCGAAAAGCTATGTTCAGCAGAGAATGGGGTGCCACGGAGGTCATTCCGCAAGCCGCTGAGAACTCGTTGCAGCGGACGGCCCTTACGGGCCGCCCGTGAGCGCAAACCTTAGATGGCACAAACAGCAGGAGACCCGCCGCAATGACGACTCTCGTGGTTGGAGCAAGCGGGGCGACCGGGCAATTGCTCGTCCAGCAATTGCTCAGTCGAGGACAGAGCGTGAGGGTGATCGTGCGATCGCCGGACAAGCTGCCCCAAGGGTTCTTGAATCACGGCGGCCTGTCCGTGATTCGCGCAAGCATCCTGAGTCTCAACGATGCCGAGATGGCCCATCACGTCAAGGGCTGCGATGCGGTGGCGTCCTGTTTGGGACACAACATCAGTTTGAAGGGCGTTTACGGACGCCCGCCCAAGCTTGTCGTTGATGCAACCCGTCGGTTGTGCGAAGCCATCAAGGCGAACTGTCCCGCTGCGGCAACCAGGTTCGTGCTCATGAACACGGCCGGCAACAGCAACCGCGATCTCGACGAACGCGTGTCGTTCGGTCAACGGTGCGTCATTGGGCTTGTGCGTCTACTGGTGCCCCCGCACGGGGACAATGAGAAGGCAGCCGACTACCTGCGAGTCAAGATTGGCCAGAACGACGGTGCAATCGAGTGGGTTGCGGTTCGTCCGGATAGCTTGATCAACGCGAGCGAGGTCACCGAGTACGAAGTACATTCCTCACCAACGAGAAGCGCGATCTTCGACGCCGAGGTGACCAGTCGAATCAACGTCGGTCACTTCATGGCCGCCCTTATCACTGACGATGACACGTGGAAAAAGTGGAAGGGACAAAGGCCTGTGATTTACAACGTCGCCATCTAACCCGTCGTTCCAGCCGACCGCCTACGGCGACGGCCGAATTCAAACGTTGGGCGTCACATGCCACCTACTGAAGCGCTTGTACTCGTCGCTGCGATCTTTCTGATTGCCGGGTGGGTGAAGGGGGTTGTGGGAATGGGCTTGCCCACGGTGGCGATGGGAGCGCTCAGCCTGTCCATGCCACCCGCGCAAGCCGCTGCTCTGCTGGTCGTGCCGTCGTTGGTTACGAACGTATGGCAACTCATCGCGGGCCCATCCGCGGAACAAGTCGTGCGTCGTCTCGCCGTCATGATGCTGTGCATCTGCGCAGGGACGGCAGCGGGTATTCAGTTCCTAACTGGCGCGAATTCACGCTGGCCGTCACTGGCGCTTGGTGTGGTGCTCGCGATCTACGCCTTGGTCGGGTTGTTTCTGCCGCGTTTCAGTGTGCCGTTACGCCATGAACGCCTACTCGGGCCGGTTGTTGGCGGGCTGACCGGCGTACTTACCGGCGCGACGGGCATCTTTGCGGTGCCGGCAGTCCCGTACCTAAGCGCACTGGGCCTGAGCAAAGACGAACTCATCCAAGCCTTGGGTCTGTCCTTTACTGTTTCCACGGTTGCGCTTGCCATTGGCCTTGGCGCGGCTGGTGCGTTTACTCGCGAATTGGCATTTGGATCGGCAGCAGCAGTAGCGCCGGCGCTGGCTGGAATGTACTTTGGTCAGATCGTTCGGGACAAGCTGAACCCGCTCGCGTTTCGGCGCTGGTTCTTTGTTTCAATGCTGGCTGTTGGCCTGTACATGGCCATCCGGGTGCTATGACCGAAGTGACGTCTAACCCCTCACTCAAGCGGAGCGCATGTGATGCATCAGCTTCCCATATCAAAAATTCACCAATCGTTAGGGTTGCTCGGCTGGCTGCTGCTGGCGTTCGTCGCGGCTGCCGTCGGAGGCTTTGCGTCGGCAAGCGCCGGGGCGTTCTATGGGGAGCTTGTTCGTCCTTCATGGGCGCCGCCGGGCTGGCTGTTTGGTCCAGTCTGGTCCGTTCTGTACGTGCTCATGGGCATCTCTGCATG